>DASSBB010000079.1:0-85258 GCA_035699145.1 Marmoricola sp.
CCGACAGTGCGGCGAGCTCGGCGGCGGCGAACTCCATGACCTCGGGGGTGCCGTCGGCGCCGATCCGGACCCGTTGTTCCCCACCGGGCAGCACCCGGACCTGCCCCGACCCATCGGTGCACAGCGCCAGCTCCCCGGGGGCCAGCTCCTCCGGTGCGTGCAGGTCCGCCCAGTGCGCGGCGATCAGCAGCCGTTCGCCCTCCGCGGTCCGCAGCCTCTCCCGAACCCCGACCAACGCGTCGGCGGCGGTGTCGCCGTCGAGGCCGTCGATCCAGTCGCTGTCGATCATGCGTTCTAGTATAGTCGAAAACGGCTGCTGAGAGGACGCTTCCCACCATCGCGATCCGGCAATTTCCGTCGACCGCCCCCGAGCGGGAGTCAGCCGCCGAGCACGTCCCCCAGGTCGTAGGACACCGGCTCCTCGAGCTGCTCGTAGGTGCAGCTCTCCGGGTCCCGGTCGCCGCGCCACCGCTTGAACTGCGCGGTGTGGCGGAACCGCTCGCCCTCCATGTGGTCGTAGCCGACCTCGACCACCCGCTCCGGGCGCAGCGGCACGAACGAGAGGTCCTTGCCGGCGCTCCACCTGCTCACCGCGCTCGGCGTCCGGTCGCCGCTGGCGGTGATCTCCTGCCACTGGCCCCACGGGTGCGAGGAGACGTCGTCCGCCACCAGCGGCTGGAGCTCCTCGACCAGCTGCGCCCGACGGCTCGCGGTGAACGACGCCGAGACGCCGACGTGGCGGAGGTGACCCTGGTCGTCGTACAACCCGAGGAGCAGGGAGCCGAGCAGCGGCTTCTCCGCGGTGGAGTTCTTGTGCAGCCGGTAGCCCGCGACGACGACGTCGGCCGTGCGCTCGTGCTTCACCTTGAACATCGCACGGACGTTGGGCTGGTAGCGCCCCGACAGTGGCTTGGCCACGATCCCGTCCAGCCCGGCACCCTCGAACTGGTCGAACCACCGCAGCGCGACGGCCGGGTCGGTCGTCACCCGGGTCAGGTGCACGCCGTGGGGCCGGGTCTCCAGAGCCGCCTCGAGGTGCTCGCGCCGCACGGCGAGAGGTACGGCGGTCAGGTCGTCGTCCGCCAGGGCGAGGACGTCAAAGGCGACGAACGCAGCGGGCGTCGTCCCGGCGAGCATCTTGACCCGCGACTGGGCCGGGTGGATCCGGTCCTGGAGCCGGTCGAAGTCGAGCCGGTCGCCGATCGCCACGATGAGCTCCCCGTCGAGCACGCACCGCTCCGGCAGGTCGCTGCTCCGCAGGGCCTCGACGACATCCGGGAAGTAGCGGGTCAGCGGCTTGGTGTTGCGGCTGGCCAGCTCGACCTCGTCGCCGTCCTTGAAGACGATTGCCCGGAACCCGTCCCACTTGGGCTCGTAGAGCAGCCCGGGGTGCGCGTCGTCGCGGAACTTCGCCGGGTCGGGGACGTCCTTGACCGACTTCGCGAGCATGGGAAGGACCGGAGGCATGACAGGCAGCTGCACGCCACGACAGTACGGGTGTGGCGCCGCGAACGTGGGTAGCCTCCCGGGATGACGCACACCGACACGCACACCGGCATCCGGGGGATCGGGGAGCTGCTCCGCGTCGGCCCGGGACCGGTCGACCTCGCCGGGATCGACCCCGACGGCAAGCCGGGGTTCGACGGCAACAAGGCCGAGGGCAAGGCTGCGCTCGACGAGCTCGACGACGAGCTCGTCGACCTCCAGGCGAAGCTGGCGGCCGACGCCTACACCGGGGGGCACCGCAGCATCCTCCTCGTCATCCAGGGCATGGACACCTCCGGCAAGGGCGGCGTCCTCAAGCACGTGGTGGGTGCGCTCAACCCGGGAGGCGTCAACGCCACGTCGTTCAAGGCCCCGACCGAGGAGGAGAAGGCGCATGACTTCCTCTGGCGGGTCGAGAAGCAGACCCCGATCGCCGGGCAGGTCGGCATCTTCGACCGGTCCCACTACGAGGACGTGCTGGTCGCCAAGGTGCACGGGCTGGCACCGTCCGACGAGGTCGAGCGGCGCTACGACGCGATCAACGACTTCGAGAAGCAGCTGGCCGACGAGGGGTGCACGGTCATCAAGTGCATGCTTCACATCTCCAAGGACGAGCAGCGGGAGCGGCTCCTCGCCCGCCTCGACGACCCGACGAAGATGTGGAAGTTCAAGCCGGGAGACGTCGACGAGCGCGAGCTCTGGGATGACTACCAGGAGGCCTACGAGATCGCGCTCGAACGGTGCAGCACCGAGTGGGCGCCGTGGCACGTCGTACCCAGCAACCGGAAGTGGTACCGCTCGCTCGCGATCGCGTCGCTCCTGCGGGACGCGCTCGAAGCGATGGAGCTGGAGTGGCCGGAGCCGGACTTCGACGTCGAGGAGCAGAAGCGCCGGCTCGGCGCCTGACCTGTCCACGGAGGCCACCAGCGGGGCACGTAGGATCACGACACGTTGCAGATTCTCCCACGGTCGGGGCAGCCCACGACGGGAGTACGACCGGGGAGGAACCCGCCTGTGAGAGTCGCTCTGCTGTCCTACCGCAGCAAGCCGCACTGCGGAGGGCAGGGCGTCTACCTGCGCCACCTCAGCCGTGAGCTCGTCCGGCTCGGCCACGACGTCGAGGTCTTCTCCGGCCAGCCCTACCCCGAGCTCGACGAAGGGGTCCGGCTCACCGAGGTGCCGAGCCTCGACCTCTACCGCGAGCCGGACCCGTTCCGGATCCCCAGGCTGCGCGAGTTCCGCGACCTGGTCGACGTCTACGAGTTCCTCGCGATGTGCACCGCGGCGTTCCCCGAGCCGCGCACGTTCAGCCGGCGCGTCGCCAAGCTCCTCGAGGCCCGCAAGGACGACTTCGACGTCGTCCACGACAACCAGAGCCTCGGCTACGGGACCCTCGCGATCGAGGCGATGGGGTTCCCGCTCGTCACCACCATCCACCACCCGATCACGTTCGACCGCCGGGTCGACCTGGCGCATGCATCGCTGCGCAAGCAGCTCACGCTGCGGCGGTGGTACTCCTTCCTGCGCATGCAGGGACGCGTCGCGCGTCGGCTGCCCCAGCTCCTCACCGTCTCGGAGAGCTCCCGCCGTGACATCGCCCAGGACTTCGGGGTCGATCCGGACCGCATCCAGGTGGTCCCGCTCGGCGTCGACGACATCTTCCGGCCGCCCACCCAGCCACGGGTGCCCGGCCGCATCGTGGCGATGGCAAGCGCGGACACCCCGATGAAGGGGGTGGCCACCCTCCTCGAGGCGCTCGCGAAGCTGCGCACCGAGCGCGAGGTGTCGCTCGTCCTGGTGACCAGGCCCAGCAAGGGCGGCCGCACCGAGCAGCTGGTCGAGAAGCTCGGCCTGGAGGAGAGCGTCAGCTTCGTCCACGGGATCTCCGACGCCGAGCTGGTCGAGGTCATGGGCTCGGCCGAGGTCGCCTGCGTGCCCTCGCTCTACGAGGGGTTCTCGTTGCCCACCGCGGAGCTCATGGCGTGCGAGACGCCGCTCGTCGTCAGCCGCGCGGGCGCGATCCCCGAGGTCGTCGGCGACGACGGCGCGTGCGCCGACCTGGTGAGCCCCGGCGACGTCGGAGAGCTGTACGACGCGCTCGCGCGGCTGCTCGACGACCCCGACCGTCGGGCCCGGATGGGGGCGGCCGGTCGCCGTCGCGTGCTCGAGCGGTTCAGCTGGCACGCCGTCGCCGTCGCGACCGCGGAGGCCTACGAGCGGGCGATCGCCCGGCGGAACGAGAAGTGAGGAGTCCCGAACGATGCTGACCGTCGACTTCGACCGGCTCGGGCTGCGGGCCGGCGAGCGGGTCCTCGACATGGGGTGCGGCGCCGGACGTCACGCCTTCGAGATGTACCGCCGCGGCGCCGACGTGATCGCCCTCGACCAGGACGCCGACGAGCTCTCGACGGTGAGCGAGTGGTTCGCCGCGATGCGCGACGAGGGCACCGTCCCCGCCGGGGCCGAGGCCGACGTCAAGCAGGGTGACGCGCTCGACCTGCCCTTCCCCGACGGCGAGTTCGACCGCGTCGTCGCCGCCGAGGTGCTCGAGCACATCCCCGACGACGCCGCCGCGATCGCCGAGCTGGCGCGCGTGCTGCGCCCGGGCGGCACCATCGCGGTCACCGTGCCCCGGTGGCTCCCGGAGAAGATCTGCTGGGCCCTCTCCGACGAGTACCACGAGGTCGAGGGCGGCCACGTCCGCATCTACCGCGGTGACGAGCTGGTGGCCCAGGTGGAAAGCGCCGGACTGCGGTTCACCGGTCGCCACCACGCGCACGGGCTGCACGCGCCGTACTGGTGGGTCAAGTGCGCGGTCGGGGTCGCCAACGACAACAACCCGCTGGTGAAGGCGATCCACCGAGTGCTCGTCTGGGACATCGTCAAGCAGCCGCGCGCCACCCGGCTCGCCGACAAGGTGCTCGACCCGCTGGTCGGCAAGAGCCTGGTGCTCTACTTCGAGAAGCCCGAAGGATGACCACGGAGACGTCCGGCGTCCCTGCGGTCGAAGGGGTGATCTCGGCGGCACAGGTGCTCGGGACCGCGGCCGCCATCGCCGGGGTGCAGCAGGACGACGGCGGGATCCCGTGGGCGGTCGGTGAGCACATCGATGCCTGGAACCACGTCGAGGCGGCGATGGCGCTCCTCGTCGCGGGTCAGGACCCAGCCGCCACGGCGGCGTACGACTGGTGCCTGGCCACCCAGCGTGCCGACGGCTCCTGGCCGATGAAGACGGTCGGCTCCACCGTCGAGGACCCGAGCGGCGACACCAACATGTCGACGTACCTGGCGGTGGGGGTCTGGCACCACTGGCTGCTCCGCCGCGACCGCGCATTCGTACGGCGGTGCTGGCCGGCCGTCCGGGCCGGGCTGGACTTCGCGGCCTGGATGCAGCTGCCGTTCGGCGGGATCGCCTGGGCGCAGCAGGCGGACGGCACGGTCCACGAGGAGGCCCTGCTCGCCGGCAGCTCCAGCATCTACCACGCGTTCCGGGCCGGCCTCGCGCTCGCCGACCTGGTCGACGACCCGCAGCCGGCCTGGGAGCTCGCCGCCGGGCGGCTCCGGCACGCGCTCGAGGCGCACCGTGAGCTGTTCCTCGACAAGGCGGAGTTCTCCATGGACTGGTACTACCCGGTCCTCTGCGGCCCGCTCCGCGGCGCGGAGGCGACCGGGCTCCTGGCCGCCCGGTGGGACGACTTCGTCGTCGAGGGGCTCGGCTGTCGGTGCGTGGCCATCAACCCGTGGGTGACCGGCGCGGAGACGTCCGAGCTGGCGATGGCGCTCGACAACATCGGCGACCGGACACGGGCGATCAGCCTGCTCGGGGCGATCCAGCACAGCCGTCACGAGAGTGGGCTCTACTGGACCGGCTACGTCTTCGACGACGACGCCTTCTGGCCGGTCGAGCAGACGACGTACACCTCCGCGGCGGTGGTCCTCGCCGCCGACGCGCTCTCCCGGACCACGCCCGGCTCCGGGATCTTCCGCGGAGACACGTTGCCGGCCGACCCGCCCTCGCTGGCGGTCCAGTGCGGCTGCGTCGGCGAGGACGCGGCCTGGGTGGGGTCGGTCAGCGGGCGCTGACCGCGTCCCCGGCGTCACCGCGCACCCGGCGCACGGCTCGCATCGACCCCTGGGCACCGGCCTGCTCGAACCCGTCGGCGAGTGCGCGGAGGAAGATCTCGTACGGCGGCCGTCCGCCGTCGGCGGGGTCGGGGAACACGTCGTGGATGAGCATCAGCCCCCCGTTGCGGACCCAGGGTGCCCACCCCTCGTAGTCGGTGTGCGCCGGCTCCTCGCCGTGGCCGCCGTCGACGAACAGCAGGGCCAGCGGCAGCCGCCAGTGCCGGGCGACCGTGGCGGAGCGGCCGACCACCGCGACGACCTCCTCCTCGAGCCCCGCGCGAACGATGGTCGCGCGGAAGACCGGCAGCGTGTCCATGACCCCCAGCTCGGGGTCGACGAGCGTCGGGTCGTGGTGCTCCCAGCCGGCCTGGTTCTCCTCCGAGCCGTGGTGGTGGTCGACGGTGAAGAGGGTCGTCCCGGTGGCCCGTGCGGCGGCGCCGAGGTAGATGGCGGACTTCCCGCAGTAGCTCCCGACCTCGAGCAGCGGCCCCTCCCGCCCCGCCTCCAGCGCCCGCTCGTGGAGGAACGCGCCCTCGTCGTCGGGCATGAACCCCTTCGCGGCCCGGGCGGCGGCGAGGAGCTCGGCGGGCATCGACGGTGGCATGGGGGACAGCGTAGGCAGCTGCCCATCTCGGTCGTTCTCGTGCCGGCGACCGACCGGCTGGAGACGTCAGACCAGCATGGTCACCGCCGCGACCACGCCGACGACGACCACCAGCCCCCGCAGCAGCGTCGGCGGCAGCAGCCGACCGATGCGCGCGCCGACGTACCCCCCGACGATCGATCCGGAGGCAAGCAGGCCGATGGCGGCCCAGTCGAGCTCGGCCAGGACGACGAAGATCACGGTGGCCACCACGTTGCTCGCCATCACGGCGAGCGTCTTGAGCGCGTTGATGATGCGGAACTCGACGTCGATGCCGAGCCCGAGCACCGCCATCATCATCACTCCTGAGCCGGCGCCGAAGTAGCCGCCGTACATGCCTGTCACCGTGGCGAAGAACGTGGTGAGGGGGGTCATCCGGGTGCGGGGCTCGTGGCCGTCATGGCTGCGCCGGAGCCATGCGTTCAGGCGCGGCGACGCACCGACGAGCAGGCAGGTGAAGAGGATCAGCCACGGCACGACTGCCTGGAAGACCCCCGGCGGCAGGGCGAGCAGGAGCGCGGCCCCGGCGACGGAGCCTCCGGCGCAGGTCAGCAGCACGGTCGCCGTGATGCCGGGGTGCTCGCGCAGCTCGGTGCGGTAGCCGAACGAGCCGCTGAGCCCTGCCGGGGTCATGCCGACGGTGTTCGAGGCGTTGGCGACGACCGGCGGCAGCCCGACCGCCAGCAGGACCGGGAAGCTCAACAGCGAGGCCACCCCGACCGTTGCCGTCATGACGCCGGCGCCGAACCCCGCGACGAGGACGGTCAGCTCCTCGAGCCCGGTCACCTCTCGGACGTCGAGTCGCGCTCGGGCGGGAGCCGATCGCCGGCTCGGAGCCCGTTGTGCTCGCTCCACGCGGTGAGCTGCTCAGCGACCTGCTCGTGAAGGCGGGTCCGCAGCAACGGCTCGGGGAAGTCCTGGCAGGCCGACATGCGCCGATCCTATTGACACGGTCACCGACTGACCTATCGGCTAGGCGAGCCAGCGACGTGACCGGGTCACCCGGATCCGGGCCGTCCCGGCTCGGAGAACTTGCGGAAGGAACACCGTCATGGGACCTGAATGGGTCGCGATCATCGCTCTCGTGGCGCTCTTCGTGGTCGGCACCCTGTTGCCGATCAACATGGGCGCCCTCGCCTACGTAGCCGCCTGGCTCGTGGGCATGTACTCCCTCGGGCTCGAGGAGAAGGAGATCCTCGCGGGGGTGAGCGGCGGCCTGCTGCTCACCATCATCGGCGTCACCTACCTCTTCGCCATCGCCCGGAACAACGGCACCGTCGACCTGATCGTCGCCACCGCGGTGAAGGGCGTCGGCGGCCGGGTTGCGCTCATCCCGTGGGTCATGTTCGCCGTGACCGCCGTCCTGACCGGTGTCGGCGCGGTCAGCCCGGCCGCCTGCGCGATCATCGGCCCGATCGCCCTCGGCTTCGCGGGCCGGTACGGCATCAGCCCGTTGATGATGGGCATGTTCGTCGTGCACGGCGCCCAGGCTGGCGGGTTCTCACCGATCAGCATCTACGGCACGATCACCAACACGGTGATGGTCGACGCCGGGCTGCCCTCCAGCGAGTTGACGGTCTTCCTGGCCAGCTTCGTCGTCAACCTGATCATGGCCGCCATCCTGTTCGTCCTCCTCGGTGGGCGCCGCCTGATGGGCATGCGGATCGACCCCGACGCGCCCGAGACCGTCACGGAGGAGATGCACGAGGGCGGGGCCAGCGTCGACGCCCGCGGCTTCGGCGCCTCGACGGCCACCGTCACCCGGGATCGCGGCGTCCGCACCGAGCAGATCCTGACCCTCGTGGCCTTTCTCGGTGTCGCTGTCATCGCGCTGGTCTTCGACCGAGACATCGGGTTCGTGGCCATCACCGCGGCCGTCCTGCTGGCGATGCTCTCCCCCGAGCAGCACCGCGACGCGGTCAAGCAGATCGCCTGGCCCACCGTGCTGCTGCTGGCGGGCATCAGCACCTACGCCACCGTCCTGGAGCTCGCCGGCTCGCCGGAGTTCGTCGGCAACTGGGCGGCCGGCCTGGGCGCGGTGACGCTCGGCGCCCTCGTGCTGTGCTACGTCGGCGGCGTGGTCTCGGCGTTCGCCTCCTCCACGGCGCTGCTGCCGGTGATCATCCCGATCGGCCTGCCGCTGATGGCCGACGGCGGCATCAGCGCCGGCCTGTTCGTGGCCGCGCTCGCCGTCTCCTCGACGATCGTCGACGTCAGCCCCTTCTCCACCAACGGCGCCCTGATGCTGGCCAACAAGCCCGACACCATCAGCGAGCCCGTGTACTACAAGCAGATCCTCGGTTACAGCGTGATCGTGGTGCTGGTCGGTCCCCTGCTGGTGTGGGCCGGCCTCGTGCTGCCCGGGTGGTGACGCCGATGTCCGGAACGCTCATGAAGCCGTCACCCGCGTGCCACACCCTCATCCGGAAGAGGCCCATTGCTGCGGGGGTCCGGAGCCGTCTACGCTGACGGCACCGGCGCGTATAACGAAACGGGTTGCAGCATGCGCAACAAACAGCGGGCGACGTTCCTCGCCTCCCTGGTCACGTCCGCACGGTACGAGGTGCTTCCCACCGGGACCATCGAGGAGAAGATCCTCGAGCACGTGCCGCTGGACCGCGTCCTGACCGTCACGGCGTCGCCGGCCAAGGGGCTCGAGGCCACGCTCGAGCTGACCGAACGGCTCAGCAAGGACGGCTACACCGCCGTACCTCACCTCGCCGCGCGCATGGTGCGCGGGCGCGCCGAGCTCAGCGAGATCTGCGAGCGGCTGGTCGCAGCGGGCGTCCGGACGGTGTTCGTCCCGGGCGGCGACCAGGACCCGCCGGCAGGGGAGTACGCCGCCGCGCTGGACCTGCTGGAGGCGCTCGACGAGCTGGGGCGTCCCTTCCCCGACGTCGGGATCACCGGCTACCCCGAGTCCCACCCGACGATCCACGACGACCTCACGGTGCAGTCGATGTGGGACAAGCGCCGTCACGCCACCCACATCGTGAGCAACCTCAATTTCGACCCGGGGACGATCACCGACTGGATCGGCCGGATGCGCCGGCGGGGGATCACCCTGCCGGTGCTCCTCGGCGTCCCGGGACCGGTCGAGCGGGGCAAGCTGCTGGCGATGGCCACGAAGATCGGCGTGGGCGACTCCACCCGGTTCCTCGCCAAGCACAAGGGGACGTTGACCCGGCTCGCGGCGCCCGGTGGGTTCACCGGCGAGCGGTTCCTGGAGCGGTGCGCCCCGGCGCTCTCGCGCCCCGAGGCCCACGTCACCGGGCTCCATGTGTACACGTTCAACCAGGTGGCCGAGACCGAGCGGTGGCGGACCGACTACCTCGAGCGGTTGGCCTCCGTCCGCTGAACGTCAGGAAACGTCAGGAGAGGAGGGGCTCGAGGGCACGGGCCAGCCGCTGGTGGCCGGTCTCCACGACGGTCAGGGGCAGCCCGACCCGCTCGGCGGCGGCGGTGGCCAGGGCTCCCAGCGCGGGGTCGGGGTCCTGGGCGAGCCAGACCATCCGGGTGTAGTGGCCGAAGTAGTCGTCGCGGAGCTCCGGGTGCCGGTCGAGGCCGAGCTCGCCGATCACCAGCCGGTCGAAGGCCTTCACCAGGAAGTCGGTGAGCACGTAGGTGCCCGGCTGGTCCGCGAAGAGCCGTTCCATGGCCGCGCCGCCGGCGTACAGGTCGTAGCAGTGCAACCCGGGGAGCCGGCGCCACCCGCGCCGGTCGCAGAGCTCGTCCAGCTCGCCGTAGGTGCCGCAGTCGGCGTACCCGACAGCGACCGTCCCGTAGCGCCCCGACAGCTCGTCCCCGAGCCGCTCGACCTGGCCGGCGATCGACCGGGGCTGGTTGTGGAGCACCGGCGGCAGCGGGTAGACGTCCATCGGCCAGCCCCGCTCGGCGACCACCTCCGCGCAGGGCTGGGCGATCGCCCCGCAGGCGACCAGGGCGACCCGGTCGGCCGACGGCCGGCCGGAGCGGTCAGGTCGGGAAGGCGAGGAGGTCGACGAAGCGGTCGTTGAAGTCGCTGCGGTCGGAGAGCTCGACATACTTCACCTCCTCCAGCAGCGTGCGGGCACCGCCGCGCTCCTGCTTGCTGAGCAGGCACATCTTCGCGCCCTCGCCGGCCACGTTGCCGGCCGAGACGATCCGGAGCACCGGCAGCCGCGGGACGAGCCCGATCCGGACCGCGGCGGCGGGGGAGAGGTAGCTGCCGAACGAGCCGGCGAGCAGGACCTGCTGGACGTCGCCCGCGGTGAGCCCGAGCTCCTCGAGCAACAGGGTCCATCCGGTGGAGATCGCCGCCTTGGCGAACTGGAGCTCGCGGACGTCGCGCTGGGAGAGGTAGACGCACTCCTCGGGCGGGGTGTCGGCCGTGGGCCGGTGCAGGACGAAGACCCGCTCCTTCCCGATCGTGGTGAGCCGGTCCGCGAGGTGCGGCGCCCGCGTGGCCGCCTCCTCGGAGGGTACGAAGCGCCCCGAGCCGTCCAGCAACCCGACCCGCACCAGCTCCGAGACGGCGTCGACGAGCCCGGAGCCGCAGAGCCCCTGCGGCTCGACGTCGCCGATGACCTGGAGCTCGACGTCGTCGGCGAGCCGCACGACCTCGATCGCGCCGTCCGCGGCCCGCATCCCGCAGCGGATCGCCCCGCCCTCGAACGCCGGCCCGGCCGGCGCGGCGGTGGCGAGGATCGTGTCGCCGTCGCTGAGGACGATCTCGCAGTTGGTGCCCACGTCGACGAAGAGCCTGACCCGCTTGTCGCGGTCCATGCCGGTGGCGAGCATGCCGGCGACGATGTCCCCGCCGACGTAGGCGCCCAGCGCGGGGAGCGCGAACGCCCGCGCGCCGGGGTGGAGCTCGAGACCCAGGTCGGTGGCGAGGAGCGGCGGCAGCGTCGCGGTGGACATGACGAAGGGGGCGACTCCGAGCGGCTCGGGGTCGATCCCGAGGACCAGCGCGGTCATCGTCGCGTTGCCGGCGAGCGCGACCTCGTAGACCGAGGTCGGCTCGACCCCTGCCTCCTTGCAGACGTCGCGGGCCAGCTCGGCGAGGGTGTCCTGGGCGAGCTCGCGGAGCCGCGGCAGCGCGTCGGGGTCCATCATCGTGGCGCTGATCCGGGTGATCACGTCACCGCCGAACGGCTGCTGCTTGTTGAGCATCGACGCGACCGCCGCCGGCGTCCCGGTCGCAACGTCGACGAGCGTGGCGACCACGGTGGTCGTGCCGAGGTCGAAGGCGAGCGCCCACTGGGTGGCCGTGGTGTCGCCCGGCTCCACATCGACGAGCACGTCGTCCAGCACCACGGCGGTCACCTTGTGGTCGGCGGCGCGCAGCACCGTCGACAGCCGGCGCAGCGCGTGCAGGTCGGCGCTCAGCTCGAGGTCGTCGATCGCGTCGAGGAGCCGGGTGAGGTCGGGGCGCTGGTCGGCCAGCGTGGCCTCCTCGAGCTCGACGTAGCGCTTCTGGAGCGCCGGCCGCAGGATCACCTGGCGCCCGACGCCGACGGTGGCCGCCTTGGGGCGGGTCGTGAGCGGCGGTACGTCGACGGCCAGGTCGGCGGTCGCCTGCGCCAGGCAGGCGAGCCGCCAGCCGTCGCGGAGCTGGTCGGGGGTGAACGCGCGGACGTCGAGGTTCGAGACCGGCACGGAGCCGTCGACGACCTGCACCTTGCACTTCTTGCAGGTGCCGTGGCCGCCGCAGGTCGAGTCGATGGCGATCCCGTTCCAGCTCGCCGCGTCGAAGACCGTCACGCCGGGCGGGACCCGCACCGCCCGGTTGGAGGGGGTGAACGAGAGCTGGACGCGACCGGTGCCGTCGGGCGGCGCGAGGGGCTCGACGGGCTCGACGGGCTCAGCAGGCAGCTCGGTCACAGCGCAGCGGCCGCCTGACGTCTGCGGTGGGACGCGATCCACTCCCCGCCCCACTCGTCGTGGCCGAGCAGCAGGTCGGCCGCCTTGACCGCCTCGACGATCTGCGGGGTGCGGGTGTCCATGATCGCGCTGGTGAGCCCGGCGGTCATCGCCATCGGCAGGAACGCCGCGCCGAGGGTGTGCCGGGCCGGCATCCCGAACGAGACGTTCGAGGCGCCGCACGTCATGTTGAGGCCGTGCTGCTCGCGGATCCGGCGCATCGTCTCCATGGTGGTGAGGGCGTTCGACGTGTCCGCGCCGATCGGCATCGCGAGGGGGTCGATGACGAGGTCGGCCTGGGCGATGCCGTACTCCTTGGTCGCCACGTCGACGACGTGCTGGACCAGCTCGAGGCGCCGGTCGGCCTCCATCGGGATCTCGTCCGCGTCGTTGGGAAGGGCGATCACCGCGGCGTCGTACTTCTTGACCAACGGGAGGATCAGCGCCATCCGCTCGTCCTCGGCGGTGACGGAGTTGACCAGCGCCCGGCCCTGGTAGACGGAGAGCCCTACCTCGAGAGCCTCCACGACGGAGGAGTCGATGCAGATCGGCAGGTCGGTGAGCGACTGCACCATCTTGATCGCCCGGCCGAGCAGGTCGGGCTCGTCGGTGAGCGGCACCCCCATGTTGACGTCGAGGACGTCGGCGCCGCCCTCGACCTGGGCCATGACGTCGCGCTCGATCGCGGAGAGGTCACCGGCCCGGAGCTGCTCCTGGAAGATCCGGCGGCCGGTGGGGTTGATCCGCTCCCCGATGAGGCAGAACCGTCGTTCGTGCCCGATCACGACCTCCTTGGTCGCGGAGCGCAGGACGGTCTCGTGGAGGATCGTCATGCGGTCACCAGGGCACGCTTGCCCGCGAGGAGCTCCTTGGCCTTCTTGACGGTCGCCGAGGCGTCGGCCGCGTAGCCGTCGGCGCCGACCGCGTCGGCGTACTCCTGAGTGACCGGGGCGCCGCCGACCATCACGATCACCTCGTCACGCAGCCCGGCCTTCTGGAGTGCGTTCATGTTCGCCTTGAACATCGGCATCGTCGTGGTGAGGAACGCCGAGAACCCCACGATGTCGGGCTGGTGCTCCTCGATCTTCGCCACGAACTTCTCCGGTGCCACCTGGACGCCGAGGTCGATCACCTCGAAGCCGGCGCCCTCGAGCATGATGTTCACCAGGTTCTTGCCGATGTCGTGGACGTCGCCCTTGACGGTCCCCATGAGGAACTTGCCGATCGTCTGCACACCGGTCTCGGCGAGCAGCGGCCGCAGCACCTCCATCGACCCGGCCATCGCCCGGCCGGCGATCAGCATCTCGGGGACGAAGAAGTCACCGCGCTCGAACCGGGCGCCGACCTCCTCCAGCGACGGGATGAGGGCGTCGAAGAGCAGCGACTGCGGCTCCATGCCGAGCCCGAGCGCCTCGTGGGTCAGCTCGAGGACCCGTGGGGCGTTGCCCACCAGCGTCTCGTCGTACAACCCCTGCAGGATCTCCTCCGGCGTCATGCCACACCTTCCTTGATCGTCCTACGCAGCAGCAGGGTCGAGAGTGACCCTGCCTGTTCGACCAGCAGCCGACCCATCGCGTCGACCTGGCCGGCGAGGCGCGCGGTCGGCCCCGAGACACCGAGGGCGGCCACCACCTCCCCGTCGCGTCCGGTCACCGGCGCGGCGACGGCGGTGAGCCCGACCTCGAGCTCGTCGACGGCGAGAGCCCAGTCCTGGCGGCGGATCCTGGCGAGCTCCTGCTCGAGGGACCCGCGGTCCGCAACGGTCTGCTCCGTGCGCGTCTCGAGGTCGCCGTCGGGGACCGTCAGCCGCCCGTGCGCGAGCAGCACCTTGCCCAGCGCGCTGCAGTGCGCCGGCACGTCGGTGTCGGTCCAGTCGCGGGTGGCCAGCAGGTAGAGCGAGTCGACCTGCGCCACGTGACGGACCGTGTTGCCGTTCGGCACCCCGAGGTGGGCGGTCTCGCCGGTGACGTCGCGGAGCCGCTCGAGGTACGGCGTCGCGATCCGGGCGGTCTCCTGCCACGGGTCGTGGCGGGCGGCGTGGAGGGCGAACAGCGCACCGGCGACGTACGCGCCGGAGGAGTCGCGCTGCAGCAGCTCGTTCTGCTCCAGCGCCGCGAGGAGCCGCGAGGTGGTGGAGCGTGCGAGGCCCGCCGCGTCGCTGAGCTCGCTGAACGACAGCGGCTCGTCGGCGCGCACCACCAGGGAGACCAGGGCCGAGGCGCGGTCGATCGCCTGGGTGCCCGGCACCGACGAGCGGTGCCGGAGATCGACGTCGTTGACCACGGGGTGCGCCTTCACGTTGCTCTCATGATGTGGAACTGTCCTCCCACATGATGAGGCTATGATCCGGAACACACCCCGTCAAGGAGGCAACCCGATGTTCCGAAACACCATGCCCCGTTACGAGATCCTGTCGGGCGAGGCGATGGCGACCCTCGACCGAGGATGGCGCCGGCTGGTCAGCGAGATCGGCGTCGAGTTCATGAGCGACCGCGCCCTCGAGCTGTTCCACAAGGCCGGCCAGCGGGTGGAGGAGAACACCGTCTTCCTCGACCCCGACTTCGTCCTCGAGCAGGTGGCGAAGGCGCCGCGCGAGTTCGACGTGCAGGCCCGCAACCCGGCGAACAACATCCACATCGGGGGCGACTCGATGGCGTTCGGGGCGGTCTACGGCCCGCCGTTCGTGCGCGAGGGCGACGTGCGGCGGGACGCGACGATGGACGACTTCCGCCGGTTCACCTCGCTGGCCCAGTCGTTCTCCGTGCTCGACTCCGCCGGCGGCGTGATCTGCGAGCCCAACGACACGCCGCTCGACTCCCGCCACCTCGACATGACGCTGGCGCTGCAGACGCTCACCGACAAGGTCTACATGGGCAACGTGGTGTCCGGGGTCAACGCCCGGGACACGATCGCGATGGGGGAGATCCTCTTCGGTGGCCGCGAGGCGATCGAGGAGACGCCGGTCTCGATCTCGCTCGTCAACTGCAACTCGCCGCTGCGGTGGGACGACCGGATGCTCGACGCCCTCTTCGAGTACGCCGGTGCCGCCCAGCCGGTCGTCCTCACCCCGTTCATCCTGATGGGCGCCATGTCGCCGGTCACGATCCCGGCGGCGCTGGTCCAGCAGATCGCGGAGGCGCTCTCCGGGATCGCGCTGGCACAGCTGATCCGCCCCGGGTGCCCGGTGATCTTCGGCTCGTTCCTGTCCAACATCGACATGCAGTCCGGCTCGCCGACCTTCGGCACCCCCGAGTCAGGGATCGGGCTGCTCTGCACCGGCCAGGTCGCCCGCCACTTCGGGCTGCCGTTCCGCTCCGGCGGCGCCCTCACCTCGTCGCAGGTCCCCGACGCGCAGGCCGGCTACGAGGCGCTGATGACGATGCTGCCGACGTTCCTGGCCGGCGCGAACTGGGTGATGCACTCCGCCGGCTGGCTCGAGGGCGGGCTCGTCGCCGGCTACGAGAAGTTCATCGTCGACGTCGAGCTCCTCCAGATGCTCCAGGCCGAGTTCACGCCACTGGAGATCGACGAGGAGTCGCTCGCCTTCGGCGCCCACGAGGAGGTCGGTCACGGGGGCCACTTCCTGGGGGCGGCGCACACCATGGAGCGGTTCCGGACCTGCTTCTACCGGCCGATGCTGTCCTCGTCGGAGAACTACGAGCGGTGGAACCGCAACGGCGGACAGGACACGGCGGCCCGGGCCGGGAAGATCTACCGGCAGCGGCTCGAGGAGTTCGAGCCGCCGTCGCTCGACGACGCGGTGCGCCAGGAGCTCGAGGAGTACGTCGCCCGCCGCCGGACGGAGCTCGGCGACTGAGGGCGTATTGGGGCTAGCGGACGGTCAGGGCGATCTTGCCGCGGACCTGACCCGTCTCCATCAGCCGCATCGCGGCCTGCGCCTCGGCCAGCGGGAGGACCCGGTCGACCGCAGGGGTCACCGCGCCGGACTCGAGCAGCGGGGTGAGCCGCTCCAGGTCGGCGCCGCTCTCCCTGTTCACGAAGTTCGTGAGGTGCTGGTGGACGAACAGGGAGAGCAGCCGCCCTCGCAGGACCCTGCCCATGCCGCCGCTGAGGTTCTCGCCCCCCTCGCCGCCGACGATGACCGCCGTACCGGTGCGCGTCAGCGCCTTGCGCAACCGGGAGATCGAGGGGTTGCCGCCGATGTCGAGCACGACGTCGTAACGCCGGCCCGTCGAGGCGAAGTCGTCCTTCGCGTAGTCCAGGACGTGGTCGGCGCCGAGCGACCGGACGAGGTCGAGCTTCGCCGCGCTGGCCACCCCGGTGACCTCCGCGCCGGCGGCCTTGGCCAGCTGGACGGCGTAGCTGCCGACGCCGCCGGAGGCGCCCAGGACGAGGACGCGGTCGCCCGGCCGGACCTTCGCCATGGTCACCGCCTGCTGCGCGGTGAGCCCCGAGATCGGGACCACCGCGGCCTGCTCGAAGGTGAGGCCGTCGGGGAGGGGGGCCAGCTTGTCCGCCGTGGTCACGGCCAGCTCGGCGAACGAGCCGGGGGCGACGCCGTACACCCGGTCGCCCGGCGACCAGCGGGTGACGCCGTCGCCGACCGACACCACGGTGCCGGCGACGTCGCGGCCGGGGACCGGGTTGCGAGGCCGCCGTACGCCGAACGCGAGCCGGAGCAGGTACGGCTTGCCGGTCATCAGGTGCCAGGTGCCCCGGTCGAGCCCGGCGGCGTGGACCCGGACGAGCACCTCGCCCTTGCCCGGCGCCGGGACCGGCACGCGGTCGAGGGTGAGGACGTCGGAGCTGCCGTAGCCGTCCTGCACCACCGCGCGCATGGTGGCCGGTGGGCTCTGGGGAGTCGTTGCGGGGATCGGGGTGGTGGTCATGGTCGTCCTTTCGTCGTACTAAGTACGGCAACCGTAGCGTACTTAGTACGGTCCCTGCTAGGGTCCGACGTCATGGCGAAGCGATCGTCTGGACCAGCAGCCCCCCGCACCCCGCTCACCCGCGAGCGGATCCTGCGGGCCGCGATGTCGGTCGCGGACGCGGGAGGCGTGGCTGGGTTGACGATCCGGTCGCTCGCCACGGAGCTGGGCGTCAAGCCGATGGCGGTCTACCACCACGTCGCGAACAAGGACGAGATCCTCGACGGCATCGTCGACCTCGTCTTCGACGCGATCGAGCTCCCGGCGGAAGAGGGGGAGTGGCAGCCGGAGCTCCGCCGGGCGGCGTCGTCCGCACGTGCGGTCCTCAAGCAGCACCCCTGGGCCGTCTCCCTGCTGGAGTCGCGGACGAGCCCCGGGCCGGCCACGTTGCGCCACCACGACGTCATCATCGGCACCCTCCGACGGGCCGGCTTCTCGGTGACGGACACGGCGCACGCCTACGCCGTCCTCGACGCCTTCGTCTACGGGTTCGCGCTCCAGGAGGCCTCGCTGCCGTTCGACGAGCCGGGTGACGTGCCGGAGGTCGCCGCGCCGATGGTGGAACGGATGCCGGAGGGGCAGTACCCGCACCTCGTCGAGTTCGCGACCGAGCACGTCATGAGGCCGGGCTACGACTTCGGCGACGAGTTCGACTTCGGGCTCGACCTCGTCCTCGACGGGCTCGCGCGGCTGCTCGTCGAGGACTGAGGTCGGCCCGGCCAGTCACGCCTCCCCGGTCACCGGGTCGATGATCGCGCTGACCTGACGGATGTGGTCACAGGGGAAGCCACCCCGGCGTGCGTGCTCGCGGATCAGCTCCTGGCTCTCGGCGTTGTAGACGCAGAACAACCGGTCCTCCGCCGCGTAGGAGTGCACCCACTGGATGTCGCCCTCCAACGACTGCAGCACCTTGTTGGACGCCGCGGAGAGCCCGTGCAGCTCGTCGGTGCTCATCCGGCCGACCCCCGGAACCGCGCGTTCGATCACGTACTTGGGCATGCGACTCGCCTCCATGATTCTCGTTGGCGGCGCCGTTCGCCGCCCGATGACTCCACGGTGCCGCTCCGCCCGGGTCGCGGTCATGAGGAGTTCACCCCAGTTGCGCGAGCAGCGCCGTCGTCTACTGGTCGATCGTGACGAGGCGGCTCAGCAACCCGTGCTGCATCGCGAACATGGTCGCTGCCGCACGCGTGGAGACTCCGGCCTTCGCGTAGATCCGCTCGATGTGGTTGCCGGCCGTCTTCGGCGCGATCCCGAGCCGGCGGGCGATCTGCCGGTTGGACGCCCCGGATGCCAGGAGCACCAGCACCTCGACCTCGCGGCCGGTCAGGCCGGCGACGCCGGCCGGACGCCGGGCGGGGCGAAGGCCGGCCGACGCCAGGACAGCGTCGACCGCGGTGGGATCCATCCGCCCTGCCTTCGCCTCGTCGACCAGGCGCTGCGCCGCCGTCCGTGGCGGAACTGGCTCCCGGTGCGCGCGCGACTCGAGCATTCCGTGGTAGTGGTCGGCAGCGGCGAGCAGCCGGCCCGACATCGGGATGGCCGCCCCGGTCAAGCCACGGTGGTATCCCGACCCGTCGAGCCGCTCGTGCGCCAACGCGGCCACCGCACCGATCTCGGCCAGCCGGTGCGGCCGCGACAGCATCCGCTCGGTGTAGTAGGAGTGCATCCGCACCCGCTCCCGTTCGATCGGCGTCAACGGCCCAGGCTTGTCCCAGATCGTGTTCGGGACACCGGTCCTCCCGAGGTCGTGTACCAAGGCCGCGCGCCACAGCGTGCGGACCCCCTCGGCGTTCACGCCGACCAGCGGCGCGGCCGCCCTGCAGAGCTCCGCCACTCCACGGGAATGACCTCGCATGTACGGCGACTTCAGGTCGGCGTAGTCCGCGAGGACCGTCAACGCACTGTCGAGCTCCTGCTCGGTCAGCTCGCGGTGCAGAGCCGGCTCCGCGGCGACGAGCTCGTCCCAGCTCGAGCCGTCCGGAAGGCCGGCGAACAGCTCCTCCGCGCACGCCGAGAACTGCTCGACCAACGTGGGGTCGAACTGGCTGCCGTACCGCTGTCGTGCAACGTCGACCGCAGCCTGCACGCCGCCGCGGCGGTGGTGCACCTCGGCGACGTCGGCGATGTGCCACAGCCGCACCGGCAGCGCGACCTGCTCACCACCGACACCGGCGGGCAGCCCCTTGCCGTCCCAGCGGGCGAAGATCTGTCCCAACGGCTCGCAGACCTCCGGACCCATGCCCAGCCTGGCGGCGATGGAGGCGGTGACCTGGCAGTGCGCATGCAGGGACTCCTGCACCGACGACGCGCCGGTTGCCAGCAACTGCGCTCCCACCCGCGCTCGGCGTGCCGGCGAGCCCCCGGTGCCGGCGCGCCGCAACAGGTATCCGAGGAACGGCAGCGGCTTCATGTCGACGTCGTACACCCCGGCTCGATAGGTGAGGTCGTCGCCGAAGCGCATCGCGTCGTCGTGGCTGTCCGCGATGCAGCCGACCCAGCCGAGCAGTGCGACGTAGTACAACGCAGCACGCTCGGCCTCGCCGGCACCGGCCTGGCTTCCCAGTCGGCACGCCAACAGACACGAGCGCGCCACGTGCTCCATCGGCTGGCCAAGGCCGAGGTCCGCCGCCAACGACAACGCCCCCACCAGCTCGGCAAGGCGCACGCCGGACGGATCGGAACCCGCCAGTCCTCGTGACGCTGAGGATGTCACCCTCACGACCGTACCCGCAGAGCGTGCCAGTCACGGTTCGATGCCGGCCGCCTCGTCGGCCAGCCGACGGACCTCGGCGTACCCGCGGTCGAAGGCCGAGCCGTCGCGGCCGATCGCCCGCAGCCGGTCCCGCTCCGCGACGAGGTAGGCGACGTAGGCGTCGCGGGCCTCGTCGTGGGAACGGTTGAACGGCCACACGTCCACCGAGCGGCACTCGGCGAGCGCCTCCTCGACCGGGCCGACGACCTGGCGCGCCGCCCGGCTGACGAGCCCGACCATCGACGCGCGGAGCGCCGGCTCCGCGGAGCCCAGCGCGGGGGCGACGTACGAAGCGGTGGCAGCGACCTGGCGCTCGGCACGCGACGTGACGTGGTCCGCCAGTGTCGCGCACGCCGTGAGCGCCGAACGCTCGACCGGAGCCCGCTGGCGGCCCTCCGCCCAGATGCCGGCCGTCACCAGCACGAGCACGACGACGACCGCGACCCATGGCCGGCGGCGGGGCTCCGGCCCGGGCGCGAGCCGGTCGACGCTCTCCGCCGGTCCGCTGCTCAGCGGAAGACCACTGTCCTGCTGCCGTTGAGGAGGACGCGGCTCTCGGCGTGCCACCGGACCGCCCGGGAGAGCACCTGCGCCTCGACGTCACGTCCGGCCGCGGCGAGGGCCGCGGCGTCGGAGCGGTGGTCGACCCGGACCACGTCCTGCTCGATGATCGGCCCCTCGTCGAGGTCGCCGGTGACGTAGTGGGCGGTCGCCCCGACCAGCTTCACGCCCCGCTCGAACGCCTGGTGGTAGGGACGGGCCCCCTTGAAGCTCGGCAGGAAGGAGTGGTGGATGTTGATCGCCCGCCCCTCGAGCCGCTTGCACGTCTCGTCGGAGAGCACCTGCATGTAGCGGGCCAGCACCACGAGGTCGACGTCGAGCTCCTCGACGAGCCCGAGCATCCGTTCCTCGGCCTGGGCCTTGGTGTCCGGGGTGACCGGCACGTGGTGGAAGGGCACCCCGTAGGCGCGGGCCAGCGGCTCGCAGTCGGGGTGGTTCGACACCACCGCGGGCACCTCGATCTGGAGGCTCCCGTTGCGCATCCGGAACAGCAGGTCGTTGAGGCAGTGGTCGAACCTCGAGACCATGACGAGGGTCCGGTACGGCGCGGTGGCGTCCCAGAGCTCCCAGGTCATCGAGAACTCCTCGGCGACCCGTGGGAACTCGTCCCGGAGCCGTGCGAGCGTCGTGGGCGGTGGCGCCGCGAAGAGGACCCGCATGAAGAACCGGTCCTGGTCGAGGTCGTCGTACTGCTGGCTCTCGAGGATGTTCCCGCCGTGCTGCACGAGGAACCCGCTGACCGCGTGGACGATGCCGGGCCGGTCCGGGCAGAGAATCGTGATCACATAGGTCGGCGTCGGACTCATGCGGACACGCTAGCGTTGCGCCATGAGCAACACCATGGCCGGGCCGGCAGGCGTGCAGTCGGTCGATCGGGCGCTGAGCATCCTGCACATCCTGGCGCGGCTGGGGCAGGCAGGGGTCACGGAGATCGCCGCGGAGCTCGACGTGCACAAGAGCACCGCTTTCCGGCTGGTGACGACGCTCGAGACCCACGAGCTGGTGGAGCAGACCGAGGAGCGCGGGAAGTACCGGCTCGGCATGGGGCTGGTGCGGCTCGCCGGCGCCAGCACCGCCCGGCTCGACGTCGTCGTGGAGGCGAGGCCGGTGTGCCGCAGGCTCGCCTCCGAGTGCGGTGAGACCGTCAACGTCGCGGTGCTCTCGGACCGGTCCGCGCTCTACCTCGACCAGGTGGCCGGCGCGTCGGCGCTCCAGTCCCACAACTGGGTCGGTCAGCACATCCCGCTCCACGCCACCTCCAACGGCAAGGTGCTCCTGAGCGGGTTGGACCGGACCGAGGTCGACCGCCGGGTCGGATCGCTCACCGCCTACACCCGGAGCACGATCACCAACCGGCGGGCGCTCCACCGGGAGCTTGCCGAGGTGCGTCAGCGCGGCTACGCCCTGGCGACCGACGAGCTGGAGCTCGGCCTCACCGCGATCGCCGCGCCGGTCCTCAGCTCCCACGGTGACGTGGTGGCGTCGATGAGCGTCTCGGGGCCGACGTTCCGGCTGGACCCGGACAGGCTCGAGGAGCTGGCGCCGGTTCTGGTGGCGGCGGCGGACGAGGTCTCGGCGCGCCTGGGCTGGGGAGGGGCGGTCAACGGGAATCCTTGACCAGATCTGTTGACGTAAGGCCCTCGACGTCACGATGCTGTTGCGTTAGACACAAATCGTTGCGACATGCGCAACGCACATCCCGAAGGAGCAGCTTGTCCACTCTGTATCTCGACGGGAAGTGGAGAGAGGCCGGCTCGGGCGGGCATCGCGAGATCCGCTGCCCCGCAGACGGCGCCCTGGTGGGCGAGGTCGACGAGGCCGGCGCGGAGGACGCGCAGGCCGCCGTCGACGCGGCCCGGCGCGCGTTCGACGCCGGTGAGTGGTCAGGAGGGTCGAGCCTCGAGCGGGGCCGGCTGCTGCACCGCGTCGCAGACCTTCTCGAGCGGGACAAGGCAGCGGTGGCACGGGCGGAGAGCCTGGACACCGGGAAGCGGTTCGTCGAGAGCGAGTACGACGTCGACGACGTGGTCGGTGTCTTCCGCCACTACGGCAACGTCGCGGCCGAGGACGCCGGCAGGCTGGTCGACACCGGCCGGCCCGATGTGGTGAGCCGGGTCGTCCACGAGCCGATCGGCGTCTGCGCACTGATCACGCCCTGGAACTACCCGCTGCTGCAGACATCCTGGAAGGTCGCCCCGGCGCTGGCAGCCGGCGACACCTTCGTGCTCAAGCCGAGCGAGCTCACCCCCCACACGGCCGTCCACCTGGTGCGACTGCTGGAGGAGGCCGGCGTTCCTCCCGGTGTCGCGAACCTCGTGCTCGGCGCCGGCGCCGAGGTCGGCGCGACGCTGGTCGAGGACCCGCGGGTGGACCTCGTCTCCTTCACCGGAGGGCTGGAGACCGGCAAGCGGATCATGGCGGCGGCGAGCGCGACGGTGAAGAAGGTCGCGCTCGAGCTGGGCGGCAAGAACCCCAACATCGTCTTCGCCGACGCGGACCTCGACGCTGCGCTCGACATGGCCCTGACCGCGGTGTTCCTCCACTCGGGGCAGGTGTGCTCCGCCGGCGCGCGGCTCGTCATCGAGGAGAGCATCCGCGAGGAGTTCGTCGACGAGCTCGTCGACCGGGCACGCCGGATCCGGCTCGGCGGGCCGTTCGACGAGCGCGCCCAGACCGGACCGCTGATCTCGGAGCAGCACCGCGCGAAGGTGGAGAGGTACGTCGCCACCGGGGTCGCCGAGGGAGCGGAGGTGCGCTGCGGCGGGCGCCGCCCCGACGACCCGGCGCTGGCCGACGGGTTCTACTACCTGCCGACCGTGCTCGACCGGTGCGACACCTCGATGAGCGTCGTCCAGGACGAGTCGTTCGGACCGGTTCTCACCGTCGAGGGGTTCGCCGGTGACGACGCCGAGGACGCGGCCGTGCGGATCGCCAACGACAGCATCTACGGGCTCGCCGGCGCCGTGTGGACCCGTGACGCCGGCCGGGCGGAGCGGGTCGCGGCCCGGCTGCGCATGGGCACGGTGTGGGTCAACGACTACCACCCCTACGTGCCGCAGGCCGAGTGGGGCGGCTACAAGCAGTCGGGGATCGGTCGCGAGCTCGGCCGGGCCGGGCTCGAGGAGTACCGGGAGACCAAGCACATCTGGCACAACATCCGTCCTACCGCCCAGAACTGGTTCGCCCCGGAGGTGGAAACCCCGTGAGCGCGACCACGTGGGACTTCGTCATCGTCGGCGGTGGCTCCGCGGGGTGCGCGCTGGCCAACCGCCTGAGCGTCGACCCCGGCACGAGGGTCCTCGTCCTCGAGGCCGGCCGGTCCGACGTCAGGCTCGACCCGTTCATCCACATGCCCGCTGCGCTGCCCTACCCGATCGGCAACCGGCTCTACGACTGGAAGTACGAGTCCGAGCCGGAGCCGTTCATGGACGGGCGGCGGATCTACCACGCCCGCGGCAAGGTGCTGGGCGGCTCGAGCAGCATCAACGGGATGATCTTCCAGCGTGGCAACCCGCTCGACTACGAGCGCTGGGCGGGCGAGAAGGGGCTCGCGGCGTGGGACTACGCCCACTGCCTGCCGTACTTCAAGCGGATGGAGACCTGCCTTGCCGGGGCCGACCGGTGGCGCGGCGGCAGTGGGCCCCTCGTCCTCGAGCGCGGACCGGCGACCAGCCCGCTCTTCGGCGCCTTCTTCGAGGCCGTCCAGCAGGCCGGCCACCCGTTGACCAGCGACGTCAACGGCTACCGCCAGGAGGGGTTCGCTCCCTTCGACCGCAACGTGCACCGCGGCCGCAGGCTGAGCGCCGCCCGCGCCTACCTCCACCCGGTGCGGCACCGCCCGAACCTGCGCGTCGAGACCCTCGCGACGGTGACCGGGCTCGTCACCGAAGGAGCCAGGGTGACCGGCGTCGACTACCACCGCGCCGGGCGCCGCAACCGCCGCGTCCGGGCGCGGGAGGTGATCCTCTGCGGGGGTGCGATCAACTCCCCGCAGCTCCTGATGCTCGCCGGCATCGGTCCACGCCTGGACCTCGAACAGCTCGGGATCCCCGTGGTGGCGGATCTTCCGGGGGTCGGCAGCAACCTCCAGGACCACCTCGAGGTCTACCTCCAGTACGCCAGCAAGCAGCCGGTCTCCATCGGTCCTTGGCTCAAGCACCGGCACAAGCCGCGGATCGGGGCGGAGTGGCTCTTCCTCCGCCGGGGGGTGGGAGCCAGCAACCACTTCGAGGCCGGAGGGTTCATCCGGAGCAACGACCAGGTGGACTACCCGAACCTCATGTTCCACTTCCTGCCGATCGCGATCCGGTACGACGGCTCGCGGCCGGCCGCCGAGCACGGCTACCAGGTCCACATCGGACCGATGTACTCCGACGTGCGTGGGACCGTGCGGCTGAAGTCACGCGACCCGCTGGAGCACCCGGCGCTCCGGTTCAACTACCTCTCGACCGAGAACGACCGACGCGAGTGGATCGAGATGGTCCGGGCCGCCCGGCACATCCTCAACCAGCCGGCGTTCGACGTCTTCAACGCCGGCGAGCTGTCGCCGGGGCCGTCGGTCGAGAGCGACCAGGAGATCCTGGACTGGGTCGCCGCCGATGCGGAGACCGCGCTGCACCCGTCCTGCACGGCGAGGATGGGCGTCGGCGACGACGGGGTGCTCGACCCGGAGACGATGCGGGTGCACGGGGTGGACGGGCTCCGCGTGGTCGACGCGTCGTCGATGCCGTGCATCACGAACGGGAACATCTACGCCCCGGTGATGATGCTCGCCGAGAAGTCGGCCGACCTCATCCTCGGGAACACCCCCCTTCCTCCGTCGGACGCTCCCTTCTACCGTCACCGCGCCGGTGACCCGCTCGACCCTCCTGGAGGCACGGCATGACCGAGACGCTCACGACCCGCCCTTCCGACGTCGGCGAGGTCGACGCCGCCCTCTCGGTGCAGGGGCTCTGGAAGATCTTCGGTCCCCGGGCCGACAAGGTCATCGGCACTCCCGACGCGGAGCTGTCGCGCGCGGAGCTGAAGCGGAAGACCGACTGCGTCGTCGGTGTCCGGGACGTCTCGTTCGAGGTCGCGCCCGGCGAGGTCTTCGTCGTCATGGGGCTCTCGGGCTCCGGGAAGTCGACGCTGGTCCGGTGCCTCACCCGGCTCATCGAGCCGACCGCGGGCACGGTCGCGATCGACGGCCGGGACGTCACGTCCGCGTCCGACTCCCAGCTGCGGGAGCTGCGGCGCCACCACGTCTCGATGGTCTTCCAGCACTTCGGGCTGCTGCCTCACCGTCAGGTGCTCGACAACGTCGCCTACGGGCTCGAGGTGCGCGGCACCGGCAAGAAGGAGCGGCGGGAGAAGGCCGCCGAGATCATCGACCTGGTGGGGCTCTCGGGCTACGAGCGCTCCTACCCCGACCAGCTGTCCGGTGGGATGCAGCAGCGGGTAGGGCTGGCCCGTGCGCTCGCCAGCGACCCGTCGATGCTCCTCTTCGACGAGCCGTTCTCGGCGCTCGACCCGTTGATCCGCCGGGACATGCAGAACGAGGTGATCCGGCTCCAGCACGAGCTGCAGAAGACGATGGTCTTCATCACCCACGACCTGCAGGAGGCGCTCAAGCTCGGCGACCGGATCCTCATCATGCGCGACGGCGCGATCGTCCAGGTGGGCACGCCGGACGAGGTGGTGGGCGCCCCCGCCGACGACTACGTCCGCGACTTCACCTCCGAGGTGCCGCGCTCCCACGTGCTGACCCTGAAGTGGGTGATGCGCGACCCCCGGCCGGACGACTCCTTGGAGGGGCCGGTGATGAGCGCCGACACGGTCGTCCGCCAGGCGGCCCAGGCGGCGCTCGCCTCCGCGCACCCGGTCCGGGTGGTCCGCGACGGCGAGCTGGTCGGCATCGTCGACGACGATGCGATCCTCCGCGTGGTCGTTGCTGAGGAGGACGTCTCGGAGGCGGGGGAGCAGCCGTGACGACCACCCTGCAGCGCCCCCCGTCCGCGCCCGCCCCGAGGGAGACCCCCGACCCGCCGGCGCCGCGGGCGCTTCCGTCACGCTGGCTGGTGCTGCTCGGCATCCTCGTCGTCTGGATCGTCGTCTGGAGCTTCACCAAGGGCGAGGACACGCTGACGCTGAGGGGTCGCGAGCGCACCGGGGTGATGGAGGAGTTCACCGAGTTCCGCAACTGGATCATCGCCTCGCGCGACACGAACGCGCTGATCGGCCTGACCACGAGCATCGCCGAGGGGTTCCGCAACCTCTTCGACTTCCTCCAGCGGATGGTGTCGGTGGCCGACCTGCCACGACCGGTGCCGCAGGTGGGGTGGCTCGGGGTCACGGCGGTCGCGACGTGGGTCGGCTATGCGATCGCCAACTGGCGGATCGCCCTACTCGTGGCGGCGTCGTTCACGTCGTTCGGCCTGCTCGGCTACTGGACCGACGCCATGGACCTGCTCATCGTCACGTTCCTGGCGGTCGGCTTCGCCCTCGCCATCGGGATGCCGATCGCGGTGCTGATCGGGACCAGCCGTCGCGCCACGTCGGTCGTCACACCGGTCCTCGACATGATGCAGACGATGCCGACGTTCGTCTACCTGATCCCGGTGGTGCTGTTCTTCGGCATCGGCGCGAGCGGCGCAGTCGTCTGCACGCTGGTGTACGCGCTGCCGCCGATGATCCGGATCGCCGGCTACGGCATCCGATCGGTCTCGACGACCACGATCGAGGCCACCGACTCCGCGGGACAGAGCCGGTGGCAGCGGTTGGCGAAGGTCCAGCTGCCGATGGCCCGCCCGACGATCATCGTCGGGCTCAACCAGAGCATCATGGCGGCGCTCTCGATGGCCACGATCGCGTCGTTCATCGACGGCCCGGGGCTGGGGAAGCCGGTGCTGAACGGGTTGATCAAGGGCGACGTGGGAGCTGCCGTCGTGCCGGGCTTCCTCATCGTGGTCATGGCGGTGATGCTCGACCGCACGACCACGGCCGCCAGCGAGCGGTCGGAGAACATGGCGCGGCGTGGCGGCGGCAACCCCCGGCTGCACCGGATCCTGCTAGGCGCGGGCGCCGTGGTCGCGCTCGTGCTCGTCTACGTCTCACGCACCCGGCTGTGGGCCGCGGAGTTCCCCTCGAACACCGTGGGGGAGCGGTTCGAGGAGGCATCCGGCACCGCTGTCCACTGGGTCACGGACTCGCTCGACCAGCCCGCGGGTGCGCTCAAGGACGCCCTGACCAACGCCGTCCTCAACCCCATGCAGGAGCTGCTGGCGCAGTCGCCGTGGTGGCTCGCCGGCCTCGCCATCGCCGGGATCGCCTTCGTGGTCGGCCGGTGGCGGGCGCTCGTGCCGGCCCTGGTCTGCCTCCTCGGCATCCGGCTGCTCGGCGTCTGGCACAACGCCATGATCACGCTCAACATGACGCTCGTGGCGACGGCGCTCGTCATGGTGCTCGCGCTCGTGTTCGGGGTGTGGATGGCCCGAAGCAGGCATGTCGACTTCGCCATCCGGCCGCTCCTCGACGCCGGGCAGACGATCCCGCCGTTCGTCTACCTGATCCCCGTGCTGGCGCTCTTCGGCCCCAGCCGCTTCACCGCGATCGTGGCCGGCATCGTCTACGCGGCCCCGGCTGCGATCAAGCTCGTGGCGGACGGCGTCAAGGGCGTCTCGCCGACCACCGTGGAGGCGGCCCGCGCCAGCGGGTCCACGCCCTGGCAGGAGATCACCAAGGTCCAGCTGCCGATGGCCCGCGGCTCGCTCGTGCTCGCCACCAACCAGGGGCTGCTCTACGTGCTGGCGATGGCCGTCATCGGCGGCATGGTGGGGGCCGGCGCCCTCGGCTACGACGTCGTCCTCGGCTTCGCCCGCAGCGAGGAGTGGGGCAAGGGCATGGCGGCCGGGCTCGGGATCGTCCTGCTGGGGATCATGATCGACCGCATCGCGCGCGCCGGCGCCGAGCACGACCCGGTGGCGAAGGACCCCACGAAGCGCTCGTGGTGGCGGATAGGGCCCATCGCGTAGCTGTTGTTCCCGCAAGAAACCAACCAGAGGAGACAGGGATGAGATCGAGACGGACCAGGGGTATCCGCCTCGCGGCGGTCACCAGCTGTGCGGCGTTCGCCCTCGGGGCGTGCGGCGGCGGTGGCGAGATCGAGGCCGAGACCGCCCAGAACGAGGAGAAGGCGGCCGCGGCCGGAGGCGAGTGCGGCGAGCTGAACATGGCGGTCAACCCGTGGGTGGGTTACGAGGCGAGCGCCTACGTGGTCGGCCACGTGGCCACCGAGGAGCTCGGCTGCACGGTCAACTACAAGGAGCTCAAGGAGGACGTCTCCTGGCAGGGGTTCGGCACCGGCGAGGTCGACGTCGTCATCGAGGACTGGGGCCACCCCGACCTCGAGAAGAAGTACTTCGAGGGATCGGGTGACGGGTCCGCCATGGACTTCGGCCCGCAGGGCAACGTCGGCATCATCGGCTGGTACGTGCCGCCGTGGCTGGCCAAGGAGCACCCCGACATCCTCGAGTGGAAGAACCTCAACAAGTACGCCGACCAGTTCGCCACCTCCGAGTCGGGCGGCAAGGGCCAGTTCCTCGGCGCCGACCCGTCGTACGTCCAGTTCGACGAGGCGATCATCAGCAACCTGGGGCTCGACTTCGACGTGGTGTTCTCCGGCAGCGAGGCGGCGAGCATCCAGGCGTTCGACCGCGCCGAGAAGAACAAGGAGTTCCTGATCGGCTACTTCTACGAGCCGCAGTGGTTCATGTCCCAGGTGCCCCTGGAGAAGGTGGCGCTCCCGCCGTACGAGGAGGGGTGCCAGGACGATCCGGCCAAGGTCGCCTGCGACTACCCCGAGACGGTGCTGAAGAAGATCGTCTCGACCGACTGGGCCGAGTCGGACTCGACCGGGGTCGACCTGGTGAAGAACTTCGAGTGGACCAACGACGACCAGAACACCGTGGCGGCGTACATCTCCCAGGACGGGATGTCCGGCGAGGAGGCCGCAGCCAAGTGGGTCGAGGACAACCCCGACAAGGTCCAAGCCTGGCTGGGCTGAGCCAGGCCCACGGGGCGCGATCGGGGCCCATCTCCTCCGGGAGGTGGGCCCCGGTCCAACTTCCGGGGTGGGACCTTGACAGCGGATCTGCTCTGGACGACGCTGGTCCCTGTTCCTCCATGCGCACCGAGTTGCGCATGACGCAACACACCCAGGCCGCGACGGCGGCAGAAGGAGGGCCGGCATGGCCTCGGTTCCGGACTCCGCGCGGGTCGTCGTCATCGGCGCGGGCATCGTGGGCAACAGCCTCGTCCACCACCTCGCGCGGCTCGGGTGGCGCGACATCGTGCAGCTCGACAAGGGCGCGCTGCCGAACCCGGGCGGCTCGACCGGCCACGCGTCCAACTTCATCTTCCCGGTGGACCACTCCCGCGAGATCACCGACCTGACGCTCGACAGCGTGCGGCAGTACAAGGAGATGGGCGTCTTCACCGAGTCCGGCGGCTTCGAGGTGGCCCGCACGCCGGAGCGGATGGAGGAGCTGAGGCGGCGGATGTCGTCGGCGAAGACCTGGGGGATCGAGTCGGAGCTGGTCACGCCGGAGCAGGTCGCCGAGCGGGTGCCGTTCCTCGACCCGTCGGTGATCGTCGGGGCGTTCTGGACCCCGTCGGTCGGAGTGGTCGACTCGCTCCGTGCGGGCACCATCATGCGCGAGCGCGCCCTCGAGACCGGCGCGCTGACCGTCGTACCGACCGTGGAGGTGGTCGGGCTCGACGTCGAGGAGGGCCGGATCCGTCGGGTGCGCACCACCGGCGGCGACATCGAGGCGGAGACCGTCGTCATCGCGTGCGGCGTCTGGAGCCCGAGGATCGCCCGGATGGCGGGCGCCCACATCCCGCTCACCCCGGCGGTGCACCAGATGATCAGCGTCGGACCGGTGCCCGTCCTCGCCGAGCAGGAGGGCGAGATCACCTTCCCGATCGTCCGGGACATGGACACGTTCTGCTACGAGCGGCAGCACGGCGCCGACATGGAGGTGGGCTCCTACGCCCACCGGCCGATCCTCCACGATCCTGAGGAGATCCCGTCGATCGAGCAGGCGAAGCTCTCGCCGACGGAGATGCCGTTCACCGCCGAGGACTTCGACCAGCAGCTCGAGGAGGCGCTCGAGCTGATGCCGGAGATCCTCGGCGACGAGCAGGCCGAGATCCGCTACGCGATCAACGGCCTCCTCTCGCTGACCCCGGACGGGGCTCCGGTCCTCGGAGAGACGCCGGAGGTCAAGGGGCTGTGGTCGGCGGCCGCGGTCTGGATCAAGGAGGGTCCCGGCGTCGGCCGGGCGGTCGCTGAGTGGATGACCGACGGGTGTCCGGAGATCGACCTCGGCCACTCCGACATCGCCCGGTTCTACCCGCACCAGCGGACGCGCAGCCACATCCGGGCCCGCACCGGCGAGGCGTTCAACAAGACCTACGGGATCATCCACCCCGGCGAGCAGTGGTCGAGCGACCGCGGCAGCCGGCTCTCCCCGATGCACGCCGACGAGGTGGCCCGGGGAGCGGTCTTCTTCGAGACCGCCGGTTGGGAGCGCCCCTTCTGGTACGAGTCGAACAGCGGGCTCCTCGAGGAGTACGGCGACCGCGTCATGCCCCGCGAGCACGAGTGGGACTCGCGGTGGTGGTCGCCGATCATCAACGCCGAGCACCTTGCGATGCGTGACCGGGCCGGGATCGTCGACCTGACCGCGTTCGCGATCTTCGACGTCGTCGGCCCCGGCGCCCTCGACGCGGTGCAGCGGATCGTCGTCGCGCAGGCGGACGTGGCGGTGGGGAAGGTCGTCTACACGCCGGTCCTCGACGCGCGGGGCGGGTTCCGCTCCGACCTCACGGTGATGCGGCTCGCGCACGACCGGTTCCGGGTGGTCACCGGCGGGGCGCACGGCATGGTCGACCGCAAGTGGTTCGCCGACCGGATGCCGGCCGACGGCTCGGCGGTCGTGGTCGACCTGACGTCGGCCCAGACGACCATCGGGCTCTGGGGCCCCCGGGCCCGCAACGTGCTCGGCGAGCTGACCCGCGACGACATCAGCCACGCAGGGTTCGGCTTCGGCACCTGCCGGGAGATCGAGGTCGACTCGCTCACCGTGCTCGCGTCGCGGATCTCCTACGTCGGCGAGCTCGGCTGGGAGCTGCACCTTCCCTTCGAGCACGGCGCGAGGCTCTGGTCGCTCCTCCACGAAGCCGGCTCCGGGTACGGCGCGGTGCCGGTCGGCATCGGGGTCTACGGCACGACGGGGCGGCTGGAGAAGGGGTACCGCGCCTACGGGTTCGAGCTCGACTCCGAGCGGACGATCGTGGAGGCCGGGATGCAGCGGCCCAAGGTCAAGGCGGCCGACTTCGAAGGTCGGGAGGCCTACCTGAAGCAGCGCGAGGAGGAGCCGGGAGCCGTCATGTGCACGCTCACGGTGGACGACCACACGTCGAGCTCCGGCACCAAGCGGTACATGCTCGGCGGCGAGCCGATCCTGACCAAGGACGGCCGCGAGCTGGTCGACGAGCACGGGCACCGCCCCTACGTCACGTCGGCGGGCTCGGCGCCCTCGCTCGGCAAGCACCTCCTGATGGCCTACCTGCCGCCGGCGGAGGCGGTCGTCGGGAACGAGCTGACCGTGAGCTACATGGAGGAGCTCTACCCGGTGACCGTCGGTTCCGCCGACGCCACGGCGCTCTTCGACCCCACCAACGAGAGGATCCGGTCCTGATGGCCGACGTGCTGGTCTGCGTGAAGCGGGTCGTCGACACCGGTGGGGAGGTGACGCTCACCGAGGACGGCTCACGGGTCGACGACCGCTCGCTCGGTCACACGGTGAGCCCGCACGAGGAGTGCGCGGTCGAGCTCGCCGTCCAGGTGGCCAAGGCGACCGACGGCGAGGCGACCGTGCTGACCCTCGGCTCCGAGGACGCCGTGGCGCAGCTCCGCGACGCGCTCGCGGTCGGGTGCACCCGGGCCGTGCACATCGAGGCGGACGCCGATGGCTACGGGCCGGCCGACGTGGCCGCCGCGATCGCCGACGTCGTCCGGACCCACGAGGCGGCGGGGACGACCTACGACCTGGTCCTCCTCGGCAACGACGCCGCGGACACCGGTGACTTCCAGGTCGGGATCCGGCTCGCCTACGAGCTCGACCGACCGGTCGTGACCGGGATCGCGACGGTCTCGGTCGAGGGCGACCGCGTCGTTGCCAGCGGCGACGGGCCGGAGGGGACCGACACCTACGAGCTGCCGCTGCCGGCGGTCGTCACGGTCATGGAGGGCGGGGTCGAACCCAGGTATCCCTCGATCCCGGGCCGGATGCGGGCCAAGCGGGTGCAGGTCGAGACCGTCGTCGACGAGCGCGTGCCGGTCGGCTCCGGCCGGGTCCGTCTCAAGCTGCCACCGGTGCAGCCCAGCCAGGTCCAGCTGCTGGGCGAGGGGCCGGAAGCGGCGCCTGCCGTGGTCGACCTGCTGGAGAAGCTGGGGGTGCTGCGATGACGGTCCTGGTGCTGGTCGAGACCGACGCCGGCGGTGTCGCCGAGGTCTCTCTCGAGACGCTCACGGTGGCGCGGGGGATCGGCGGCGTCGATGCGCTGGTCGTCGGCGGGATCGCCGAGGACGTCGTCACCCGGCTGGGGGAGTACGGCGCCGGGCGGGTCGTGCAGGCCCTCGGCGAGCCGTTCTCGTCGTACGCACCGGCCGCCTGGGCGGCCGCCGTCGTGGCGGCCGTCGACGACCACGACGTGGTGATGGCGGCCGGCACGCCCCGAGGCAACGAGGTGATGGCACACGTGGCCTGCCGGCTCGGCACCGCCATGGCCGCCAACGTGGTCACCGTCGACGCAGGCGCGCCCTTGCGGGTGAGCCGGCAGGTGCTCGGCGGGGCCGCCCTGGAGGAGATGGAGCTGACCGGCCGTGCGGTGCTCACCGTCGCCGGGCACGCCTGCGAACCGGCTCCGGCCGACGAGCCGGGGGCCGCGTCCGTCGTACCCCTGGAGCCGGAGGTCGCCGAGGCAGACCTGCGGGCGCGGGTCGTGCGGACCGAGGCCGGGGAGCCGGACCAGTCCGGCAGCCTCAAGTCGGCGCGGGTCGTCGTGGGGGCCGGCCGCGGCGCGGGCGGGGCCGACGGCTTCAAGGAGCTGCTCGAGCTCGCCGACCACGTCGGGGGCACCATCGGCGTCTCCCGCGTGGTCACGAGCCTCGGCTGGCGGCCGCACCACGAGCAGGTCGGGCAGACCGGGAGCCGGATCTCGCCCGACCTCTACATCCCGTGCGGCATCAGCGGCGCGATCCAGCACTGGGCGGGGTGCTCGGGCGCCAAGACGATCCTGGCGGTCAACACCGACCCGGACGCGCCGATGGTGACCAAGGCGCACTACGCGGTGATCGGCGACCTGCACCAGGTGGTCCCGGCGGTCAACGAGGAGATCCGGCGCCGGCGGGCGTGACCCGCCGGCCTCACTCCTCCCGCGGGTCGGTGGCCTCCATCTGCTCGTCGCTCGCGGTCGCGACTCCGCGCCAGCGGTCGTGGGCCCAGCGGAGGAACCGGTCGACGCCCCGCACGGAGTTCTGGCTGCGCACCGACGGGAAGACGTCGAAGGCGTGCTGCGTCCCGCTCAGCTCTGTGTACGCGACGGCCTGGTCGGAGACCTCCCGCAGGGCCCGGATGAACTCGCGCGCCTGGCCGACGGAGACGAGGGTGTCGTTGACGCCGTGGATGACGTAGAACGGCGGCGCGTCCTTCCGGACCCTCAGCACCGGCGACGCCTTCTGGAACGGCTCGATGTTGGTCCGCGGGTCCTCGAAGAAGACCCGCGGGGCGAGGAACCGGTCGCGCATCCAGACCGCCGACTTGCTGCCCGTTGCCCCGGCCACGTCGTAGACGCCGTAGAACGGCACCGCCGCCTGCAGCTCCGTGTCGGCGTCCTCGAAGCCGGGCTGGTACTCCCGATCGTTGGGCGTGAGGGCGGCGAGCGCGGCGAGGTGGCCTCCGGCGGACCCTCCGGTGATCGCGACGAAGGACGGGTCGGCGCCGTACTCCTTGCCGTGCTCGCGGATCCAGGCGATGGCGCGCTTCACGTCGACGAGGTGGTCGGGGAACTTCGCCCTCGGGCTGAGCCGGTAGTTGATCCCGAAGCAGACCCAGCCGCGCGACGCCATGTGCTTCATCAGCGGGAGCCCCTGCATGTCCTTGCTGCCGAACGTCCACGCGCCGCCGTGCACCTGGAGGAGGACGGGCGCGTCGGCGACGTCGCCCTCGGGTCGGTAGACGTCCAGCTGCCCCCGGCGGCCGTGCTCGGGGGCATAGGGGATGTTCTTGAGGATCTCGACGCCCTGTGCCCGTTGCCGGAAGGGCCAGGTCAGGTCGCGCAACGGGGTCTTCCAGTCGAGGTCGGTGTGGCGGGACTCCAGCTCCTCGCGGTACCCCGTGCCGAGCCCCTCGACGAGCCCGGACTCGAAGGTCTGCTGCGAGAGGCCGCCCTGGCGCATGACGAGTGCGAGACCGACCAGGTTGGCGGCGCCGAGGAGCGCCAGGTCTCGGTTGCCGGACGGGCGTACCAGCTCTCGCACGGTGTCGGCCGCGGTGACGGCGAAGAAGTGCGGTGAGAGCTCGGAGACGAACCACCCGGCGAACATCGCCGGGATCCCGACCGCCGCACCCGGGACCGGGCGTACGGCGTTGGCGGTGAGCGCCCCGGTGACCAGCTGGCGGCGGAGGTAACCCATGGTCCCAGGCTACGAGGGGCGGTTCGACGCAGCGCGAGGGGCGGTTCAACGCAGCGCGAGGGGCGGTTCGACGCAGCGCGAGGGGCGGTTCAACGGGCGAGGGGGGCGACCAGTGCGGCGGTGGTCCTGACCAGGTCGTCGGGGGAGAGCTCGATCTCGAGGCCGCGCTTCCCTGCGGAGACCATGATCGTCGGCCAGCCCCGTGCTGACACGTCCAGCACCGTCCGGAGCCGGCGCTTCTGGCCGACCGGTGAGATCCCGCCCACCACGTAGCCGGTGATCCGCTCGACCCGCCTCGGGTCGGCCATGACCGCCCGCTTGCCGTCCACGGCCGTCGCGAGCGCCTTGAGGTCGAGCTGGCTGGAGACCGGCACGATCCCGACGACCAGCTCTCCGTCGACGTCGGCGAGCAGGGTCTTGAACACCCGCTCCGGGTCGACACCGAGGGCGGCGGCGGCCTCGAGGCCGTACGACGGCGCGGTCGGGTCGTGCTCGTAGGAGTGCACGGTGTGGTCGATGCCCTGCTCGACGAGGAGGCGGATCGCCGCGGTGCCGCCTCTCTTCCTCGCCATGGCCGGACCCTAACGGTGACGGTGGAGCCAGGCGACGAGGTCGGGCGGGGCGAGCTCGGCCACCCGGTCGCGGTACCGGTCGAGCTCCTCGGGCGCCAGCAGCGCCTCCCCGGTGCCCGAGACCCCGCCGCGGAAGAACGCGGCGCGGCTCTTGAGGATCCCCGAGGGGTCGGGGGCGACGTCGTCGGCACGCGAGCGCATCGCGTCGAAGGTGGCCGCCTCGACCAGCGGCGGCCACTCGGACTCGGGAACCTGGATTCCCAGCCGGTCGGCGATCCACCTCATCTGTCCGTCGAGGTCGGCCCGGAGGTCGTCGTAGTGCACGAGCAGCACGTTCTCCTCGTCGCGGCGCCGCCAGGCATCGGTGAGGTGGTGCATGACGCCGGGCAGCGAGTCCAGCTCCTCGCGAGGGTCGGCCGACGACGACGCCCACGAGGCCAGCCACTCCTCGAGCGGGAGCCTGGCGCGGCGTACCCCCTGGGGCTGACCGGTGAGCTCGGCGATCCGCTCGCGGTCGAGGTTTGCCGACTGGTGGTACAGCGAGACCGCCAGGTCCAACGGGTGCCGGGCGACCACGAGGTAGGTCACGCCGGAGCGGATCGGCACGCCGTCGAGCGGCGTGTGGGTCTTGATGAACCGGCGGTGCTCCTGCGCGCGGAGCCGCTCGAAGACCTCCTCCTCCGGAACGACGAGCCAGTCAAGCCAGGGGGAGAGTGTCGCGAGCGGAGCCGGCAGCCCGGGCGTGCGGAACACGAGCAGCGCGCAGATCATCTGCATCCACGTCGTACCGCTCTTCGACCGGGTGCTGATCACGATGTCGTCGGGGCGGAGCTCGAAACGCTCCCACCGACCGCTGTCCTCGTCGGAGGAGCGGTAGCGGTGAGCGGGTGGAGCCACCCGCCGATGGTACGGCGGCTAGGGTCGGCCGCGTGGTGCAGCGACTCGTCCTGATGGCCGACACCCACCTGCCCAAGCGGGCCAAGCAGCTGCCGGCCGAGCTCTGGGCAGCCGTCGACACGGCCGACGTCGTGGTCCACGCCGGCGACTGGGTGGAGCCGCCGCTCCTCGACGAGCTCGAGCAGCGGGCGCGCCGGCTGGTCGGCTGCTACGGCAACAACGACGGGGCCGAGCTGCGACGCCGGCTCCCCGAGGTGGCCCGCGCGGAGGTCGCGGGTGTCCGGCTGGCCGTGGTGCACGAGACCGGACACCGGAAGGGACGCGAGGAGCGGTGCGCGGCGCGCTACCCCGACGTCGACGTGCTGGTGTTCGGGCACAGCCACATCCCGTGGGACACGACCGCGGCCACCGGGCTGCGGCTGCTCAACCCCGGGTCGCCGACGGACCGACGGCGTCAGCCGCACTGCACCTACATGACGGCCGTCGCCGGCGACGGCATCCTCCGCGACGTCGAGCTGCACCGGCTGCCGCCCCGGACCGCCGGAGGTTAGGCGCCGGCCAGCACCGCCCGCGCGAGCGCGCACTCGGCGTCGATGTCGGTGTGCCGCTCCTCGCGGCCCTTCCGGTCCACGCGGACGACGAACCCGCCGGGCGTCGCCTCGAGCGCCCGGAACGACTCGCCGAGCAGCTCCCTCAGCTGGTCCTCGCGAGGCAGCCAGACGACCTCGTGCTGCTGGATCGAGTCCAGCGCCCACTCGGTCGTGCCGTTGAACTTGAGCAGCGGCCCGCTCGGCAGCTCGTGGACCTCGACCACCATGTCGCTGACGACGAAGACCTGGTCGTCCATCTCCCGTTCGGGTACGACGAACCGGTCGCCGGCGCTCGCCGTCCACGGCACCCCCGAGGCCCGGAGCCGGTGGGCGAGGTCGAGGCTGATCACCTCCCCAGTGTGCCCGTCTCGACAACCTGGGCCCGGCGGTCCAGAGTCGGGGGATGGTCCCCCGCATCGCCCAGTGGACCCTCGACGTGCAGTGGGACAGACCGGGGACGAGCCGTTCGTCGTGCTCGCCGACCCGGAGGGCAACGAGCTCTGCGTGCTGCGCAACGAGCCCCGACAGCTCTAGGAGGCGCCGCGATGCGGATCCGGAACCCGATGCACAAGGTGGAGTGCAGGCGAACCGACGACCACGTCGTCGTCGAGGCGAACGGCGTCGTGCTCGCCGACAGCCGGAGCCCGGTGGTGCTGGAGGAGAGCGGGCTTCCCGACCGCTACTACCTCCCGGTCGAGGACGTCCGGGTGGAGCTCCTCGAGCGGAGCGCGCGGACCACCGAGTGCCCCTACAAGGGGACCGCGAGCTACTGGTCCGCGCGGGTCGGGGACGAGCTGCTCACCGACGTCGTCTGGGCCTACGACGACCCGATCCCGTCGGCCGAGCCGATCCGAGGCAGGCTCTGCTTCTACGCCGAGCGGGTCGACCTCAGGGTCGTGCCCGGGTGACGACGCACGCGGTTTCCCCCGGTGCGACACTGGGAGGATGAACGAGCCGCCAGCGGAGGGGCCGGAGCCGGCGCCCGCCGTGACGTGGCCACCGGAGGAGCTGGTCGGCCGGTTCCTGGGCGACTACGACTTCCACTACCGGCTCGGCGAGGACACGCCCCTCCCAGCGGACGACCCGGGCGCTCTCGCGAACGCGGAGCACTTCCGCGACGTCCTCGGCCGGTTCGCGACCGGCGTGACCGTCGTGACGTCGATCGGCGACGGCCGGCCGGTCGGGATGACGTGCCAGTCGTTCTGCTCCGTGTCGCTCACGCCTCCGCTGGTGCTGTTCTGCCCCGCGAAGACATCGCGCGCCTGGCCGATCATGCAGCGCGCCGGCTTCTTCTGCGTCAACCTCCTCGCCACCGGTCAGGACGAGCTGTCCAACCGGATGGCCACCAAGGGGGACGAGAAGTTCGAGGGGGTGCCGTGGTCGCCCTCGAAGACCGGTGCGCCGCTCATCGAAGGGGTGCTCGGGCACGTCGACTGCACGATCCACGCGGTTCACGAGGCCGGGGACCACTACGTCGTGATCGGACGGGTGCAGGAGCTCGAGCTGGGCGACGCCGAGGACCCGCTGCTCTTCTTCCGGGGCGGTTACGGCGGGTTCCTGCCCGGTTGAGCCGGCACGGGTGACGGCTCGACGACGCACGCACCGTTTGCCCCCGGCGCCCGCGGGGATCGTGGAGTGACACGACTTCGAGCTCCCAGGCGGGCGTCATGGACTGGATCGTTGACCGGCGCTCCCCGGACGCGGCGGCACGCACGCTCGAGCGCGTCGAGCACCACCTGCGCAGCCACGCGGCCGTGGAGACGGGGGTGGCGCAGGCGGCCGCAGGGGTCCGGGAGGCGGTCGAGGCACAGTCGACCGGGACACCCCTGTGGCTCCACCTGGCGTGGCCGCGGCTGACCGTCCACCCGGTCACCCGGATCGACGTGCGCGACGGCGCCGTACCCCTGTCCCAGCGGGCGGCCCTCGCCGACGCTTCAGGCCCGGAGCTCGCGGTCGTCGACCTGGGGCTCGAGCGCCGGGTGCTCAGGACGTTCGAGGACGGCCCGCCGCCGATGCCGCAGGTGGACGTGGAGCTGGAGCGCGACGGCGTGGCGGCCGTGGCGGTCGCCCTCCTCGCCGCGGCCGAGGCACACCCGGCGGCGAGCCCGGCGCAGACGGCGTCGCTGGCTGGCACGCTGCTGGCGGATGCCGTCGAGCCGCCCGCCACAGCGGCGGAGGCAGCTGCGCTCTTCGTCGCGGTCCAGCGCGCCCTCGGCGGCGAGGCCGAGGTGCTACGGAGCGACGACGCGTCGTTCGAGGTCGGGGTCACCAGGAGTCCCTACGGCCCCGGCGCCGTCGGCCACCCGTCGGTCGACCACCTCTCGACGGGCGTCGCCGGCCGGCTCGCGGCGAAGGTCGACGGCACCGCCGCGGTCGAGGTCGAGGAGTCGCCCGCCCTGGGCGACGACGAGTGCCGGCTCCGGGTGGTGCTCGGCGCCTCCAGCGACCTCACCCGGGGCGAGCTGCACCGGTGGCCGCCGTCGGCGACCACGATCGATGGTCCCGCCCCGCACCTCGACCTCTCGGTGATCCTCCCGAGCGAGAGCGGGAGCGTGCCGGTCGTGCGCCGCCTGGCCGCCCAGGCGTTGCGGGCCTTCGGCGTGCACGGCGAGGACATCGACGACGTGCAGCTGGCGATCACCGAGGCGTGCGGCAACGTCATCGACCACGTGTCGGAGACCGACACCTACGAGGTGCGGTTCGCGCTGGCCGCGGACCGGTGTGCGATCAGCGTCCTCGACCAGGGCGAGGGGTTCGACGCGACCGTGGTCCCCGAGGACATGGACGTGACCGCCGAGGACGGCCGCGGCCTCGCGCTGATGCGGGCGCTCGTCGACACGCTCGCGTTCCGCAGCGAGCCGCACGATGGTGCGGTCGTGCACATGGTCAAGAACCTGAGGTACGACGCGGCGCACCCGCTGCGCCAAAGCGCGAGGTGACCTACCCCAGCGCCTGGATCGCGTCGTGCATCGCCAGCGTCCGCTGGGCGGACTCCACGTGGAGGTTCTCGACCATCCGGCCGTTGTAGGTGACCACGCCGGACCCCTTGCCGTCCTCCCACGCCCGGAGGATCCCCCTGGCGTCCTCGACGGCCCTGCTCGACGGCGCGAAGGTCTCGTTGGCGCCGGCGACCTGGCCGGGGTGGATCAGCGTCTTGCCGTCGAACCCCAGCTGCTGGCCCTGCCGGCACTCTGCGAGGAAGCCGTCGATGTCCTTCACGTCGTTGTAGACGCCGTCGATGATCGCCTTGCCGGTCGCCCGCGCCGCGAGCAGCGCCAGCCCCAGCCCGGCCAGGAGCGGCTGACGGCCGGGGACGTGCTCGGCGTACAGCTCCTTGGCGAGGTCGTTGGTGCCCATGACGAGCACGGTGAGCCGGTCCGAGGCAGCCGCGATCTCCTCGGCGTGGAGCATCGCGTACGGGGTCTCCACCATCGCCCACAGCTTGGTGCGCTCGGGGGCGCCGTGCTCGGCCATCCGCTCGACCAGCTCGACGACGGCGTCGGCCGACCCCACCTTCGGGACGAGGACGGCGTCCGGCGCCGCTTCGCACGCAGCGCGCAGGTCGTCGGCGTGCCACGGCGTGCCCGTGCCGTTGACCCGGATGGCGACCTCGCGGCGGCCGTAGGCGCCGGAGCGGGCGGCGGCGCACGCGTTGTCGCGGGCGGCCTCCTTGGCGTCCGGGGCGACGGCGTCCTCGAGGTCGAGGATCAGCCCGTCGACCGGGAGCGTCTTCGCCTTCTCCAGCGCCCGCTGGTTGGAGGAGGGCATGTAGAGCACCGACCGGCGCGGTCGGAACGCGTCCATCTCAGGCGTCCTCGGCGTCGAGCGCTGCGTACTGCTCCGCGAGGTTCTCGTCGATCTTCGCCAGCTCCTCGGCGAGGTCGACCATGACCAGGCACTGCTTGAGCGAGGCGTCGTCCTCCATCTTGCCGTCGAGCATGACCGCGCCGGTCCCGTCGCCCATCGCCGCCACGACCCGGCGGGCGTGCCGGACGTCCTCGACGGACGGGGAGAAGACCCGGTTGGCGATCTCGATCTGCTTGGGGTGGAGCGACCAGGCGCCCACGCAGCCGAGGAGGAAGGCGTTGCGGAACTGGTCCTCGCACGCCACGACGTCGGCGATGTCGCCGAACGGCCCGTAGTAGGGGTAGATCCCGTGCATCGCGCAGGCGTCGACCATCCGGGAGATCGTGTAGTGCCACAGGTCCTGCTGGAACACCGGGCGCTCGCCCTGGATGTCGCCGTCGAGCGCGTCCTGGCGGACCAGGTAGCCGGGGTGGCCGCCGCCGACCCGCGTCGTCTTCATCCGCCGGTCGGCGGCGAGGTCCGCCGGGCCGAGCGAGATCCCCTGCATCCGGGGGCTGGCGCCGCAGATCTCCTCGACGTTGGCGACGCCACGGGCGGTCTCCAGGATCGCGTGGACCAGGATCGGTCGGGTGAGCCCGGCCTTCGCCTCGAGCTGGGCGAGGACCCGGTCGACGAAGTGGATGTCCTCGGCGCCCTGCACCTTCGGGATCATCATGACGTCGAGCTTGTCCCCGATCGCCGGCACCAGCGTGGTGACGTCGTCGAGGAACCAGGGGGAGTCGAGGGCGTTGACCCGCGTCCACAGCTGGGTCGGCGCGAACTCCGTGCCCTGTGCGATCCGCACCAGCCCCTCCCGGGCGGCCAGCTTGTTGTCGGCCTTGACCGCGTCCTCGAGGTTGCCGAGGAGCACGTCGACGCTGCCGACCATGCCCGGGATCTTCGAGGCCATCTTCTCGTTCGACGGGTCGAAGAAGTGGATGGCCCGGCTGGGGCGGGCCGGGATCTCGCGGAGGGGCTCGGGAGCCCCGACGGCGAGCGGGCGGAAGAAGTCCTTGGCGCTGCGCATGCCCGGACGCTAGCAGCGGCGGTTCCGCCGGCTCCACGGCTGCTGCTGTGGGGTTTCCCACCCTTCCGGCAGGGTTGGCTCATGCAGCCGGGAGCTCCTCCTCCAGAAGTGAGAGTGTCCCGGGCCAAGTCGACCGGTGGTCGCGTAGTTTGCTCACGTGCCAGCGTTCGTGGACCGCGTCGACGAGTTCCAGCGCCGGCATCCCGTCGCCGGTTTCCCGCTCGCGGTCGTCTACAAGTACTTCGACGACCAGGGGCCCTACCTCGCCGCCACCCTCACCTACTACGCGTTCATCGCGATCTTCCCGCTGCTGCTCATCGCCTCGTCGGTGCTCGGGTTCATCCTGCAGGGCAACGAGGAGCTCCAGGCCGAGCTGCTCGACTCCGCGCTGAGCCGGTTCCCGATCGTGGGGACCCAGCTGGGCCGTCCGGAGGGGCTGCAGGGGAGCGCCTCGGCGGTCGTGATCGGGTCGCTGGCCGCGCTCTACGGGGCGCTCGGGCTGGGGCAGGCCGCGCAGAACGCGCTCAACGTGACGTGGGCGGTCCCGCGCAACAGCCGGCTCAACCCCATCGTCGGGCGGGTCCGCAGCCTCCTCATGCTGGGGCTGGCCGGCCTCGCGGTCGTCGCGGTGACGCTCGTCAGCAGCTTCGCCAGCAACCTGGAGTCGATCGGGCTGAGCGACGACGCCTGGGTCCAGGCCCTCGGGGCCGTGGTGTCCGTCGTCGTCACCACCCTCGCACTCACGATGATGATGCGGTTCACGACCCAGCACTCGCCGTTCCTGGTCTCCCTGCCCGGCGCCCTCTTCATCGCGGTGCTGTGGCAGGTGCTGCAGCGAGTGGGCGCGGCGTACGTCGGCGGTGTCGTGGGCGCCGCCAGCGACATGAACGGCGTCTTCGCGCTGGTGCTCGGGCTGGTCGCCCTGATCTTCCTCGCCTCGTCGATCGCCGTCCTCGGGCTCGAGCTCAACGTGGTCATCGACCGCGAGCTCTACCCACGTGCCCTGCTCACGCCGTTCACCGACCAGGTGCGGCTGACCGACGCGGACCGGCGTGCCTACGACAGCTACGCCAAGGCCCAGCGCCACAAGGGGTTCGAGCACGTCGAGGTCACGTTCGACGCGCGTGACGAGGAGCAGACCGCCCCGTAATTCGGTTGGCAGCCGGACGACCACGGCGCACTCTGGCCGGATGAACGCCCTTGATCCGGAGATCGTGCCGCTCGACGCGGACGACACCGCGCTCGTCGAGCAGGTCGTCGGCCTGGTGAACGCGGTCCGACGCACCGACTCGCCCTGGAGCCACCCGTGCACGGTGAACGAGGTGCAGGGCGACGTCCGCTACGGGTGGGAGCTCGAGCCGGGCCGCCACTACGCCGTGCTCCTGGACGGCCGCGCCGTCGCCCTGGGGCACCTCGAGACGACCGATTGGGACAACCGCGACCTGGCCTGGCTCGACGTCACCGTCCACCCGGAGCACCGGCGCCGGGGGCTCGGCACGGCGACGCTCCGCTTCCTGGTCGACGAGGCGGCGGCGACCGGGCGGACGAAGCTGGGCATCGACGGCTGGGACGGCGAGGCCCCGCGGCGGTTCGCGGCGCGGTTCGGCTTCACGCTCGGTTCCCAGGCGATCAACCGACGTCAGCACCTCGCCGAGCTCTCCCTCGACGCGCTGCGGAACAAGTACGACGAGGCGCGGGCGCACGCCTCGTCGTACGAGCTGTTGCGGATCTCCGGCCGCGTGCCCGAGGAGCTGCTGCCGGCGGTCTCCGAGATGTGGGTGGCGATCAACGACGCACCCCTCGACGACCTCGACATCGAGGACGAGGTGTTCCCGCCCCAGCGGATCCGGGACTACGAGACCGCGACCCTGCAGCGCGGCCAGCGGCTCCACCGGGTCGTCGCCCGGCACCGGGGGACCGGTGAGCTCGCCGGGCACACGGTGGTGGCGGTGGAGGAGGAGCGGCCGTGGATCGGCGCGCAGCACGACACGTCCGTGGTGCGGGCACACCGCGGCCACCGGCTCGGCCTTCTGCTCAAGGCGGAGATGAACCTCTGGCTCGCCGACACCGAGCCGCAGCTGGAGACCGTGGACACCTGGAACGCCGAGTCCAACGACCACATGATCGCGGTCAACGAGCTGCTCGCCTACCGGTGGATGGGACGCGGCCTCGAGTTCATGAGCACCGTCGGGAAGGTCCGCCAGGCCCTCGGCGCCGGGCTCGCCGTCCACAGCGGTTGAGGTTCAGCCCTCCACCTGCTTCGCGCGCGGCGGCCCCGGGTCGTCGTACACCGGCTCGGGGTGACCGGCCCGGCACGCCTCGAGCTGGGCGCAGACCGCCGCACCGTAGAACACCGCGATCGACGAGAGCAGTGACCAGATCAGCAGCGCGAAGATGCCCGCCAGCGGGCCGTAGACCTCACCGAACGAGTCGCCGACCTTGACGTAGAGGGCGAGCAGGGCGGTGGCCACGCTGGCGATCGCCACCGCGATCCCCGAACCCAGCGCCAGCCAGCTGAGCGTGGGCTGCCGCCGCCTCGGCGCGCGGTCGAGCACGACCGCGATCGCGAAGACGAGCAGCGCGAGGCCGACCGGCCAGCGGACGAGGTTCCAGGTGAGGGCGGCTCCTCCGCTCCAGCCGTAGTCCTGCGCCATCGCGTCGGCGAAGGCCCCGCCCGCGACGAGGAGCAGGAAGCCGACGGCGAGGGGTCCGGCGAGCACGGCGGTGATGACCGCGGCGCGACCATACTTCGCGACCGCCGGGCGGTCCCGGCGGATCCCGTAGATGCGGTTGAGCCCGCGCTCGACCTGCCCCATCGCGGTGGTCATCGAGATGAGCGAGAAGGCGAGGCCGAACGCCAGCGCGATCTCGCCGGCGTCCTCGCTCGACTCGCCGCCGGTCACCGCCTCCGCCAGCGCGTCGTGCTGTCCCGACCCGGGCGAGATCGCCTGGATGGTCGCCGCCAGCACCCGAGCGGGCCGCTCCTGGTCGATGTCGGCGGCGAGCCCGGTCAGCGCGAGCATGAACGGAACGACCGCGAGCGACGTCTGGAGGGCGAGCGCCCGGCTGTTGCTGAAGCCGTCGCCGTACCGGAACCTCACGAACGCGTCGACGAGCAGCCGCCCCACACCGGCGCGCCGCACGGCGTTCCAGGCGTCCTGGGCGTCGAGCTCGTCCCCGTCCATCTCGGTGGTCACGGGAACCGTGCGTGCGGTGGTCACCGGGACGGCGAGGGGGCGGTGAGGACGAGCGGCCCGTCGGCGGTGATCGCCACGGTGTGCTCCATGTGCGCCCCGCGCGAGCCGTCCGCGCTGCGCAACGTCCAGCCGTCGGCGTCGGTGTAGATCTGGTCGGTGCTCTCCAGGAACCACGGCTCGATCGCGATCACGAGCCCCGGGTGCAGCGGGTAGCCGCGGCCGGCGCGGCCGTCGTTCGGCACGTGCGGGTCGCCGTGCATGGTGCGGCCGACGCCGTGCCCGCCGAACTGGGTGTTCACCGAGTAGCCGTCCCCCCTCGCGACCTTCGAGATCGCTGCCGAGATGTCACCGATCTTCCCACCCGGACGGGCGGCGGCGATCCCCGCCTCGAGGGCCCGGGTCGTCGTGTCGATCAGCCGGAGGTCCTCCGGCCGCGGCGTGCCGACGACGACGCTGACGGCGGCGTCGGAGACCCACCCGTCGACCGAGCAGGCGAAGTCGACGCTCAGCAGGTCCCCGTCGCGCAGCACGTAGTCGTGGGGGAGCCCGTGGAGCACCGCGTCGTTGACCGAGGTGCAGACGACCTTGCCGAACGGGCTCGCCCCGAACGACGGGTGGTAGTCGATGTAGCACGACTCCGCGCCCCGCTCGCGGATCATCCGGTGCGCCAACGCGTCGAGCTCGAGGAGGTTGACGCCGACGTCGGCGGCGCCGGTGAGCGCGGCGAGGACCTCGGCGACGAAGCGGCCGGCAGGGCGCATCCGCTCGATCTCGGTGGGGGTTCGCAGCTCGATCATGAGGCGCCCAGGTTACAAGCCCGGTACGACGGTCACGCCTCTGGCAGGCTGGCGCTCATGAGACTGGGTCTGCAGCTGGGGTACTGGGGCGCGCAGCCCCCGCAGGGCGTCGGCGAGCTCGTCAGGGCCGCGGAGGAGTCGGGGTTCGACGCGGTGTTCACCGCCGAGGCGTGGGGGTCGGACGCGTTCACCCCGCTGGCCTGGTGGGGACGGGAGACCAGCCGGCTCCGGCTCGGCACCTCGATCGTCCAGCTGTCCGGCCGCACGCCGACCTCCATCGCGATGCACGCGCTGACGCTGGACCATCTCTCCGGCGGCCGGTTCGTCCTCGGCATGGGAGTGTCCGGGCCACAGGTGGTCGAGGGGTGGTACGGGCAGCCGTTCGCGAAGCCGCTGGCCCGCACCCGCGAGGTCGTCGACATCGTCCGCCAGGTGCTCGCGCGCGAGGCCCCGGTCACCAGCACCGGGCCGCACCACCCGCTGCCGTACGACGGCCCGGGGTCGGTGGGGCTCGGCAAGCCGCTGAAGCCGATCGTCCACCCGCTCCGCCCGGACCTGCCCATCTGGCTCGGCGCCGAGGGTCCGAAGAACGTCGCCCAGACCGCCGAGATCGCGGACGGGTGGCTGCCGCTCTTCTACTCGCCGGCGAGCGCGGAGCTCTACCGGCCGTGGCTCGACGAGGGGTTCGCCCGACCCGGCGCGCGGCACTCCCGGGAGACGTTCGAGATCGCCGCCAGCTGTCACCTCGAGCTCACGGACGACCCCTCGGCGGCGCTCGCCTCGCTCAAGCCGACGGCGGCCCTCTACATGGGCGGCATGGGGGCCCGGGAGCAGAACTTCCACAAGAACGTCTTCGACCGGATGGGGTACGCCGCGGTCGCGGACGAGGTCCAGGCGCTCTACCTCGAGGGGCGCAAGGACGAGGCGGCGGCCGCCGTACCGGACGAGCTCGTCGACGCGATCCACATCGTCGGGGACGCGGCCAGGGTGCGGGACCGGGTCGCCCAGTGGGAGGACTCGGGGGTGACCACCCTGCTGCTCGGCTGCCGCACTCCGGACGAGGTCCGCAGAGTCGCCGAGGTCGTCCTCGGGTGACCCCAGCCCGGACGGGGTGTGACCCCGGTGACCCGAGGAGCCGCGGCAGGGGGCGCCGGAGGCGTACCTGCGGGTAGCCTTCGCCCCATGCAGCCGCCTCCGGAGACCCTCCTCGAGGCCACCACCAGGGCCAAGGACGTGGCCGAGGAGGTGGCGGCACCGCTCGCGGACCGCACGGACAGCGGCATCTGGCCCGCGGAGGCGATCCGCGCCCTCCAGGAGGCGGGGCTCGGCGGGCTCGTGGTCCCGCGGGAGCACGGCGGCGCCGGACTGGGCTTCCGGGCGGTGGCCGGGGTGGCCGAGGTGGTCGGTCGCAGGTGCGCCTCGACCGCCATCTGCTTCGGGATGCACCACGTGGCGACGGCCGTCATCGCCGCGAAGGCCACCGAACGACAGGCCAAGGAGCTGCTCGAGCCGATCGCCGCCGGTGAGCACCTCACCACGCTCGCACTCGCCGAGCCGGGCACCGGGTCGCAGTTCTGGCTGCCGCAGACGCGGCTGAGCCAGGTCGCCGACGGCTGGACGGTCGACGGCGAGAAGACGTTCGTCACCAACGGCTCGAAGGCCGACTCCTACGTCGTCTCCACCGTCGCCGCCGACCCGCAGGCCCCGGCCGGGGAGTTCTCGTGCGTCGTGCTCCCGGGCGGCGCCGAGGGGCTCAGCTGGCACGGGTCCTGGGACGGCGTGGGGATGCGTGGCAACTCCTCCCTCGCGGCCAGGATGGACGGCGTCGCCGTCCCCGGCTGGGCGCTGCTGGGAGCGCCCGGGGACCAGATCTGGTACGTCTTCGAGCTCGTGGCGCCGTACTTCCTCACGGCGATGGCCGGCACCTACCTCGGGGTCGCGGACGCGGCGCTGGGTGAGGCGGTCGCCCACCTGTCGAAGCGACGGCACAGCCACACCGGGCGGTCGCTGGCCAGCGAGCCGGTGCTCCAGCACCGGGTCGGGGTGCTGTGGGCCCGCGTCCAGCAGGCGCGCCGCCTCGTCTACTGGGCGGCCGAGGAGGCCGAGGTGGGCGGCCCGGACGCCCTCGCCGGGCTCACCGCCGCCAAGGCGTCGGTCGCGGACTGCGCCGTGGACGTCGCCAACGAGGCGATGACGCTCCTGGGCGGCATCGGTTACCGCGACCGGTCACCCGTGGAGCGCCACCTCCGCGACGCCCGCGCGGCACACGTGATGAGCCCGACCACCGACATCCTCCGGACGTGGACGGGACGCTCGGTGCTCGACCTCCCGATCCTCGGCAGCTGAGGTGGCGGTGCTCCTCCTCGTCGGCCTCACCGGCGCACTGCGCCACGCCGTCGCCGCCGTCGCCGCGTCCGGCGTCCCCACGCGCGAAGCGGCCGCGGACGATCTGGCGTCCCGGCTCGACGCCGACGTGGCTGCGGTGCTCGTCCACGTCGCGGACGCGGGGTCGGGGCTGACGGTCGTCCAGCAGGTGCACCGCAGCGCGGCAGGCGTGCGGATCGGGCTGCTCGTCGACCCCGAGGCGGAGGTCGAGCTCCGGCGGGTGGTGCGGTTCGCGCCCGACGTGCCCCTGGACCTCGAGCTGTTCGACCCCGCCGACCCCGACCTTGCCGAGCGGGTCGCCGAGCTGCACGGCGCCGGCGTCGCGGCCCAGCGCCACGGCCGCATCCTCGAGCAGATCGGGATGCAGGGGAGCCGCCGGCCGCCCGCACCGGTCGGCGCGACCCTCGGCACCCTCCTCGAGCAGGCACCCCTCGGAGTCGTGGTCCTCGACCGCGACGAGCGACTGGTCGCCTGGAACGCCAAGGCCGCAGGGCTGCTCCACCTCCGGACGGAGGCGACCGGCGCCTCGCTCGCCGACGCGTTCCTCGAGCCGTCCGCCGTCGGCGCCCTGGTCACGGCCGCCTTCGCGTCGGCCGGTCACGAGCCGGGTGCCGTGCGGACCACGCCCGGGCGGGACGGCCTCCACCTGGACGTCAACGCCTCCCGTTCCCAGCTCGCTGACGGCCGGGACGTGGTGATGCTCGTCGTGCAGGACGCCACCGCCCGGAGGCGGGCCGAGCTGGAGCGCGACCGGCTCAGCGTGCACGTCGCGCTCATCTCCGGCGCCTCGGAGGCGGTCATCAGCACCCAGGACCCGCACGAGGCGCTCGAGCGGCTCGCCGCCCGGGTCGTCCCCACGCTCGCCGACTGGGTGGAGATGCAGGTGTACGACGAGCGGGGCGCCACCGTCTCGGTGATCGCCCGGCACAGCGACCCGGCGTACGCCGAGCTGACCCGGCTTCTCGAGCGTGAGCTGCCCCGGTCGATGTCGGAGCAGAGCCCGAGCCGCCGCATCGCCCACGGCGAGGGACCGTTCCTCATCCCGCGGATCGCGCCGGAGATGCTCGACTCGTTCGTCCCCGACGCCAGGCTCCGTGCGGTGCTGCGCGACGTGGGCGTCGACAGCGCGATCGCGGTGCCGCTCGGCGGGCATGACCGCGTCCTCGGGTCGATGGTCCTCCTCAACCGCGCGCCGGCGGAGCCCTTCGCCGAGCACGAGCTGATGGTGGCCGTCGAGGTGGGTCGCCGGGCAGGGATGGCGCTCGAGGCGCTCCAGCACTCGAGCCGGCAGCAGGCGCTCGCCGAGATCCTGCAGCGCAGCATGCTCACCGACCCGCCCACACCCGCTCACGCCGAGATCGAGGTGCGCTACCGTCCGGCCGCCGACGAGGCGCAGGTGGGCGGCGACTGGTACGACTCCTTCGTGCAGCCCGACGGCAGCATCGTGCTGTCGATCGGCGACGTGGTCGGCCACGACTTCCGGGCCGCCGCGGCCATGGGCCAGCTCCGGGGGCTCCTGAGAGGCATCGGCTATGCCCGCGGAGACGGTCCGGCGGCGATGCTCGAGCAGCTCGACGGCGCGATCGAGGGGCTGCTCGCGGGCACGACCGCGACCGCGGTCGTCGCCCGGATCTGTCCGCTCGCCGAGGCGCAGCCGGAAGGGTCGCTGACGATGACGTGGTCCAACGCCGGCCACCCGCCCCCGATGCTGCTGCCGGCGCACGGCCGGGCGCTCGTCCTCGCCTCCGAGCCGACCGACCTGATCCTCGGAGTCGTCCCCGAGGTCCCGCGGGTGGAGCACCGGGTCGACCTCGGCCCGGGAGACACGGTGCTGCTCTACTCGGACGGGCTCATCGAGCGGCGCGACCGTGACCTCGACGAGGGGCTCGCGGAGCTCGCCGCGGTTCTCACGGAGCTCCGCTCGCTGCCGCTCGACCTGCTCTGCGACCAGCTCCTCGAGCGGCTCGTCGTCGCCGAGCACGACGACGACGTCGCGATCATCGCCGTCCGGCTGCGTTAGCCCGGCTCACCAGCCACGGGCCTCCCACTCGGGCAGGGAGGGCCGTTCGGCGCCGAGCGTCGAGTCGTCGCCGTGGCCGGGGTAGAACCAGGTCTCGTCGGGGAGCCGGTCGAACAGCTTGGTGCGCACGTCGTGGAGCAGCGAACGGAAGTTCTCCTCGCGTCCGAACGTGTTCCCCACGCCGCCGGGAAAGAGGCTGTCGCCGGTGAAGAGGTGCGGGGTGCCGGCGGGGTCGTCGTAGAGCAGCGCGACGGAGCCCGGGGTGTGGCCGACCAGGTGCACCACCTCGAGCTCGCAGTCCCCGACGGAGACCCGGTCGCCGTCGGAGAGCGGGTGCTGGGTCGGCACCGGGATGCCCTCGACGTCCGCGGCGCCGGCGTACGTCGCCGCACCGGTCGCCTCGACCACCTCGGCGAGCGCCTGCCAGTGGTCCCCGTGCTGGTGGGTCGTGACCACCTTCGTGAGCCCGTCCTTGCCCACCATGGCGAGGATCCGGTCCGGCTCGGCGGCCGCGTCGACGAGGAGCTGCTCGCCGGTCCGCCGGCAGCGGAGCAGGTAGGTGTTGTTGTCGAAGTCGCCGACCGACATCTTGGTGACCATCAGGTTCGCGAGCTCGCGGACGTCCGCGGGCCCGCCCTGGGTGACCTTGCCTCTGTAGCTCATCTGCGGCTCATGCCCACCTTCCGAGCTCGGGGAGCTGACCACCGGAGCATGCCAGACCGGAGCCGTCACCGCGGCCCAGGAGCCACCAGACGACATCGGCCGCGGTCCCCGTCACCTCCGGCCCCTCCCCGGTGGTCCAGGTCGAACCCGTGTCGGTCGCTCGCCAGGTGAGCCCCACCTCCTTCCCGGCGAGCTCCCGGTGGCGCCGCTTGAACAGCGCCTCGACGAGGTCTGGCGGCCACTGGGCGGCGGTGTAGCCGATGCCGAGGTCGGCGTGGTGCACCTCGACCTCCGTGCGCCGGGAGATGCCGACACGACGGGCCGGGTAGCTGACACCGCCGGGGGTCCGCTCGCACAGGTTCTCCAGGTTGGCCGAGTGGAGCTCCTCCGCGGCCTGGTGCCACCGGCCGGCGGCCGCCACGGAGTCCTCCCGGAGCTCGGCGGCGCTGCGCCCGGCGCCGGCCTCGATGTCGGCATCCCGCTCCTCCGTCGACGGGTACTGTGCGCGCACCTCGCCGGCCTGGGCACCGTGCAGCACGTTCGCCAGCGCGTCGGCGTTGCGGGCGACGTGGGTGATGACGTGGGCGCGGCTCCAGCCGGGCAGGAGGGAGGGGGTCCGGACGTCGTCGTCGCTCAGTCCTGTCAGTGCCTCCAGGTAGCGTGCTGTCGCCACCACGGTCTCGTCGAGATGAGGGAAGTCGGTGTCCATGCCAACGTTCATAGGAGCCATCCAACCCCTCCTGACCAGGTTGTGTCAGGAGGCTAAGATGGCGAACGTCTGTTCGAACGTCCGCCCACCCATCCGACCCTGAGGAACCCAGTGGCCGACCAGCTCATCATCCGCGGGGCGCGGGAGCACAACCTCAAGGACGTCTCGCTCGACCTGCCCCGCGACTCGCTCATCGTCTTCACCGGGCTGTCCGGCTCCGGCAAGTCCAGCCTCGCCTTCGACACCATCTTCGCCGAGGGCCAGCGGAGGTACGTCGAGTCGCTCTCCGCCTACGCCCGCCAGTTCCTCGGGCAGATGGACAAGCCCGACGTCGACTTCATCGAGGGGCTCTCGCCGGCGGTCTCGATCGACCAGAAGTCCACCTCGAAGAACCCCCGCTCCACGGTCGGCACCATCACCGAGGTCTACGACTACCTCCGCCTTCTCTACGCGCGGGCCGGCCGGCCGCACTGCCCGACCTGCGGTGAGCCGATCTCCCGGCAGACCCCCCAGCAGATCGTCGACCGGGTCATGCAGCTCGAGGAGGGCACCCGGTTCCAGGTGCTCGCCCCGGTGATCCGCGGCCGCAAGGGGGAGTACGTCGACCTCTTCCGCCAGCTCCAGACGCAGGGGTTCTCGCGGGCCCGCGTCGACGGCGAGACGCACCTCCTCACCGAGCCACCGACCCTCGACAAGCAGAAGAAGCACACGGTCGAGGTCGTGGTCGACCGGCTCTCCGCCAAGGCGTCCGCGAAGCGCCGGCTCACCGACTCGGTGGAGACCGCGCTGGGGCTCGCCGGAGGGCTTGTGGTCTTCGACCTCGTGGACCTTCCCGACGGGGACCCCGGCCGCGAGCACCGCTACTCCGAGCGGATGGCGTGCCCCAACGAGCACCCGATCGACACCGACGAGCTCGAGCCGCGCTCGTTCTCCTTCAACTCCCCGTTCGGCGCCTGTCCGGAGTGCCACGGGCTCGGCACCCGGATGGAGGTCGACCCCGAGCTGGTGGTGACCGACCCCTCCGGCACGCTCGCCGACGGGATCATCAGCCCGTGGTCGGGCGCGCACGTGTCCGACTTCTTCCAACGGCTCCTCGGCGCGCTCGGGCAGGAGCTCGGCTTCGACCTCGACACTCCCTGGGAGCAGCTGTCGGCCAAGGCGAAGAAGTCGATCCTCGACGGCCACTCCACCAAGGTGCACGTGCGGCACCGCAACCGCTACGGGCGCGAGCGCTCCTACTACACGTCCTTCGAGGGAGTCCGTCCCTACATCGAGCGGCGCCACCGCGAGGCCGAGTCCGACACGAGCCGGGAGCGGTTCGAGGGGTTCATGCGCGAGGTGCCCTGCCCGGCCTGCCAGGGGACCCGGCTCAAGCCCGTCTCGGTGGCGGTCACCATCGGCGGACGGAACATCGCCGAGGTCTGCGCGATGTCGATCGACGAGACCGCACAGTTCCTCCGCACGGTCGAGCTCAGCAACCGCGAGCGCCAGATCGCCGAGCGGGTCCTCAAGGAGATCCAGGAGCGGCTCAACTTCCTCCTCGACGTCGGGCTCGACTACCTCTCGCTCAACCGGCCGGCCGGCTCCCTCTCGGGCGGCGAGGCACAGCGGATCCGGCTCGCCACCCAGATCGGCGCCGGGCTCGTCGGCGTCCTCTACGTCCTCGACGAGCCCTCGATCGGGCTCCACCAGCGCGACAACCACCGGCTCATCGAGACGCTCGTGCGGCTCCGGGACCTCGGCAACACGCTGATCGTCGTCGAGCACGACGAGGACACCATCCGGACGGCCGACTGGGCGGTCGACATCGGCCCAGGGGCCGGGGAGCACGGCGGCCAGGTGGTCCACTCCGGCCCGGTCGCCGGGCTGCTGAGCCACCCCGACTCGGAGACCGGCCTCTACCTCTCCGGTCGCAAGTCGATCCCGCTGCCCGCCGTACGCCGGCCGCGGACGCCGGGGCGCGAGCTGCGTGTCGTCGGAGCCAAGGAGAACAACCTCCGCGACATCGACGTCTCGTTCCCGCTCGGCATGTTCGTGGCGGTGACCGGCGTGAGCGGCTCCGGCAAGTCGACGCTGGTCAACGACATCCTCTACACCGCGCTCGCCAAGCAGCTCTACAACGCCCGCACGGTCCCCGGGCGGCACCGGCGGATCGAGGGGCTCGACCACGTCGACAAGGTGATCCACGTCGACCAGTCACCGATCGGGCGCACCCCGCGGTCCAACCCGGCGACGTACACCGGCGTCTTCGACCACGTCCGCAAGCTGTTCGCCGCCACGCCCGAGGCGAAGATGCGCGGCTACCTCCAGGGCCGGTTCTCGTTCAACGTCAAGGGCGGCCGGTGCGAGGCGTGCGCCGGCGACGGCACCATCAAGATCGAGATGAACTTCCTGCCCGACGTCTACGTGCCGTGCGAGGTGTGCCACGGAGCCCGCTACAACCGGGAGACGCTCGAGGTCCACTACAAGGGGAAGACGATCGCCGAGGTCCTCGACATGCCGATCGAGGAGGCGCTCGAGTTCTTCGCGGCGGTCCCGGCGATCAACAGGCACATGCGGACGCTGGTCGACGTCGGGCTCGGCTACGTGCGGCTCGGCCAGCCGGCCCCCACGCTGTCCGGAGGCGAGGCGCAGCGGGTGAAGCTCTCCACCGAGCTGCAGAAGCGGTCGACGGGGCGGACCGTCTACGTCCTCGACGAACCCACCACCGGGCTCCACTTCGAGGACATCCGCAAGCTGCTCCTGGTGCTGGGGCGGCTCGTCGACCAGGGGAACACCGTCCTGGTCATCGAGCACAACCTCGACGTCATCAAGACCGCCGACTGGATCGTCGACATGGGCCCCGAGGGCGGCAACCGCGGCGGGGTCGTCGTCGCCGAGGGGACTCCCGAGGAGGTCGCGGACCACCCGGGGAGCCACACCGGCGCGTTCCTCAAGCCGCTGCTCGAGGGGCAGCTCCGGACGGCGCCCGGGAAGAAGCGCTCGAGCGGCTCCGCGGTGAAGAACTCTGCGGCGAAGAAGGGCGGGGTCAAGGCGCCCGTGAAGCGGGCGGTCAAGCGGGCGACCGCGAGCCGGTGAGCTGCGACGCCCAGCCCGCAAGGTCACCGGTCGCTCCCGAGCTGCCTCGCGCGACTACGGTTGACCCCGCCCTGCCCCCCACGAGGAGAGATCGATGACGAGCCTTGACCTGACCCGCCGCGTCTTCGGCGGCGCCGCCCTGCTGGGCCTCTCCGCCCCGGTGCTGGCAGCCTGCGGCTCCGACGAGGCTGCGACCGCCGGCTCCTTTCCGGTGGCGACCGCAGACGTCCCCTTGGGGGGCGGTGTGGTCCTGGCCGACGCCCAGCTGGTCGTGACGCAGCCGGCCGAGGGGGAGTTCAGATGCTTCACCGCAGTGTGCACCCACCAGGGGTGCACGGTGGGAAGCGTCACGGACGGCGAGATCGCCTGCCCCTGCCACGGCAGCCGGTTCTCCGCCCAGGACGGAAGCGTCGTCAACGGCCCGGCCACGGATCCCCTCGAGGAGTTCCCGGTCAGCGTCAAGGGCGGCCAGGTCGTCAGGTCCTGAACCCGCAGCACCTCGGCCTGGCGCGGGGCTCGGCGCAGCCTCCCTATTGGCGGATGCGGGTGAAGGCGAGCCGCCCGGTGGCGGTCCGGGTGGTCTCGTAGGCGGGGTCGTGGGCGGTGGTGTGGTGCCGGGAGCAGAGGCTGACGGCGTCGTCGACGCTGGTCCGGCCGCCGCGGCTCCACGGGGTGAGGTGGTGGATGTGGCACCAGTTCGCGGGGATGTCGCACCCCCTCGGCGCGACAGGTCTTGTCGCGGGCCTGGATCACCTTCCGTTGCCCGGTGGTGTGGAAGCGGCGCTCCCGCCCGTAGTCCAGGGGCCGCGATTCGCCGTCGAGCACCTCGGGCAGCAGACCGGCCTCGCACGCCAACCGGCGGGCTTGGGCGTGGGAGAGGTGGTGGCCGGTCAGCAGCTCCGCCGACTCCAGCCCGCCGAGCAGGGTCTCGACCGGGATGGTGACGATCAGGGTGGCGTTCACACCCCCGGACTGCGGGATCCGGTCGGCCGGGTACCGCTCGAGAAGCTCGGTGAACGCCTGCCCGAGCAGCACCGGGTTCGGCACCGCCACACCAGCCGCGTCCTCGCGCGGATAGCCGTCCGGACGCCGCGGGGACGCGAACGCGTTGAGCGCCGTGGCCAGCATGTCGCCGGCCAGCGTGGGGATCGCGAACCGGCCGTGGGTGGTGCCCTCGCCGTCGTCGTGCAGCTCCAGGAAGCACCGGCGGGCCGCGGCGGCCTCCTCCTTCTCCAGCTGCGCCGCCAACCGGGCGTCGGCGGCGTCGGGGTCGATCACGTCGAGCAGCCGCTTGCCGAGCACCTTCAGCTCCTTCGGGCCGAACCGGCCGGCCTGCTCCAGCAGGTGGGCCTCGGCCTGCTCCCGCCCGTCGGGTCCCACGCTCGAGGGCAGCGCCCGCACCGCGTCCACGATCACCTCCGCGTGCGCGGCCGACACCCCGCCCGCGGCCAGGGCCGCCTCGGTGCGGTGGAACTGCGTGGTCAACCAGCCCGCCAGCTTCACCTCCCGCCGGGCCCGGGACCGGTCCAGGGTCGCGGCCTGCGCCCACCACGCCGCCGTACTGCTCGCCGACGCCTCGCCGACGTCGGCCCGGTCGGCCTTGTCCAGCAACCGCAACCGCAACGCCGTCAGCCGCGCCTCGGCCCGCGCCAGCCCCACCGCCGCCGCACCAGCGGCCTCCCCGGACAACCCCGCCATCGAGACCATCGTGACCTCGTCGAGCACCTCATGCACCCGCTCCGCGAAGTAGGTCACCGGATGCGACATCACCCCCGACGACGGCGACCGGTCCGGCGGCTGCTCTGCGTCCATGAGGAAACGCTACGACCCACCACCGACACTTTCCGAAGAGATTCGAACAGCAAGGAACGGACGACGTGACCAAGGGGTCCCGAGCCGCGACTCCGCACCGGACACAATGGGGCCATGACCGAGGACCTGACCCCTGACGAGCTCGCCTTCCTCCAGTCCGCGTTCGACCTCGCCCGGGGAGGGGAGGTCGAACAGCTCGCGGAGTACGTCGACAAGGGGCTCCCGGTGAACCTCACGAACAGTGCCGGCGACACGCTGCTGATCCTCGCCGCCTACCACACCCACCCCGAGCTGGTCCGCGCCCTCCTCGACCGCGGTGCGGACCACGCGCGGGTCAACGACCGCGGCCAGACCGCCCTGGCTGCCGCTGTCTTCCGGCAGGACACCAACTCCGTCAGGCTGCTCCTGGAGGCCGGCGCCGACCCCGACCACGGCCCGAAGTCCGCGGTCGCCATCGCCACGTTCTTCGACCTCCCGGAGATGCTCGCCCTCCTCGGCCGCCCCCACGACAGAGAGCTCTAGGGTTGAGAGGTGCCCGACCCGTCCACCTACCGCCCCGCCGCCGGGTCGATCCCGACCTCGCCGGGTGTCTACCGGTTCAAGGACCCCCGGGGCCGGGTCATCTACGTGGGCAAGGCGAAGAACCTCCGCGCCCGGCTGTCGTCGTACTTCCAGGACCTGGCGAACCTGCACGCGCGGACCGCGACGATGGTGACCACCGCGGGGAGCGTCGAGTGGACCGTCGTCGGCACCGAGGTCGAGGCGCTCCAGCTGGAGTACTCCTGGATCAAGGAGTTCGACCCACGGTTCAACGTGAAGTACCGCGACGACAAGTCCTACCCGTGGCTCGCCGTCACCGTCGGCGAGGAGTTCCCCAGGGTGATGGTGGTCCGCGGGGCGAAGAAGAAGGGAGTCCGCTACTTCGGCCCGTACTCCCACGCCTGGGCGATCCGCGACACCGTCGACCAGCTGCTCCGGGTCTTCCCGATGCGCTCCTGCTCCAACGGCGTCTTCAAGCGCTCGGCGCAGGTCGGGCGGCCCTGCCTGCTCGGCTACATCGACAAGTGCGCGGCCCCGTGCGTCGGCAACGTGAGCGCGGAGGAGCACCGCGCGATCGTCAACGACTTCTGCGACTTCATGGCCGGGCAGACCTCGGGGTTCGTCCGGAGGATCGAGAAGGAGATGTACGCCGCGTCCGCCGAGCTCGACTTCGAGCGGGCCGCCCGGCTTCGCGACGACCTGGGGGCGCTCAACCGGGCGCTGGAGAAGCAGGCGGTGGTCCTCGGGGACGGCACCGACGCGGACGTGGTCGCCCTCGAGGACGACCCGCTCGAGGTCGCCGTCCAGATCTTCCACGTGCGTGGCGGGCGGGTCCGCGGGCAGCGGGGCTGGGTCGCGGAGAAGACCGAGGACACCGACCTCGGCGGGCTCGTGGAGCGGTTCCTGCAGCAGCTCTATGCCGGCGAGTCCGGCGAGGCGGTGCCCAAGGAGATCCTCGTGCCCACGCTGCCGGACGACGCTCCGGCGCTGGAGCTGTGGCTCTCGGGGGTGCGCGGCAGCCGGGTCAGCCTCCGGGTGCCGCAGCGCGGCGACAAGCGGACCCTCCAGGAGACGGTGGCCCGCAACGCCAAGCAGTCGCTGGCGCTGCACAAGATGAAGCGCGCCTCCGACCTGACCACGCGGAACCAGGCGCTCGAGGACATCCAGAAGGCGCTCGACCTCCCCGAGGCGCCGCTGCGGATCGAGTGCTACGACATCTCCAACCTCCAGGGCACCGAGATCGTCGGGTCGATGGTCGTCTTCGAGGACGGGCTGGCGCGGAAGTCGGAGTACCGCCGGTTCGTCGTCCGCTCCCTCGAGGGGCAGAACGACGTCGGGGCCATGCACGAGGTGGTGACCCGCCGGTTCCGCCGGCTGCTCGACGAGCGGGTGGAGCACCCGGACCTCGGCAGCGGGGGAGAGGTGGACCCCGAGAGCGGTCCCCTGCTCGTGGACCCGGACACCGGCCGCGCCCGCAAGTTCGCCTACGCCCCCGGGCTGGTCGTGGTCGACGGCGGACCGCCCCAGGTGGCCGCCGCGCAGCGCGCCCTCGACGAGCTCGGCATCGACGACATCCCGGTCTGCGGGCTCGCCAAGCGGCTGGAGGAGATCTGGCTGCCCGGCCAGGAGGACCCGGTCATCCTGCCCCGGACCAGTGAGGCGCTCTTCCTCCTGCAGCGTGTCCGCGACGAGGCGCACAGGTTCGCGATCACCCACCACCGGTCGCGCCGGTCGAAGACCATGGTGGAGAGCCTCCTCGACGACGTCCCCGGGCTCGGGGAGGTGCGCCGCAAGGCGCTGCTCAAGCGGTTCGGCTCGCTCCGCAAGGTGCGGACCGCCACGGTGGCGGAGATCGCCGCCGTCCCAGGGATCGGCGTCCGCACCGCGGAGGCGATCGTGGCAGCGTTGGCCGAGCAGACCGGCCGTCCGGTGAGCGTGAACACGGCGACCGGCGAGATCGAGGAGGGCTAGATGAGCGAGACCCACCACCCTGCCCAGGGTGAGCTGATCATCGTCACCGGGATGACCGGGGCGGGGCGGAGCACCGCGGCCAAGGAGCTCGAGGACCTCGGCTACTTCGTCGTCGACAACCTGCCGCCGACCCTCGTCCAGGACGTCGTCCGGATGGTCGAGGAGACCCACGGGCCGGAGCAGTCGATCGCCGTCGTCGTCGACGTCCGGTCGGGGTCGTTCTTCGAGTCGCTCCGTGAGGTGCTCGCCAAGGGGTTCACCGGGCGCCGCACCACCCTGCTCTTCCTCGAGGCAGAGGACGACGTGCTCGTGCGCCGCCAGGAGGCGGCCCGGCGGCCGCACCCCTTGCAGGCCGGCGGCCGGCTGCTCGACGGGCTGGTCCGGGAGCGCAAGGTGCTCGCCGACCTCCGCGGCGACGCCGACCTCGTCATCGACACGAGCAACCTCAACGTCCACCAGCTCACCAACCAGATCGCCCGCAGCTTCGGGACCACCGAGCGGCTGGCGCTCAAGATCACGCTGGTCAGCTTCGGGTTCAAGTACGGCATCCCGGTCGACGCGGACTACGTCGCGGACATGCGGTTCCTGCCCAATCCGCACTGGGTGCCGGAGCTGCGACCGCGCACCGGTCGGGACGAGGGAGTCGCGGACTACGTCAAGTCCCAGGTGGGCGCGGAGGAGTTCCTCGGCCGTTTCGTCCCGCTCATCGTCGACGTCGGCAAGGGCTACCTGCGCGAGGGGAAGCGGTTCATGACCGTCGCCATCGGCTGCACCGGCGGCAAGCACCGCAGCGTCGCGATGGCCGAGGAGGTCGCCGCCCGGCTCCTCGGTTACGGGCTCGACGCCCGGGCGACCCACCGTGACCTCGGGCAGGAGTGACGTGAGCCACGTCCTCGACGTCCGGGCCGTCGCCCTGGGCGGAGGCCACGGGCTGGCCGCGTCGCTGTCGGCGCTGCGCCGTTTCGTCAAGGAGCTGACCGCGGTCGTCACCGTGGCCGACAACGGCGGCTCCTCGGGGCGGCTCCGGGCGGAGTTCGGCTGCCTGCCGCCAGGGGACCTGCGCCAGGCCCTGTCGGCGCTCTGCGAGGACGACGACTGGGGCAGCACCTGGGCACGGGTCCTCCAGCACCGGTTCAGCAGCCACGGCGAGATGGACCAGCACGCCGTCGGGAACCTCCTCATCGTGGCCCTCTGGGAGCTCCTCGGCGACCATGTCGACGGGCTCGACCGGGTGGGCCGGCTCCTCGGCGCCGGCGGTCGGGTGCTGCCGATGGCCCTGGTGCCCCTCGACATCACCGCGGTCGTGCAGGGCGCGGACACCGAGCGGCCCCTGGACGAGAGCGTGGTGCGTGGCCAGGTCCAGGTCGCCTCGACCGCCGGGCGCGTCCTCGAGGTGACGCTCGACCCGGTCGACCCGCCGGCCTGTCCCGAGGCGCTCACGGCAGTGGCCGAGGCGGACTGGGTGGTGCTGGGCCCTGGATCATGGTTCACCAGCGTCATCCCGCACCTCCTCGTCCCGGCCCTCCGTGACGCGCTGGTCTCCTCCCCGGCCCGCAAGCTCGTGCTGCTCAACCTCGAGGCACAGCAGGGCGAGACCGACGGGTTCGACCCCGAGACCCACCTCGAGGTGCTCGCCGCGCACGCGCCCGAGCTCCGGCTCGACGTCGTGCTCGCCGACGTGTCGTCGGTCAGGGACGTCGACGCGCTTCGCCGTACCGCCGAGGCGCTCGGCGCACGGCTCCGGCTGGCCGACGTCTCGCGCGGCGACGGGACCCCGCGGCACGACCCCGGCAAGTTGGCGAGCGCCCTTTCGGCGGTGCTGGGGGCGACGTAGGGTTTGCCGCACCCTGGATCGGGGGCCCTGCTCGACGGGAGACATCACAGTGGCAGGATCGGACGCATGGCGATGACGGCACAGGTGAAGGCGGAGCTGGCCAACACATCGGTCACCAAGACCTGCTGTCGCAAGGCGGAAGTGTCGTCCATGCTCCGCTTCGCCGGGGGGTTGCACATCGTCAGCGGTCAGATCGTGGTGGAGGCCGAGCTCGACACCGGTGCCGCCGCCCGCCGGCTGCGTCGCGACATCGCCGAGGTCTACGGTCACGGCTCCGACCTCGCCATGGTGCAGGGTCACGGCATCCGCAAGAACAGCCGGTACGTCGTCCGCGTCGTCAAGGACGGCGAGACCCTCGCCCGCCAGACCGGGCTCCTCGACGGCCGCGGCCGCCCGGTCCGCGGACTGCCGCCCCAGGTCGTCTCGGGCGGCAACTGCGACGCGGTCGCCGCGTGGCGGGGCGCCTTCCTCGCCCACGGCTCGCTCACCGAGCCGGGGCGCTCGTCCTCGCTCGAGGTCACCTGCCCCGGCCCCGAGGCCGCGCTCGCCCTCGTCGGCGCCGCCCGCCGGCTCGGCATCAGCGCCAAGGCGCGGGAGGTCCGCGGCGTGGACCGCGTCGTCATCCGCGACGGCGACGCGATCGGCGAGCTGCTGACCAGGCTCGGCGCCCACGAGTCGCTCATGGCGTGGGAGGAGCGCCGGATGCGCCGCGAGGTCCGGGCCACGGCCAACCGGCTCGCGAACTTCGACGACGCCAACCTGCGCCGCTCCGCGCGCGCCGCGGTCGCCGCCGGCGCCCGGGTCGAGCGGGCGCTGGAGCTCCTCGGCGACGAGGTCCCCGACCACCTGAAGCTCGCCGGTGCGCTGCGGCTCCAGCACAAGCAGGCGTCGCTGGAGGAGCTCGGGCAGCTGCACGAGCCGGTGCTCACCAAGGACGCGATCGCGGGGCGCATCCGGCGGCTCCTGGCGATGGCCGACAAGAAGGCCCACGACCTCGGGGTGCCGGACACCGAAGCGAGCCTCACCGCGGACATGCTCGCCGAAGACTGAGTCTCGCCCGGTTCGGTCCGGGAGCGACCCCGCGATAGGGTCGGGAGCAGCCTCGGCCGTGCCGGGGAGTCCGACAGTCTTTCGAGGGAGTGCTTGTCTTGACCGTTCGCGTAGGCATCAACGGTTTCGGCCGGATCGGCCGCAACTTCTTCCGCGCCGTCGTGGCCTCGGGCGCCGATATCGAGATCGTCGGTGTCAACGACCTCACCGACAACCAGACGCTGGCCACGCTGCTGAAGTACGACTCGATCCTGGGCCGGCTCGACGGCGACGTGTCGTCGACCGAGACCGACATCACGGCGGCCGGGCAGACCTTCAAGGCGTACGCCGAGCGCGACCCGTCGGCGCTCAAGTGGGGCGCCATCGGCGCCGACGTCGTCATCGAGTCGACCGGCTTCTTCACCGACGCGACCAAGGCGAAGACGCACCTCGACAACGGCGCCCGCAAGGTGATCATCTCGGCGCCGGCGAAGAACGAGGACGTCACGATCGTCATGGGCGTCAACGAGGGCGACTACGACCCCGAGAACCACTCGATCATCTCGAACGCCTCGTGCACCACCAACTGCCTCGCGCCGATGGCGAAGGCGCTCAACGACGAGTTCACGATCGTCAAGGGGCTCATGACGACGATCCACGCCTACACCGGCGACCAGAACCTCCTGGACGCCCCGCACAAGGACATGCGTCGCGCCCGGTCGGCGGCGACCAACCTCGTGCCGACCTCGACCGGCGCTGCGAAGGCGATCTCCCTCGTGCTCCCCGAGCTCAAGGGCAAGCTCGACGGCTACGCCGTCCGCGTCCCGGTGCCGACCGGCTCGCTCACCGACCTCACCTTCGAGGCCGGCCGCGAGACCACGGTCGAGGAGGTCAACGCCGCGATGAAGGCCGCGGCCGACGGCCGGATCCTGAAGTACAACACCGACCCGATCGTCTCGACCGACATCACCACCGACCCGGCGTCGTGCATCTTCGACGCGCCGCTGACCAAGGTCATCGGCAACCAGGTCAAGGTCGTCGGCTGGTACGACAACGAGTGGGGCTACTCCAACCGGCTCGCCGACCTGGTCCTCCTCGTCGGCAGCAGCCTCTGACCGCGCGGAGCGGCCACGTGGCGACGATCGACGACCTCGGCGACCTTGGGGGCAAGCGCGTCCTGGTCCGCTCGGACCTCAACGTGCCCCTCGACGGCGGGGTGATCACCGACGACGGGCGGATCCGGGCGAGCCTGCCGACCATCCGCACGTTGACGGACAAGGGCGCGAAGGTCGTCGTCGTCGCGCACCTCGGCCGGCCGAAGGGGGAGCCCGACCCGAAGTACTCCCTGCGGCCGGTCGCCGCCAGGCTCGGAGAGCTGCTGGGGGCACCGGTGGCGTTCGCGACCAACACGGTGGGCGAGAACGCCCGCTCCACCGTGGAGGCGCTCGCCGACGGCGAGGTCGCGGTGCTGGAGAACGTCCGGTTCAACGCGGGCGAGACGAGCAAGGACGGAGCCGAGCGGGAGGCGTTCGCCAGGGAGCTCGGCGAGCTCGCGGACGTCTTCGTCTCCGACGGTTTCGGGGTCGTCCACCGGAAGCAGGCCAGTGTCTACGACGTGGCGAAGCTGCTGCCGCACGCGATGGGCGGGCTGGTCGCGGCCGAGATCGAGGTGCTGCGCCGGCTGACCGAGGAGCCGGACCGGCCGTACGCCGTCGTCCTCGGCGGCTCGAAGGTGTCCGACAAGCTCGGTGTGATCGACAACCTGCTCGGCAAGGCGGACCGGCTGCTGATCGGCGGCGGCATGGTGTTCACCTTCCTCAAGGCGCAGGGCCACGAGGTCGGTTCCAGCCTCCTCGAGGAGGACCAGGTCGAGGTGTGCGCGGAGTACCTCCGCCGCGCCGAGGAGTCCGGTGTCCAGCTCCTCCTGCCGACGGACATCGTCGTCGCGCCGACGTTCGCCGCGGACGCCCCTCCGACCGTGGTGCCGTCCGACGAGATGCCGGCCGACCAGATGGGGCTCGACATCGGCCCCGAGTCCGCCGCCGCGTTCGCCTCGGCCCTCGCCGACGCACGCACGGTGTTCTGGAACGGCCCGATGGGGGTGTTCGAGTTCGAGGCGTTCTCCGGCGGCACCCGCGCGGTCGCGCAGGCGCTCACCGAGATCGACGGCCTCTCCGTCGTCGGCGGGGGGGACTCGGCTGCCGCGGTCCGGAAGCTGGGGTTCGACGAGGCCGCCTTCGGCCACATCTCGACCGGCGGCGGCGCCAGCCTGGAGTACCTCGAGGGCAAGCAGCTTCCCGGCATCGACGTCCTCGACGACTGACCACACCCTAGGAGACACCACCGATGGCGAAGCCCGCCCGCCTGCCGCTCATGGCCGGCAACTGGAAGATGAACCTCAACCACCAGGAAGCGGTGGTCCTCGTCCAGAAGCTGAACGCCGCCCTGGCCGACAAGAAGCACGACTTCGGCAAGGTCGAGGTCGTCGTCCTGCCCCCGTTCACCGACCTGCGGAGCGTCCAGACCTCGGTCGACGGCGACAAGCTGCCGATCCGCTACGGCGCCCAGGACGTCTCCACCCACGACGGCGGCGCCTACACCGGCGAGATCTCCGCCGGAATGCTCGCCAAGCTCGGCTGCTCCTACGTGACGGTCGGCCACTCGGAGCGCCGGGAGCACCACGCCGAGTCCGACCAGGTCGTCAACGCCAAGGCGAAGAAGGCGGTCGCGGCGGGCATCACCCCGATCGTCTGCGTGGGGGAGGGGCTCGAGGTGCGCAAGGAGGGACGCCAGGTCGAGCACACCCTCGGCCAGGTCGACGGCTCCCTCGACGGGCTGGGCGCCGAGCAGGTGGCGGAGCTCGTCATCGCCTACGAGCCGGTCTGGGCGATCGGCACCGGTGAGGTCGCCACCCCGGACGACGCGCAGGAGGTCTGCGCCGCGATCCGCGGTCGGGTCGCCGAGCAGTGGGGCGAGGCGGCCGGCGAGTCGGTCCGCATCCTCTACGGCGGCTCGGTCAAGGCCGCCAATGTCGCCGGGATCATGGCGAAGGCCGACGTCGACGGCTGCCTCGTGGGAGGCGCGAGCCTCGACCACGAGGAGTTCGGCGGCATCTGCCGGTACTACGACATGCCGGTCCTCTGAGCACCGGTTGTCCGTCCGTCCCCACCCCGTGAGTTAGGCTGTGCCACCGTGATCACCGCATTTACTGTTCTGCTCGTCCTGACGAGCCTGCTGCTCATCCTGCTGATCCTGCTCCACAAGGGCCGGGGCGGCGGGCTCTCCGACATGTTCGGAGGCGGCATGTCCAGCGGTCTCGGCGGCTCCTCGGTCGCCGAGCGCAACCTCGACCGCATCACGATCGGCGCCGGCGTCCTCTGGTTCGCCTGCGTCATCGCGCTCGGGCTTCTGATGAAGGTCAAGTACGGCAGCTGATCGTTCAAGTCTTTCTCGGCTCGTTCATAGGAGAACTCGTGGCAGGTGGCGGTGGCAACGCGATCCGGGGCAGCCGGGTCGGTGCAGGGCCGATGGGTGAGGTGGAGCGGGGTGAGTCCGCTCCACGACAGCGGGTGATCTACTTCTGCGCCCACCGTCACGAGGCGGAGATCACCTTCGCCGTCGAGGCCGCGGTCCCCGACTCGTGGGACTGCCCGAAGTGCGGGCTCCCGGCAAGCCTCGACTCGGAGAACCCTCCTCCGCCGCCGAGGATCGAGCCGTACAAGACGCACCTCGCCTACGTGAAGGAGCGTCGCAGCGACTCGGAGGCCGCCGAGATCCTCGACGAGGCGCTCAAGAGCCTCCGTGACAAGCGCAAGCGCGGCGAGATCATCTTCTAGGCCGCCGACGCGGGGCTACTTCTGCTCAGAGCGCGGCGGCGGCGGCGTCGTCGACGTACCAGGTCGTCGACTCGAGCCCTCGCGGTCCCGCGGCCGGCGTCTCATGGACGTCGCCTCCGGCGACCGACCGCGCCACCGCGTCGGCCTTCTCCGCACTCGCGGCGACGAACACGACGTGGCGTGCGCGGCGGAGCACCTGCATCCCCATGGTGATCCGTTGGGGAGGCGGCTTGGGAGAGCTGCGGACCGGGAGCACCACTCCGTCGGAGCCGACCTCGTCGCGTCCGGGGAACAGCGACGCGCAGTGGCCGTCCGGCCCGATCCCGAGCATGAGCACCTCGAACCAGGGCTCGCCCTCCGGCACCCCGGCCACCGCCGCCGACAGCTCCTCCGCGTGCGCCTGCGCAGCCGCCTCGACGTCCGGGTAGCCGTCGTCGGCGGCCGGCATCGCATGCACCTGCGCCGGGTCGATGGGCAGCTTCGTCAGGAGGTCGGCGAGGGCCTGGCCGGCGTTGCGCTCCTCGTCGTCGGCGGGGACGTACCGCTCGTCGCCCCACCAGAAGTCGACGCGTTCCCAGTCGGGGGCCGGCTCGCCGGCGGCCATCGCGGCGTGCACCGTGCGGGAGATGGATCCGCCGGTCAGCACCAACCGGGGATCACGCCCGGCGGCCTGCGCCTCGCGCAGGAGCGTGAGTACGTCGCCCGCGACCCGCTCCGCCACCTCGTCGGCGGAGGAGAGGGTGACGACGGGGTGTTCGGCCATGGTCACGCGCCCTTCCGGCCGGCGGGTTTCTTGTCGGCCTTCTTCCTGGCAGCCCCGTTCTTCGTCGAGGCCTTCTTGGCTGCACTCTTCTTCGTGGTGCTCCGCGGGGTGTCGCGCATCTTGATCAGCTTCCGGACCGTCGCCGCGTAGATGTCGTCAGGGTCGAGTCGCCGGAGCTCCTCGTGGAGCAGCTCGGGGACGTCCCGGCGTCGGAGCCCGACCGGCCGGTCGGGCTGGCCGGGGACCGACAGGGTCGCGTGCCGCCCGTCGCCGCGGGCGAGCCGGATCTCGCCGTCCCGGGTGGCCAGCGCCACCTCGGTGATCCCCGGGCCGTCGGAGCGACCCCAGCTCACCGGCACCTTGAGCCGGTCCGACAGCCAGGCGCCGAGGAGCTCGGCGCTGGGGCTGACCCGCTCCGCGGTGACCTTGATCCCCGTGACCTTCCCCGGGGCCTGGTCGAAGGCCGCCGCGATGAGCGCGCGCCACGGGGTGATCCGGGTCCAGGCGAGGTCGGTGTTGCCGGGCGCGTAGGACCGGCACTGCGTCAGCATCGCCCGGTTGCGACCGGTGGAGACCTCGGCGGCGTCGGTGATCCGCCGGGTGCCGAGCCGCCCGATGGGGTCGGCGGCCGGGTCGGCCGGCGGCTCGGTGGGCCACCAGACGACCACGGGGGAGTCCGGCAGGAGCAGCGGCAGCACGACCGACTCCGAGTGCTTGGCGACCTCGCCACTGAGCCGGATCAGAGCGGTCTCCCCGGGGGCGCCGGAGCCGGACCGGATCTCCGCGTCGATCCTCGACGCGCCACGGGCGGAACCGATGACGACCGTCAGGACGCGGGACGGGTGCTCACGGGCGGCCTCCTGGGCGGCCTCGATCGCGCTCTCGGCGCCGGCTGCGGGCACGACGACCACCATCGTCATCACCATGCCCATCGCCGGGCTGCCGGCGGACTTGCGGGCGGACAGGAAGGCCGCGGAGATGCCGCCGGCGTCGGTCTGCTCCAGCACGATCGTCATGGCCGCCTCCAGCTCCGGCCCTCACGGGCCAGCATCTCGTCGGCCGACGAGGGACCCCAGGTGCCGCTCGGGTAGGGCTCCGGCCTGCCCTTCTCGGCCCAGTGCTCGATGATCGGGTCGAGGATCCGCCAGGACTGCTCGACCTCCTCGTGCCGCGGGAAGAGCGGCGGCTCTCCGAGGAGGACGTCGAGGATCAGCCGCTCGTAGGCCTCGGGGGAGGCCTCGGTGAAGGTGCCGCCGTAGGCGAAGTCCATGTTGACGTCCCGGATCTCCATCTGCGTGCCCGGCACCTTCGACCCGAACCGCAAGGTGATCCCCTCGTCGGGCTGGACCCTGATGACGAGGGCGTTGTGGGTGAGCGTCTCGGTGGCGGCGGCGTGGAACGGCAGGTGCGGCGCCTTCTTGAACTGGACCGCCACCTCGGTGACCCGCCGGCCGAGCCGCTTGCCGGCCCGCAGGTAGAACGGCACCCCGGACCAGCGGCGGCTGTCGATGCCGAGCCGGATCGCGGCGTAGGTCTCGGTCGTGGAGTCGTCCGGGATGTCGGGCTCCTCGAGGTAGCCGGGCACCTTGACGCCGCCTGCCCACCCGGCGGCGTACTGCCCGCGCGCGGTGCCGAGGTCGAGGCGACGCGGCAACGTGACCGACTCGAGGACCTTGAGCTTCTCCATCCGCAGGGAGCGCGCGTCGAAGGAGGTCGGCTCCTCCATCGCGGTGAGCGCGAGCAGCTGGAGGAGGTGGTTCTGGATGACGTCGCGGGCGGCGCCGATGCCGTCGTAGTACCCCGCCCGGCCGCCGATGCCGATGTCCTCGGCCATCGTGATCTGGACGTGGTCGACGTAGTTGGCGTTCCAGAGCGGCTCGAACATCATGTTGGCGAACCGCATCGCCAGGATGTTCTGGACGGTCTCCTTGCCGAGGTAGTGGTCGATCCGGAAGACCGCCTCGGGCGGGAAGACGCCGCTGAGCGTCTCGTTGAGCGCCCGCGCCGACTCGAGGTCGGAGCCGAACGGCTTCTCGACGACGACCCGGCGCCAGGTGTCCGGCGGGTGGTCGGCGAGGCCGTGCTCCTCGAGCTGGCCGATGACGTTGCCGAAGAACCGCGGCGGGATCGACAGGTAGAACGCATGGTTGCCGCCGGTGCCGCGGACCCGGTCGAGGTCCGTGATCGTCTGCCGGAGCTGGTCGAAGGCGACGTCGTCGTCGAAGTCTCCCTGGACGAAACGGAACCCCTGGGCGAGCTGCCCCCACACCTCCTCGCGGAACTCGGTGCGCGCGTGCTCACGGACGGAGTCGTGGACGATCTTCGCGAAGTCCTGGTCGGCCCACTCCCGGCGCGCGAACCCGACCACGGAGAACCCGGGAGGGAGCAGCCCGCGGTTGGCGAGGTCGTAGATCGCGGGCATCAGCTTCTTGCGGGCCAGGTCGCCGGTGACGCCGAAGATGACCATGCCGCAGGGACCGGCCACCTTCGGCAGCCGTCGGTCCTGGGGGTCGCGCAGCGGGTTGCCTGTCACGAGAGCGCCGACCGGAGCGCCGCGATCCCGGCCTCGCGCTCGCGCAGGTGCACCCGGAGCACCGGGCGGCCGAGGTCGGCGAGCACCTGGGCGTCGCCGGCGGCCTGGGCCGCGACGAGCGTGCCGAAGGTGTACTCCTTGCCGGGTACGGCGAGCTCGTCGTCCGGCTCGTCGGTGACCTGGAGGAAGACGCCCACCGGTGGGCCGCCCTTGTGGAGCTGGCCGGTCGAGTGCAGGAAGCGAGGGCCCCACCCGAAGGTGACCGGGCGCTCGCACCGCATCGCCAGCGGGCGGCGGACCGACTCGAGGTCGGGATGGGCGATCCGGTCGAGGTAGGCCATCACCGCCAGGTAGCCGCGCTCGGGGTCGAGCTGGTCGAGCAGCCGGGCCACGGCACCGGCGAGCGTGGTCGCGTCGCCGAGCCAGTCGCCACCGAGGGCGCGGACGTCGACAGGACCGTCCGAGAACGCCGGCGGCGAGGCCGGCGCGGCGTCCTCGAGCATCGAGCGGGCCGCCTTCTTCGCGCTCTCCACGTCGGGCTGGTCGAACGGGTTGATCCCCAGCAGCCGCCCGGCGACCGAGGTGGCGACCTCCCACATCAACAGCTGCGCGCCGAGCGACCCCGCCACCCGGACGGCGGACCCGGGACCGTCCTCGGAGGGGCTCTCGTCATCGGCGTCCCCGACGAGGTGGACGACGGTGACGTCGGCGGCCGGCCAGCGGACCTCGGGGTCCTCCGGGCCGTCGACGACGACCGGCAGCAGGCCGGTGCCGTCCTTGCCGGTGCTCTCCGCGACCAGCTGCTCGGCCCAGGCGGCGAAGCCGCTGAGCCCCGACCCCTCGTCGACGATCACCAGCTTGTCGCGCAACGGCGACGTGCCGGCCATCGCGGCGCCGAGCCGGAGCCCCGGGTTCGCCTCGTCGTCGGCCGCCAGGAGGTCGGAGACGAGCTCCGCCTCGTCGAGGAGCTGCCCGATGTCGGCGCCGGCGAGCCCGCAGGGCACGAGGCCGAAGGCGGTCAGGGCGGAGTAGCGACCGCCGACGTCCGGGTCGGCGTTGACCACCCGGAACCCTGCGGAGCGTGCTTCCTTGTCCAGGGGGCTGCCCGGGTCGGTGACCACGACGATGCGTCCGGTCGGGTCGATCCCGGCGTCGGTGAACGCCGCCTCGAAGGCGCGGCGCTGCGAGTCGGTCTCGACGGTCGACCCGGACTTCGAGGAGACGACGACCGTGGTGCGCTCCAGCCGGCCGGCGAGCGCGGCGCGCACCTGGTCGGGGTGGCTGGAGTCGAGCACCGTGAGGTCGACGCCGTAGGTCGCGCAGACCACCTCCGGGGCGAGCGACGAGCCGCCCATCCCGCAGAGCACGACGCGGTCGACGCCCTGCTCGGCCAGCTCGCTGCGGACGGCCTCGATCTCGCCGACGAGCGGCCGCGAGGAGCGCGGGAGCCCGACCCAGGCGAGCCGCTTCGAGGCCTCCTCCTCCGCCTCCGGCCCCCAGAGCGTGGCGTCCTGGGCGAAGAGCCGGCTGGCGAAGGACTCCTCGACCAGCCGCGGCACCTGGCTGCTGACGGCCTCGGCGGCCGCGCCGGTGGCGAGGATCTCGAGGCTGTCGCTCATCGGCGGGAGTCCTCCATCTGGCCCTCCACCGTCTCGACCAGCTGGTTCCAGGAGGCGACGAACTTCTCGACCCCCTCGCGCTCGAGGGTGTCGATCACGTCGTCGTAGTCGACGCCCACCGCGGCGAGCCGGTCCAGGACCGCGCGCGCCTCGTCGTACGTCCCGAGGACTTGGTCGCCGCGGAGCTCGCCGTGGTCGGCGAACGCCTCCATCGTCTTCTCCGGCATCGTGTTGACGATGCCGGAGGTGACCAGGTCGGTGACGTAGAGGGTGTCCGGGTACTCCGGGTTCTTGACGCCGGTCGAGGCCCACAGCGGGCGCTGGGGGTGCGCGCCGGCCTCGGCGAGCTCGACGAACCGCTCCGAGCCGTAGACCCGCTCGAACTTCTCGTAGGCGAGCCGGGCGTTGGCGATGGCGGCCTTGCCGCGCAGGGCCAGTGCCTCGTCGGTGCCGATCTTCTCCAGCCGGGCGTCGACCTCGGTGTCGACCCGGGAGACGAAGAAGGAGGCGACCGAGTGCAGCTCGGCGAGGTCCACCCCGCTGGTGCGCGCCTTCTCCAGCCCGGCGAGGTGGGCCTCCATGACCTCCTCGTAACGGCCGAGCCCGAAGATCAGCGTCACGTTGATGCTGATCCCCTCGCCGAGGGCCGCGGTGATCGCCGGGAGCCCCTCGGTCGTGCCCGGGATCTTGACCAGGAGGTTCGGCCGGTCGACCTTCCGCCACAGCGTCCGGGCAGCCTCGAGGGTGGCCTCGGTGTCGAAGGCGAGGCCGGGGGGCACCTCGATCGAGACCCGGCCGTCGACGCCGCCGGTCGCCTCGAACGTCTCGGCGAACTCGTCGCAGGCGTTGCGGACGTCGTCGGTGGTGAGCTCGGTGATGACCTCCTCGACCGAGGCGCCGCCGCGGGTGAGCCCGGCCACCTGGTCGTCGTACCGCTCCCCGTCCTTGAGGGCGGTGGCGAAGATCGTGGGGTTCGTGGTGACCCCGACGACGCTCTTCTCCGCGACGAGCCGGGCGAGGTCGCCGGACTCCAGCATGTCGCGGGAGAGGTCGTCGAGCCAGATCGAGACCCCCGCAGCGGCCAGTTCCTTCAGTCGGTCAGTCATGTCTTCCTCCATGTGCGAAGTCGTGGTGCCCGTTCGCGGGTCGTCACCTGGCGGCGGCGGCCCTGATGCTGTCCTCGGCGGCGGTGGCGACCGTCGCGGCGGTGAAGCCGAACTTCTCGAAGAGCTCGGTGTACTGGGCGCTCGCGCCGTAGTGCTCGAGCGAGACCGAGCGGCCGGCGTCCCCGACCACCTCGCGCCACCCCTGGGCGACACCGGCCTCGACGCTGACCCGGGCACGCACCTGCGGCGGCAGCACCTGGTCGCGGTAGCTGGCGTCCTGGGCGTCGAACCACTCGCGGCACGGCAGGGAGACCACGCGGGCCGCGAGCCCCTTGGCGGCGAGCTGCTCGCGCGCCTCGACGGCGAGCTGCACCTCGGAGCCGGTCGCGACGAGCAGGACGTCCGGGGTGCCCTCGGTGTCGAGCAGGACGTAACCCCCGCGCGCGACCCCGGTCGTGTCCGAGAAGCCGTCGACGCCGCGCGGGAACGTCGGGACGTTCTGCCGGGTGAGCGCGAGAGCCGCGGGGGCGGTCGGGTTCTCCAGGATCGCCTGCCAGGCGGCGACGGTCTCGTTGGCGTCGGCGGGGCGTACGACGGAGAGTCCCGGGATCGCGCGCAGCGCGGCGAGGTGCTCGACCGGCTGGTGGGTCGGGCCGTCCTCGCCGAGCCCGATGGAGTCGTGGGTCCAGACGTAGATCACCGGCAGCTGCATGATCGACGCCAGCCGGACGGCGGGGCGCATGTAGTCGGAGAAGACGAGGAACGTGCCGCCGTACACCCGGGTGCCGCCGTGCAGCACGATGCCGTTCATCACCGAGCCCATGGCGTGCTCGCGGATGCCGTAATGGAGGACGCGGCCGTACTGGTCCCCGTCGAACTGCTTCGTGGCGTGCTCCGCCGGCACGAACGACGGCTGGCCCTTGGGCGTGGTGTTGTTCGACCCGGCGAGGTCGGCGGAGCCGCCCCAGAGCTCCGGGAGCGCCGGCGCGATCGCGGTGAGCACCTCGCCGGACGCCTTGCGGGTGGCGACGCCCTTGGCGTCCGCGTCGAAGGTCGGCAGCGCCTCGCTCCAGCCGTCGGGAAGCGTGCGGGTGCTCATCCGGTCGAGCAGCGCCTTGCGGTCGGGCTCCCGCTCGGCCCAGGCGTCGAACCCGGTCTGCCACTCGTCGTGGGCGGCCCGGCCGCGGGCCACGAGCCCCCGGGTGTGACCGAGCACCTCGTCGGTGACCTCGAACATCTCCCCGGGGTCGAACCCGAGGAGCTCCTTGGTCGCCGCAACCTCCTCCTCGCCGAGCGCGGAGCCGTGCGCCTCGCCGGTGTTCTGGGCGTCGGGGGCGGGCCACGCGATGATCGTGTGGAGGTTGATGAAGCTCGGCCGGTCGGTGACCGCCTTCGCGGCCTGGATCGCCTCCCAGAGCGCCGGCACGTCCTCGACGTACTCCGTGCCGCCGTTGGTCCAGTCGACGTCCTGCACGTGCCACCCGTACGCCGCGTAGCGGGCCGAGACGTCCTCGCTGAACGCGATCGCCGTGTCGTCCTCGATGGAGATCTTGTTGTCGTCGTAGATCATGACGAGGTTGCCGAGCTGCTGGTGGCCGGCGAGCGACGACGCCTCGGCGCTGACGCCCTCCTGGAGGTCCCCGTCGCTGCAGATGGCGTAGATGAAGTGGTCGAACGGGCTCTGGCCGGCGGGAGCGTCGGGGTCGAACAGCCCGCGTTCGCGCCGCGCGGCCATCGCCATGCCCACGGCGTTCCCGACACCTTGGCCGAGCGGTCCGGTCGTGGTCTCGACACCCGCGGTGTGGCCGTGCTCCGGGTGACCCGGGGTGCGGCTGCCCCACGTGCGGAGCCCCTTGAGGTCCTCGATCCCGAGGCCGAACCCGCCCAGGTAGAGCTGGTTGTAGAGCGTGAGGCTGGTGTGGCCGCAGGAGAGGACGAACCGGTCCCGTCCCAGCCAGTCGGGATCCGCCGGGTCGTGGCGCATCACCTTCTGGAAGAGCAGGTACGCCGCGGGGGCGAGGCTCATCGCGGTGCCGGGATGGCCGTTGCCGACCTTCTGCACCGCGTCCATGGCCAGGACCCGCACGGTGTCGACCGCCCGGCGGTCCAGGTCGGTCCAGTCCAGGGTGCTCACATGGTTCCTCTCGGTCGGGGGCACGGGCTGCCGGGATCATGGGGGGAGCGGCCGATCCGGGGGACCGGCCTCCGTTGCGAGCCTACCCAGCGCCGGTGACCCGATGCACGATGCTCCTCGGCGGGCCCGGAGCGACGAAACCGACGCCCGGCACTAGACTCCTCGTACCCACGCCTCGCGCGTGGTCCTTCGTCTCCACACCAGAGGAAGTCGTGACGGCTGTCGACCCCCACGTGAGCGTGCCGCAGCACGCCCCCGACCGGTCACGACTCCGCGACGTGCTCGCGGCGTACGTCGGGCTCACCAAGCCGCGGATCATCGAGCTGCTGCTCCTCACGACCGTCCCGGTGATGTTCCTCGCCGAGCGGGGCGTCCCCGACCTGTGGCTCGTCGTCGCGACCGTCGTCGGCGGCACGCTCTCGGCCGGCAGCGCGAACGTCCTCAACTGCGTCTACGACCGGGACATCGACGAGCGGATGCGCCGGACGCGGCGCCGCGCCCTGCCGCGCCACGCGGTGACCCCGCGGGCGGCGCTGGTCTTCGGGCTCGTCCTCGGGCTCGTCTCGACGGCGCTGCTCGGGGTCCTGGTCAACTGGCTGTCGGCCGGGCTCGCCCTCGCCGCCAACGTGTTCTACGTCGTCGGCTACACGATGATCCTCAAGCGGCGGACGAGCCAGAACATCGTCTGGGGCGGGGCCGCGGGGTGCTTCCCGGCTCTCATCGGGTGGACCGCGGTCACCAACGAGCTCGCCTGGGCGCCGGTGGTCCTCTTCATGGTCGTCTTCTTCTGGACACCGCCGCACTTCTGGGCGCTGGCGCTGCGCTACCGCGAGGACTACGCCGCGGCCGACGTGCCGATGCTGCCGTCGGTGGCCCCGGCCGCGACGGTGGGCAGGCAGATCGTCCTCTACGCCTGGGTGACGGTCGCGACCTCGGCGCTGCTCTGGCCGGTGGCCGACACCGGCTGGCTCTACCCGCTCACCGCCCTCGTCCTCGGCGCGGTGTTCCTCACCGAGGCGCACCTGCTCCACCGGCGGACCCGGCAGACCGACAACGTGGTGGAGATGCGCCCGATGCGGCTCTTCCACTGGTCGAACATGTACCTCTCGCTGCTCTTCCTCGCGGTCGCGCTCGACCCGCTGCTCACCCGCTGACCGCGACGCTCCGCTCGACCGGGTCGACGGCGGGGAGGCGGTCGCGCGTGCCGAGGACCAGCCAGGTGAGGGCGGCAGCGGTCAGGGCCGCCCCGAGCAGGTGCAGCCCGACGAGGACGACGGGAAGCCCGGTGAAGTACTGCGCGAACCCCACGACGCCCTGGGCCAGCTCGACGACGAGCAGCAGGGTGGCGGCGTCCCGGAGCCGGCGAGGGGCCTCCGCCGACCGGAGGACGAGCACCGTGGCGACGGTCAGCCCGAGCAGCAGGAAGACGAGGTCGGTGTGGAGCTGGCTGACCGCCCGGGGGTCGAGCCCGTTGCGCGGGGCGTCCACGTCGCCGGCGTGCGGACCGCTGCCGGTGACCACGGTGCCGAGGTAGAGGACGGCCCAGCCGCACCAGAAGACGGCCCACGTGAGCCACCGGACGCCGTCCGGGGTCGTCGGCACCGGGTCGGTGTCCGGCTCGCCGACCCGGCGGACGAGCACCACCGCGACGCAGATCATCGCCATCGAGACCAGCAGGTGGAAGGCGACGATCCAGGGGTTGAGGTCGGTGAGGACGGTGACCCCGCCGACCACCGCCTGGGCCGGGACCCCGAGGGCCAGCACGAGGGCCGGCCGGCGGAGCGCCGTACGCCCGCTCCGCCAGGCGGCCACGAAGGTCAGGACCGCGACGGCGGCGATGAGGAAGGTCACCATCCGGTTGCCGAACTCGATCGCGGAGTGGAGGGTCATCGCCCCGTGCGGGGTGAACGCGTCGTCGGTGCAGCGGGGCCACGTGGGGCAGCCGAGCCCCGAGTCGGTCAGCCGTACGACGCCGCCGGTGACGACGATGAGCACGTTGACGACCAGCGAGGCGACCGCCAGCCCGCGGAGGTTCCGGTCGAGCCACGCCAGGGACCGGCCCCGGACCCGGTGCAGGTTCACTCCCACTGGAACGTCCTCGCGGTGAGCAGGGTGCCGACGACGGCCCAGGCGAGCAGCACGAGGGACGGGCCGAGGGGGAAGGTGCCGAGCAGGAGGGACTCGCGGAGCCCGCCGCCGAGCGCTCCCGAGGGCAGCCACTCGACGACGTCGGCGAACCTGCCGTAGACCGACGAGGGGAGCACGACGCCTCCGCCGGCGGCGAGCAGCAGGTAGACGAGGTTGGCGACCGCCAGCGTCGCCTCGGCGCGCAGGACGCCGGCGACGAGCAGCCCCAACGAGGCGAAGGCGGCGGTGCCGAGGGCGACGGTCACGACCGCCCCGGCGAGCCCCCTGAGGGTCAGCTCGGGGGACCAGTCGAGGAGGAGCGCCACGCCGGAGACCAGGACGACCTGGAGGAGCTCGACGAGGAGCAGCGCGCCGACCTTGCCGAGCAGGAGCCCCTGGCGGGGGAGCGGGGACGCCCCCAGCCGCTTGAGCACGCCGTAGCGCCGCTCGAAGCCGGTCGCGATCGCCAGCGAGGTGAACGCGGTCGACATCACCGCCAACGCGAGGACGCCCGGCGTCAGCTGGTCGACCGAGGCGTGCGAGAGCGAGAGGTCGACCCGGTCCAGCGCCGCGACGCCGCCCAGCAGGACCAGCACGGGGATGACCACGGCGAGCAGCAGCTGCTCACCGTTGCGGAGCAGCAGCCTGGTCTCCATCGACGCGTGCGCCACCACCTGGCGGCCGAGCGGCGCCGCGCCGGGCAGCGGGGTGAAGGTGCCGCTCACGACTCGAACCCTCCCGTTCCGTCGAACCCCTGCCCGGTGAGCTGGAGGAAGACGTCCTCGAGGGTGCGCTGACCCAGGGTCAGCAGCTCGGGGAGGACGTCCTGCTCCTCGCACCACGCGGACACCTTGCCGAGCGTGCTCGCGTCGGCAGGCCCGGTGATGAGCAGGCTGTGGTCGTTGATGCGGTGCACCTCCGTGGGCGGGCCGAGCGTGGCCTGGAGCGATGCGGGCGCGTGCTCGGGGAAGGGCTTGGTGACGACCAGCCGGATCGTGCTGGTGCCGCCGCGGGTGAGCTCGAAGGGTGTCCCGGAGGCGATGGTCCGGCCGCGGTGGAGGATGTGCACCTGGTCCGCGAGCCGCTCGGCCTCCTCGAGGTAGTGGGTCGTCAGCACGGTCGTCACGCCGTCGCCACGCAGCTCCTGCAGCAGCCCCCAGGTGTCCCGCCGCGCCTGCGGGTCCATGCCGGCGGTCGGCTCGTCGACGAAGAGGAGCTCCGGGCGGCCGACGACGGCCATCGCGAGCGAGAGCCGCTGCTGCTGCCCGCCCGAGAGCCGGCGGTACGCCGTGCGCCCGCACGTGCCGAGACCGAGCCGCTCGACGAGCATCGGCACCGGCAGCGGATGGGCGTGGAGGGAGGCGACGTAGCGGAGCATCTCCTCGGCCCGCACGCCCGTCCAGGCGCCGCCCGACTGGAGCATGACGCCGATCCGCGGGAGGAGCTCCCGTCGGTCGCCCTGCGGATCCAGCCCGAGGACCCGGACGATGCCCTGCTGCGGCCGGCGGAACCCCTCGCAGCTCTCCAGGGTCGTCGTCTTCCCGGCCCCGTTCGGGCCGAGGACGGCCGTGATGCTCCCGCGGACGACGTCGAGGTCGAGGTCGTCGACGGCCACCTTGTCGCCGTACACCATCCGTAGTCCGCGCACCTCCACGGCGAGGGAGGAGGAGTCGGTCGGCACGCCGTAGAGTCTAGGAGCCGTCGGCTCCCCTCCGGCCGCCGCGTCGCCGCCTTGAGGTAAGGGTCACCTTATTTGAAGGGTGTCGCGATTAACGACACAATGGTGTTGTGGAAATCGAAGCGATCGTGGAGGCCGGGGTCGACGCCCCGACCCGCCAGCGCGTCGCCAGGACCCTCCTCGAGGAGGGACCGAGCACCGCGGCGCTCCTCGCGGCGCGGCTCGACCTCACCGCAGCGGCGGTCCGGCGCCACCTCGACCACATGCTCGCCAGCGGCTTCGTCGAGGCGCGCGACCCGCGCGTCCGGGGCGTCCGGGGCCGCGGACGCCCGGCGAAGGTCTTCGCGCTCACCGCGGCCGGGCGCGACCAGTTCGAGCAGCAGTACGACGACCTCGCCGCGCAGGCACTCCGGTTCCTGGCCCGGACCGCCGGGGACGACGCCGTCGCCGCGTTCGCCCGCGACCGGCTCTCCGGCCTCGAGCAGCGGGTCCACGCGCTCCAGGAGGCGCACCCCGAGCTCACCCCGTCCGAGGCGCTCGCCCGGGCGATGAGCGACGCCGGGTTCGCCGCGTCGCTGCGCACCGTGCCCGTCGGCCAGCAGCTCTGCCAGCAGCACTGCCCGGTGGCCCACGTCGCCCACGAGTTTCCCCAGCTGTGCGAGGCGGAGACCGAGATGATCTCCCGGGTCCTCGGCCGCCACGTCCAGCGGCTCGCCACCATCGCCCACGGGGACGGTGTCTGCACCACCAGCATCCCCACGATCATCCCGGCGTCGGTCGTCACGGCCGGCACCACCCCTGTCCGATCAGCACCCGCAACCAACGAGAGGCGGTCCTCATGACCACCCCCACGACCAGTGCTCCGAACGCCATCGAGGAGATGAACCCGGAGCTCGCCGGGCTCGGTCGCTACGAGTACGGCTGGCACGACGCCGACACCGCGGGTGCCTCCGCGCAGCGCGGCCTCTCCGAGGCGGTCGTGCGGGACATCTCCGGCCGCAAGAACGAGCCCCAGTGGATGCTCGACCTGCGGCTGAAGGGGCTGAAGCTCTTCGACCGCAAGCCGATGCCGCAGTGGGGCGGCGAGCTCGAGACGATCGACTTCGACAACATCAAGTACTTCGTCCGCTCCACCGAGAAGCAGGCGACGACGTGGGAAGAGCTCCCCGAGGAGATCAAGAACACCTACGACAAGCTCGGCATCCCCGAGGCCGAGAAGCAGCGGCTCGTCTCGGGTGTCGCGGCGCAGTACGAGTCCGAGGTCGTCTACCACAAGATCCGTGAGGACCTCGAGGAGCAGGGCGTGCTCTTCCTCGACACCGACACCGCGCTCCGCGAGCACGAGGACATCTTCAAGGAGTACTTCGGCACGGTGATCCCCGTCGGCGACAACAAGTTCGCCGCGCTCAACACCAGCGTCTGGTCCGGCGGGTCGTTCATCTACGTCCCCAAGGGCGTGCACGTGGAGATCCCGCTCCAGGCCTACTTCCGGATCAACACCGAGAACATGGGCCAGTTCGAGCGGACGCTGATCATCGTCGACGAGGACGCCTACGTCCACTACGTCGAGGGGTGCACGGCGCCGATCTACAAGACCGACTCCCTCCACTCCGCGGTCGTCGAGATCATCGTGAAGAAGGGCGCCCGCTGCCGCTACACGACGATCCAGAACTGGTCGAACAACGTCTACAACCTCGTCACCAAGCGCGCGACCTGCGAGGCCGGCGCGACGATGGAGTGGGTCGACGGCAACATCGGCTCCAAGCTGACGATGAAGTACCCCGCCGTCTACCTCATGGGCGAGCACGCGCGTGGCGAGACGCTGTCGATCGCGTTCGCCGGCGAGGGGCAGCACCAGGACGCGGGCGCCAAGATGGTCCACGCGGCCCCGCACACCTCCAGCTCGATCATCAGCAAGTCGGTGGCGCGCGGCGGTGGGCGTACGTCGTACCGCGGGCTCGTCCAGGTCAACGAGGGGGCGCACCACTCGCGCTCCAACGTCCTGTGCGACGCCCTCCTGGTCGACCAGATCAGCCGGTCCGACACCTACCCCTACGTCGACATCCGCGAGGACGACGTCTCCATGGGCCACGAGGCCACCGTCTCCAAGGTCTCCGACGACCAGCTCTTCTACCTGATGAGCCGCGGGATGGCCGAGGAGGAGGCCATGGCGATGATCGTCCGCGGCTTCGTCGAGCCGATCGCCAAGGAGCTCCCCATGGAGTATGCGCTGGAGCTCAACCGCCTCATCGAGCTGCAAATGGAAGGCGCCGTGGGGTAGTTCCGCTGCCGGTCCGGAGACCGGCGGCGAGGCAACCACCCCTCGCTGCGCTCGGGGGGCCAGGCCCATCCACGCCTCGCCGCCGGCCTCCGGCCCGTCCGCGGAGCTGCCCGCCGCCGCTCCCCGCGGCTCCGGACGGCGGCGAGCCCTAGAGACAAAGACGACGAAACGAGACGAGAAGCAGTGACTGTGACTGAGAACCCGGTGCAGAGCGCCGTGGAGGGGAAGGTGCTGTCGCACCTGCACCCGGAGGGGTCGTTCGACGTGAATGACCACGCGGTGCCCAATGGTCGGGAGGAGATGTGGCGGTTCACGCCGGTCAAGCGGCTGCGGGGTCTCCACGCGGATGCCGAGCTCGGCACCGGGGCGACGGTGTGCACGTGGCAGACGCCGGTCGGAGTGCGGGTCGAGACCGTCGAGGGCGATGAGGCACGAGGTCTCCGCGGGCTGTCGCAGTGGGTGCCCAACACGCGGTTCGCGGCCCGGGTGCTCGCCGAGGTGCCGACCACCCTGCTCGTCGACGTCCCCGCCGACACCGAGGTGGAGGACCCGATCCTGGTCGACCTGACCGGCAAGGACGCCGAGGCGGTCGAGGGCGGTCACGTGGCGCTCCGGTTCGGCACGCACTCACGCGCGGTCGTCGTGCTCAACCACACCGGCTCGAGCTCCCTCGCACAGGTCGTCGAGGTGCACGTGGGCGACGGCGCCGACGTGTCGGTCGTCTCGCTCCAGGACTGGGCCGACGACGCCGTCCACCTGACCCACCAGCAGGCGAGCGTCGGCCGCGACGCGTCGTACAAGCATGTGGCGATCTCCTTCGGCGGCAGCGTCGTCCGGATGGACGCCAACGTCTCCTACCGCGGCCCGGGCGGCTCGGTGGAGATGTTCGGGCTCTACTTCGCCGATGCCGGCCAGCACCTCGAGCACCGGCTCTTCGTCGACCACAACGCACCACGGACCCGCAGCAACGTCGTCTACAAGGGTGCGTTGCAGGGCGAGGGTGCGCACACGGTCTGGGTCGGCAACGTGCTGATCCGCAAGATCGCCGAAGGGATCGAGACCTACGAGCAGAACCGCAACCTCGTCCTCACCGACGGCTGCCGTGCCGACTCGGTGCCGAACCTCGAGATCGAGACCGGTGAGATCGAGGGCGCCGGCCACGCGTCCACCACCGGACGGTTCGACGACGAGCAGCTGTTCTACCTGCAGTCGCGGGGGATCCCCGAGGACGAGGCGCGCCGGCTCGTGGTCCACGGCTTCTTCAACGACATCATCCGCCGGATCGGTGTCGAGCAGCTCGAGGACCGGCTCATGGCGACCGTCGAGGCCGAGCTGGCCAAGAACGTCACCGGGGCGGTGGCATGAGCTTCACCCTCGCCTGCTCGGTCGACGAGATCGTCGCCGGCAAGCCCCACCCGGTGACCGTCGACGACGTCGACGTCGCCCTGGTGCGTGACGGGGACGACTTCTACGCGATCCGGGACGAGTGCTCCCACGCCAACATCGCCCTGTCCGAGGGCGACGTGGACGGGTGCCTCATCGAGTGCTGGCTGCACGGGTCGACGTTCGACCTGCGCACCGGCCAGCCGACCACCCTGCCCGCGTTCGAGCCGGTCGCCGTCTACCCCGTCCGGGTCGAGGGCGACGAGCTCCACGTCGACGTGCACAACCCCCTCAACGGCGTCACCGCCTGACAAGCTTCCAACAGAAGGACACGACATGAGCACCCTGGAGATCCGCGACCTGCACGTCAGCGTCGCCACCGAGGACGGCCCGAAGGAGATCCTCACGGGCGTCACCCTGACGATCGACACCGGCCAGACCCACGCGATCATGGGGCCGAACGGCTCCGGCAAGTCGACGCTGGCCTACTCGATCGCCGGCCACCCGAAGTACACGATCACCGGCGGCACGGTCACCCTCGACGGCGCCGACGTCCTCGCGATGTCGGTCGACGAGCGCGCCCGCGCCGGGCTCTTCCTCGCGATGCAGTACCCCGTCGAGGTCCCCGGCGTCTCGGTGTCGAACTTCCTGCGCACCGCGAAGACCGCGGTCACCGGTGAGGCTCCGAAGCTGCGCACCTGGATCAAGGACGTCAACACCGCGATGGACCGCGTCAAGATGGACAACGCGATGGCGACACGCAACGTCAACGAGGGGTTCTCGGGTGGTGAGAAGAAGCGCCACGAGATCGTCCAGCTCGAGCTGCTCGACCCGAAGGTCGCGATCCTCGACGAGACCGACTCCGGTCTCGACATCGACGCGCTGCGGATCGTCTCCGAGGGCGTGAACCGGTTCAAGGCCAACGGCGACAAGGGTGTCCTGCTGATCACCCACTACACGCGGATCCTGCGCTACATCAAGCCGGACTTCGTCCACGTCTTCGTCGACGGCCGGATCGCCGAGGAGGGCGGCCCGGAGCTCGCCGACAAGCTCGAGGCCGAGGGCTACGCGGCGTACGTCGGCGGCATCGCCGGCGCCGCGGCTGCGGGGACCGGGGTCTGAGATGACCGCCCGGCTCCCGGGGCTCCTCGACGGGCTCGACCTGATCCGCCAGGACTTCCCGATCCTGAAGCGGACGCTGGTCGACGGCTACCCGCTGGTCTACCTCGACAGCGCGAACACCTCGCAGAAGCCGCAGGTCGTCATCGACACGATGGTCGACCACCTCGAGCGGCACAACGCGAATGTCGCACGGGCGATGCACCAGCTCGGGGCCGAGGCGAACGAGGCCTTCGAGGACGCCCGGGACAAGGTAGCCGCCTTTCTCGGCGCGCCGTCGCGCGACGAGGTGATCTTCACCAAGAACGCCACCGAGGCGCTGAACCTCGTCGCGAACACCCTCGCCTGGGCGGACGGGCCGATCGGTGTCGGCCCCGGCGACGAGGTCGTCATCACCGAGATGGAGCACCACTCCAACCTCGTGCCGTGGCAGCTGCTCACCGAGCGCAAGGGAGCCACCCTGCGCTGGTTCGGGCTCACCGACGACGGCCGCCTCGACCTGTCGAACATCGACGAGCTCATCAACGAGCGCACCAAGGTGGTCTCGCTGACCTGGGTGTCGAACATGCTCGGCACGATCAACCCGATCCGCCGGATCGCCGACCGGGCGCATGCCGTGGGAGCGATCGTCGTCGTGGACGCCTCCCAGGCGGTCCCGCAGATGCCGGTGGACGTCGTCGCCTGCGGCGCCGACCTGCTCGCGTTCACCGGCCACAAGGTCGTCGGCCCCACCGGGATCGGCGTGCTCTGGGGGCGGCGTGAGGTGCTCGGCCAGCTGCCCCCGTTCCACGGCGGCGGCGAGATGATCCGCACCGTCACGATGGAGCGCTCGACCTACGCCGACATCCCGAGCCGGTTCGAGGCGGGCACGCCGCCGATCGTGCAGGCGGTCGGGCTCGGCGCCGCCGTCGAGTACCTCGGGCACCTCGGCATGGAGAAGGTCCGCGCGCACGAGGAGGCGATCACCGGCTACCTCCTCGACAGGCTCGCCGAGGTGAAGGGCGTCTCGGTGCTCGGTCCGCTCACCGCCGACGATCGCGGGGGAGCGGTCAGCTTCGAGCTCGCCGGCGTGCACCCGCACGACGTCAGCCAGCTCCTCGACAGCCGCGGCATCGCCGTACGTGCGGGCCACCACTGCGCGAAGCCCGCCCACCAGCGGTTCGGGGTGCAGTCGAGCGTGCGCGCGTCGTCGTACCTCTACACGACTCCGGAGGAGATCGACGCGCTCATCGAGGGGTTGGAGTACACCAAGAAGTACTTCCGGGTCGACTGATGGCGAACGCGAACCTCGACGCGATGTACCAGGAGATCATCCTGGACCACTACAAGAACCCCCACCACAAGGGGCTCCGTGAGCCGTACGGTGCGGAGGTCCACCACGTCAACCCGACCTGCGGCGACGAGGTCACGCTGCGCGTGCACCTGTCCGGCAGCGGTGAGGACGCCGTCGTCGAGGACGTGTCGTACGACGCCCTCGGCTGCTCGATCAGCCAGGCGTCGGTCAGCGTGCTCGCCGACCTGCTCATCGGGAAACCGGTGAAGGAGGCGCTGACGGTCCACGAGGAGTTTCTCACCCTCATGCAGGGGCGCGGGACGGTCGAGCCCGACGAGGACGTCCTCGAGGACGGTGTGGCGTTCGCCGGTGTGGCGAAGTTCCCCGCGCGCGTGAAGTGCGCGCTGCTGGGGTGGATGGCCTGGAAGGACGCGACCTCGCAGGTCGTGGCAGGCAACGGCTCAGGCAACGGCTCAGGCAACGAGGAGAAGCGATGACCCAGACCCCGAACAAGCACACCGACCTGCCCGAGGTGGAGCTCACCGACGGCACCTCGACGCTCACCGAGGAGGACGTCGAGGAGGCGATGAAGGACGTCGTCGACCCCGAGCTCGGCATCAACGTGGTGGACCTCGGGCTGCTCTACGGCGTCAACATCGACGAGTCCTCCAACGTGGTGCTCGACATGACACTCACCTCGGCGGCCTGCCCGCTGACCGACGTGATCGCCGACCAGACCAACCAGGCACTCGAGGGGATCGCGAACGACGTGGCGATCAACTGGGTCTGGATGCCGCCGTGGGGCCCGGACAAGATCACCGACGACGGCCGCGAGATGCTTCGCGCTCTCGGCTTCAACGTCTGACCTCCCCATGACCACCGTCCTGGTGCCCGCCGGCCGGGTGCCACGGTGGTTCGAGAACTTCGAGTCCGGCCACGGCCCGACGTCGTACGACGTGGCCGCGGGCGTCCTGGAGGCGCGCGCGGACGACGGGTCGACCGCCTCGGCGGCCCTGCCGTTCGACCTGCCCTACGAGGGGCCTGCCGACCCGCGGCTGCTCGGCGACGCCGTCCGGCCACCCGCCAGGTGGGGGGTCCTGCTCGTGCGCAAGGGCGGCTTCGCCGTTGGCCGGCTCGCAGGTGACGACCTCGCCGAGCACAAGGTCGGTCAGCGCCACGTGCAGGGGCGGACAAAGGCGGGCGGACAGAGCCAGCAGCGGTTCGCCCGCCGCCGGGACAACCAGGCCCGGGTCGCCTACGAGGCGGCGGCCGACCACGCGACCCGGATCCTCGGGCCAGGCGTCGACGCGTTGGTCTGCGGAGGGGACCATGCC
>DASSBB010000080.1:0-34897 GCA_035699145.1 Marmoricola sp.
TCACGGGGGAGACCCCGGCGAGCTTCGAGCCGGCGCTCGACTACGTCGTGGTGAAGGTGCCGCGGTTCGCCTTCGAGAAGTTCCCGACCGCTGACCCGACGTTGACCACCCACATGAAGTCGGTCGGCGAGGCGATGGCGATCGGCCGGAACTTCACCGAGGCGCTCCAGAAGGCCCTGCGCAGCCTGGAGAGCAAGTCCGCCCCCTTCGACTTCGCGCCTCGTCCGGATGGGCGCGTCGGATATGACGCGGCCGGTCGGACGCGGCCCCTTCAGGAGCTGCTGGAGAGCATCCAGGTCCCGCACGACGGGCGGCTCGCCGAAGTCATGCAGGCGATCCGGGCCGGCGCCACCCCCGAGCAGCTCTTCGAGGCGACGAAGATCGACCCCTGGTTCCTCGACCAGCTCTTCCTGGTCCACGAGGTCGCGCTCGCGGTGAGGGACGCCGACGAGCTCGACCCCGCGACGCTCCGGCTCGCCAAGCGGCACGGCTTCTCCGACGCGCAGGTCGCGGCGATCCGGGGACTGTCGGAGGACGTCGTCCGGGAGGTCCGCTGGGCGCTCGGGGTCCGCCCGGTCTACAAGACCGTCGACACGTGTGCGGCCGAGTTCGCGGCGCGCACGCCGTACCACTACTCGTCCTACGACGAGGAGACCGAGGTCCAGCCGCGGGAGCGGCCGGCGGTGCTGATCCTCGGCAGCGGCCCGAACCGGATCGGCCAGGGGATCGAGTTCGACTACTCGTGCGTGCACGCCAGCCTCGCGCTGCGAGCGCCAGGCGCGAGAGCTCACCACGGTCGCGGAACCGGCGAAGCCGGCAGTTACGAGACCGTCATGGTCAACTGCAACCCGGAGACGGTCTCGACCGACTACGACACCAGCGACCGGCTCTACTTCGAGCCGCTCACCCTCGAGGACGTGCTGGAGATCTACCACGCCGAGTCCCAGGCGGGCCCGATCGCCGGCGTGATCTGCCAGCTGGGCGGCCAGACGCCTCTCGGGCTCGCGCAGGGGCTCGCCGACGCCGGCGTACCGATCGTCGGCACGACGCCCGGCGCCATCCACCTCGCCGAGGAGCGTGGCGCGTTCGGCCGGGTGCTCGAGACCGCCGGTCTGCCGGCGCCCAAGCACGGCACCGCGGCGTCGTACGACGAGGCGCGGGCGGTCGCGAACGAGATCGCCTACCCGGTCCTCGTCCGTCCCTCCTACGTCCTCGGCGGCCGCGGCATGGAGATCGTGTACGACGACGACGCCCTGCGCAGCTACCTCGAGCAGGCGGCACCGGGGCTGATCAGCCCCGAGCGGCCGGTCCTCATCGACCGGTTCCTCGACGACGCCGTCGAGATCGACGTCGACGCGTTGTACGACGGCGTGGAGCTGTTCCTCGGCGGCGTCATGGAGCACATCGAGGAGGCCGGGATCCACTCCGGCGACTCGGCGTGCGTCCTCCCGCCGATCACCCTGGGCCGGGAGACGATCGAGCGGATCCGCCAGTCGACGCTGGCGCTCGCCGAGGGGGTCGGCGTCCGCGGGCTGCTCAACGTGCAGTACGCGATGAGCTCCGACGTCCTCTACGTCCTCGAGGCGAACCCCCGCGCGTCCCGGACCGTGCCGTTCGTCTCCAAGGCCACCGCCACCCCGCTCGCCAAGGCCGCCGCCCGCGTCATGATGGGCACGACCATCGCCGAGCTCCGCGCGGAGGGGCTCCTCCCGGCCCAGGGTGACGGTGGCCAGCTGCCGCCGGACGCCCCGATCGCGGTCAAGGAGGCGGTGCTGCCGTTCAACCGGTTCCGCACCAAGGAGGGGCTCACGGTCGACGCGGTCCTCGGCCCGGAGATGCGCTCGACCGGCGAGGTCATGGGGTTCGACGCGGTCTTCGGCACCGCGTTCGCGAAGTCCCAGACCGCGGCCTACGGCTCGCTCCCGACCGAGGGGCGGGTGTTCGTGTCGATGGCCAACGTCGACAAGCGGCACATGATCTTCCCGGTCAAGCGGCTCTCGGACCTCGGCTTCGAGATCCTCGCCACCGAGGGCACGGCGGAGGTCCTTCGTCGCAACGGAGTGCCGGCGACCGTGGTCCGCAAGCACAGTGAGGGACCAGGCCCGGACGGCGAGCCCGAGATCGTCGCGCGGATCCTCGCCGGCGACGTCGCGCTCGTCGTCAACACCCCGCACGGATCGACCAAGGGCGGTTCGCCGCGGCTCGACGGCTACGAGATCCGCACCGCCGCGGTGGTCACGAACATCCCGTGCATCACGACCGTGCAGGGGCTCGGCGCCGCGGTGCAGGGGATCGAGGCGCTGCGCGCCCACACGATCGGGGTCCGGTCGCTGCAGGAGTGGGCGGCGCGGTGAGGCTGTACGAGCCCCTGTTCGACCGCGTGCTCACCCACACCGACGCTGAGAGCGCCCACTCCGCGGCGTTCCGTGCGATCCGCGCCGCCCGGCCCGTGCTCGCACCGGCCGGGCGCCGTGTGCGGACCCGGGCCAGCCGCGTGGAAGCGATGGGGCTCACCTTCCCGGGCGTCCTCGGGCTCGCGGCCGGGTTCGACAAGAACGCCGAGGGGGTCGACGCGCTCGCCGCCCTCGGGTTCGGCTTCGTCGAGGTCGGCACGGTGACAGGGGAGCCGCAGCCCGGCAACCCGCGACCGCGGCTCTTCCGGCTGCCGCACGACCGGGCGGTGGTCAACCGGATGGGGTTCAACAACGACGGCGCCGAGGTGGTCGCCCGGCGGCTCGCCGAGAGACAAGCACAACGGGCAGGAAAGTCCCACAGCGACGTCGTGCTCGGGGTCAACATCGGGAAGACCAAGGTGGTGCCCGAGGAGCAGGCGGTCGGCGACTACGAGAAGAGCACCCGGCTGCTCGCCCCCTTCGCCGACTACCTCGTCGTCAACGTCTCCTCGCCGAACACCCCGGGGCTCCGCGACCTGCAGGCCGTGTCGAAGCTGGGCCCGCTGCTCACCGCCGTACGAGAGGCCGCGGACGCCGTCGCCGCGCGGCACGTGCCGCTGCTGGTCAAGATCGCCCCCGACCTCTCCGACGCCGACGTGCTCGCGGTCGCCGACCTCGCGCTCGAGCTCGGCCTGGACGGCATCGTCGCCACCAACACGACGGTCCGCCGGGACGGGCTGACCACGCCCGCCGAGGAGGTCGGCGCCGGCGGGCTGAGCGGCGCCCCGCTCACCGACCGCGCGGACGAGGTGATGCGGCTCCTGCGCGGGCGGGTCGGCCCCGACCTCGCCCTGGTCGGGGTCGGCGGGATCGGCGACGTGGCCGACGCCCGACGGCGGTTGGAAGCGGGCGCCACGCTGCTCCAGGGCTACACCGGCTTCGTGTACGGCGGTCCGCGCTGGCCGGCCCGGCTCCAGCGCGCCCTCTCCGCGACTGCCCAGGAGGCTCCGGCATGACGACGTTCGGTGAACGGCTCGACGCTGCGAAGCGGACCCGCGGCCCGCTCTGCGCCGGCATCGACCCGCACCCGTCGCTGCTCGCGGCGTGGGGGCTGACCGACGACGTCGCCGGGCTGGAGCGGTTCACGATGACCGCCGTCGAGGCACTGGCCGGCTCCGTGGCGGCGGTCAAGCCGCAGTCGGCGTTCTTCGAGCGGCACGGCTCCGCCGGCATCGCCGTCCTCGAGCGCGCCGTCGCCGCCTCGCGCGAGCTCGGCGCCCAGGTGGTCCTCGACGTGAAGCGCGGAGACATCGGCTCGACCGCGCAGGCGTACGCCGACGCCTACCTCGACCCGTCCTCACCCCTGGCCGTCGACGCGATCACCGCGAGCGCGTTCCTCGGCGTGGGCTCGCTGGAGCCGATGTTCCGGACCGCGCGCGAGCACGGGTCCGGGGTCTTCGTCCTCGCGCTCACCTCCAACCCCGAGGGGTCGCAGGTCCAGCATGCCCGGACCGCCTCCGGGCAGACGGTCGCCGGTGCGGTCCTCGCGGCCCTGGCGAAGCTCAACGAGGGCGTCCCGAGAGGGTCGTTCGGCGCCGTCGTCGGCGCCACCATCGGCGGCACGGAGGAGCAGCTCGACGTCGGGGGTCCGCTCCTGGTGCCGGGGATCGGCGCCCAGGGCGGGTCGGTGGAGGACGTCCGCCGGATCTTCGGGTCGGCGGTCCGCAACGTGCTGCCGTCCAGCAGTCGGGAGATCCTTGGTGCCGGCCCCTCCGTCGCCGCTCTCCGGGACGCCGCGGCCCGCGCCAACGACTCGTTCGCCACGCTGGTCGGCTGACGCTGCCGTCGTACCTCCGTGGCCCCGGCCCGACGCTCGGTGAGGGCGGACCTCGTCCCACGGCCGCGCGAAGGCGCATCATGTGATCCATCAGCTCCGTGTCAGGAGGAACGGCGTGAAGCTCAACAGCAAGGGCCAAGTGACGATCCCGGCCGAGCTGCGCCACCGGCATGGACTCGATGAAGGGGACGAGCTCGACGTCGTCGAAGACGGCGACACCCTGCGCATCGTGCATCTCACGCCCGGCCAGAGCAGGGGTGAACGGGTGGTCAGCCGGATGCGCGGCCGGGCGACGACGAAGCAGACGACCGACGAGCTGATGATGTTGCTGCGCGGCGAGTGACCCCGGGCCGGCACCTGGTGCGCCGGCGTCACTTGCCAAACTGGAAAGCTCGACGCACACTTTCCAACATGGAAAGTACGACGCCGCCGCGCGACCCTCGTGATGCCCGCGCCGAGCTGGCAGCGGCCGACCAGGCGCGCGAGCGGCTGACCGACGGGCTGCGGCTGCCGAGCGGCCTCCATCCGGCGCTGGCCGTCGCCGTCGCGGTCCAGGTCGGCACCGCCGGGGCCGGCATCGCGGCGCAGACAGCCGCCGGCCTCGGCGTCCTACTGGCCGGCCTGGCGGTGTTCCTCGTGGTCGCGGCGGTCTCGCTCCACCGGTTCCGGTCGATCAACGGGGTTCGGGTCGACGGCCTCGCCAGTCAGGTCGTCCTGGGCAGCGGCGGCACCACGTCGTCCCTCGTCTACCTCGGATCGTTCGGCGCTGCGACGTGGGCGGCCTTCGAGTCGCTGTGGTGGCTGGTCGCCGTGGCGTCCGTGGTCGGCGGGATCGGCTACGCCCTCGGCGCCCGCCGGTGGTGGCGCGCCTACCGGAACGATCCGGTCGCGCACGCCGGTGGCGCCTCCCCGCGGCTGCTCGCCGTGATCGCCCTGATCGCCTGCCTGGGGTTCGTGGTCCTGGTGGTCGTCGGCTGATGGCCGGTCTCGACCCGTTGATCCACGCCCCCGCTCGGCTGCGGCTCCTCACCACACTGACCGCCGTCTCCGAGGCCGAGTTCGCCACCATGCGAGAGGCGCTCGACGTCAGTGACTCCGTGCTGTCCAAGCACATCTCGGCACTGGTGACCGCCGGCTACCTGCGCAGCCGCAAGGGCACCCTCGAGGGCCGGCGGACGACGTGGGTCGGGCTCACCACTCAGGGCCGCAGAGCACTTCGCCAGCACGTCGCCGCTCTGCGCCAGCTGATCGACGGAGTCGACTGACCGAGCAGCCGCCTGGTCAGCCGAGGATGCCGCGGAAGAAGTCGTCCATCTTGCCGCCCGCACCTCGGGTGGGGCCCCACGCATAGGCGCGCACGCCGCCACCGGCCCAGGGCCGCACGGTGTCCTCTGCGAGCGGCGCTGCCGCGGGAGCGACCTCTCCGGCCGCGGAGCGGTACGCCGCCACGACCTGCCCGCACTCGAAGCTCACCACGTCCCATCGGGTGCGGCCGTCCGTGCCATGGATGCCCAGGGCGATCCACTGGCCCGAGGCCGGGGCGCCGCACACCCGCAAGGGGTCGTAGGCAGCCGACCGCGCGTCGTACGCCGCCACGTAGTCGCTTGCCTGCCGAGCGCTGCGGATGCCCGACCAGACCAGGGTCGTGGTCCCGCCCTCGGTGTCGTACAGGCAGGCCGACATGGACTCCGGTACGAGGGACCCGCGGTCGGCTCTGGGCATCATGCCCGGACGGTTCGGACAGCCGTTCCCGTCGACCGCCACCGCCTCCGCCGTCCCCAGGATCCGCCGGCGCAGTTCATCGTCCCGGGAGAAGACGGTCGCCCTGAGGTCGCCCACCTCGACGGTCTCGGCCACCTGACCGCCGCGCAGGTCACGCACCCCCACCCCGATCGGCGAGTCCAGCCAGACCGCATCGACCTGTGGGAACGTGAAGCGCAGGTCGTAGCCCTCGCAGGCGTCGGTCATCATCGCCGGGCGCCCCACGAACGGCGTGTCCTGGTCCACGAACTCGTAGTCGTCGGAGCCGGGCACCACGAACGCGGTCGTCGAACCGCACCCGATCACGTCGCCCCCGGTCCACGACTCCTCGAACGGCGCGCCACCCCACCCCCAGGTGGGCGGCACCCGCACCTGGATGCCGCCGTAGGACTCGACCCGCCAGTCGTCCGGGGCCCCAGGCGGAAGGGCCGGGTCGGTCGCCGCAGCGCCGCGGTGGTCACGCGGACCCTGGTCGTCGACGGCCTGGAGGGTCAGCGGGACGCCGACCACGGCGACGGCGACGGCCGTGGCGGCGACGCCCAGCAGCCACGGCGCCCGCGACCTGTGGCCCGCCCGAGCCGGCTGCGACAACCGGTCCCCGACACCGGCGGCTCGCTCGTGCAGGCCGGCGCGCATGATCCGGCCCAGCCGCTCGTCGTCGTACTGCTCAGGCATCGTCGGCCTCCTGTCGTTCGAGCTCGGCCCTCAAGGCCGCCAGGGCGCGGTGGATCTGGGAGCGCACCGTCGACTCCGAGCAGTCGAGGACGGCGGCGATCTCGGCATCGTCGAGGTCCTCGTAGAAGCGGAGCACCACGGCCGCCCGCTGCTTGCGCGGCAGCCGCAGGCAGACCCGCCACACCACGTCAGCCTCGCTGACCGAGGTGGCCGGGTCGGGAACGGAACGGGCGCCACGCACTTCGGCGACCGGCGACTGCCGGCGACCGAACCTGCGCCACGCGGTGACGTGCGCGTGGGTGATCATCCGGCGCACGTAGCGGTCCGGGTCCTCGGTACGGCGCACCCGGTCCCACTTCTCCAGGGCCTGGCCGAGCGCGGTCTGCACCGCCTCGTCGGCGGCGTCGTGGCTCCCGGTCACGAGGTAGGCGAAGCGCAGCAGTGCCGGCACCCGAGCGGTCGCCCACGCGTCGAAGTCGATCTCCTGCACCCCCACATCCATGCACAACACACGCCGAGGAGGAGCGTTCTGTTGCATGGCAGGCGGCGTTTCTCGCCCGTGCTGAGCGGCATCGCCGGTCGGTCGAGGCCGAGGCGCGCGAGATGCTCGCCGAGGCCCTCGAGCGGGAGCCGGTCACGCTCGTGGACCTGCTGGGCACGGACGAGGGCGCCGACATCGAGTTCGAGCCGCGACGCCTGGGTCTGGACGCCCGAACCGATGACCGTCGCCACGAGGAACACCAGGCACTTCGAACCGCTCGGCGTTCGCTGCCTCGACCCGTGGGACCCAACCTCTGAAGGCTGCGCGCGCCGGCCGACGAAGCCGCCTCCGCACTGCCGCCGGATGGGCAGGGCCGCGTTGCCACGACCGCCCGGCGATGACTAGATTTCATGCCGTTCCCTGTCCCGACACATGATGAGGTCTCCAGTGGCTCTGCCGCCGCTCACGCCCGAACAGCGCCGGGCCAACCTCGACAAGGCAGCGGAGTCCCGGCGCCGGCGTGCCGCGGTGAAGAACCGCCTCAAGCACTCGAACGGCTCGATCCTCGAGGTTCTCGAGCAGGGGCAGCAGGACGAGGTGATCGGCAAGATGCGGGTCCTGGACCTGCTGCAGTCGATGCCCGGGCTGGGCAAGGTGCGGGCCCGCCAGATGATGGAGCGGCTCGGCATCTCGGAGAGCCGGCGGGTGCGCGGCCTCGGCATCAACCAGGTCGCGGCGCTGCAGCGTGAGTTCGCTGCCCGCGACGGCGTCCCCGAGGCGTGACGGCCCCGGCAGGAGAGCTGCCCGCGACGCGGCTGACGGTGCTGGCCGGACCGACCGCGGTCGGCAAGGGGACCGTCGCCGCCTACGTCCGCGAACGTCACCCGGAGATCTGGATCTCGGTGTCGGTCACGACCCGGCCGCCGCGGCCGGCGGAGGTGGCCGGCGAGCACTACTGGTTCGTCGACGACGCCGAGTTCGACCGGATGGTCACCGACGGCGAGCTGCTCGAGTGGGCCGTCGTCCACAAGCGCGCCCGCTACGGGACTCCGCGCGGGCCGGTGGTCGATGCGCTGGCGGCCGGCCGCCCGGCGTTGCTCGAGATCGACCTCCAAGGGGCACGGCAGGTGCGGCAGACGATGCCGGACGCGCTCTTCGTCTTCCTCAAGCCCCCGTCCTGGGACGAGCTGGTCAACCGGCTCGTCGGGCGGGGGACCGAGTCGGAGGAGGAGCGGGCCAGGCGGCTCGAGACGGCGGTCGAGGAGCTCGCCGCGGAATCGGAGTTCGACGTCACGGTCGTCAACACCGAAGTTCACGCTGCGGGCGAGGAGTTGGTAGCCTTGATGGTGGACCCGCCCGCCTGAGCCCCGTTCGACGCTGCCCAGGGGCGCCGACGTCCACCGACCGGCCGCATCCGACCGGCATCCCGACCACGAAGCTGTGAGGCTCAACCACGTGTCTGGCACCCCTGTCGTCGCCGAGGGCATCACGAACCCGCCCATCGACGAGCTCCTGACGAAGACCGACTCGAAGTACCGCCTGGTGCTCTACAGCGCCAAGCGCGCCCGGCAGATCAACGCCTACTACTCGCAGCTCGGCGAGGGGCTCCTGGAGTACGTCGGCCCGCTCGTGGACACCCACGTCCAGGAGAAGCCGCTCTCCATCGCCCTCCGTGAGATCAACGACGACCTCCTGACCTGCGAGGAGTTCGACCCGGAGAGCGAGCCCGAGGTCACCGTGCCGGCCGCTGAGTCGATCACCCCCGGGGACATCGAGGGCTGAGGCTCACGCGGTGAGCGGGGGTCCGCGGGTCGTCCTGGGCGTGAGCGGAGGCATCGCGGCGTACAAGGTCTGCGAGCTGCTCCGCCGCCTCACCGAGTCCGGCCACGACGTCACCGTCGTGCCCACCGCGTCGGCGCTCCACTTCGTGGGCGCTCCGACCTGGGCGGCGCTGTCGGGCAAACCGGTCTCACCGGAGGTGTGGACCGACGTCCACGAGGTGCCGCACGTCCGGATCGGGCAGCAGGCCGACCTCGTGGTCGTTGCCCCGGCGACCGCCGACCTGCTGGCGAAGGCGGCCCACGGGATCGCCGACGACCTGCTCACGAACACCCTCCTCACCGCCCGCTGCCCCGTGCTCTTCGCGCCGGCGATGCACACCGAGATGTGGGAGCACCCCGCGACCCAGGCCAACGTGGCGACGCTGCGCTCCCGGGGCGCGGTCGTCGTCGAGCCCGCCGAAGGGCGGCTCACCGGGGTCGACACCGGCAAGGGGCGGCTCCCCGAGCCCTCCGAGCTCTTCGCCGTGGCCCAGGACGTGCTGGCCCGCGGTGCCCAGCCGGCCGACCTCGCCGGCCGCCACGTCGTTGTCTCCGCCGGGGGCACGCGGGAGTACCTCGACCCGGTGCGGTTCCTCGGCAACCGCTCCTCGGGGCTCCAGGGGATCGCGCTCGCCCGCACCGCGGTGGCGCGGGGCGCCGAGGTGACCCTGGTCGCCGCCAACATCAGCCACCCCGAGCCGGCCGGCGTCAAGGTCGTCCGGGTGGAGACCACCGCCGAGCTCCGGGACGCCGTCCTCTCCGCGGCCGCCTCCGCGGACGCCGTGGTGATGGCCGCCGCCCCGGCCGACTTCCGGCCGGCGAGCACGAGCACCGCCAAGATCAAGAAGACCGACGACGGCGGCGCCCCGGACATCACGCTGGTGCAGAACCCCGACATCCTCGCCGAGCTCTCCCGGGAGCGGCCCCGAGCAGGGATCGTCGTGGTGGGGTTCGCCGCCGAGACGGGCGACGAGCACGGCTCGGTCCTCGAGCACGCCGCAGCCAAGCTCGCCCGCAAGGGGTGCGACCTGCTGGTCGTCAACGACGTCAGCGGCGGCAAGGTCTTCGGCAGCGCCGACAACGAGGCCGTGGTCCTCGCGCCCGACGGTGAGGCGACCGCCGTACCCCTGGGGTCGAAGAGCGCACTCGCCCACGTGATCTGGGATCGCGTCGCGTCCAGGTGGCAGACCGGCTGAGTCGGGTGTCGGAGTGGCCGGTTATCGTGGCCGGGACATCGCACGACCGAGCGCACGACGGCGCGGCGCGCACGCGCGCAGACGCGGACAGGGGCAGGCTGACACCGTGACGGGACGACTATTCACCTCGGAGTCCGTGACCGAGGGTCATCCGGACAAGATCGCCGACCAGATCAGCGACACGATCCTGGACGCGATGATCGCCGAGGACCCCGACAGCCGCGTCGCGGTCGAGACCCTCGTGACGACCGGGCTCGTCGTCGTCGCCGGCGAGGTCACCACGAGGTCCTACGTGCCGATCGCCCAGCTCGCCCGTGACCGGATCCTGGAGATCGGCTACGACGACAGCGAGAAGGGGTTCGACGGGGCGTCGTGCGGAGTCTCCATCGCGATCGGCCAGCAGTCTCCCGACATCGCCCAGGGCGTCGACGACGCCTACGAGGAGCGCCACGACCGGTCCACGGACCCGTTGGACCGGCAGGGCGCCGGCGACCAGGGGATCATGTTCGGCTACGCCAGCGACGAGACCCCGCAGCTCATGCCGCTGCCGATCACGATCGCCCACCAGCTCTCCGAGCGGCTGAGCGTCGTCCGCAAGGACGGCACGCTGCCCTACCTGCGGCCCGACGGGAAGACCCAGGTCACGATCGAGTACGACGACGACCGTCCGGTCCGCGTCCACACCGTCGTGGTCTCGACCCAGCACGCCGGCGACATCCACCTCGACAACATGCTGACCCCCGACATCCAGAAGCACGTCGTCGACCCGGTCCTCGGCCAGTTCGACGTGCTGTCCGAGGGGTACCGGCTGCTGGTCAACCCGACCGGTCGGTTCGAGATCGGCGGGCCGATGGGTGACGCCGGGCTCACCGGTCGCAAGATCATCATCGACACCTACGGCGGCATGGCGCGCCACGGCGGCGGGGCGTTCTCGGGCAAGGACCCGTCGAAGGTCGACCGCTCGGCCGCCTACGCGATGCGCTGGGTGGCGAAGAACGTCGTCGCGGCCGGGCTCGCCCGCCGGTGCGAGGTCCAGGTCGCCTACGCGATCGGCAAGGCGCACCCGGTCGGGCTGTTCGTCGAGTGCTTCGGCACCGAGACGGTCCCGGAGGAGCGGATCCAACAGGCGGTCCTCGAGGTCTTCGACCTGCGGCCGGCGGCGATCATCCGCGACCTGGACCTGAAGCGGCCGATCTACGTGCAGACGGCGGCGCACGGCCACTTCGGCCGCGAGCTGTCCGACTTCACCTGGGAGCGGACCGACCGCGTCGACGCCCTCAAGGCCGCCGCCTCCCGCTGACGTTGTCGGCGCCGGCTGGTTGAATCCGCCGCGTGGACGAGGGTGAGGGTGACGGTCAGCTCGAGCTGATGCCTGCCCTCGCGCGGGCACGGGACCGAGCGGCCGCTGCCACCGAGCGGACCGCCGCCAAGGAACGCGCGGCGGTCCCGTTCGAGCCCGCCCCGGAGCTGCCGGTGGCCCGCGTGCTCGTCGACGTCCCGCTGGCGCACCTCGACCGGCCGTTCGACTACCTGGTCCCGGCGAAGCTGCACGAGCAGGTGGTGCCCGGGTCGCGGGTGAAGGTGCGGTTCGCCGGCCAGGACGTCGACGGCTACGTCGTCGAGCGGGTCGCCGAGAGCGACCACACCGGCCGCCTGGCGCCGCTGCGTCGGGCAGTCAGCGCCGAGCCGGTGCTCACCCCCGACGTGGCGACGTTGGTCGGTGCGGTCGCGGAGAGGTACGCCGGCACGCGCTCGGACGTGCTGCGGCTCGCCGTACCCCCTCGTCACGCGACGACGGAGAAGCACGCCAGCCCTGCTGCCCCGGCCGAGCTGGAGCCGGACGCGAAGGGGGCGACCGCCTGGTGGGAGCGGTACGCCGACGGAGCCGCGTTCGTCGAGGGGCTGCGGGAGGGGCGCTCCCCGCGGGCGGTGTGGACGGCGCTGCCCGGCGAGGAGTGGGAGACGGGGCTCGCCCGCGCGGCGGCGATGACGCACGCGTCGGGGCGGGGGGCGGTGCTCTGCGCGCCGGACCACCGTGACCTGACCCGGCTCGACCGCGCCCTGACCGCCGCGCTGGGGGAGGGGCGGCACGTGGTGCTGACCGCCGACGCCGGCCCTGCCGAGCGGTACCGCGCGTTCCTGGCGGTGTCCCGGGGGCAGGTGCGGATCGTGGCGGGGACCCGGGCGGCCGCGTTCGCGCCGGTCCGCGATCTCGGGCTGGTCGCGGTGTGGGACGACGGCGACGACCTCTACGCCGAGCCGCGGGCGCCGTACCCCCACACCCGTGAGGTCCTGCTGCTCCGCGCCCACGAGACGGGGTGCGCCGCACTCGTCGGTGGCACCGCGCGCAGCGTCGAGTCGGCGGCGCTCGTGACCAGCGGCTGGGCGACGGAGCTGCGGGCGAGCCGCGAGGAGGTACGCCGGCAGGCGCCGGTCGTCCACGTCGCCGGGGGCACCGACCGGGAGCTCGAGAGGGACCCCGCCGCCAGGAGCGCGCGGCTGCCCAGCATGGCGTACGCCGCGATCCGCACCGCCCTGGAGAGCGGGCCGGTCCTGGTGCAGACCCCGCGGGCCGGCTACGCGGAGGCGCTCGTCTGCGACCGGTGCCGGGAACCCGCGCGGTGCCGGCGCTGTGCCGGGCCGTTGCACCTGCCGTCGCCGCACGGCTCGCCGGTCTGCCGCTGGTGCGGGGTCGCCGAGCCGGAGTGGAGCTGTGCCGGGTGCGGAGGTCGGGGGCTCCGTGCACCGGTGCTCGGAGACCGCCGGACGGCGGAGGAGCTGGGGCGGGCGTTCCCGCGGGTGCCGGTGCGCCGCTCGTCGGGGGAGCGGGTCCTCGACGAGGTGCAGCCCAAGCCGGCGATCGTCGTGGCGACGCCCGGAGCGGAGCCGAGGGCGGCGGGCGGCTACGCGGCGGTGGTCCTGCTCGACACCTGGCTGATGCTGGCCCGACCCGACCTCCGCACCACCGAGGAGTCGGTGCGGCGCTGGTTCAACGCGGCGACGCTCGCCCGTCCGGCCGCCGAAGGGGGTCAGGTGGTCGCGGTCGGGGACCCGGCGAACCCGGCGTTGCAGGCGCTGGTCCGCTGGGACCCGGCGGGGTTCGCCGAGCGGGAGGCGGAGGAACGGCGCTCGGCGCACCTGCCCCCGGCGTCCCGGCTCGCGGTGCTGAGCGGAGCGGAGGCGGCGGTCGAGGCGGCGGTCGCCGAGCTGGCGCTGCCCTCGGGGGCGGAGCTGCTCGGCCCGGTGCCCGAGCCACAGCCCGGGCCGCCCGGGTCGCCCGGGTCGCCCTCGGACGAGGGGCCGCGGGTCCGGGTCGTCGTCCGGGTGCCCCGTCGTTCCGGCGCAGCGCTCTCCCGGGCGCTCAAGGAGGTGCAGGGCGTGCGGGCCGCCCGCAAGCTGCCCGCGGTCCGGGTCCAGGTCGACCCGTACGCCCTGGGCTGACCGGCGCCTGACCGACGGCTGGCGACGGAGGAGTTCTTCCGGCCGATACGGCCGACAGATCTCCAGTGTCGCTCCCGAGAGGCCGGCACCCGACCTGCTCCGACCCGGAAGGCGGCTCCGTAGACTGGCGGTCACCGTCCGCACCCCCTCCGAGAGGACCCTCGACGTGACCGTCCAGCCGATCCGCCTGTTCGGCGACCCGGTCCTGCGCACCCCGGCCACGCCGGTCGTGGACTTCGACGCCGAGCTCCGCCGGCTGGTCAAGGACCTCACCGAGACGATGCTGGAGGCCCCCGGAGCCGGGCTCGCGGCTCCGCAGCTCGGTGTGGGTCTGCGCGTGTTCACCTGGCACATCGACGGCGAGCTCGGCCACCTCGTCAACCCGGACCTCTCCCTCTCGGCGGAGACCCAGGACGGCGAGGAGGGGTGCCTCTCCCTGCCCGACATCGTCTTCGACTGCCGCCGGGCGTTGCGCGTCGTGGCCCGCGGCTTCGACATGCACGGCGAGCCGGTCACGATCGAGGGGTCCGACCTCCTGGCCCGCGCGATCCAGCACGAGACCGACCACCTCGACGGGATCCTCTTCGTCGAGCGCCTGGATCCCGAGACCCGCAAGCAGGCGATGCGTGCGATCCGGGAGTCCGAGTGGTTCGGCGCCCCGCCCACCATCAAGGTGAGCCCGCACCCGACGCGAGGCCTCGGTCTATGAGCACCCCACGACGCTGCTCGCTGCGCTCACACCGCCTCGGGGACCCCGACTGATGCGGGTGGTGTTCGCGGGCACACCGAAGGTCGCGCTGCCGACGCTGCGCGCCGTGGCCGACAGCAGCCACGAGCTGGTCGGTGTGGTCACCCGCCCGGACGCCCACGCCGGCCGTGGCCGACGCCTGGTGGCCTCGCCGGTCGCCGAGCTCGCCGAGGAGCTCGGCGTCCCGGTCCTCAAGCCGGGCCACCCCAGGGACCCGGAGTTCCAGACCGCGCTGAAGGGGCTCGAACCGGAGTGCTGCCCGGTCGTGGCGTACGGCGCCATCCTGCCCCGGTCAGCACTCGACATCCCGGTGCACGGCTGGATCAACCTCCACTTCTCGCTCCTGCCCGCCTGGCGCGGAGCGGCGCCGGTGCAACGGGCCGTGTGGGCGGGCGACGAGCTCACCGGCGCGACGACGTTCCGGATCGTCGAGGAGCTCGACGCCGGGCCGACGTACGGCGTCGTCACCGAACGGGTCCGGCCGACCGACACCGCCGGGGAGCTGCTGGACAGGCTTGCCGAGGCGGGTGCACCACTCATGACCGCGACGCTCGACGGCATCGAGGACCGCTCGCTCGAGGCGCGGCCGCAGCAGGCGGACGGCGTCTCGCCGGCTCCCAAGCTGCTCGTCGAAGAGGCGGAGCTCCGGTGGAGCGACCCGGCGCTCGCCCTCGACCGACAGGTCCGGGCGTGCACCCCGGCGCCGGGTGCCTGGACGACTCTCGCCGGCGAACGCGTCAAGATCGGTCCGCTGACCCCGGACCCGGACGCCGCCGCGCTGGGCCCCGGTGAGCTCAGCGCGACCAAGAGCGCGGTCCACGTCGGCACCGGCACCGTGCCGGTGCGGCTCGGTGTGGTCCGGCCTCACGGGCGCAAGCAGATGCCGGCCGCCGATTGGGCGCGCGGCGCACGGCTCGAACCCGGCTCGCGCCTCGGATCGTGACCAGCGACCCCCGCTCCCCCCGGGCCCGCCGCCCCGGCGGCCGGCGGCCACGGCTCGCCCCGCGGGTCGACCCGGCTCGGCTGGCGGCCTTCGAGGTGCTCCATGGGGTCACCACCGAGGACGCCTACGCGAACCTCCTGCTCCCCGCACGGCTGCGGGCCCACAGCCTCGAGGGGCGTGACGCGGCCTTCGCGACCGAGCTCGTCTCGGGGACACTGCGCCGACAGGGGACGTACGACGCGGTGCTCGCCAGCTGCGTGAAGCGACCCCTCGAGCGGATGGACCCAGGGGTCCTCGACGTCCTGCGGCTCGGCGCCCACCAGCTGCTGTCGATGCGGGTCCCCGTGCACGCCGCCGTCGCGACCTCGGTCGACCTGTGCCGCGCGAAGGCGAGCCACGGTGCAGCCGGCCTCGTGAACGCCGTGCTCCGCCGGGTCGGCGAGAAGCCGCTCGACAACTGGGTCCGCCTCGTCGCGCCCGACCCGGCGTCCGACCCGCACGGGTTCGCCGCGGTGAGCCAGTCCCACCCGCGGTGGGTGGTCGAGGAGCTGGCGGCGGCGCTGGGGGAGCGGGCGGACGAGCTCGCGGAGCTGCTGGCCGCGGACAACGACCCGCCTCCGGTCACGCTGGTCGCCAGGCCGGGGCTCTGCAGCCGCGAGGAGCTCGTCGCGGCCGGTGGCGAGCCGACCTCGCTCTCGCCGTTCGGGGTCCGGCTGCCCGGCGGTGACCCCGGTGCCCTCCCCGCCGTCAAGGAGGGGCGGGCCGGCGTCCAGGACGAGGGCTCACAGGTCGTCGCGTGGGCGATCGGCGTCGTGCCGGTCGAGGGACGGGACGAGCGGTGGCTCGACCTCTGTGCCGGCCCCGGCGGGAAGTCCGCGCTGCTCGGCGGCCTCGCCGCCCAGTGCGGTGCCCGGCTCCTCGCGGTCGAGCGCCAGCCGCACCGGGCCGAGCTGGTGCGCAGGAGCGTGGCCGGACTGCCGGCGTCGGCCGTCGGGGTCGTGGCCGCGGACGGCACGCAGCCCGTGTGGGCGCCGGGGCAGTTCGACCGAGTGCTGGTCGACGCCCCCTGCAGCGGTCTGGGCGCCCTGCGCCGGCGGCCCGAGTCGCGCTGGCGCCGTACGCTCCGCGACCTCGACGACCTCGTGCCGCTCCAGCTTCGGCTCCTGGAGTCGGCGCTGGACGCCGTACGACCGGGCGGCGTCGTCGCCTACGTGACCTGTTCCCCCGTGCTGCGGGAGACGACGGGCGTCGTCACGGAGGTGCTGGGGCGTCGTGGGGACGTCGAGCTCCTCGACGCCTCTGCGGTGCTGCCGGACGTCCCGGACGCGGCGGCGTCGGTGCCGGGCACGATGCAGCTGTGGCCACACCGGCACGGCACCGACGCGATGTTCCTGGCCCTGCTGCGCCGCTCCTAGCCACGCCGGTCAGCGGACGCGGCTGGAGCCGGACCCGTTGTCCGGGTCGTTGGGATCGGTCTCGTAGACGGTCTCCTCGTGCGTCTCGCGGACGACCTCGCCCTGGCCGGGCGTCGTGTCGCCCGCGGCGGGGCGGCCGCTCGTGCCGAGGGTGCCGGGCTCTGGCGTCGTCGGGGTGTAGCCGGCGTCGCGGTCGTCGACGTCCGGGTCGAGCCGATCCGCCTCGCGGACCCTGTCCTCCACGCGCGCCTCCTCGGCCAGATGGCCCTGCTTGACCTCCTCGGCGCGGGCCTGCTCCTTCTCGGCCTCCAGCCGGGCGCGCTCGGCGCGCAGCTCGGCTTCCTGCGCCTGGATCCTCGACTCCTGAAGCCCGCCGGCCTGGGCGGCAGCCTCGGTCCTTAGGTGCTGGGCCTGGTCGCGTCCCTGCGCTGCCTTCTTCTTGCGCATCATCGCGGCGATCAGGGCCGCGAGCGCCAGCAGCACCAGGACCGCCACGACGATCCAGACGATGTCTGAGGTGTCCATCTGCTTCCTCCCGTTCCGGGTGTTCCACCTGATCGTGTACCCAGCACCACCCCCGCCAACCGACATAGGATGCGCAGCGTCATGGGAATCCAGATCGCACCGAGCATCCTCTCCGCCGACTTCGCGAACCTCGCCGAGGAGGCGCGCCGGATCTCCAACGCCGACTGGCTCCACGTCGACGTCATGGACAACCACTTCGTCCCCAACCTCACCGTGGGGCTCCCGGTCGTGGAGGCGCTCGGCAAGGCGAGCGACACCCCGATGGACCTGCACCTCATGATCGAGGACCCCGACCGGTGGGCGCCGGAGTACGTCGCCGCGGGAGCCGGTTCGGTGACCTTCCACGTCGAGGCCGCGACCGCCCCGGTCCGGCTCGCCCGTGAGCTGCGCGCCCAGGGTGCCCGGGCGGGGATGGCGCTGCGGCCGGCGACCCCGGTGGAGCCCTACGAGGAGCTCCTCCCCGAGCTGGACATGCTGCTGGTCATGACGGTCGAGCCCGGGTTCGGTGGGCAGGCGTTCCTCGACCTCTGCCTGCCGAAGATCCGGCGGGCCCGCGAGCTCCTCGACCGCCGCGGGGTGGACCTGTGGCTCCAGGTCGACGGCGGGATCTCCGCCGACACGATCGAGCGGTGCGCCGAGGCCGGGGCGGACATGTTCGTCGCCGGCTCCGCGGTGTTCAAGGCCGACGACCCGGCGGCGATGGTCGACACCCTGCGCGCGAAGGCATCGGGGGCGGCGCCCGCCGGCTGAGCGCCGGGCCGGTCAGTGAATTGCGTCACGGTGGACTGCGCTCCCGTCCACCGTCCCCGGTGTGGCAGGCTGTGACCGACGAGTTTCCAAGCTCGCGTGCTCTGGGGTCGGTGCAATTCCGAGCCGGCGGTGACAGTCCGCGACCCGGCCACAGCCAGTGGCCGGTTGACCAGGTGGAACTCCTGGACCGACGGTGAGAGTCCGGATGGGAAGTGCACGCGCGGTCTCGAGGTCGTCCGGGTGACCCCGGCCGCTCCGAGCACGTGCCCCCGGGGTCCGCGCCGGACGAGAGGGCACCGATGCCGGACGCAGCAGCGACCGCCGCCGAGCTGGCCGCGATGCAGCGTGCCCTGCGGATCGCGACCACCCCGGCGGTGCCGCTCGGACCCAACCCGCGGGTCGGCTGCGTGCTGCTCGACGACACGGGAGCCGAGGTCGCCGAGGGGTTCCACCGAGGCGCCGGCAACCCCCACGCCGAGATCGAGGCGCTCCGCGCGCTCGACGGCCCCGCCACCGGGCTGACGGCCGTCGTCACCCTCGAGCCGTGCAACCACACCGGGCGCACCGGTCCGTGCTCCCGCGCGTTGCTCGAGGCCGGGGTACGTCGCGTGGTCTATGCCCAGGCGGACCCCAACCCGGTCGCCGCCGGGGGAGCGGCGTACCTCCGCGACGGCGGTGTCGACGTCCTCGGCGGTGTGCTCGTCGACGAGGTGCGGCTGGTGAACCGCGCGTGGACGTTCGCCGTCGAGCACGACCGCCCCTTCGTCACCTGGAAGCTCGCCACCAGCCTCGACGGCCGGAGCGCCGCGGCCGACGGCACCAGCCGGTGGGTGAGCAACGAGGCCGCGCGGCGGGACACCCACCGGCTCCGCGCCGCCTGTGACGTGGTCCTGGCCGGCACCGGCACCGTCCTGGTCGACGACCCGCGGCTGACCGTCCGGGACGAGACCGACGTGTCCCTCCCGCGCGAGAAGCAGCCGCTCCGCGCGGTCATGGGGCTGCGCGAGCTGCCCGGTGCCAGCCGCGTGCTCGACGGGGACGCCGAGACCGTCCACCTGCGCACCCGCGACCCGCACGCGGCGCTGTCGGCGCTGCACGCCCGCGACCGCCAGCACGTCTTCCTCGAGGGCGGTCCCCGGCTCGCCGCGGCGTTCCTCGAGGCTGGGCTCGTCGACGAGGTCATCGCCTACGTCGCTCCGATGTTCCTGGGTGGCGGCACCCACGCCGTCGAGGGGCTCGACATCACGACGATCGCCGACGCGCGACGGCTCGAGGTCGTCGACGTCGCGGTCCTGGGGATCGGTCCCGACCGCAACGTGCGGCTGACGATGCGCCCGACCGACGCAAACCTGCAGGAGGACTGAGATGTTCACCGGAATCGTCGAGGAGCTCGGCACCGTGGAGAGCCTGGAGGAGCTGGGCGACGCAGTCCGCCTCACCGTGCGCGGACCGCTCGTGGTCGAGGATGCCGCGCTCGGCGACTCGATCGCGGTCAACGGCTGCTGCCTGACGGTCGCCGAGCAGGACCAGGAGACGTTCACCGCCGACGTCATGCGCGAGACGCTCGACAAGACGAGCCTCGGGGCGCTCGGTCCCGGCAGCCGGGTCAACCTGGAGCGGGCCGTCACCGCCACCAAGCGGCTCGGCGGCCACCTGGTGCAGGGCCACGTCGACACCACCGGCACGGTCGTCGCCAGGACACCCAGCGAGCACTGGGAGGTCGTGACCGTCTCCTTCCCACCGGCGTTGGCGCCGTACCTCGTCGACAAGGGGTCGGTCACCGTCGACGGCGTGTCGCTGACCGTGGTGCGCGTCGACGACGCCGCCGGGACCTTCGAGGTCTCGCTGATCCCGGAGACGCTCGCCCGCACCACGCTCGGCCACCGCAGCCCCGGCGACGCCGTCAACCTCGAGGTGGACGTCGTCGCGAAGTACGTCGAGCGCATCCTTGCGCTGAGAGCTGGACCCGGCACCGGGTCGGAGGAGGACACGTGAGCACGCTCGCCGGGGGCCACCAGGGGCTCCGCCTGGACACGGTCGAGGAGGCGGTCGCCGACATCGCGGCCGGAAGGGCCGTCGTGGTCGTCGACGACGAGGACCGCGAGAACGAGGGCGACCTCATCTTCGCCGCCAGCAAGTCGACGCCGGAGCTCATGGCGTTCACGATCAGGTACAGCTCCGGGGTGATCTGCGTGCCGATGCCGGCGCAGATGCTGGACCGGCTGGAGATCCCGCTGATGACCCCGCACAACCGGGACAGGATGCGGACCGCGTACACGATCTCCGTCGACGCCCGCGACGGCGTCACCACCGGCATCAGCGCCGCGGACCGCTCGCGCACCGTGCGGGTGCTCGCCGACTCCGCGACGGAGTCCTGGGAGATCACCCGCCCGGGCCACGTCTTCCCGCTGCGCTACCGCGAGGGCGGGGTGCTCGCCCGCCGGGGCCACACGGAGGCGGCGGTCGACCTGGCCCGAATGGCGGGCCTCACCCCGGCCGGCGTCCTGGTCGAGGTCGTCAACGACGACGGCACGATGAAACGCGGCCAGCAGCTGCGCGACTTCGCCGACGAGCACGGGCTCAGGCTGATCTCGATCGAGCAGATGGTCCACCACCGGCGGCGCCACGAGAGCCACGTCGAACGGGTCGCGGAGACCCGGCTGCCGACCCGGCACGGCGCGTTCACCGCCTACGGCTACCGGATCGCGATCGACGCCTCCGAGCACATCGCGCTCGTGTACGGCGATCCCGCGACTCTCGCCGACGGCGAGCCGGTCCTCACCCGCGTCCACTCGGAGTGCCTGACCGGGGACGTGTTCGGCAGCAGCCGGTGCGACTGCGGCCCGCAGCTCGACGAGGCGATGGAGCGGATCGTCGCCGAGGGTCGTGGGGTCGTCATCTACCTGCGCGGCCACGAGGGCCGTGGGATCGGGCTCCTCGCCAAGCTGCAGGCCTACCAGCTCCAGGACGGCGGCCGGGACACCGTGGACGCCAACCTGGACCTGGGGCTCCCCGCGGACGCCCGTCACTACGGCGCGGCGACCCAGATCCTCAAGGACCTCGGCATCTCGTCGGTCCGGCTGCTCACCAACAACCCGGCGAAGACGACCGGGCTCGAGGCCTACGGGATCGCGGTCGGCGAGCGGGTGCCGCTGACCCCGCACCCCAACGACCACAACCTCGCCTACCTGCAGACGAAGCGCGACCGGATGGGGCACCACTTCCCCGACCTGGCGCCGACCGTGCCCACCGACACCCAGGAGCTGTCGTGAGCGGAGAAGGATCGCCCACCTCGCTCTACCAGGCCGAGCCCGTCGACTGCCACGACGTGCGGGTCGCGGTCGTCGCCGCCAGCTGGCACCAGCAGGTGATGGACGGGCTGGTCGCCGGCGCCAAGCGGGCGCTCGACGACTTCAAGGTCGAGGCTGCTGGGATCGTGCGGGTCCCGGGCTCGTTCGAGCTGCCGGTGGTCGCGGCGGCGCTCGCGGAGAACGGCTACGAGGCGATCGTCGCGCTCGGCGTCGTCATCCGCGGCGGCACCCCGCACTTCGAGTACGTCTGCAGCTCGGCCACCGACGGCCTCAACCGGGTCGCCCTCGACCACGGCGTCGCGGTCGGCTTCGGGCTGCTCACCTGCGACACCGAGCAGCAGGCGCTCGACCGGGCGGGGCTGCCGGGTTCGCAGGAGGACAAGGGCTACGAGGCCGCCTCGGCGGCGCTCGTCACCGCTCAGGCGCTGCGGAAGATCCGTCGCGGCGACGAGACCGGGTGAGCCGGTGCCGGCGGACGCCGTACGCTGGTCCGCGGCCTGTCCGACCCCGCTCCGCCGAGCGCCGGGCGGCCGGCCGCACACCGAAAGCGTGGAGATGAAGACGTTCGACGAGCTCTGGGACGAGCTCTCCGAGAAGGCCCGGACCCGTCCGGAGGGCTCCGGGACGGTCGAGGCGCTCGACGCCGGCGTGCACGCGATCGGCAAGAAGCTGGTCGAGGAGGCTGCCGAGTCGTGGATGGCGGCCGAGCACGAGGGCAGGGAGCGCGCGGCGGAGGAGATCAGCCAGCTGCTCTACCACGCCCAGGTGCTCATGCTCGCGACCGGCATCTCGATCGACGACGTCTACTCCCACCTGTGAGGACCACATGACCGAACCCGGCACCCCTGCCCCGCTTCGGGTGGCGCTCCCGAACAAGGGGTCGCTCAGCCAGTCCGCCTCCGAGATGCTCCGCGAGGCGGGCTACGCCCAGCGCAGCGACACCAAGCAGCTCTCGCTCACCGACCCGGCGAACGGGGTCGAGTTCTTCTACCTGCGCCCCCGCGACATCGCGTTGTACGTCGGCGAGGGGACCCTCGACGTCGGCATCACCGGCCGCGACCTGCTCCTCGACTCGGGGGCGAAGGCCGAGGAGGCGCTCCAGCTGGGCTTCGGCCTCTCGACCTTCCGGTTCGCCGCCCGTCCCGGGGTCGTCACCACGGCGGCCGACCTGGCCGGCAAGCGGATCGCCACGTCGTACGACGGGGTGGTGCTGCGGTTCCTCGAGGAGCGGGGGATCGAGGCGACCGTGATCCGGCTCGACGGCGCCGTCGAGACCAGCGTGCAGCTCGGGGTGGCCGACGTCATCGCCGACGTCGTGCAGACGGGGAGCACCCTGCGCCAGGCGGGGCTGGAGATCTTCGGCGACGTCATCATGGAGTCCGAGGCGGTGCTGATCAGCCGAACCGACGCGTCCGAGCACCCCGGGCTCACCGTCTTCCTCCGCCGCCTCCAGGGCGTGCTCGTCGCCCGCTCCTACGTGATGATGGACTACGACATCCACGCCGCCCACGTCGAGGAGGCGGTCGCGCTGACTCCCGGCATCGAGAGTCCGACGGTCTCGCCGCTGCACCGCGAGGGATGGGTCGCCGTGCGCTCGATGGTGCCGCGCGCGGGCGCCCAGCGGATCATGGACGCGCTCTACGAGATCGGGGCGCGCGGCATCCTGACCACGGACATCCATGCCTGCCGGCTCTGAACCTCCCGGCCGGAGCGCCCCGCTGCCCGGGCTCCCGCTGCGCATGCGCCCGATGGGAGTGCGGGTGGCGTCGATCGGGTTCGCCGTCGCGCTCCTCGTCACCCTCGGCGCCATCTGGTTCGCCTTTCCCGACGGCGTCCGGGAGCAGTTCACGCCGTTCCAGAAGCTCACCGTCCTGGGAATGCTGCTCGCGGCGTTCGTGGTCGGGCACGCGCTCTCGAGGTGCCGGGTGGACGCCGACGAGGAGGGGCTGACGGTGGTCAACGGCTACACGACGCACCGGCTCGACTGGAACCAGGTCGTCGCGGTGACCCTGCGGCCCGGGAACCCCTGGGCGCTGCTCGACCTGAGCGACGGCACGACCAGGTCGGCGATGGGGATCCAGGGGTCGGACGGCAAGCGGGCCCAACGCCAGGTGCGGCAGCTGCGGGCGCTCGTCGAGGCCCACGCCGGCTCAGAGCCCCGGGACTGACGGCCCGGTCCCGTCCACCAGGACGTCGGCCCGCTCCCGGGTGCGCTCCCGGGCGTGGAGCCGCTGCTCGGCGCCGAGCCACCTGCGCCACTGCGGCACCAGCTCGGGCCCGTCGCGTTCCAGCCCCCGGGCGATCCGGAGCTCGTCGGGCGCCTCCACCCAGACCAGCAGCGTCACCAGGTCGGCGAACCCGGGATGGCCGGAGCCGACTCCTTCCAGCACCGCCACGTCGGCCGGCGGCACCTCGTGGTGCTCGGCGAACGCGGCCCGGTGCCAGTCGTAGCGCCGGTAGCCGCCCGGCACCCCCGCGGCCCACGGCTCCACGAGGAGCACCTGGGCGCTGCGGCCGACCTCGTCGAGGCCGTCCCACCCCTCGAGCAGGTCGTCGAGGTGCACGACCGCGACCGTCCGCCCTCGCGCCTCGACCGCCGCCGCCAGGTCGGCGGCGAGCGTGGTCTTGCCCGAGCCGGCCGGGCCGTCGACGCAGACCAGGCGTGTGGTGCCGCAGCGGGACGGGCGGGCGAGGACCAGCTCCGCCAGCCGCTCGGGTGTCACTGGATCCCGTGGCGGCGCAGGATCTCCTCGATCTCGTCCATGCCATCGCCGGCGCCGGCCTCCGAGCCCGTCTTCGAGCCCGCCTTCGACGGGCCGCCCGCGGTTCCGGCCGTGGCCGCCGGCGTGCTCCGGCGCCGGGGGAGCTGACCGGCAGCCGGCTCCCCTCGGCCGGCCGCCACCGCGCCCTTGCCGCTCCGACCGGCACCGCGCCGGCGCATCCAGCCGCTGACCACGAACAGCACCATCGAGACGGCGGCCACGACGAGCCCCAGCCACACGACCGGGCTGAAGGCGAGCCTCGCCGCCCAGCTCACGACGGAGTCGGTGATCTCCCACCCGAGCTCGAGGACGCCGGTCAACCCGGCGGCGAGCGGGAGGAGGCTCCAGGCCGCCCCGCGCACCCCGCTGGCCGGGCCCCTGCGGCTCCACAGCAGGGCCGAGAACCCGAGCCCCGCCACGGTCAGCACCAGGCCGAGGGCCTGCCAGGTCGCGCTGTCGAGTCCGTCCACGAGGGCCAGCCTATGCCGCCGTCGGTGCCGCCGTCTGTGCCGCCGCCTGTGCCGCCGAGGTGCGGACGTCATTCGAGGTGGCTGCCAGGACGACCTGGTCCGATGACGTCCCTCGAGCGGCTCCCGGGACGTCATCGGTGCCGGCTGCTCGAACACCCACCGCGCATGACGTTGCGGTCGGGGGGTCACTCGGGCGTGGGACGATGCACGTCGTGCGCACCATCCCCGACCCCGGTTTCGCCGGCGACGACGGCGCGGCGACCCCGGAGGTCACGGCCGCCCTCGCGGCGTACGACCTCGATCCCGACCACCGTCACGCCGCGACGCTCGCGGTCCTCCAGCACGCCCGGCTCCTCGTGCCGGTGACGGCGGTCGTCGGCGACGTGGAGTACGACGAGCGGGGGCTGGCCCACGACAAGAGCTCGGACATGGCCACCGTCCTCATGCAGGGGCAGGACGGCCGGATGGCGCTGCTGGCGTTCACCGGCACCGACGCCCTGCGCAGGTGGGACCCCGCCGGCCGGCCGGTCCCGGTCAGCATGCGGGACGCCGCCCGAGCCGCCCGCCACGACGGCGCCGACGCGCTGCTGCTCGACGTCGCGGGGCCGGTGCTCTTCGTGGTCGAGGGCGACGAGCTCGCCGCGCTCGCGGACGGGTTGGCGCTCGCCGAGCTCGGCGAGCGGTTCGGCTGGCTCCGCACCGAGCACCCCGATCGGGGCTGAGGGGGTCCGCCTCGACGGTTTCCCATGGGATGCAGGTGTTTGCGAGCTCCCCACGGGCCACAACCAGTGGGAAGCACCAGTTCTCCGTGGGGAGCTCCGGGCGGTACGACGAGAAGGCCCGGTTCGAGCCAAAGGCCGGTCGTCGAGGGTCGTACTGCCTGAGGCGTTGCGCGGCGGGCTGACGGCCGATCGGCGCGCGACCGAGCTCCCCATGGAAAAAACGTGCTCCCCACGAGCCACAACCCACGGGGAGCGTCAGTTCCTCTGCATCCCATGGGAAACCGCAGCCGCCGACCCCGCCGATGTGCGTCGCGGGCGGCTGGTTGCTATCCTTGTCCGTGACCGACCTGCGGTCAGCCGACCGTCGCAAGACATCGTCAGCCGTCAGCAGGTCCGACAAGCGGAGCTCGTCTCCCACCCGCACCGACCGAACCAGGTCGTCGGGTTCCGGTCAGGGGAGCGGATCGCAAGATCCGCACTCCGAGCGTGCTGTGCGTTGGCAGCGAGGTGGGACAAGACCCATCCGTCGGCGCATCGTGCCGGACTGGCTTCCGCTGTCGACGACGCGGAGGCCGTTTCTGCTTTTGAGGGTCCGCCGCCCGGGGTCAGTCCAGCACCCATCTTTCAGGAGGACCCATCAGCACTGAGCTGCGCATCAACGACCGGATCCGGGTGCCCGAGGTCCGGCTCGTCGGCCCGAACGGCGAGACCGTGGGCATCGTCCGCATCGAGGACGCCCTCCGTCTGGCGCAGGAGGCCGACCTCGACCTGGTCGAGGTCGCCCCGACCGCGCGCCCGCCGGTCTGCAAGCTCATGGACTACGGGAAGTTCAAGTACGAGAACGCCCAGAAGGCCCGTGAGGCCCGCCGCAACCAGACCAACGTGATCATCAAGGAGATGAAGCTCCGGCCGAAGATCGATGCGCACGACTACGAGACCAAGAAGGGTCACGTCGTGCGGTTCCTGAAGCAGGGCGACAAGGTGAAGATCACGATCATGTTCCGTGGTCGTGAACAGCACCGCCCGGAGCTCGGTCTCCGGCTGCTCGAGCGGCTCGCCGACGACGTCACCGAGCTCGGCTTCGTGGAGTCGGCTCCCAAGCAGGACGGCCGCAACATGATCATGGTCCTCGGTCCGCACAAGAAGAAGGCCGAGGCGAAGGCCGAGGTCAAGGCGGCCAAGGTCGAGCGTGCGTCCCAGCGCCAGGCCGAGGTCGAGGCCGAGCGGGCGGAGCTCGCCCAGCACCGCGCCGCCGCCGCCGCGGAGTCCAAGCCCGAGAAGCCGAGACGACGCTCCGAGAACGTCGACGAGGACGTCGACCAGAGCCTCTGACGGCGCCGGCACCCCAGCCCGGACACCGCCCCGCGGTGTCACCCCGATCGCTCGCCACCGCAAGCGGTCGACCAGCAAGTGACGAGAAGGACGATCGAATGCCGAAGAACAAGACGCACTCCGGTGCGAGCAAGCGGTTCCGGGTCACCGGCTCCGGCAAGCTGCGCCGCGAGAAGGCCGGGCTGCGCCACAACCTCGAGAAGAAGCCGTCGAAGATGACCCGTCGCATGTCGGGCACCACCGAGGTCTCGAAGGCCGACACGAAGGCCGTCCGCAAGCTGCTGGGTCGCTGAACCCCGCTTTCACCGAAGCTTTCCAAGGAGTAACAAGTGGCACGCGTCAAGCGGGCGGTCAACGCCCACAAGAAGCGCCGGGTGACCCTCGAGCGCGCCTCCGGCTACCGGGGCCAGCGCTCACGGCTCTACCGCAAGGCCAAGGAGCAGGTCACCCACTCGCTGGTCTACAGCTACCGGGACCGCAAGGCCAAGAAGGGCGACTTCCGCAAGCTGTGGATCCAGCGGATCAACGCCGCTGCCCGCGCCCAGGGGATGACCTACAACCGGTTCATCCAGGGGCTCAAGATCGCCGGCGTCGAGGTCGACCGCAAGATCCTCGCCGACATGGCCGTCAACGACCCGACCGCGTTCACCGCGATGGTCGACGTGGCCCGGGCCAGCCTGCCCGAGGACGTCAACGCCCCGGCCCAGGCCTCCTGAGCCTCGGCTGACCCACCACCACGTGGCGAGCTTCCCCGCCGACGTCCCGTTGCTCTCGCCGAGGAGCGGACGGGTGCGGACGGCGAGGAAGCTCGCCCGTCGTGCGTCCCGGGCCGAGCACGGCCTGTTCCTCGCGGAGGGCCCTCAGGCCGTGCGCGAGGCCTTGGCGGTTCCCGGCCTCGTGCGCGAGGTCTTCGCGCTCCCCGGCCGCCACGACGACCTGCGCGCGCTCGCCGGTGACGTGCCGTGGCTGCCCGCCGACGACGCGGCGATCGCCGCGCTGAGCGACACCGTGCACCCGCAGGGCGTCGTCGCGGTCTGCCGCGCTCTCGACGTACCCCTCGAGGAGCTCCTCGCCGGCGAGCCCCGCCTGGTCGCGGTCTGCGCCGACATCCGGGACCCGGGCAACGCCGGCACGGTCATCCGATGTGCGGACGCCGCCGGGGCCGGTGGGGTCGTCGTCACCGGTGAGAGCGTCGACGTCTACAACGGCAAGGCCGTCCGCGCCTCGGTCGGCTCGCTCTTCCACCTGCCGATCGCCGTGCACCGCGACCCGGCCGCCACGGTCCGGGCGCTCCAGGGTGCCGGCCTCACCGTCCTCGCCGCCGACGGGTACGGCGAGGTGGACCTCGACGACGCCGCCGACTCGGGGCTGCTCGCCGGCCGCACCGCCTGGTTGTTCGGCAACGAGGCGTGGGGCCTGACCGAGGAGCTGGCCGCGCTCGCCGACAACCGGGTGCGGATCCCGATCCACGGCCGCGCCGAGAGCCTCAACCTGGCGACCGCCGCCGCGATCTGCCTCTACGCCAGCGCCCGCGCGCACCGCTGAGACGGGTGCGAGGGCCGTCGGCGGATCCCACGGCTTCGACGTCGACGCAGGCCGAGCGCCGCCGTCGCCGACCGGACGTCGACCTCGGACGCCTCAGGCAAGTAGCTGCCGACTGCAGCTGGAGGGTCTAGGGTAAGACACGCGATGGGGGGCGCCATGACAAGTCCGTTCGGCATCGATGTCGCGCTGCCCGGCCTCGACGCCGCAGAGGTCGCTCAGGGGCTCGACCGACTGTCCCGCCCGCCGGACTGGCTCACCGCCATCGAGGATCCGCAGCGCCTGCGGGACGACCTGGAGAGCTCCGTCCCCGAGCTCGCCTCCGGTGCCGTGCGGCTGGTGAGCTGCAAGTTCAAGCGGGCGTACGTCGACGGGCCCGGCTGGCAGACGCTGTGCCGGCTCATGGTGGAGGACGCGACAGGCGCTACGCCACGTCAGGTCGACGTCCACGGTTACCTGGCGGCGCCGGGCGTCGACGTCCCGCCCACCGCCGCCGACAGCTACCGCTTCGGCGCCGACCACCGGTACTCCCTGCCTGATCCCCGGCCGGTCCTCGATGAGCGCCCTCCGGACGACGGGCTGCCCGCCCTGGCCGTCCTGGCCGACCGGGAGACGGCCCGGTCGGTGTTGGAACGTGCGCTTCGGACGAGTCGGGCCGACCTGGCTGATCTGCAGCTGGCGGGGTGCACCCCGACCGTGATGCGTCACCGGGAGGGTCGGCGGTGCACGATCCGGTACGAGCTCGACTATCGGCCCGAGCTGCGCCAGCCGCACTGGCCGCTCAGCATCGTGGCCAAGCTCTACGGCGGTGAAGAAGCGCGAACGACCTACACCGGGATGACGGCGTTGTGGGACTCGCCACTGCGGCGGAGCAGCACGGTGCGGATCGCCGAGCCGCTCGCCCTGGTCCCCGAGCTCGACGTCATGGTGCAGAGCACGCTTCCCGGCGACCACACGCTCAAGGACGAGATCAGGACCGCGTTCGCAGCCGGTCTCGACGCCGGGATCGCCACCCTCGCCGATCCCGTGCGGAGGGCGGGGCGTGGGCTCGCCGAGCTGCACGGGTCCCAGGCCCTGAGTGGATCGACGGTCACGTGGACGAGCCGGGTCGCCGCGCTCCGGGACGCCGTCGACCAGCTCGACGCGGCCGTCCCATCCTTCGCGGGAGCGCTGCACCCGCTGATCAGGACTCTCGAGGTCGCCGCCGCGAACGTTCCTGCCCAGCCGCTGGTGGCGACGCACGGGAGCTTCCGCCCGGCGCAGATCCTCCTGGACAACGGCAACCTGGGCTTCCTCGACTTCGACGGCTGCTGCCAGGCCGAACCGGGAGTCGACCTGGCGTTGTTCAGGACCACCCTGTGCGACCTGTCGTTGCGCGCGCTGACCCTGGACGACCGCCGACCGCTCACCGACGCCGAGGGGCGGGCGGCGATGGACGGGCTCGACGGGCTCTGCGCCACGTTCCTGTCCGGTTACCAGGAGGTCTGCGAGATCGCGCCGGACCGACTGGCCCTCTGGGATGCCTTGACCAGCGCCAAGGACATCGTGGACTGCTGGCGCAAGATCAAGTTCGAGCACTTGGAGCGTCGGCTGGCCTTCATCCGCCGCCGGCTCGCTCCCGTGTCGCGGTAGCGGCCCTGCCCGGTACCGCCGCGGCGGCCGAGAGCCCCAACCTCGCAGCGGCGGTCTGCCGCTACGCGGGCGCCCGCGGCCAGCGCGGCGCGCGTGTCCTGCGTGCGCGAGCGGGTTCAATGGTGATCCAGACCCCGTAACGGTTCCCGACGATGAGGAGCGCCGATCATGCCGTCAGCAAGCAGCAGCACGGAGAAGAGGTCGGGAGGGCTCTCGGGCCTGATGCGGCCGGTCAACTCCGTCGTCGAGCGGTTCATCCCCAGTGCGCTGGTCTTCGCCATCGTGCTGTCCTTCGTCGTGGCGATCCTCGCCCTGCTCCTGACCGACGCCGGCCCGGTCGACGTCGTCAAGGGCTGGGGCGAGGGGCTGTCCGGTCTCCTGGCGTTCATGACCCAGATGGCGCTGATCCTCATGCTCGGCCACACGCTGGCCAACACCGGACCGGTGCGCAAGGGGCTGGCATCGCTCGGCGGGGTTCCGAAGAGCGCGTTGCAGGCCTATCTCTTCGTGTTCGTGGTGGCTGCCATCGCGTCCCTGATCACCTGGGGCCTCGGCCTCGTGGTCGGGGTGCTGCTCGCCGTGGAGGTCGCGAGGCAGGGGCGCGCGAAGGGGCTGAACCTCCACTTCCCCATGCTGGTCGCAGCCGGCTACTCCGGCTATGTCATCTGGCACATGGGGTACTCCGGCTCCGGCACCCTGACCGCGGCCACCGAGGGCTCGTTCCTCGCCGAGCAGCTGGGCGAGACGATCCCGATCAGCGAGACCACGTTCGCGTGGTGGAACCTGGTCGCGATCGTCGCGACCATCATCGTGGTGGGCGCCGGGCTCGCCCTGGTGGCACCCCGCGCCGGCGACAGGATCGTCGAGCTGAAGACCGACGCCCGCTTCGACGCCGACATCGCGATCGACGACGAGGTCGTCACCCCGGCCGACCGGGTCGACGCCAGCCGCGTCCCGACGATGCTGGTCGGGCTGGCGCTGGTCGCCTACCTGGTCATCCACTACGCAGAGGGCGGCACCGCGACCCTCGACATCGTCAACTGGACCTTCCTGGCCCTGATCTTCCTGCTGGTGCGCAACCCGTTCGAGCTGATCGCCCTGGTCAAGAACGCCGCCTCCAACGTGGGGGAGATCCTGCTCCAGTTCCCGTTGTACGCCGGGATCATGGGGATCATGGCCACCACGGGGCTGATCACGGTCCTCTCCGACTTCATGGTCGAGACCGCGGGCCCGTCGACGTTCGGCCTGCTCGCCTTCCTCTCGGCCGGGTTGGTGAACCTCTTCGTCCCCTCCGGTGGCGGGCAGTTCGCCGTCCAGGGACCGGTGATGCTGGACGCCGGGGCACGGCTGGGCGTCGACCCGTCGGTGACGATCATGGCGATCGCCTACGGCGACCAGTGGACGAACATGATCCAGCCGTTCTGGGCCCTGCCGGTGCTGGCGATCTCCGGGCTGAAGATCCGCGACATCCTCGGCTACACCACGGTGACCCTCATCGCGTCCGGCCTGGTCTTCGGCACCACCATGTTGCTGCTGGGGGTGTTCGGCTGAACCACGGCGCCCGGATGGTCGTCACCCTGTCGGGGCTCCCGGTGCTAAGGCGACATCCGCACGCGGACCTGGGTGCCCTGTTCCCCTGAGCGGACCTGCACCAGGTCGCACAGCTGGTTCGCCATCCAGACGCCTCGGCCGCCCTCCTGCATGAGCCCTGGAAGCTGCCGTCCCACCAGCGGATCACGGATGTGGCCACCGTCGCGGACCTCGACGACGATGCCGTCGGCCTCGTTCCAGAAGCTCAGCAACCCGTGCCCTCCGCCGTGCCGCACGCTGTTGGTGGCGAGCTCATGCACGGACAGGGCGAGGTTCTCCGCCGCAGCCGGAGAGAGCCGCGACGCCTCCGCGAGGCGACGCACGAGATCGCGGACCAGGCCGAGGTCGGCCCCGTCGAACTCCACGCCGTCGGCGTCGTCGGGCGCTGCGGGCAGTCCCGCGGCGAAGGCGCCCTGCGCGTGGCCGTGACCGGCGTACGTCGTCGCACCGGAAGGTTCGTCGTGAACGACGGGGTGCGTGCGTCGGGCCTCCTCCAGGACGTCCGGCGGGAGACCGGTGAGGTCGTACGGGCACAGCAGCCGCCATGGTCTGCCGTCGTCGAAGGCGAGGTTCAGCAGGCTCTCGTGGAGTGCCGCCTCGACGTAGGCGTCCCGGGTGCGGCCGGGCCAAGCCGGCTCGCCGATCCCCCGGACCGGGCCGGAGCCGCCGGCATCCTCCAAGAACGCCTGCCAGCGGGGAATGATGCGAGCCGGGTTCCTGCCCAGCTCCGTCATGTCGACGAACTCCACGAGGTCGGCGTCGTCATCCAGCGCGCTGCGCAGCTCCTCGTTGCGCTCCGGAGCCAGCGCCACCAGCACCGGCTCCCGGTGCTGCAGGGCTTCCCGGACGAACCCGAGGCACGCTCCGAGCGCCCCCTCAGGTCCCGCGTAGAACGCTGCCACGTGCTCGAAACGCAGCGGCGGCGTCGAGGTCGCACCACCGCTCGCTGTCACGATCTCCCGCTCCCACCCTTGGTCGCCCCGGTTGCACCCGCCCAACCCACCCAGCCACCCATTGTGCGCCAGGTCGGCGCCGGCCGCCAGGATTGACCGCAGGAGCCTGGTGCATACCCCTTTCAGTAGGTTCGGGTCATGACTGTCGAGTCGTTGTCGGGCGACGAGCTCCTGGACCTGCTTCCGGACGGCACCCTGGTCGCGGACGCGACCGGCACCGTCCGGCACGCGAACGACCAGGCCCACCGGCTGCTGGCGAACGACTCCCTCGTCGGACGGTCGCTCCGCGAGGTGATGGCGCTCCAGGACCTCGAGGGTCGCGACTGGTTCGAGGCCACGGCGCCGTACGACGGGCTCTCGATCCGCCGCATGCAGGCAGAGCAGGCCTGGCGGCTCAGCGACGGCACCGAGCTGCTCGTCACCACGCGGATGTGCCGGCCGGGACCGAGCGCGCCCGTCGAGCACGTCACGGTGTCGCTGCGGTCCGCCCGGGCGCGGAGCCTGCTCGACCGCGAGCGCTCGGACCTCGTCGCGACCGTCGCCCACGAGCTGCGATCGCCGCTCACCGGGGTCAAGGGGTTCACCGGCACCCTTCTGGCCCGCTGGGACAAGTTCAGCGACGACCAGAAGAAGCTCATCATGCAGTCGGTCCACACCGACACCGATCGGCTCACCCGGCTCATCGCCGAGCTCCTCGAGGTGGCCCGGATCGACACCGGCCGGCTGTCGCTGCACCCGCGTCCGGTCGACACCGCGCCGGCGGTCGAGCAGGTCACCAGCTCGGTGCGGGCCGGGACGAACCGGGAGATCCACCTCGACGCCGATCCCGGGCTGCCGCAGCTGCTCGCCGACCCCGATCGGCTTGCCCAGGTGCTGACCAACCTCGTCGACAACGCCGTACGCCACGGCGAGGGCGAGGTGCGTGTCCTCGTGCACCCGCGCACGGTGGAGGGCCAGCGGTTCGTGGAGATCGTCGTCGAGGACGAGGGGGAGGGGATCAGCCCGGCGATCCGCAAACGGGTCTTCACGAAGTTCTGGAAGCACGGCACCCGCGGCGGGTCGGGGCTCGGCATGTACATCGCCCACGGCCTCGTCACCGCCCAGGGCGGCCGGATCGCGATCACCGACGCCGAGGGCGGCGGCGCCCGCATCGAGGTGCTGTGGCCGGTGTTCGAGACCCGGGAGCTGGCTTCCTAGACTGTCCGGGCACGTCCGCACTCCCCGAAACCGCACCACCGGCCCCACGCGGGGCAGTGAGAGACCGCCCCAGCCCGGAGCACCGAGAGGCAGCAGCCATGTCCGGCCCGAACAAGGAGTACGACCCCGTCGAGGTGACCCCCCTCAAGGCGGAGGAGGTCCAGGCGATGTGTGACGCCGCGGTCGCGGCGGTCGCCGCTGCCGGCACGCTCGAGGAGCTGAAGCAGGCCCGGCTCGACCACGCCGGTGACCGGTCGCCGCTCGCGCTGGCCAACCGGGAGATCGGGGCGCTGCCGCCGCAGGCCCGCAAGGAGGCCGGCAAGCGCGTCGGGCAGGCCCGGGGCGCGGTCAACCAGGCGGTCGCGGCCCGCCAGGCGGTGCTCGAGGAGGAGCAGGAGGCACGGATCCTCGTCGAGGAGGCCGTCGACGTCACGTTGCCGTGGGACCGGTCACCGGTCGGGGCCAGGCATCCGGTGACCACGCTCTCGGAGCGGATCGCGGACGTCTTCGTGGCGATGGGGTGGGAGGTCGCCGAGGGGCCCCTCGTGGAGGCCGAGTGGCTCAACTTCGACGCACTCAACCTCGGGCCCGACCACCCGGCCCGGACGATGCAGGACACCTTCTGGATGGAGCCGGCCGAGAACGCGATCGTGCTCCGCACCCACACCTCGCCGGTCCAGGCACGCACGATGCTGACCCAGGAGCCGCCGATCTACGTCGTGTGCCCGGGGCGCGTGTTCCGCACCGACGAGTACGACGCCACGCACAGCCCGGTCTTCCACCAGGTCGAGGGGCTCGTTGTGGACGAGGGGATCACGATGGCGCACCTCAAGGGGACCCTCGACCACTTCGCCACGGCGATGTTCGGGGAGGGGATCACCACGAGGTTCCGCCCGTCGTACTTCCCGTTCACCGAGCCGAGCGCCGAGGTCGACCTCGTCTGCTTCGTCTGCCGCGGGGGACCCGAGGCCGCGGAGTGCCGGACCTGCAAGGGCGAGGGGTGGATCGAGTGGGGCGGCTGCGGGGTCGTGAACCCGCGGGTGCTCGTCGCCTGCGGCGTCGACCCGGAGCGGTACACCGGGTTCGCCTTCGGCATGGGGATCGACCGGACCCTCATGTTCCGCCACGGGGTCGAGGACCTGCGGGACCTCTTCGAGGGCGACGTCCGCTTCACCGCTGCGTTCGGGACGGAGATCTGATGAGCAGCCCAACGATCGCCCACGCCGGGGACATCGCATGAGGGCGCCGGTCTCCTGGCTCCGCGACCACGTCGACCTGCCCGCCGAGGTGACCCCGCAGCAGCTCGCGGCGCGGCTCACCGCACTGGGGCTCAAGCTCGAGGCGCTCGAGGAGGCCGGCGGGGGCATCCAGGGCCCCCTCGTCGTCGGCCGGGTGCTCTCC
>DASSBB010000081.1:0-10137 GCA_035699145.1 Marmoricola sp.
TTGTGGCGGACCCCGACCGGGCACTGGTACCAGGTCGACAACCAGGGCACCCATGTCCTCGGCCGCGAGACACCCGCGATCCTGCGACAACAGGAGCGACCACCGGGACCGAGCCGGATGGAGCTCCACTTCACCGACATCATCGCCGCTGCCTGAGCCAGGGATCGTTGGCGTCCTGGACTTGACCATACAGGTGGCATCGTCGAAGTGGCCCGCGGGGCGGGTTGCGGCCGCTGACGTTGTCGGGCGCTTCAGCCGACAGCGGAGTAGCGGAATCTCAGTACGTCTGCGGAAGCACAACCATGAAGACGAAAACCACGAAGAGAATGAAGGCGAGGCCCTCGCCTAGCAGGAGCCCAACGCCGACCCATCGCCACTTGGACAACAGCAGGGCAGCCGCGCCGACGACGGCTGTCAGGAGGAATCCATACCCAAATCCGGTATCGGGATCCGTTCTCGCCCCGTCGACGAAGATGGCACTGATCCACAGGTAACCGAGGTTCACCACACACGAGAGCAGCGCGACTGCGAGGACCCTGCGCGAAACCCGCTGAGCGGTCAGCCGTTCGTTCAGCGCGTGAGCCATAGGTCCATGATGCCGGCCGCGCCGCTCCCGCACCCGTCCTTCGGCGAAACATCGCGCATCGACTCGACCGCCTATACCCCCGGGCGAAGCGTTGACGTCCCCGATCGCCCGCGCATGGGCACGTCCGCCCGACCCGCGGCAGTAGCATCCGTCTGCGAGCGCGCGCCGTGCGGCAAGAGCGGGGACGTGGAATTGGTTGAGACGTCGCTCGGAAAGGGGGTGAGGATGAAGCGACCGACACTGTTCCTGACTGTCGGACTCCCATGCACTGGGAAGACCACTGCTGCGCGACGGATAGAGATCGAGCACAGAGCACTTCGTCTGACGAAGGACGAATGGGTGAGGGCGCTCTACGGACACGAGAATCCGCCGTCGGCCCAGGACGTGATCGAAGGGCGGCTGATCGAGATCGGCCTGCGCGCTCTCGAGCTCGGCAACAACGTCGTGATCGACTACGGCCTCTGGGGCAGAGACGAGCGCTCCGCCCTGCGGCAGGCAGCAGCCGACCTCGGCGCGATGGTGGAGATGCGGTACTTCCAAGCCACCCCAGCCGAGCAGAGGAGACGACTTGATCAGCGGCAGGCCCAAGCGCCCCACACGACGTGGCCCATGTCTGACGAGGAGCTCGCCGAGTGGGCTGCCAATATCGACATCCCAACGCCAGGTGAGCTCGACGGCAGTGAACCTATCGATGACCCACCGGCTGAGTTCGCGACCTGGGACGAGTGGCGCAGTCATCGCTGGCCGCGTGCGCGGTAGGAGATCCGTCAGTTGATGGGGTGGGCGCTTCGGATGGATGCGACAACATCAGCGCTGATGCCTACTCCCGCGAACTGCGCCACCATGGCCACGCCGGTCGCGTGGAGGTCCGCGTCTTCCCTGCCGGCCGATTCGAAGAGCTGCCTCAGCTCGACGGGTACGTCGACGTCGTCCGGATCCTCGGCGTCGTACAGGTCGACGCTGGTCAGCAGCTCGCCGTGACGAGCACAGCTGAAGGCGTTGTCGTCATTCACGTTCCAGAACATGCTGGCGGCGAGTCCGCCGATCGACAGTGAGGTCAGGACCTCGGGGAGTGAGCCGAGGAAGCCGTTGAACTCGATCGCGATCACACCACCGTCCACACCGACGACCGAGACGCAACCTGTCTCACCCGTCCCAAACGCGTCTTCGAGTGGGACCTGAGCGGCGCTGTCGGCGCCGAACGCCCTCAGCACGTCAACCTCGGTGGTTCCGGTCACCGCGGTAACGCAAGCCGCGTCGGAAAGGACCTCGTGGATCCAGGCGTATTCGTCCGGGGTGGCCAAGGTATTGCTCCTCGTGTGGGCGGTCGCTGGGAGAAGAGTGCCCGACTGAGCCGCGCTTCGGTGCGTCGGTGCCGGTGCGAGGTGGTGAGATGACGCAGAACCCGCAGACCGGGCCGGAGCGGCGTGCTCCGACCCGGTCCATGGCCTACGCCGATCGGTGACGCTCAGCGCATCACGGCGACCGGCAGGATCGCGCGGCCGGAGACGACGTCGTTGACGTCGAGGGTCGACTTGGTGACCTTGGCCCCCCGGACACGCAGCGTCGAGCGGATCTCGTCGTTCTTCTGCTCAGCGCCGAAGGACTCGATGAGCTCCGGGATCGTGGTGGGAGCGCCGCCGCCGTACATCTCCTCGAACATGATGCCCTCGTCCTCGAAGAAGAAGAAGTCGTCCTCGCTGTCGGCGCCCCCGGTGAGAACCAGCTGGCCCAGCCTGTTGGCAGCGTTGGCCGGAGCGGCGATCCTGAGCTTGGTGAACCGCGCTTCGTGGTCGCGGGAGAGCAGCTCGACCCGGAGGACCCGCGAGGTGCCGGCCTTCATGATCACCGGCCGGCGCGCGGTGATGCGCTGCCACTGGCCGCCGACCTTCCAGTAGGCCTTCCCGATCCTCCAGCGGGAGGCGTCGTCGCTGAAGCTGGTGCTGGTCGTCACCGACGTGATGGTGACCCGCTCGGTCGTGTTGTCGGTCAGCGAGTAGAGCTGGTAGGCCAGATCCATCAGTGGTGCACCGGCAACGTCGTAGCGATCGGCGTACCGGTCGCCGGAGGTGACCGTGAACGGGTCACCGTTGCGGCGCAGCCCGTGAATCGTCCAGGAGGCGACGGCGCCACCCTTGCCCGCGTGGTCCAGAGCGCGGTCGTTGACCGACGCCATGGTGGCCAAGCCGATGTCGCTGAGCCACTCCGCCACCGAGACGTGAGACGTGCCCTGGGCGCTGCGGTCCCGGTAGGTCGCGGTCGCGGAGACCTCGAACGTCGTGGGCAGGGACCCGATGACCCCATGCAGGCCGGCGAGCCGGTCCTCGGTGACGGTGCCGACCGGGGCGCCGAGGTTGGCCAGCTTGTACGCCGACATGACGGGGTCGGGCTGGATGGTCACCGCGCGGGCGCCGTGCAGGGAGTAGGTGGTGTCTCCGGCGTACTCGAGCGGGTGACCGAAGCCGACCACCTGGTCCCCGCAGACCGCCGTCGCGGTGCCGAGGGCGGCCGCCGTCACGGTGCCGTGGGACAGCGACGCGGCCATGTTGCTACCTGGCTGGATGGCGATCTCGGCGGCCGCCGTGCTGGTGCTGCCGGCGGCGCGGGTGACCGACGCGCCCTCGCTGAACCAGCCGTCGAGCTGGTCGAAGCGGCGCTGGTTCAGGCCCGAGACGGCCACCGGAGTGGGAAGCCGCCGCAACCCCGCGGACGCCTGCGCCCGGGTGGCGTCGCCGGACGCAACCAGGGACGTACGCAACGACCGGGGCACGACGACCCGCTCGGGCAGCGGCTCGGGCGCCGGCGCCGAGAGCATGCCCAGCATCTCCGCGGCGGGGGTGATGCCGGCGATCGGGGTCGGGCCCATGGACAGCGCGTAGGACACGGCACCGATCAGCTGGCCGGTCACCGGGTCGTAGACCGGGGACCCGGACATGCCCTGCCAGATGCCGTTGGCCGCGATCGCCTCGGAGTCGAGCTCCGCCACGATGAGGTCGACTCCGGGGGCGATGCCGTCGACGAGGGTGTCGAGGTAGGTGCCGCCGAACGGCTCCGGCTCCGTGCCGCGGGTGACGGTCAGTCCGGTGACCGGCTGGTCCAGGACCAGCTGATCGGCCGGGAACGCCGACACGCAGTCAGCGGGGTCCGCCGCAGTGGTGTCGGCCGAGGCCGTGGTCTGCGGGGCGACACCGACAAACGCGGCCACCACCGTGGTGAGCCCGACAGCGACACTCCCGCCGGTCCGAGGCCTGAACCCTCGTCTGATCATCGTGAAATCCTTCGCCTTGTGCGGCGTCCTCCGTGGGCGCCCACGGCATCCTCACTCGTCGGAGGATTCAGCGCAGCGGAATGACCAAACAGGCGGGCAAATAGGGCCAAGCGGCGGCTTCCCGGTCGGAAGTTCCTCGCCCACCGCGGCTGCTCCGGACGTGATTGACGAAGCGATCGGCTGGGCGCACCCTTGGACGAGGAGGGTTCCCATGACGGAAGCATTGTTCGTTTCGGCGGTGCTCCTCGTCGCGCTCGTGATCGTGCCGGCCACGCTCGGTCTCGTGTTCGACGTGGTACGTGCGAACCGACCCAGAGTCGAGGTGCTCTTGAGCGCGGACCACGCCAGGGCCAGAGCGACGCTCGCCTACTACAACGAGGTCCACGACTCACACAGCGGCTAGGTGCGACCACGCGACTGCAGAGCTCAAGGGAGCGTGAGGATCTCCGCTCCGACGTCGGTGACGAGCAGGGTGTGCTCGAACTGGGCACTCGCACGCTTGTCCTTCGTGGTCACCGTCCACTCGTCGTCCCACATGTCCCACGACGCGGTGCCGAGACAGAGCATCGGCTCGATGGTGAACGTCATGCCGGGCTCGATCAGGTCGTCGTAGTGCGGGTCGTCGTAGTGAGGGATGACCAGCCCCGAGTGGAACGACGTACCGATCCCGTGGCCGGTGAACTCGCGGACCACGCCGTACCCGAACCGCGCCGCGTAGGCCTCGATCACCCGCCCGAGGACATTGACCCGCCGGCCGGGCTTCACTGCCTTGATCGCGCGGTTCAACGCCTCGCGGGTCCGCTCGACCAGCAGCCGCGTCTCCTCGGCGACGTCGCCGGCGAGGAAGGTCGCGTTGGTGTCGCCGTGCACGCCGTCGCGGTACGCCGTGATGTCGACGTTGACGATGTCGCCGTCCTCGACCACCCGGCTGTCCGGGATCCCGTGACAGATCACCTCGTTCACGCTCGTGCAGAGCGACTTGGGGAAGCGCCGGTAGCCCAGCGTGGATGGGTAGGCGCCTCGGTCGACGAGGAACTCGTGACCGACCCGGTCGAGCTCGTCGGTGGTGACCCCCGGTCGCACGTGGCGGCCGACCTCCTGCAACGCCTGCGCGGCCAGCCGTCCCGCCCGACGCATCCGGTCGATGGTCTCGGCGTCCTTGACCTCGGTTCCTGTGTACGGCGTGGGGGCGTCGCGGTCGACGTACTCGGGGCGGGGAATGTGTGCAGGGACCTCCCGGCGGGGAGAGATGGTGGCAGGAGCGATCGGTGTCACGTCTGCGAGTCTAGGGACGTCACGGAAGGAGAGCGGGATGGCCGCCGAGGAGTACTGGTTCTGCCTCAAGCACCACACCGTCGAGGGCGAGGAGGGGTGCAGGAGCGCCGACCGGCTCGGGCCCTACCCGACCGCGGCCGAGGCGTCGCGCGCGCTCGAGAAGGTCGAGGAGCGCAACGAGGCGTGGGACAACGACCCGGACTGGAACGACGACGTGCCCCGCCCCACGGAGTGACGCTGCGGATCACTTGTCAGGGTTGACCCCTGAGGCGTTCGCCTCCTCGACGGAGTCCTGGTCGGGCGTCATCACGCCCTGTTCCTCCACGGTCGGCTCCTCGCCGGAGGAGTCTTCGGAGACGTCGGCTGCCATGTCCTTCTTCGCCGACTCGATCTCGGTGTCGTCGTTCCGGGAGTCGCTCACTTCTTCTTGCCCTTCTTCCCCTTCTTGTCAGGCACCCCCGGCACCTTGAGTGCCTTCACTCCGGCGCCCGCCGCGAACGTGACGAGCGACGCGGCGCGCTCGGCGGCCTGCGTCGCCGCCTTGCGGGCGCGCTTCGTCTCGCGCTCGAGTACGTCGAGCCGGGCCTGCACCAGCCCCAGCATCTCCTGGGCCACCCGCTCCGCGGTCTCCCGCGCGATCTGCTCGGCTGACCTCGACCCGCCGGACGAGGTGGTGCTGGGCGGAGCGGTGCTGGGCGTAGCGGTGCTGGTGGCGGTGTCCGAGACGACGTTCGAGGTGGCGTTCGCCGGGGTGGGCGTCTCGCTGGCGGCGGCGGTCGACTTCTTGGCCGCGGACTTCTTCGCCGTCGACTTCTTCGCCGTCGACTTCTTCGCCGTCGACTTCTTCGCCGTCGACTTCTTCGTGGCCGACGACGGAGCCTTCTTCGCCGTCGACTTCTTGGCGGCAGGGCTCTTCTTGGCCGTGGACTTCTTGGCCGTGGTCTTCTTCGTCGGCGCCTTCTTCGCCGCCGACGTGCTCCTGCCTGACGTGCTGTTCGTCTCCGCCATCAGCTGTCCTCCGGGTCGGTCCACACGGCGACCGGGTGCCGGCCGGCAGACGCTCGCGCATCGCGAGTGGTGTCCAGGATCGTCCCCGTCGTCACCGGACGGCAACCATCGGCCGACCGAGGCGCCCGATACAGCCTCAGAAGGTGTGCTCGGGTCCCGGGAAGGTGCCGGCGGCCACGTCCGCGGCGTACGCCTGCGCGGCCTCGAGCATGACCCCGTGGAGGTCGGCGTACTGCTTGACGAACCGCGGCATCCGGCCGGTCCGCAGCCCGAGCATGTCCTGCCACACGAGGACCTGGGCATCGCACTGGTTGCCCGCGCCGATGCCGATCGTCGGGATCGCGAGCTGCTTGGTGACCTCCGCGGCGACGTCGCCCGGGACCATCTCCATCACCACCGCGAACGCGCCGGCGGCCTCCATCGCCTTCGCCGCCGAGAGCAGCCGGTCCGCGGCCTCGCCGCGTCCCTGGATCCGGTAGCCGCCGAGGTTGTGCTCCGACTGCGGCGTGAACCCGATGTGGGCCATGACCGGGATGCCGCCCTTGGTCAGCAGCTCGACCTGCGGCGTCATCTCGGCGCCGCCCTCCAGCTTCACGCAGTGCGCGTTCGCCTCCTTCATGAACCGCACCGCGGTGTGGAACGCCTGCTCGGGCGAGGCCTGGTAGGAGCCGAACGGGAGGTCGGCGACGACAAGGGCGTGCTTCACGGAACGGGTCACCGCCCGCACCAGCGGGATGAGCTCGTCGACGGTGACCGGCAGCGAGGTCTCGTTGCCGAAGACGTTGTTCGACGCGGAGTCACCGACGAGGAGCACCGGGATGCCGGCCTCGTCGAACGTGGCCGCGGTGTACATGTCGTAGGAGGTGAGCATCGACCACTTCTCCCGGCGCTCCTTCATCTCACGCAGGTGGTGGATGCGCACCCGCTTGCGGGAGCTGGGTGCGGAGGGGGCCGGGGGAACGCCGCCGTACGGCGCGGGCTGCTCGCTCATCCGCCCAATCTAGCCCCGACTCAACCGGGGCTGGTGGCTCGTGATCGTGACTCCTGCCACTCGTCGTCGCGCCGGCTGCGTTGCCGCAGCCGCGCCGTGAGCAGGTTTCCCCCCGCGGGGTCGGTGAGAGGATCCATTCGTGGACTTCACCTCCGCCTACGCCCATGGGTTCGCCCGCATCGCCGCGTGCACGATGCCGATCTCGGTCGCCGACCCCGCCTCCAACGCGGAGGCGGTGCTCGCCGAGGCACGCGCCTGCGACGACGAGGGGGTCGCCGTCGCGATCTTCCCAGAGCTGTGCCTGAGCGGCTACGCCATCGACGACCTCGTCATCCAGGATCCCTTGCTCGACCGGGTCCTCGAGGCGATTGCCGCGATCGTCGAGGCGAGCAAGAGCTTCCGGCCGATGGTCGTCGTCGGCGCCCCGCTCGTGCACGGCAACCGGGTCTACAACTGCGCGGTCGCGATCAAGGACGGCGCCGTCCTCGGGGTGGCTCCGAAGTCCTACCTGCCGACCTACCGCGAATTCTACGAGCGGCGCTGGTACGGCCCCGGCGACGACCGGCGCGGCCGGACGATCGCGCTCGGCGGCACCGAGGTGCCGTTCGGGCCCGACCTCCTGCTGAGGGCCAGAGACGTGCCGGGGCTGGTGCTCCACGTCGAGGTCTGCGAGGACATGTGGGTCCCGGTCCCGCCGAGCGCAGAGGCGGCGCTCGCCGGCGCCACCGTCCTGGTCAACCTCTCGGGCAGCCCGATCACCGTGGCCCGCGCCGAGGACCGGCGGCTGCTGGTCCGGTCGGCGAGCCAGCGGTGCCTGGCGGCCTACGTCTACGCCGCGGCCGGCGAGGGCGAGTCGAGCACGGACCTGTCCTGGGACGGTCAGACGATGATCTACGAGGTCGGTGAGCTGCTCGACGAGACCGAGCGGTTCCCCGAGGGGTCGCGACGTTCGGTCGCCGACGTCGACCTCGACCACCTCCGGTCAGAGCGGATCCGGATGGGGACGTTCGACGACAACCGCCGGACGCTGGCGTCGCGCGTCGAGGCGTTCCGCACGGTCCCGTTCACCCTCGACCCGCCGACGGGCGACATCGGGCTCCGGCGGAAGGTCGACCGGTTCCCGTTCGTCCCCGACGACCCGGCCCGGCTCGCACTCGACTGCTACGAGGCCTACAGCATCCAGGTGTCGGGGCTCGAGCAGCGGCTCCGGGCGATCGGCAACCCGAAGGTCGTCATCGGGATCTCCGGCGGCCTGGACTCCACCCACGCGCTGATCGTCGCCGCCCGGGCGATGGACCGGCTGGGTCGGCCGCGCACCGACATCCTCGGCTACACGATGCCGGGGTTCGCCACCGGCGAGAAGACCAAGAGCAACGCGCTCAGGCTCGCGGAGACCCTCGGCGTGAGCATGGAGGAGATCGACATCACCCCCGCCGCGGAGCAGATGCTCCGCGACCTCGACCACCCGTTCGCGGAGGGCGAGCCGGTCTACGACGTGACGTTCGAGAACGTCCAAGCGGGGCTGCGCACCGACTACCTGTTCCGGCTCGCCAACCAGAACGGCGGCATCGTCCTCGGCACCGGCGACCTGTCCGAGCTGGCGCTCGGGTGGTGCACGTACGGCGTCGGGGACCAGATGTCCCACTACGCCGTGAACACCGGCGTCCCCAAGACGCTCATCCAGCACCTGATCCGCTGGGTGATCGGGGAGGGGTTGTTCACCGACGAGGTCAACGAGATCCTCCAGGCGATCCTCGAGCAGAAGATCAGCCCGGAGCTCGTGCCCTCGTCGGGCGGGGAGCTCGAGCAGGACACCGAGGAGTCGATCGGCCCCTACGCCCTCCAGGACTTCAACCTCTTCCACACGCTCCGCAACGGCTACCGGCCGAGCAAGATCGCGTTCCTCGCCGAGAAGGCGTGGCACGACAAGACCGAGGGGGAGTGGCCGCCCGGGTTCCCGGAGTGGCGGCGGGCGGAGTACGACCTCCCCGAGATCCGCCGTTGGCTCGAGGTGTTCGTGAAGCGGTTCTTCGCGTTCGCGCAGTTCAAGCGGAGCGCGTTGCCCAACGGCCCCAAGGTGTCCGCGGGGGGCTCCCTCTCGCCGCGCGGCGACTGGCGAGCGCCGTCCGACGGCAACGCCCGGGCCTGGCTCGCCGACATCGAGGAGAACATCCCCGGCTGATCCGGGCGCGCAACACGGGCGTCACACGCATGCGCCATAGTGGGGCGCATGGGCAAGCAGGAAGACTTCGTGCTCCGGGCGCTCGAGGAGCGCGACGTCAGGTTCGTCAGGCTCTGGTTCACCGACGTGCTCGGCTTTCTCAAGTCCGTCGCGGTCGCGCCGGCCGAGCTCGAGGGCGCCTTCACGGAGGGCATCGGGTTCGACGGGTCCGCGATCGAGGGGTTCGCCCGCGTCTACGAGGCCGACATGCTCGCCAAGCCGGACCCGTCGACGTTCCAGATCCTGCCCTGGCGGGGTGAGTACCCCGCGACCGCTCGGATGTTCTGCGACATCGTGATGCCGGACGGCTCGCCGTCGTACGCCGACCCGCGGTTCGTCCTCAAGCGCACGCTGTCCAAGGCGGCCGCGAACGGCTACACCTTCTACACCCACCCCGAGATCGAGTTCTACCTGTTCAAGGAGCCGCCGCAGCCGGGCGTCGAACCGGTGCCGGTGGACCGCAGCGGCTTCTTCGACCACACCGCCACCAGCAAGGGGTCGGACTTCCGTCGCGAGACGATCACGATGCTGGAGCAGATGGGCATCTCGGTGGAGTTCAGCCACCACGAGGGCGGCCCCGGCCAGCAGGAGATCGACCTCAGGTACGCCGACGCGCTCTCGACGGCGGACAACGTCATGACGTTCCGGACCGTCGTGCGGGAGGTCGCGCTCAGCCAGGGGACCTACGCGAGCTTCATGCCGAAGCCGTACACGACCCACCCGGGCTCCGGGATGCACACCCACGTGTCGCTCTTCGAGGGTGATCGCAACGCGTTCTTCGAGGCCGG
>DASSBB010000082.1:0-7026 GCA_035699145.1 Marmoricola sp.
GAGGGGCGGCCGTACCTCATGCGCGAGGTCCTCGGCGGCGGCTCGGGCGGCCGCAGCTACGCCGACGGTGAGGACACGATCCACGTCGTGCCCGACTCCCGGAACCTGCCGACCGAGTTCACCGAGTCGCGGTTCCCCTTCGTGGTCGAGAAGCTGGGCTTGGCGATGGATTCCGGCGGAGCCGGCCGGCACCGGGGCGGTCTGGGGTACGAGAAGCACATCCGGATGCTCAAGGACGCCCACTTCATGTCGATCGCCGACCGGTCGATCCTGGCCTGCTGGGGGGTCAAGGGCGGCAAGGCCGGGCAGCCGTTCCAGGTCGTCATCGACCCCGGCGGCCCTGCCGAGCGCGAGGTCGACGCCCTCGCCGACGCCGAGCCGATCCGCGCCGGTGAGACCGTGCGGATCCGCACCACCGGCGGTGGCGGGTGGGGCGACCCTCTGGAACGCGACCCCTCACTCGTGGTCCGGGACGTGGTGTGGCGGAAGGTCTCGCCCTCGGGTGCCCTGGAGGACTACGGCGTCGTGCTCACCGGTTCGCTCGACGACGACACCCTGGGGTACGACGCCGCAGCGACCGTCTTGCGGCGTACCTCCGCCTCGCAGGGGCGCGGCGAAGGGGCGTTCTTCGACCGAGGACCCGGTTTCCGGCGGCTCGGTGGGGCCGACGCCGCCGACGTGGACTGGCTGTGACCCCGGACGTCATCCGAGGTGGTTGCCCTGGCGGCCCCTCACCATGACGTCCGGGGAGGGTGCTCGCGGACGTCATCCGAGGTGGTTGCCCTGGCGACCCCTCACCATGACGTCCGGGGTCAGCCGGTCGGGCAGAAGGCGGTCCCGGGCGGCAGGTCGGGGTGGATCGGCCCCTCCCGGTCGCTGATCGAGCCGACGACGACCGCTCCGCGGACGGTCGCGGTCAGCTCGGCGAGGATCGACAGCGCGATCTCGGGCGGGCTGTCCGCGCCGATGTCGAGCCCGGCCGGGCCACGGACCCCGGCGAGCTGTGCCTCGGTGATGCCGTGGTCGAGCAGCCACTGGCGCCGGCGGGCCTGCGTCCTCCGCGACCCCATCCCCCCGAGGTAGGCCGGCCCCTCCGCCAGCGCCCTGGCGATGGCTACGGCATCGACGTCCTCGTCGTGGCTCGTGACGACGACCGCCGTACATCCCGGCAGTGCGGCCTCGACCTCCGGAAGCGTGGTCGCCGTCGCCGCCGCCCAGCCCAGCAGCTCCGCCATCGGGACGAGCGCCTCCGCGACCGGCCCGTCCCCGACCACCAACAACCGTCGCTCACCCATGGACGGCACGCTAGCCGTGCTCGGTAGGTTGGCGACAGGCCCACGCGGGGTGAGGCCCGGACCCGAGGAGTGGTGGATGCAGCAGGTGCGCGGCGTGGTGGCGAGGGCGAAGGGCGCCCCGGTCTCGGTGGAGACGATCAACGTGCCGGACCCCGGCCCGGGCGAGGCCGTGGTGAAGGTGCAGACGTGCGGCGTCTGCCACACCGACCTGCACTACCGGGAGGGCGGGATCAACGACGACTTCCCGTTCCTGCTGGGCCACGAGGCGGCCGGGGTGGTCGAAGCGGTCGGCGAGGGCGTCACCGAGGTCGCACCCGGGGACTTCGTCGTCCTCAACTGGCGTGCCGTCTGCGGCGACTGCCGCGCCTGCCTGCGCGGCGAGCCGTGGTACTGCTTCGCGACCTTCAACGCCAGCCAGAAGATGACGCTGGAGGACGGCACCGAGCTCACCCCGGCGCTGGGCATCGGCGCGTTCGCCGAGAAGACGCTGGTCCACGCCGGCCAGTGCACGAAGGTCGACCCCGACGCGGACCCGGCCGCCGTCGGGCTTCTCGGCTGCGGCGTCATGGCCGGCATCGGCGCCGCGATCAACACCGGCGCGGTGACCCGTGGCAAGAGCGTGGCGGTCATCGGTTGCGGGGGAGTGGGCGCTGCGGCGATCGCCGGATCCGCGCTTGCCGGGGCCGGCACGATCATCGCCGTCGACCTCGACGACCGGAAGCTCGAGTGGGCGCGCGGCCTCGGGGCCACCCACACCGTCAACAGCTCCGAGCGAGACGCCGTCGAGGCGGTCCAGGAGCTCACCGGCGGGTTCGGCGCCGACGTCGTGATCGACGCGGTGGGGCGGCCGGAGACGTGGAAGCAAGCGTTCTACGCCCGTGACCTCGCCGGCACCGTCGTCCTCGTGGGCGTCCCGACGCCGGAGATGCGGGTCCCGGACATCCCGCTGATCGACGTCTTCGGCCGGGGCGGTGCGCTGAAGTCGAGCTGGTACGGCGACTGCCTGCCGAGCCGTGACTTCCCGATGCTCGTCGACCTCTACCGCCAGGGCCGGCTCGACCTCGACGCGTTCGTCTCCGAGAAGATTGGGATCGACGACATCGAGGCGGCGTTCGAGAAGATGCACCACGGCGACGTGCTCCGCTCGGTGGTGGTCCTCTGATGACCGCGCGTGTCGACCATGCGGTGACGTCCGGGACCTTCTCCCTCGACGGCGCGACGTACGACGTCGACAACAACGTCTGGGTGGTCGGGAACGACGAGGAGTGTGTGGTGATCGACGCTCCGCACGACGTCGACGCGATCCTCTCCGCGGTGGGCGGCCGGAAGGTCAAGGCGATCCTCTGCACCCACGCCCACGACGACCACGTCCGGGTCGCCCCGGCGCTGCGGGAGGCGACCGGCGCGCCGATCCTCCTGCATCCCGACGACCGGCCGGTCTGGGAGCTGACCCACCCCGACACCCTCTGGGACGCCGACCTGACCGACGGTCAGCAGATCGAGGTCGGGGGCACGACGCTGACCGTCCTCCACACACCGGGCCATGCCCCGGGCGCGGTCTGCTTCTCCGCGCCCGAGCTGGGGGCGGTGTTCACCGGGGACACGCTCTTCCAGGGTGGCCCGGGGGCGACCGGTCGCTCGTTCAGCGACGAGCCGACGATCCGGGAGTCGATCCGTCGTCGGCTGATGACCCTCCCCGACGACACCGTGGTCCACACCGGCCACGGCGACGACACGACGATCGGGGCCGAGGCCGCGGAGCTGCGCTGACCGCCGCGCTGGCAGATGTTGCCGTCCCGTCGCCGGGCGGTTGTCCGGTGTTGACCATGCCCCCTGACCACGGCGCCCCCTAGTGTCTGCCCATGCGCATCGTCATCGCCCTGGGCGGCAACGCCATGACCGGGGCTGACGGGTCGGCACACCCGGAGGACCAGAGGGCAGCCATCCGGAGGGCCTCCGGGCCGATCGCCGACCTCGTCGCAGCCGGTCACGACGTGATGCTCACGCACGGCAACGGCCCTCAGGTCGGCAACATCCTGGTGAAGAACGAGCTCGCCGCGGCCGTCGTACCGCCTGTCCCGCTCAGCTGGTGCGGCGCCCAGACGCAGGCGACGATCGGGATGATGCTGATGAATTTCCTCGACACGGCGCTCGCCGAGCGCGGGGTGGACAAGCGGACCGCGACTCTCGTGTCCCGGACCCTCGTGGACCGGGACGACCCGGCGTTCGAGCACCGCACCAAGCCGATCGGGCGCTACCTGGGCCGCGAGGAGGCCCAGCGGCTCATCGCGCACGGGGAGCACTTCGTGGAGATCCCGGAGCGGGGCTGGCGCCGCGTCGTCGCCTCGCCGGAGCCGCTCGAGTGCCTCGACGCGCCCGCGGCGGACGTGATGCTGGCGCAGGGGTACGTCGTGGTCTCGTCCGGCGGCGGCGGGATCCCCACGGTCCGCAACGAGGACGGGCTGCTCGAGGGGGTCGAGGCGGTCATCGACAAGGACCTCACCGCAGCTCTCGTCGCCGAGCGTGTCGGCGCCGACTTCCTGGTGATCGCCACCGACGTCGAGAACGTCGTGGCCGGGTGGGGCACGCCCGAGGCCCGCCCCGTCCACGAGGTCGACGCCGGCGCGATGCGGGTCATCGCCACCGAGGAGCGGTTCGCGGCGGGCTCGATGGGCCCCAAGGTGGAGGCCGTGACCCGGTTCGCGGAACGGGCCGGCGGCACCGGCGTCATCACCTCCCTCGACAAGCTCTCCGAAGCCGTCGCCGGCACCGCCGGCACCCGGGTCGTCCCCGGCCCCTGAACATCCACAACGAAAGGCAGTTCCCCGTGCCCTCTGCGATCGAAGTACGCAAGGTCCCGATCCACTCCGTCGCCGACGCCAGCGAGCTCGCGAAGCTGATCGAGGACGGCGTCATGCGGGCCGACCGCGTCGTGGCGATCATCGGCAAGACCGAGGGCAACGGCGGCGTGAACGACTACACGCGGATCATCGCCGACCGCGCCTTCCGCGAGGTGCTCGTCGACAAGGGCGCACCGGCCGACCAGGTCAAGCAGATCCCGATCGTCTGGTCCGGCGGCACCGACGGCGTGATCAGCCCCCACGCCACCGTCTTCGCCACCACCGACGCCGAGCCGACCGACGAGCCCCGGCTCACCGTCGGGTTCGCGATGAGCGAGCAGCTGCTGCCGGAGGAGATCGGCCGGACGCCGATGGTCACCAAGGTCGCGGACGCGGTGAAGGTCGCCATGCAGCGGGCGGGGATCACCGACCCCGCCGACGTGCACTACGTGCAGACCAAGACGCCGCTGCTGACGATCCACACGATCCGTGACGCCAAGAGCCGCGGCAAGACCGTGTGGACCGAGCACACCCACGAGTCGATGGACCTCTCCAACGGCTGCACGGCGCTCGGCATCGCCGTGGCGCTCGGCGAGATCGAGATGCCGACCGACGAGGACGTCATGCACGACCGCTCGCTCTACTCGAGCGTGGCCTCCTGCTCGTCCGGTGTCGAGCTGGACCAGGCCCAGGTGGTCGTGGTCGGCAACGCGCCCGGGGTCGGTGGCCGCTACCGGATCGGCCACTCGGTCATGAAGGACGCCCTGGACCAGGACGGCATCTGGGCGGCGATCAAGGACGCCGGGCTCGACCTGCCCGACTGCCCGCGCCACACCGACCTCAGCGGCCGGCTGGTCAACGTCTTCCTCAAGTGCGAGGTCTCGCAGGACGGCCAGGTCCGCGGCCGCCGCAACGCCATGCTCGACGACTCCGACGTCCACTGGCACCGGCAGATCAAGGCGTGCGTCGGCGGCGTGGCCGCTGCGGTGACCGGCGACCCTGCGGTGTTCGTCTCCGTCTCGGCCGCCCACCAGGGCCCCGACGGAGGTGGCCCGGTCGCCGCCATCGTCGACCTCGGCTGAGCGAGCGGGAAACCAGCGGGCCTCACGACGCGACGCGCGGAGGGCGAGCCGGTGAGACGGACGACTCGGCTGCGTGCCAGGCCGCCAGCCGGCCTCCGCGGCTCACCGCCTGCAGCCGCTTTTCCGCGGCGGCACGGTGCTGGTCGTTGACGGCGATCAGCAGGTGGTCGCCTTCCCGCAACTGGGTGGTCGGTTGGGGGACGAACAGCGAGTGGTCCCGCAGGACCAGCGTGATGACCGCGTCACCGGGGAGGCGGAGCTCGCTGAGGTACACACCGGCCAGCCGGGACCCGAGCGGCACGTCGAGGGTGATCATCGTCGCGCCGAGCCGTTCGAACGGTGCGAACTCCAGGGTGAGGTCGCGGGTGCCGGTCGACTGGGCGAGCCCGAGCAGCTCGGCGAGCCGCCGCAGGCCGGGCGCCTGCACCAGGGTGAAGACGACCACGAGCAGGAAGACGACGTCGAACACCGCCAGCGCCCCCGGCAGCCCCGCGGTGATCGGCAGCGTGGCGAGCACGATGGGTACGGCGCCGCGCAGCCCGGCCCAGGAGACGAACAGCTGCTCGCGCAGCGGGATCCGGAACGGCGTCGCGCAGAGGAGCACCGAGAGCGGCCGGGCGATCAGCGTCAGCGCCACCCCGACGACGAGGGCCGGTACGACGGCGTCGACCAGCCTGGCCGGGCTGGCGAGCAGCCCGAGGAGGACGAAGAGACCGATCTGGGCGAGCCAGGCGAGCCCTTCGGCGAACCCGAGTGTGGTGACCTTGTGCGGCAGCGCCGTGTTGCCGAGCACCAGCCCGGCGACGTACACCGCGAGGAACGGACTGCCGCCGGCGAGCCCGGCGGCGCCGTACGCCAGGAGCGCGAAGGCGAGCGTCGCCAGCGGGTAGAGGCCAGCAGCCGGCAGGGCGGTCCTGGCCAGCACCCAGGTGGCGAGGAGGGCGACGGCGGCGCCGACGAGCCCGCCCACGACCATCTGCTGGAGGAACCCGAGCGCCGCGCTGAGCACATCGAAGTCGACCCAGGCCGGCGAGGTCACGAGCGTCACCAGGATGATCACCGGCGGGTCGTTGAACCCGGACTCCGCCTCGAGCACCGCACGGGTCCGCGGCCGCAGGGGCAGCTGGCGCATCACGGAGAACACCGCGGCGGCGTCGGTGGAGGAGACGACCGCCCCGAGGAGCACGGCCGTGCGCACGTCCACGTCGAGGAGGAGGTAGGCCAGCCCCGACGTCACCGTGACGCTGACCGCGACGCCCACCGTGGCCAGGACGCCCGAGAGCGCGGCGACGGGACGGACGACGCGCCAGTCGGTGGTGAGCCCGCCCTCGGCCAGGATGACCGCCAGCGCGAGGGAGCCGAGCGTCGCGGTGAGGTTGGCGTCGGTGAACTCGAGGCCGAGCCCGGCCTCGCCGATCGCCAACCCGATCGCGAGGTACAGCAGGAGGCTGGGCAGCCCCACGCCGGTCGAGACCCGGACGGCGGCCACACCGACCAACAGCACCGCCGTGCCCGCCAGGAGCACGAGGTTGAGGTCGGCAGGGGTCATGCGAGGAGCCGCACGAGCTCGGGTCCCGCCCGGAGCTCCACGTCGAGGACGTCGACGTCCAGGACGGTGGCACCCCACTCGTGTGCGGTCGCGGAGGCGCGGTCGGCCACGTCCATGAGAGCGGCGGTCCGCCCCTCGACGAGCACGCGCAGCTCCGTCTCGTGGACGACCTGTCGGGTGGCGTGCTCGACCGCGTCCGCAGTCGCCGTCCCGGCGTCGGGTACGGCGAGCAGCGACCGTTCGGGGTCGACCAGCCGCCA
>DASSBB010000083.1:0-36520 GCA_035699145.1 Marmoricola sp.
CCTCGGTGAAGAACTACGCGCGGGCCCACCCGCACTCCATGGGCGAGTGGTCCGCCGACTCGAAGACGAACGTCGCGCACATGACCGAGGACGACTTCCGGTCCAACGAGAAGTCGCACGTGATGGCGGCCGACGACACGCTGCGCATCGAGCACACCGACGAGGCCGGGACCACGACGGTGCTGCGCGAGTCGGTCCCGGTCCTCGCCGGCGAGGTCGTCGACGCGACCGTCATGCGCGTCGCGAAGCTGCGGGAGTTCCTCCAGGAGCAGATCGAGCGCGCCAAGGCCGAGGACGTCCTCTTCTCGGTCCACCTGAAGGCCACGATGATGAAGGTGTCGGACCCCGTCATCTTCGGCCACGTCGTCGAGACGTTCCTGCCGGAGGTCTTCGAGCAGTACGGCGACGCGCTGGCCAAGGCCGGCCTGTCGTCGAACAACGGGCTGGGGGCGATCCTCAACGGGCTCGACAAGCTCCCCGAGGACGACCGGGCCGCCGTCGAGGCGGCGATCCGCAAGGGGCTGGACGAGGGTCCGCGGCTCGCGATGGTGGACTCCGACAAGGGGATCACCAACCTGCACGTCCCCAGCGACGTCATCGTCGACGCCTCGATGCCGGCGATGATCCGGACGTCTGGCCACATGTGGGGGCCGGACGGCAACGAGGACGACACGCTCGCGGTGATTCCGGACAGCAGCTATGCCGGGATCTACCAGGTGGTCATCGACGACTGCCGGGCCAACGGCGCGTTCGACCCGGCCACGATGGGGTCGGTCTCCAACGTCGGGCTGATGGCCCAGGCCGCCGAGGAGTACGGCAGCCACGACAAGACGTTCGAGATCGGCGCCCGCGGCGTCGTGAAGGTCACCGACGGCGACGGTGAGGTGGTCTTCGAGCACACGGTCGAGCCGGGCGACATCTGGCGGATGTGCCAGACCAAGGACGTCCCGATCCGCGACTGGGTCAAGCTCGCGGTCACCCGGGCCCGCGCCACCGGCGACCCGGCGGTCTTCTGGCTCGACGAGACCCGGGCCCACGACGCCAACCTGATCGCGAAGGTGCAGGAGTACCTGCCCCAGGCCGATGTCGTCGGCGACACCGAGGGGCTCGACCTCCGGATCATGGCGCCCGAGGAGGCGATCAAGTTCTCCCTCGAGCGGATCCGGCGCGGCGAGGACACGATCTCGGTGACCGGCAACGTGCTCCGCGACTACCTCACCGACCTGTTCCCGATCCTGGAGCTGGGCACGAGCGCCAAGATGCTGTCGGTGGTCCCCCTGATCAACGGCGGCGGGCTCTTCGAGACGGGCGCGGGCGGCTCCGCGCCGAAGCACGTCCAGCAGCTGGTGAAGGAGAACTACCTCCGCTGGGACAGCCTCGGGGAGTTCCTGGCGCTCGCGGTCAGCTTCGAGCACCTGGCGAAGACGACCGACAACGCCAAGGCGCAGGTTCTCGCCGACACCCTCGACCGGGCGACCGGCACCCTGCTCAACGAGAACAAGGGGCCGAGCCGGCGGGTCGGCGGCATCGACAACCGCGGCAGCCACTTCTACCTGGCGCTCTACTGGGCCCAGGAGCTGGCGAAGCAGGACGAGGACGCCGAGCTCGCTGCGGCGTTCGCCGACCTGGCCGCGAAGCTCTCCGAGAAGGAGGAGGCGATCAACGACGAGCTGCTCGGCGTCCAGGGCAGCCCCGCCGACATCGGCGGCTACTACCGTCCCGACGACGAGAAGGCGACGGCGGTCATGCGTCCGTCGGCGACCTTCAACGAGGCGCTCGCCTCGCTCTGACCGCAGCGATCACCGGCCCCGTCGCACGAACACCGTGACGGGGTCGGTGCGTGTGCGGGACGGCCCCGCCCTGACGACCGCGGTGACCCGCTCACGACCCTCGAGGCGCCGGTCGTCCCGCAGCGGGATCGTGAACCGGGCCGAGAGCTGCCCCGGGCGCAGCACCCGGAAGAACGAGACCTGGGCGCGGTGCAGCGGCGGGTTCGTGCCCCGACGGACCGAGGCCCACCGGTGGAGCCATCGGCGGGAGACGTCGTCGGCTCGTAGCGGCGTCGCGCCCCCGGTCCCGGCGACGACGGTCAGCCGCGCGACGGTCTCGTAGCCGGTCGGAGCGGAGAGCTCCAGCCGCCAGGCGGCCGCGTCGCCCTCGGAGACGGTACGCCGCTCCCGGCGCAACGTGAGCGTCGGTTCGGGGTCGTCGTCGAGGATCACGACCCGTCCGTAGAGGTCTCGGAGCATGAGGTTGTGGGTCGCGTACGCCTCCAGCTGGTGGACGACCCGCCGGGGGCTGTCCCAGGTGTCACCGGCGTGCTCCCAGCGGACCACGCCCTCGGTGCTCCCCGGGGTCACGGCGACGTCGATCTGCCGCGACTTTCCGGTGCGCCAGTCGGTGGAGTAGACCCGGAAGCTGCCCGGGTCGGTGACGGCACCCTTGACCGTGAACGGGACCTCGGCGACGCCGGCGGCGTCGCCCTCCGCGGCCCGGACCCGGCCCAGGTCGACCAGCGGGGCGCGGCGCACGGGGACCGGCGGTGCCACCTCGGGCACGGCGGAGACGTCGAGGACCCACACCCCTCCCCGGTCGGTCTCCCCGACGAGCTCCACGGAGACGACCGCGGACGCGTCGAACGCAGGCTCGGCGCCGGCGAGCTCCGCTCCGTCGACGCGGAGCTCCTGGGCCCAGTACTTCCCGGCGTACCAGCGTGGCCCGCGCGGCAGGGCCGGCAGCAGCGCGCCGCCGGCAGGACCGAGCCGAGCCGTCGTGCCGTCGGCGTCGGTCAGCCGGGCCGTGAGCCGGACGTCGCCGAGCGAGGGATCGACGACGGTGCGCATCGCCAGCGCTCTGGCCCCCGTCAGGTCGAGGGGGGTGTCGAAGGTCAGGCCGCCGCGCTGGCCCGCCCTGTCCCAGCGCATCTCGAACGCCGGGTACGACGGCACCTCGGGCTCGGTCCCGGGCCAGTGCGGGGTGTCCTGCGGGGAGCCGGCGAACCGGCCGCAGTCGTCACTGTCCGAGTCCCAGGGCGTGACTCCGCGGCAGAGCCGGGTCTTGGCGCCGGTCGGGGTGGTCGGCATCGCCTCCTGGCCGGGACGGCGCAGGTCACGTCCGCCGCCGAGGGCGTGGCTGAGGACGACCGAATCACCGGTGGAGGAAACGCGCACCGGCGAGCCGTCGTACATCGGGGCGAACTCGTCCTCCGCCGCGGCGAACCACCGCACCGCTCCGGCGATGTAGGCGCGACCCACGCGCCTCTGCTCGGCGGCCGTCAACCGGGTGGGCCGGCCCTTGCCGCAGGCACCGCGGTTGCTGAACCAGTCGTCGTTGGCCGGCGCGGCCGCCAACGCGGGCGTCCACTCGGTGTTGAAGAAGTTGTGGTTGGCGCCGACGGCCATCACCGAGCTCTTCACCGAGGTGTCGCCATCGACGAGACCGCGCGAGACGTCGGTGTAGGCCTGCCCCTGGAGATCGCTCACGTCTCCGTCGCAGGACGGCAGCACGGTGACCGTCGGCACGAACGGGGTCGTCTGCCGGGAGAAGTCGGTAGGAGCCAGCAGCACCTGGCCGGCGACCCGGTACGGCGCGTCGAGCGGGATCTCGAGCGAGGCACGGGCGACCCCCTCGCCGCCGCGGCTGTGGCCGACGAGCACGACCCGGTCGAGGTCGACCTCGTGCTCGGACCCCGCCCAGGCGGCCCACTGGTCGAGGTGGGCGCGCACGAGCTGGGAGCGAGCGGCCGCCCCGGCGTCCTCGAGGACGCCGTCCTGGGCGTTGATGCCGTTGGCGGCGACGGAGACGGTGACGTAACCCTGGGAGGCGAGGGTCCGCTGGACGTAGCGGTAACCGAGCTGGCTCGGCACCGGCCGCTGCGCACCCCGGCACGGCCAGTCCCAGGTGAGCCGGTCGCCCTTGTAGCACCAGGCGTGACGGCCGTGGAGGAAGAGCACGAGCGGGTGTTCGGGGCTCGCCGCTTCCCCGGCCGGCTCCACCACGTGGCCGGTCATCTCGACCTTCTCGGGCATGCCGGGGACGGTGATCCCGTCGAGCACGTAGTCGCTCTCGGCGACGGGCAGGTCGCCGCGGACCGCCGGGTCCACGTCGAGCAGGGTCCGCGGCGGTTCCGTCCAGCGGGCCGCCGCGGTGGTGGATTCGTCGGCCGGGTCGTCCAGCGACTGCCCCGAGAGCACGACGTCGAGGTCGGCGGCCGCGGGGGGCTCGGGCGAGACGACGACAGCCGTCACCGTGCGTCCGTCCGGCGTGAGGGTGGGAACCCCCACCTCGGCCTCCGCCCCGGAAGTGACCGTGTCCGCAGCCACGATCGTCGGCCGGTCGGAGGTGACCGGCAGCCGGTCGGGGGCCCGCCAGCTGACCTCCCAGAGCCCCTCGCCGGCCGGCTCGACCGACCAGTCGCCGACGGCCGCGTCGGCGACCTCGGTGGAGGGCCGAGGATTCGACGACTCGGCAGGTGCGGAGGGCCGAGGATCCGACGACTCGGCAGGGGAGGCGAGGGCGGGGGAGGCGAGGGCGGGGGAGGCGAGGGCAGCGATCAGCAGCGCGGCGAGCAGCGGGCGGGTGGGCATGGAGCGAACCCTAGGTCCAGATCGGCCGGATGTCCGCCGAGTGGCCTGGTCAGCCCTGCTCAGCGGTGGCCGGCGCTGCGACGGACGAGGGCGCCGCCTGCCACGCCGAGGGCGCCGAGGGTCACCGCGGCGAGGGTCCCGTGGTGCTGGGACGCCCAGAGCTGGGGGCTGCGGACCGTGGACCGGTCGTCGAAGCGGCCGTGGGTGCCGTAGTCGCGCCCCTCGTCGGCCGGCTCCCACAGGTTCGCCGGGCGGTCCCTGCGCGGCTGGTCGGTCTGCTGGGAGGCGAAGCCGGTGCGGGCGAGGTAGCGGTCCAGGAGACCGGGCGCCACCGCGTTGGCCAGCAGGGTCGCCGCCGTGCTCCCCCCGACCCAGTACTCGCGTCGCCCGGGATGGTCGGCGGCGTACACCACGGCCTTCGCGGCGACCTCCGGCTGGTAGATCGGCGGCACCGGCTGCGCCCGGTGCGGGAGCCGCGAGAGCACCCAGTCGAACTGGGGCGTGTTGACCGCGGGCATCTGCACCATGGTGACGCGGACGCTGCTGCGGTCATGGAGCAGCTCGCACCGCAGCGACTCGTGGAACCCCTGGATGGCGTGCTTGGCGCCGCAGTACGCCGACTGCAGCGGGATCCCCCGGTAGGCGAGCGTGGAACCGACCTGGACGATCGTCCCGCGGTCACGTGGCAGCATCCGGCGCAGCACCGCCCGGGTGGCGTAGACGTAGCCGAGGTAGGTGACCTCGGTGACCCGCCGGAACTCGTCGGGCTCGACCTCGGTGAACGGCGCGAAGACCGAGGTGAACGCGTCGTTCACCCAGATGTCGATCTCCCCGAGCTCTCGCTCGACGGTCCCGACGGCGTCCTCAACGGCTGCGGCGTCGGAGACGTCGACGGACAGCGGGAGGCAGCGGACGCCCGCGGCCTCGACCTCCGCGCGGGTCGCGTCGAGCCCGGCCTCGCCGCGCGCGATCAGCGCCACGTCGTCACCGCGCCGGGCGAACGCCAGGGCCGATGCTCGGCCGATGCCGGCGGTGGCTCCGGTGACCGCGACCACCCGTCGTGCTCCGCCCGCCCTGGTCGCCGTCACCGCGGTGCCCTGGCCATCAGCGCGGCACCGAGGACCGCGACCCCGGTGACGACCTCGCTCACCGCGCTCCGGTCGACCCCGTGGGGCGCCCAGATGCCGACGGCGACCAGCACCAGGCCGCCCACTGCCGCCACGACCACCGCCGGCAGGTTGCGGGGCCACACCCGCAGCGCGAGCCCGGCGAGGATGAGCGGCACGGCCAGGGCTTCCTCCCGCAGCGCCGTGTCCCACCCCGCCGCGGTGTCGGGGTGGTAGAGGACCGGGACGGAGACCCAGAGCCAGAACCCGAGGAGCACGACGAGCGTCGACCCGATCGAGGCCAGGGGGATGGAGCTCCGGGCGCTCCGGTCGAGCAACGTCTCGGTGCGGGCGGCGAGCTTGGCGGTGTTCCGCGCCGCGTGCTCGCCGTACGGCTTGTGGTCAACCATGGCTGCCGGCCTTTCTGCCAGAGGAGGTCAGGACATCCAGCTCAGGAGGTGCTGGTCGATGAGGCCGTCGGGTCCCGCGTCGACGTCGTCGGCGGCCGCGTTGAACGCCTCGACGGCCCGGCGCAGCTGTGTCTGCTGACCGGAGGAGAGCCGGTTGACGATCCCCTCCAGCTCGGTGCACCGGTGCTGCATCACCGAGTCGATCAGCGCCTGGCCCTGCGGGGAGAGCCGCAGCACCACGTGCCTGCGGTCGTTGTCGGCCTGCTCGCGGGTGAGCAACCCCGTCCTCACCAACCGGTCACAGGTGCGGCTGGCGTTGGACGCGTTCGAGGCCAGCCCCTCAGCGACCGCGTTCACGTTCGCCGTCCCCAGCCGCCAGACGATGACCAGGACGCGGGCCTGGACGACCGTCACCTGCGGGCTGGCCGAGATGAGCGAGCGCACGACGATCGCGGTGATGACCGTGCTGGCGCGGATCAGCGCCGCAAGGGTTGCCTCGTCCGACCTCATGAGCTAATGCTAGTACTTACGCAACTTTTGCGCGAAGACAAATATCTCGCGCGCAGGACGGAGGTGGCCGGTGGTGCACGAGAGTCAGCTCGACGGCCTCCGGCGGGGCCTGGCGGAGAAGGTCGACGGCGAGGTGCGGTTCGACGCCGGCAGTCGCGCGGCGTACTCGACGGACGCGTCGAACTACCGGCAGGTCCCGATCGGCGTGGTGGTGCCGAGGAGCACCGACGCCGCGGTCGCAGCCCTCGACGTGTGCCGCGAGCACCGGGTGCCGGTCGTGTCCCGTGGCGGTGGCACCAGCCTCGCCGGACAGTGCACCAACGCGGCAGTCGTCCTGGACTTCTCGAAGTACTGCAACCGGCTGGTCTCCGTCGACCCCGAACGGCGCACGTGCGTGGTGGAGCCGGGGATCGTCCTGGACGACCTCAACCGCCGGCTGTCCGAGCACGGGCTCCGGTTCGGACCCGAGCCGGCCACGCACATGAACTGCACCATCGGCGGCATGATCGGCAACAACTCCTGCGGCGCCACCGCGCAGCGCACCGGCAAGGTCGTCGACAACGTCGCCTCCCTCGACGTCGTGCTGCAGGACGGCACCCGGTTCACCTGCGGGGCCACCAGTGACGACGAGTACCGGGCGATCGAGCGGCGCGGCGACCGGCGCGCCGAGGTCTACCGGGTGCTCCGCCGGCTGCGCGACGCGCACGGCGACGAGATCAGGCGCCGCTACCCCGACATCCCTCGACGGGTCAGCGGCTACAACCTCGACTCGCTGCTCCCCGAGTACGGGTTCGACATCGCCCGGTTCCTGGTCGGCAGCGAGGCCACGCTGGTCATGGTCCTCCAGGCCGAGCTCGAGCTGGTGCCGGTGCTGCCGCACAAGAGCCTCGTCGTGCTCGGCTACCCCGACATCTACGCCGCGGCCGACGCCGTCCCGCGGGTCGTCGAGCACGACCCGATCGCGCTCGAGGGGCTCGACCACTACCTCATCCACGACCAGCAGCTCAAGCACCTGAACCCGGACGCCCTGGGGATGCTGCCCGACGGAGGCGGGTTCCTGATGGTGCAGTTCGGGGCCGACGACCAGGACACCGCCGAGGCCCAGGGTCAGCAGCTGATCGACGCGCTGACGGGCACCGAGCACGAACCGCACGTGGCGTTCTTCGACGACCCCGAGCGGGAGCACGAGCTCTGGCTGGTCCGGGAGTCGGGGCTCGGGGCGACCGCGCACGTGCCGCACCACCCCGACACCTTCGAGGGGTGGGAGGACTCCGCCGTCGCGCCCGAGAAGCTCGGCGACTACCTGCGTGACCTCACCGGGCTGTTCGACGACTGCGGCTACACCAGCGACGTCGGCCCCAGCCTCTACGGGCACTTCGGGCAGGGGTGCCTCCACACCCGGATCCCGTTCGACCTCTACACCACCGACGGCGTGGCGACGTACCGCCGGTTCATGGAGCGTGCGGCGCGGCTCGTCACCTCCTACGGCGGCTCGCTGTCGGGGGAGCACGGCGACGGCCAGTCGCGGGGTGAGCTGCTGCCGATCATGTTCGGGGACGAGGTCGTGGAGCTCATGGAACGGGTGAAGCGGCTCTTCGACCCCCAGGACCTGATGAACCCCGGGAAGGTGGTCCACCCCTACCGCCTCGACGAGAACCTGCGGCTGGGGGGCGCCTGGGCGCCGGACACGACGACCGACCTCCACTTCGGGTTCCCGCACGACGGTGGCTCGTTCGCCCAGGCGGCGAACCGGTGCGTCGGGGTCGGGAAGTGCCGTCAGCACACCCACGCCCAGGGGTCGGTGATGTGCCCGTCGTACCAGGTGACCCGGGAGGAGGAGCACTCCACCCGTGGCCGGGCCCGGCTGCTCTTCGAGATGCTCGACGGGCACGGCGACAGCCCGATCGGCGACGGGTGGCGTTCGAAGGACGTCCTCGAGGCGCTCGACCTGTGCCTGGCGTGCAAGGGGTGCAAGCACGACTGCCCGGCGGCGGTCGACATGGCGACGTACAAGGCGGAGTTCCTCTCCCACCACTACGAGGGCCGGCTTCGTCCCCGTGCCGACTACGCCACCGGGTGGCTGCCCCTGGTGGCGCAGGCCGTCACCCGGCTGAACGCCGCCGGAGTGGTGAACGCCGCCACCCACGCACCGCTGCTCGGCCGGCTCGGCACGTGGGCGGCGGGGCTCGAGGACCGCGAGGTGCCGCTCTTCGCCACGCAGACGCTCCAGCAGTGGTGGAGCCGGCGTCCACCGGCCGCTCCGCAGGGCTCTGCGGGGAGCGACTCGCCGTCGCGGGGGAAGGTCCTGCTCTGGCCGGACACCTTCACCAACACCTTCCATCCCCACGTCGGGCAGGCCGCGGTCCGGGTCCTGGAGCAGGCGGGCTGGGAGGTCGAGCTCCCGACGGAGCCGCTGTGCTGCGGGTTGACCTGGATCTCCACCGGTCAGCTCACCACGGCCAAGAAGGTGCTCCGGCGTACCGTCGACGCCCTCGCGCCCCACGTGCGCGGAGGTGGCCTGGTCGTCGGGCTCGAACCCTCCTGCACGACCGTCTTCCGCGCCGACGCCCCGGAGCTGCTCCGCGGCGACCTGGACGTGGACCGGCTGCGGAAGGCCACCGTCACCTTCGCCGAGCTGCTCACCGAGCACACCGACGGCTGGGAGCCTCCCCACGTGGGTCCGGACGACACCCTCGAGGCGGTCGCGCAGGTGCACTGCCACCAGCACGCCGTGCTGGACTGGGAGGCCGACCACCGGCTGCTGACCTCGATGGGCGTCGACGTCGAGAAGCTCGACTCCGGGTGCTGCGGGCTGGCCGGCAACTTCGGGTTCACCGCCGGCCACCGCGAGGTGAGCGAGGCCTGCGCCGAGCAGGTCCTGCTGCCACGCCTGCGGGATGCCGACGAGGACACCGTCGTGCTCGCCGACGGGTTCTCCTGCCGGACCCAGATCCACGAGCTCGACAGCGGCGGCCACGAGGGGCGCCACCTGGCCGAGCTCGTCGACGCCGTCCAGCGCCGCCACGACCCGTCCGCGTCCGTCGTACGTCCCGCCGCGCCGGGACGCCTGGCTCGTGCGGGCGCACTGGCGGGCGCCTTCGCCGGCGCAGCCGGCCTGACGGCGGCTGCCGCCCTGACCGCCCACCGATCCGGGGTCGCCACCGCGGCCCACCAACAGCACCACTGAGGAGCGATGCACCGATGTCCTCGACCACCGTGGCCGACTACCTGCTCTCCCGCCTGCGTGACTGGCAGGTGCCCTACGTCTTCGCCTACCCCGGCGACGGGATCAACGGGATCCTCGCCGCCTTCGGACGCGCGGACGACGTCCCGGCGTTCATCCAGTCCCGGCACGAGGAGATGAGCGCCTTCGAAGCCGTCGGCTACGCGAAGTTCAGCGGCCAGGTCGGCGTGTGCATGGCGACGTCCGGCCCCGGCGCGATCCACCTGCTGAACGGCCTCTACGACGCCAAGCTCGACCACGTGCCGGTGGTGGCGATCGTGGGGCAGACCGCCCGCAGTGCCATGGGCGGCTCCTACCAGCAGGAGGTCGACCTGCTGACGCTGTTCAAGGACGTCGCCGGCGACTACGTCCAGATGGTCACGGTGCCGGAGCAGCTGCCGAACGTCCTCGACCGGGCGATCCGGGTCGCGACGGCGCGGCGGGCCCCGACCGCGGTGATCATCCCCAGCGACGTCCAGGAGCTGGAGTACGCCGCCCCCGGTCACGCCTTCAAGGAGGTGCCGTCCAGCCTCGGCACCGCCTTCCCGGCCGTGGTCCCCGACGACGCCGCCGTGCGCCGCGCCGCGGAGCTCCTCAACGCCGGCTCGAAGGTCGCGATCCTCGCCGGCCAGGGAGCCCGCGGGGCGCGGGCCGAGCTGATGGAGGTCGCCGAGCTGCTCGGCGCCGGCGTCGCCAAGGCCCTGCTCGGCAAGGACGTGCTCAGCGACGAGCTGCCCTACGTCACCGGTTCGATCGGGCTGCTCGGCACTCGCCCGAGCTACGAGATGATGCAGGACTGCGACACCCTGCTCACCGTCGGCTCCAACTTCCCCTACACCCAGTTCATGCCGGAGCTGGGCCAGGCCCGCGGTGTCCAGATCGACCTGGACGGGGCGTTCATCGGCATGCGGTACCCCTACGAGGTGAACATCGTCGGCGACTCCGCGACGACCCTGCGTGCGCTGCTCCCGCTGCTGGAGCGCAAGACCGACCGGAGCTGGCACGACACCGTGTGCGACAACGTCCGCCAGTGGTGGGAGGTGATCGAGGCCGAGGCGCAGGTCGAGGCCGACCCGATCAACCCCATGCGCCTGTTCAGCGAGCTGTCCGCGCAGCTGCCCGAGGACGCGATCGTGGTGGCGGACAGCGGCTCGGCGGCGAACTGGTACGCACGGCTGCTGAGGTTCCGTGGCGAGGTGCGCGGCTCGCTGTCCGGCACCCTGGCCACCATGGGCCCGGGCGTTCCCTACGCGATCGGCGCGAAGTTCGCCCACCCGGACCGCCCGGTGATCGCGTTCGCCGGCGACGGCGCGATGCAGATGAACGGGATGGCCGAGCTCATCACCATCAAGCGGCACTGGGAGCGGTGGGCGGACCCGCGGCTCGTCGTGGCCGTGCTGCACAACAACGATCTCAACCAGGTGACCTGGGAGATGCGCGCCATGGGCGGGGCGCCGAAGTTCACCGAGTCCCAGACCCTTCCCGACGTCGCCTACGCCGACTTCGCCGCGTCCCTGGGGCTCGACGCCCGCACCGTGACCGACCCCGAGGAGCTCGCCCCCGCCTGGGCGGAAGCCCTGAGCGCCGGTCGACCGACCGTCCTCGACGTCCACACCGACCCGAACGTCCCTCCCATCCCGCCGCACGCGACGTACGAGCAGGTGAAGGCGACGGCGGCCTCGCTGCTCAAGGGCGACGAGGACCGCTGGGGTGTCGTGAAGGAAGGGGTCAAGGCCAAGGCGCAAGAGATCCTGCACCGCTGATGACGCCCGAGCCCCGAGGCGCCCCCGCGCAGGAGCGGGTCGACCGGGTGGCGGTCGGCGCCTTCACCATCCCCACCGACGAGCCTGAGGCCGACGGCACGTTCGCCTGGGACAGCACCACGATGGTCCTCGTCGAGGCGGTGTCCGGCGGGCTCACCGGGATCGGCTGGAGCTACGCACCGGCCGCCTGCGCCGACCTGGCACGCGACCTGCTGGCTCCGCTCGTCGCCGGCACCCCGGTCGCCGAGCCCGGCCGGAGCTGGGGCGCCATGGTGGACGCGGTGCGCAACGTCGGGCGCGCCGGGGTCGCCGCCGCGGCCATCTCCGCGGTGGACCTCGCCCTGTGGGACCTCCATGCGCGCACGCTGGGGGTGCCGCTCCACCAGCTGCTGGGGCCGCGGCGCGACGCGGTGCCGGTGTACGGCAGCGGCGGCTTCACGACGTACGACGAGGCGCGGCTGGAGCGGCAGCTCCAGGAGTGGCTCGCGGCCGGCATCGGCCACGTCAAGATCAAGATCGGTGAGGACCACGGGCGGTGCGTGCCACGTGACCTCGCACGCACGCGACAGGTGCGCCGGACCGTCGGCGACGAGGTCGGGGTGATGGTGGACGCGAACGGCGGCTACCGCGAGCAGCAGGCGCTGGAGGTGGCCCGGGCGCTGGAGCAGCTCGGCGTGGAGTGGTTCGAGGAGCCGGTGACCTCCGACGACCTCCCTGGGCTGCACCGGCTCCGGGAGCGGACCCGCCTGGAGGTCGCGGCGGGGGAGTACGGCTACGACCTGGCGTACTTCCACCGCATGTGCGCGGCCGACGCGGTCGACTGCCTCCAGGTCGACGTCACCCGCTGCGGCGGGATCACGGAGTGGCTGCGGATCGCCGCGGTCGCGGCGGCGTGCCACCTCGACGTCTCGGCGCACTGCGCACCCAACGCTGGGCTCGCCGTCGCCTGCGCGACCCCCAACTTCCGCCACCAGGAGTGGTTCCACGACCACGTCCGGATCGAGTCGATGCTCTTCGACGGCGCTGCCACGGCTGCCGGCGGCGTCGCCCGACCGGCCGCCGCCCCGGGGACCGGGCTGACCTTCAAGCACGCGGACGCCGAGCGGTTCCGGGTCCGATGAACGACCGCCACCGACCCAGCAAGCCGATCGAGGACTACGCCATGATCGGCGACCTGCACACCGCCGCCCTGGTCGCCCGGGACGGGTCGATCGACTGGCTCTGCCTTCCCCGGTTCGACTCCGGCGCCTGCTTCGCCTCCTTGCTGCACGACCGCGACGACGCCGGCTACTGGAGCCTGGCGCCGGAGGCGCCCGACGCCCGCGTGCAACGCGCCTACCGCGACGACTCCCTGGTGCTGGAGACCCGGTGGCACACCGACGACGGGGAGGTGCAGGTCCTCGACTTCATGCCTCCTCGGGGCGAGGCCGCCGACGTGGTGCGGCTGGTGCATGGCATCTCCGGAGCCGTCCCGATGCGCACGACCCTGTCGCTGCGGTTCGACTACGGCCACATCCGGCCCTGGACACGGTCCGACGGGGGCGAGGCCGCGGCCGTCGCCGGTCCGCACGCGGTCTGGGCGAGCTCGTCGGTGCCGTGGGAGCAGGACGACGCCACGCTCGGGGCCCGGTTCACGGTCGCAGCCGGTGACGACGCCTGGTTCGTGATGACCTACCAGGCCTCGCACCTGCCTCGCCCGGAGGCGACTGACCCGCATCCGGCGTTGCGCCACACGGTCGCCTTCTGGGAGGAGTGGATCGGGCGATGCTGCTACGACGGACGCTGGGGCGCCGAGGTGCGACGCTCGCTGCTCCTGCTCAAGGCGCTGACCTATGCGCCGACCGGCGGGCTCCTCGCCTCGGCGACCACGTCGTTGCCGGAGCAGGTCGGTGGTGTCCGCAACTGGGACTACCGCTACTGCTGGCTGCGGGACGCGACCTACACGCTCCAGGCGCTCCTCGGCACCGGCTTCGTCGACGAGGCGCGCTCCTGGCGTGAATGGCTGGTGCGCGCCGTCGCCGGCGACCCCGCCAAGCTGCAGATCATGTACGGCCTCGACGGCACCCAGCGGCTGCCCGAGACCCAGGTGGACTGGCTGGCGGGGTACGCCGGGTCCCGACCGGTCCGGACCGGCAACGCCGCCGCCCGGCAGCGCCAGCTCGACGTCTGGGGGGAGGTCCTCGACGGCCTCCACCTCGCCCGTGAGGCCGGGCTGAAGGTGACCCACGACGCCTGGGACCTGCAGCGAGCGCTGCTCGACTGGTTGGAGGGTCACTGGGACGAGCCCGACAACGGCCTGTGGGAGGTTCGAGGAGAGCCCCGCCAGTTCGTGCACTCGAAGGTCATGGCGTGGGCCGGGATCGACCGCGCGATCCACACCGTCGACGCGCACGGCCTCGAGGGACCGGTCGACCGGTGGCGGGGGCTGCGGGACCGCATCCATGCGGAGGTCTGTGAGCACGGCTACGACGCCGACCGGGGAACGTTCACGCAGTTCTACGGGTCCCACGGCCTCGACGCCGCGCTCCTCCTCCTGCCGCGCGTCGGGTTCCTGCCCTGGGACGACGCGCGGGTGCGGGGCACCATCGACGCCGTGCAGCGCGAGCTGTGCCGCGACGGGTTCCTGCTCCGCTACGACCCGCAGGCGGACGGCGAGGGGGACGGGCTGCCGGGACGCGAAGGCACGTTCATCGCCTGCACGTTCTGGCTGGCCGACGCCCTGCACGGCGCCGGCCGCAGCGCGGAGGCCGAACGGCTCTTCGAGCGGCTGCTCAACCTGCGCAACGACGTCGGCCTGCTGAGCGAGGAGTACGACGTCGAGAGCGGGCACCATCTCGGCAACACCCCGCAGGCCTACAGCCTGGTCGGCCTCGTCAACACCGCCCGTCACCTCAGCGGCGTCCACACCCGCACCTCGGCCGGTCGTGGCGACCAGAACCTCCACGACGGGTGAGCAGGTCGCTCAGGACGCGAGCTCGCCGGCCACCACGTCGTAGACCGCGGCGTCCGCGGGGGTCCCGCCCTCGACGAGCACCGCGCCGCGTTCCCGTCCCTGGTGGGTGAGGCCGGCGCGCTCCAGCACCCGCCGTGAGCCGGCGTTGCCCTCGGCGGCGACGGCACGGACCCGCTCCAGACCGAGCCCGCCGTCCTCCACCGGGACGAACGCGTGCCGGAGCATGAGCCGGGTCGCCTCGGTGGCCACCCCCCGGCCCCGGGCTGCTGGGTGCACCCAGTAGCCGGTCTCGGCGTCGCGGCCGCGCCGGATCTCGAAGAGGTTGGCGGTCCCGATGAGGTCGTCGGTGCCCGGGTCTGCCACCGCCCAGATGATCGCCTCGCCGGTGGCCTGGCGCTCCTTGACCTGCTCGAGGAACTCCTCGGCGTGCCGGGCCGTGTAGGGCTGCGGCAGCTGGCCGAGCCACCGGACGGTCTCGGGGTCGGTGCACCCCTCCACGATCCGCGGCACGTCCCGTGGCTCGAGCGCGCGCAGGACGGCTGCGTGCCCGACGATCCGCGGGGCGTCGTACCAGGGGGTGAGGGGGTGCCGGGGGTCGTCGGCGAGCAGCGTGCCGACCCAGGCGTCGAGGAGCCGGCCGCGCTGGGGCAGCCAGTGGCGCGGCGCCCCCTCGAAGGTGAACCCGAGCCGCCAGGCGAGCTTGCGGGAGGCCCAGTTGCCCCGGTTCGCCCACCAGATCACTGTCTCGAGCCCCTGCTCGTCGTACCCCCAGGCCAGCAGCAGCCTGAGTGCGCGCTCCATCACGCCGCGGCCGCGGACCCAGGGGTGCGACCCGTAGGCGACCTCGGCGCGACGCTCGCCCTCCGGGCGCAGCGAGATCGTGCCGGCGTAGCGCGGCCGCCCGTCGTCGACCGCCTCGACGGCGAACCCCCACTCGGTGCCGGACTCCCAGCCGCCCGGCATCGCCTCGGTCACGAACCGGGAGGCGTCGCTGCGGGTGTACTCGAGCGGGACGGTGGTCCACTCGCGGCTCAGCGGGTCGAGGCACTGCTCGTAGGAGCCCTGTGCGTCCTCCGGGCGGTGCGCGCGCACGGTGACCCGGTCGTCCAGGGAGCCGTCGGTGAGGGTGGGCACGTCGCGGGGGAATCTCATGGTGGCTCCATGGTGCCTATCCTGAGGGCCATGGACGAAGGCGACAGACCGTGACCGGCACACTGACGTCGATCGGGCTCGTGTTCCTGTTCGTCCTCGTGGGCGGGGTCTTCGCCGCCGCGGAGATCGCGCTGGTCTCGCTGCGCGACAGCCAGGCCCGGGCGCTCGCCGACAAGAGCAAGCGCGGCCGGGTCGTCGCCGAGCTCAACGAGGATCCCAACCGGTTCCTGGCCGCGGTCCAGGTGGGCGTCACCCTCGCCGGCTTCCTCTCCGCGGCGTACGGCGGTGCGACGCTCGCCGACGACCTCGCCCCTGTGCTGGAGCGGGCCGGGATCAGCGAACGGTTCACGCAGACCATCGCCCTGGTGCTGGTGACGGTCTTCATCTCGTACCTCTCGCTGGTCTTCGGCGAGCTGGTCCCCAAGCGGCTCGCGCTCCAGCGGGCCGAGATCTTCGCGCTCTACCTCGGCCCGATGATCGACCGGGTGTCCCGCGCCTCCCGGCCGGTGATCTGGCTGCTCTCGGTCTCCACCAACATCGTGGTCCGGCTGCTCGGCGGCGACCCGCACGCCCAGCGCGAGGAGATCACCGACGAGGAGCTCCGCGAGCTGGTCGGCTCCCACGAGGCGCTGGGGGAGGAGGAGCGGCGGATCCTCGAGGACGTCTTCGAGGCCGGCGACCGGCAGATCCGGGAGGTCATGGTGCCGCGCACCGACGTGGACTTCCTCGACGAGTCCGCGCCGGTCTACAAGGCCGCGCGGGAGGCGCTGACGATGCCGCACTCCCGCTACCCGGTGATCCGCAGCAACGCCGACGACGTCATCGGGTTCGTCCACGTGCGGGACCTGCTCGACCCCGAGATGGCGAACCGTTCGGTGCGGGTGGGGGAGCTGGTGCGCGACATCCTCACGCTGCCGTGGACCCGGCCGATCCTCTCCGCGCTCACCGACATGCGCCGCGAGGGGATCCACCTGGCGATGGTCGCTGACGAGTACGGCGGCACCGCCGGGATCGTCACGATGGAGGACCTCGTCGAGGAGCTCGTCGGCGACATCAAGGACGAGTACGACCTCGACGAGGCGGAGACCACCCGGCACCTCGGGGGCGACCTGGAGGTCGACGGGCTGCTCAACCTCGACGACTTCGAGGACGAGACCGGGGTGGAGCTGCCCCAGGGGCCCTACGAGACGGTGGCGGGTTTCCTGATGGCGCAGCTGGGCCGCATCCCGGAACCGGGTGACGTGGTCGAGTTCGACGGTCACCGGATCGCGGTCCTCGTCGTGGACGGCCGGCGGGTCAGCCGGGTGCGGGTCACCGTGGGTCCGCGCTCGCTGCCGGCCTGACAGAATGCGGGTCATGCCTGACTCCGCTCCTGCCAGCCGACCACGGGTGCTCTCCGGCATCCAGCCGACCTCGGACTCCTTCCACCTCGGCAACTATCTCGGTGCGACGCGGCAGTGGGTGGCGCTCCAGGAGACCCACGAGCCGTTCTTCTTCATCGCTGACCTGCACTCGATCACGGTGGAGCAGGACCCCAAGGTGCTGCGCGAGCGGTTCGTCCGCTGCGCCGCCCAGCTGCTGGCGATGGGGATCGACCCGGAGCGGTCGACGATCTTCCTGCAGTCACACGTTCCCGCCCACGCCCAGCTCGGCTGGGTCCTGCAGTGCATCACCGGGTTCGGTGAGGCCCGGCGGATGACGCAGTTCAAGGACAAGTCGGCGAAGGGCGGCGAGGGGGCCGCCAGCGTCGGGCTCTTCACCTACCCGATCCTCCAGGCGGCGGACATCCTGCTGTACCGACCGGAGTACGTCCCGGTGGGCGAGGACCAGCGCCAGCACCTCGAGCTCACCCGCGACCTCGCCCAGCGGTTCAACCACCGCTACAAGAAGACGTTCCGGCTGCCCGAGCCCTACATCCTCGAGGAGACCGCGAAGATCGCCGACCTCCAGGTGCCGACGGCGAAGATGTCGAAGTCCGCCTCGAGCCCCGCCGGCATTCTCGAGCTCCTCGACGACCCGAAGGTGTCGGCGAAGAAGGTGCGCAGCGCGGTGACCGACTCGGAGACGGAGGTGAGGTTCGACGAGCAGAACAAGCCGGGCGTCTCGAACCTGCTGACGATCTACTCGGCGCTCACCGGTGAGTCCGTCGAGGCGCTCGTCGACAAGTACGCCGGCCGCGGCTACGGGGACCTCAAGGGTGACCTCGCCGAGGTGGTCGTCGAGTTCGTGACCCCGTTCCGGGACCGGACGTTCGCCCTCCTCGAGGACCGCGCCGAGCTCGCCCGGGTCCTGGATGCCGGGGCCGAGCGGGCGAACGAGGTGGCGGCACGCACCCTGGCCGACGTCTACGAACGGGTCGGGTTCGTCTTGTGACGACGATCGGTGTGTCGGTCGCGGTGCCGGAGCCGTGGGGGACCGAGCTCCAGGACTACCGCGTCGCTCTGGGCGACGCGTCCGCGTCGGGGGTCCCCACGCACATCACGCTGATGCCGCCGATCGACGTCGAGGACGAGCTCCTGCCCACGATCGACGACCACCTGCTCGGGGTGGCGAAGCAGGCGACGCCGTTCCAGGTCCGGATGCGGGGGACCGGCACCTTCCGGCCGGTGTCGCCCGTCGTCTTCGTCAACGTCGTCGAGGGGATCTCCTCCTGCGAACAGCTCGCCTCCGCCGTACGCCGGGGGCCGCTCGCCGTCGAGCCGCGGTTCCCCTACCACCCGCACATCACGGTGGCACACCACCTTGACGAGCCGTCGCTGGACCGGGCCTTCGACGAGCTGGAGTCGTTCTCCTGCCGGTTCACCGTCGACCACTTCTCGCTCTACGTCCACCAGGACGGCGCCGGCTGGACCCCGGTCCGCCACTTCACGCTCGGGTGACGATGGCGGGCACGGTGGTCCGTGACCGGTGGGGGGTCCCGCACGTCGCCGGCGGCTCCGCCGAGGAGGTTGCCTTCCTCCAGGGACGCGCCACGGTCGAGGACCGGGCCTGGCAGCTGGAGCACGCCCGGCTGAAGGCGGCCGGACGCACCGCCTCGGTCCTCGGCGCCGGTGGCCTCCCGTGGGACCGGTTCGCCCGCCGGGCACGGCTCCAGCAGCTCGCCCGCCGGGCGTTCCAGGGACTGTCGGAGGAGTCCGCCCGCTTCGTCGCGGCGTACGTCGACGGTGTCAACGCCGGGATCGCCGACGAGCCGCAGGCGCCGGAGCTGGACGAGCTGGGGATCGGCATGGCGCGCTGGGCGCCGTGGACCCCGCTCGCCGTCTTCGCGGCGCACCACGTGCTGTTCGCGAGCTTCCCGCGCAAGCTGTGGCGGCGGCACGTCGAGGAGGCGCTGGGCCGGGAGGTGGCGGACGTCTTCGACATCGAGGAGTCCTGGTCGCCGGGATCCAACTCGTGGGTGGTCGGCGGGGAGCGAACCCGCGGCGGGATGCCGATGATCGGCGGGGACCCGCACCGCACGTTCGAGTCGCCGAACCCGTACCAGCAGGTGCGGCTCACCTGCACCGACGCGGGCGCGCCGTTCGACGTCGCCGGGTTCACCTTCCCCGGCGTGCCCGGCGTGCAGCACTTCGCGCACGCCGGCTCGGTCGCGTGGGGCATCACCAACGCGATGGCGGACTACCAGGACCTCTACGCCGAGCGGCTCGAACGGCGGGGCGAGGAGATCTGGGCCGCGACGCCGAGCGGGTGGGAGCCGGCCACCCGCGAGGTCGAGCAGGTCGAGGTCCGTGGCGCCGCGGTCGAGCCCGTCGAGGTCGTGGTCACCGGCCACGGCCCGGTCGTCGTCGGCGGTCCCGACGTCGAGCCCTCCTTCAGCCTCCGCACCGCGGCGTACGTCCTGGGCGACCTGGGGTTCGACTGCCTGCTGCCGCTGCTCCGGGCGCGCACCAGCGCCGACGTCGAGGCGGCGCTCGCCGGGTGGGTGGAACCGGTCAACAACCTGGTCGTCGCCGACGTCGGCGGCGACGTCCGGCAGTGCGTCGTGGGGCGCGTGCCGGCGCGGCCCGAGGAGAACCGGTGGCGACCGGTGTCGGCCACCGACCCCGACGCCCGGTGGACCGGGTGGGTCACCGACCTGCCGCACCGGACGGTGCCCGCTGACGGGCACCTCGTCACCGCCAACCACCGGATGGACGAGAGCTTCGACAAGGTCGGCGTCGAGTTCGCCGCGCCGAGCCGGGCCCGCCGGATCGACGCGCTGCTGACCGACCGCGACGACCTCACCGCCGACGACTTCGCCGGGATCCACCGGGACGACCTGGCCGGCCAGCCGGCCGCGCTCGTCGCCGCCCTGGCCGGGCTCACCGGGCTGTCGGAGCGCGGCGAGGCGCTCCGCCGGGAGCTCGCCGGGTGGGACCAGCGGTTCGCCGCGGACAGCACCACGGCCGCGGCGTACGTCCGGGTCCGCGAGCTCCTCGTGACCCGGCTCGCCGCAGCTGAGCCGTTCTCGGCGCTGGGCGGGGGCTGCCCGCACGACCCGCTCTTCGACGCGTGGTTCCTCGTCGCCCACCAGCTCTACCTCAGCCTGGCCAACCTGCTCTCGCCCCGGGGGAGGGCGCTCGTGCCCGGCCTGGAGGCGCACCTCGTCGCCGCGGTGGAGGCGGCGGCGCGCGAGGAGCCGCAGCGGTACGGCGAGCGGCACCGCTACCAGCCGCTGCATGCCCTCGGCCACCTCCTCGACGAGCCGCCCCCGGTGGCGGGCGACAACGACTCGGTCCGGTGCGCCGGCGCGGTGCCCGGGTCCCGGGTCGCGTTCCGGGGGTCGGTGGCCCGCTACGTGTGGGACCTCGCCGGCCTCGACGGCAGTGGCTGGGTCGTCCCGCTCGGCGCCTCGGGCGACCCGTCGAGCCCGCACCACCACGACCAGCTCGACGCCTGGGTGACCGGCCGGCTCCTCCCGTTGCCCTTCTCACAGACAGTGGCCGGTCCCGGAGCCACCTCCTAGGCTGCGGCTATGGAGCACCTGTCTCTCCTCGCCGGCGGGCAGGAGCACTCGAGCGCGGAGTGGGAGAAGGCCGCGGCCGACGTCCTCCGCAAGGCCGGGCGGATGACCGCCGACGACCCGGACGCGCTCGTGTGGGAGAAGCTCGCCCGCACCACGCTCGACGGCGTCCGGATCGCACCGCTGGGCACCCCGGAGACCGTTGCCGGGCTTCCGTCGACAGCCGAGCCCGGCACTGCGCCGTACGTCCGCGGGTCGGCGCTCTCGCGCCCCGACGAGGGTTGGGACATCCGCACGCACGTCGGGGATCCCGACCCGTCCCTCGCCGCGGCGGCCGCGCTCGACGACCTGGAGAACGGCGCCACCAGCCTGTGGCTGCGGCTCGGCCGCGGCGGCCTCGCCGCCGACGATCTGCCGCGGGTCCTCGAAAAGGTGCACGTCGACCTCGCGCCGGTCGTGCTCGACTGCCCCGCCGACCAGGTGGGCGCCGCCGAGGCGTTCTGCGGGCTGCTCGCCGACCGTGACGACGCGCCGGCCCCCGGCACCAGCCTGGGGGGCGACCCCATCGGCGCCCGTCTCCGCGGCCACGCCCCCGCGGTGCCGCTCGAGGAGGCGGTCGCCCGGTTGGTGGAGCTCGCGCAGCAGCACGCCGTCGTGGCGCTGACCGTCGACGCGACCTTCGTCAACGACGCCGGCGGCACCGACGCCCAGGAGCTCGGCTACAGCATGGCCGTGGGCGCGGCATACCTGCGGCTGCTGGTCGGGAGCGGGCTCGACGTGGCGACGGCGGCGTCCCTGGTCGACTTCCGCCATGCCGTGACCGACGAGCAGCTGACCTCCATCGCGAAGCTGCGGGCGGCCCGCCGGCTCTGGCACCGGGTGCTCGAGCTCTCCGGCGCCCCGGACGCCCCGGGCCAGGTGCAGCACGCGGTGACGAGCCGCGCGATGATGACCAAGTACGACCCCTGGGTCAACATGCTCCGCGGCACCGTCGCCGCGTTCGCGGCGGGCGTCGGCGGGGCCTCCTCGGTGACCGTGCTGCCCTTCGACACCGCGATCGGACTGCCGGACGCGTTCAGCCGCCGCATCGCCCGCAACACCTCGTCCCTGCTGATCCACGAGTCGCACGTCGCCCGGGTGACCGACCCCGCCGGCGGCTCCTACGCGATCGAGCGGCTCACTCACGACCTCGCCGAGGCCGGCTGGGCCGAGCTCCAGCGGATCGAGGCCGAGGGCGGTGCTCCGGAGCTCGGCCGGCCGTTCCTCGACCGGCTCCGCAACGAGGGCCGGGAACCGAGGTCGGAGCAGGTCGCCACCCGCAAACGCGCGGTCACCGGCGTCACCGAGTACCCGAACCTCGACGAGGAGCTCCCCGAGCGCCGGCCGTTCCCGGAGGGCGCCACCGAGCTCGCCGTGAACCGCTACGGCGTGCAGTTCGAGGCGCTCCGTGACGACCCGGCCGCCACACCAGTCTTCGTCGCCACCATGGGCTCGGTCGCCCAGCACACCGCCCGGGCCACGTTCGTCCACAACCTCCTCGCCGCCGGCGGCGTCGCCGCCGTCGACGCCGGCCCCACCTCCAACCCCGACGAGGTCCTCGCCGCCTACACCGGCCACCCCGTCGTCACCCTGGCCGGCCCCGACAAGGCCTATGAGCAGTGGGGTTCCGAACTGGTCGCCGCCCTCCGCTCCGCCGGCGCCCGGCACGTCATCCTCGCCGGCAACCCCGGCCCCACGACGGTCCCCGCCGAGTCGGTCGACGACAGCTGCGCCCTCGGCATCGACGCCCTCGCTTTCCTCCACCGCGTCCGAGAGGAGCTCGCCCGATGAGCGTTCCGGAGAGCTTCGCCGACCTGCCTCTGACGGATGCCGAGGCCGCGCCCGACCGCCAGGGCGACGGCGGCGGGGGCGCCGGGCGACCGTGGATGGGCCTGGCCCCCGAGCGAAGCGAGGGTGGTTGGGCGTCCGGCGCCTCCGACGGCGGCGCCCAGGCGACCACGGACGACCAACTCAAGACGACCGAGTCAGACGGACAACCGGCGTGGATGTCCCCCGAGGGCATCCCCGTCAAGGCGCTCTACACGGAAGCCGACCTGGAGGGGCTCGACGGTCTCGGCACCTACCCGGGACTGACCCCGTTCCTGCGGGGCCCGTACCCGACCATGTACACGACCCAGCCCTGGACCATCCGCCAGTACGCCGGCTTCTCGACTGCCGAGGAGTCCAACGCGTTCTACCGGCGCAACCTCAAGGCGGGCCAGAAGGGGCTGTCCGTCGCGTTCGACCTGGCCACCCACCGCGGCTACGACTCCGACCACCCGAGGGTCCGCGGGGACGTCGGCATGGCCGGGGTGGCGATCGACTCCATCTACGACGCCCGCACTCTGTTCGACGGCATCCCGCTGGACCAGATGTCGGTGTCGATGACGATGAACGGCGCCGTGCTGCCGGTGCTCGCGCTCTACATCGTGGCCGCCGAGGAGCAGGGGGTGAAGCCGGAACAGCTCGCGGGGACGATCCAGAACGACATCCTCAAGGAGTTCATGGTCCGCAACACCTACATCTACCCGCCGCTGCCGAGCATGCGGATCGTCTCCGACATCTTCGCCTACACCGCCGAGAAGATGCCGCGGTTCAACTCGATCTCGATCTCCGGCTACCACATGCAGGAAGCCGGGGCGACCGCCGACCTCGAGCTCGCCTACACGCTCGCCGACGGCGTGGAGTACCTCCGCGCCGGGATCGACGCCGGGATCGACGTCGACCGGTTCGCCCCGAGGCTCAGCTTCTTCTGGGCGATCGGGATGAACTTCTTCATGGAGGTCGCGAAGCTCCGCGCCGCGCGGGCGCTCTGGGCCCGGCTGGTGAGCGACTTCGACCCCAGCAACCCGAAGTCGCTGTCGCTGCGCACCCACAGCCAGACCTCCGGCTGGTCGCTGACCGCGCAGGACGTCTTCAACAACGTCGGTCGCACCTGCATCGAGGCGATGGCGGCGACCCAGGGGCACACCCAGTCGCTGCACACCAACGCGCTCGACGAGGCGATCGCCCTGCCGACCGACTTCTCCGCCCGGATCGCCCGCAACACCCAGCTGCTGCTCCAGCAGGAGTCCGGGACGACCGGGGTCATCGACCCGTGGGCCGGCTCCTACTACGTCGAGCGGCTCACCCAGGACCTCGCCGAGCGGGCGTGGGCGCACCTCCAGGAGGCCGAGGCGGCCGGCGGGATGGCGAAGGCCATCGAGGCCGGGATCCCGAAGATGCGGATCGAGGAGGCGGCGGCGCGCACCCAGGCCCGGATCGACTCCGGCGCCCAGAAGGTCATCGGGATCAACACCTACCGCCCCGCCGAGGAGGACCGGCTCGACGTGCTGCGGGTCGACAACGCGGCGGTCTACGCCTCCCAGGTGGCCAAGCTCGAGCGGCTCCGCGCCGAGCGCGACCCCGACGCCGTACGCCGGGCGCTGGACGCGCTCACCGCGTCGGCGGAGAAGGGAGCGACCTCCGGCTCGCTCGAGGGCAACCTCCTCGCGCTCGCCGTCGACGCCGCTCGCGCCAAGGCGACCGTCGGAGAGATCTCCGGGGCCTTGGAGAAGGTCTACGGGCGGCACCAGGCCGTCATCCGTACGATCTCCGGTGTGTACAGGTCCGAGGCCGGCGCCTCCAACGAGGCGGTGACGAACGTGCTCGCCGCCACCGAGAGGTTCGAGGAGGACGAGGGGCGGCGCCCCCGGATCCTGGTGGCGAAGATGGGGCAGGACGGTCACGACCGGGGCCAGAAGGTGATCGTCAGCGCCTTCGCCGACCTCGGCTTCGACGTCGACGTCGGCCCGCTGTTCTCCACCCCGGAGGAGGTGGCGCAGCAGGCGGTCGACGCCGACGTCCACATCGTCGGGGTCAACTCCCTCGCTGCGGGCCACCTGACGCTGGTGCCCGCCCTGCGCCACGCGCTCGCCGACCTCGGCCGCGAGGACATCATGGTGGTGGTCGGCGGAGTCATCCCGCCCGACGACGTACCCACGCTGCTGGAGATGGGCGCCGCCGCGGTGTTCCCACCCGGCACCGTCATCGCGGACTCCGCGCTCACGCTCCTGGAGAAGCTGTCGGCGAGCCTCGACCACTGACGTGTCGACAGAGCGCTGAGAGGCACCGATGGGCAGATCCACAGCCAGGCCGGTTGACGTCGACGCGCTCGTCGCTGGGGTTCGCGACGGGGCGCGGGCGGCCGTCTCACGCGCGATCACGCTCGTGGAGTCGTCGCGTCCCGACCACCGGACCGCCGCTCGCGAGCTCGTGGCCGCCCTGGCCGCCACGTCCGCCGCACCCGCTGACGCCGCTCCGGTTCCCCGGGTAGGGATCTCCGGCGTGCCGGGCGTCGGCAAGTCGACCTTCATCGAGACGCTCGGCACGTTCCTGACCGGCCAGGGGCACAAGGTCGGCGTGCTCACGGTCGACCCGTCGTCGGTGCGGACGGGCGGGTCGGTGCTGGGCGACAAGACCCGCATGGCGAAGCTCTCCACCGACCCCCTCGCCTACATCCGCCCGTCGCCGTCGGCGGGCACCCTCGGCGGCGTCGCCCGCGCGACCGCGCAGGCCATGGTGGTCCTCGAGGCTGCGGGGTACGACGTCGTCCTGGTCGAGACCGTCGGGGTCGGGCAGTCGGAGGTCACCGTCGCCGGCATGGTCGACACGTTCCTCTTCCTCACCCTCGCCCGCACCGGCGACCAGCTCCAGGGGATCAAGAAGGGGATCCTCGAGATCGCCGACGTCATCGCGGTGAACAAGGCCGACGACCGCGAGGTCGAGACCCGAGGTGCGGCCAAGGAGCTCGCCGGGGCCCTGCGCTTCGTGCACCGCGGGAGCAGGACGTGGGTGCCTCCGGTGCTGACCTGCAGCGGGCTCACCGGTGAGGGCGTGCCGCAGGTGTGGGAGAAGGTGCTCGCCCACCGTGACTCGCTCGGGAGGGCCGGGCTGACGGTCAAGCGGGCGGAGCAGCAGCTCGACTTCACGTGGGCGCTGGTCCGCGACGAGCTGGAGTCGCGGCTGCGCCGCTCGCCCGGCGTCGCCGACGTCAGGGACGAGGTGCGGGCCGACGTGCTCGCCGGGCGGCTGGAGGCGACCTCGGCCGCGGACCGGATCATCGCCGCATTCGACCGTGATGGCCCGCGGCGAGCGGGGACGCCGTAACCTTGACCTGATATGTCTCTGCCGCCCTCCCCTGCCGCCCGTGCCCTCGACCAGGGGGTCGACGCCCTCACCGACGAGCTGACCGAGTTCCGCCGTGACCTGCACGCCCATCCCGAGCTCGCCTTCGCCGAGTCCCGCACCACGGAGCGGGTCGCCGACCGGCTCGCGGAGGAGGGCATCGCCGTCCAGGTCCTGCCCAAGTCGGGGCTGATCGCCGAGATCGGTCCGCGCGGGGGACCGGTGGTCGCCCTCCGCGCCGACCTCGACGCCCTGCCGGTCGAGGACCGGACCACGGACCCGTGGCGCAGCACCAACCAGGGGGTGGCGCACGCGTGCGGCCACGACGTGCACACCGCCTCCCTGCTCGGCGCCGGGCTCGCCCTGCAGCGGCTCCACCGCGAGGCGCCGTTGGACGGCGGCGTCCGGCTGCTCTTCCAGCCGGCCGAGGAGGTCATGCCGGGCGGCGCCCTGGAGGTCATCGCCGCCGGCGCGCTCGATGACGTCACGCACGCCTTCGGCCTGCACTGCGACCCCTCCCTCGACGTGGGCCGTGTGGGGCTGCGGGTCGGGCCGATCACCGGTGCGGCCGACAGCGTCAGGATCCGGCTCATCGGCGGCGGTGGGCACACCTCCCGGCCGCACCTCACCCAGGACCTCACCTACGCGCTCGGGGTGCTCGTCACGCAGCTGCCTGCCGCCCTGAGCCGCCGGCTCGACCCGCGCGCCGGCGCCAGCCTCGTCTGGGGCGTCGTGCGGGCCGGCTCCGCGACCAACGTCATCCCGTCGTCGGGAGAGGCGGCCGGCACCGTCCGCATGCTCGACCAGGTCGCCTGGGCCGACGCCGAGTGCCTCGTGCGAGGGCTGATCGAGCAGCTCGTCGCGCCGTACGGCGTGGAGGCGGAGGTCACCTACATCCGCGGCGTGCCTCCGGTCGTCAACGACCACGCCTCGACGGCGATCCTCGGCGACGCCGTCGAGCGGGTGCTGGGGGAGGACGGGATCGTCGCCACCACCCAGAGCCTCGGCGGCGAGGACTTCGGGTGGTACCTCGAGACCGTCAAGGGGGCGATGGGCCGCCTGGGCACCCGCACGCCGGGTGGTCCCACCTTCGACCTCCACCAGGGCGACCTGCGGATCGACGAGCGGGCGGTGCCGATCGGCGCGAAGGTCCTGGCGCACAGCGCCCGCAATGCGTTGTTACCAAACAGGTAACAACTTGCTCCCTTCCGCGTCGCAGGCTGTCCCAGGGCATCCCGGCAGCCTAGGGTGACCACCGGTGTACGAGATCGACCCACGACAAACACAGGAGGCGCCGTGAGGAACACGGCACGAGTTGCGGCAGCCGTTGTCGGCGTAGCCGCATTGACCTTGGCCGGCTGCGGCGAGCGCGACGCAGACACCAGCGCAGAGCCCGCCGCGAGCCCGAGCGAGAGCGAGACCAGCTCAGCTCCGGCTCAGAGCAACCCGGACTTCAAGGCCTGCATGGTCTCCGACTCGGGTGGTTTCAACGACAAGTCGTTCAACCAGACCTCCCACGACGGTCTCGAGAAGGCGAAGGCCGACCTCGGCATCCAGACCGGAGAGGTCGAGTCGAACTCGCCGAACGAGTTCAAGGACAACATCGACGCGATGGTGAAGCAGAACTGCGACATCGTCACCACCGTCGGCTTCCTCCTCGGTGACGCCACCCTGGCAGCTGCCAAGAAGAACCCGAAGACGGACTTCGCGATCGTGGACTTCGCCTACGAGAAGGCTCCGAAGAACCTCAAGGGGCTGCTGTTCAACACCCAGGAGCCGTCGTTCCTCGCCGGGTACCTCGCCGCCGGAACGTCCGAGACCGGGATCGTCGGCACCTTCGGTGGCGCGCAGATCCCCAGCGTCACGTCGTTCATGGACGGCTTCCAGTCCGGCATCGAGAAGTACAACGAGGACGAGGGCACCGACGTCCAGCTCATCGGTTGGGACAAGGAGACCCAGAAGGGCACCTTCACCAACGACTTCGAGTCCAAGACCAAGGGTCAGTCGGCCGCTGCCGAGATGATCACGCAGGGCGCGGACATCATCTTCCCGGTCGCCGGTCCCGCCGGGCTCGGTGCGCTCCAGGCGGTGCAGGACAACGACCTCAAGGCGATCTGGGTGGACACCGACGGCTGCGTGTCGGCCGCTGAGTACTGCGACGTGCTCCTCACCTCGGTGGTGAAGGGCATGGACGTCGCCGTGGAGGAGGCCATCAAGGCCTCGCTCAACGACGAGTTCAGCAACGAGGTCTACACCGGCACGTTGGAGAACGGTGGCGTGGGGCTGGCGCCGTTCCACGAGCAGGAGGACGCTGTTCCTGCCGAGCTCGCCGACAAGATCGAGGAGCTCAAGCAGCAGATCATCGATGGTGAGCTCACGGTCGAGTGACCTGAGCACCAGTTGCACTGGCAGACGGCCGGGGCGGGGTGACCCGTCCCCGGCCGTTTGCCATGATTCGATGCCGGTACGACGTGGAGGTGGGCGATGAAGCTCGAGCTGAGGGGGCTGACGCGGCGGTTCGGCGCGTTCACGGCCAACGACCACATCGACCTCACCATCGAGCCCGGCGAGATCCACTGCCTGCTCGGGGAGAACGGTGCCGGCAAGTCGACGCTCATGAACATGCTCTACGGGCTGCTCGAGCCGACCGAGGGCGAGATCCTGCTCGACGGGGAGCCGGTCACCTTCGCGAACCCCGGCGAGGCGATCGAGGCGGGCATCGGCATGGTGCACCAGCACTTCATGCTGGTGCCGGTGTTCACGGTCGCCGAGAACGTCATGCTGGGCCGGGAGCAGACCCGGGGACTGGGAGTGCTCGACCGGCGCAAGGCCGCCGAGGTGGTCAGGGAGCTCTCCTCCCGTTATCGGCTCGAGGTCGATCCCACCGCACTCGTCGAGTCGCTCCCGGTCGGCGTCCAGCAGCGGGTCGAGATCATCAAGGCGCTGGCCAACGAGGCGAAGGTGCTGATCCTCGACGAGCCGACCGCGGTGCTCACCCCGCAGGAGATCGACGAGCTGATGGAGATCATGCGGGCGCTCAAGGCCCAGGGGACCTCGATCGTCTTCATCACCCACAAGCTGCGCGAGGTCAAGGCCGTCGGTGACCGGATCACCGTGATCCGGCGCGGGAAGGTCGTCGGCACGGCGCCACCGAGTGCCGACGAGGCGGAGCTGGCCGAGATGATGGTCGGCCGCGCCGTGAACCTGGTGGTCGACAAGGACGCTCCGGAGGTCGGAAAGCCGGTGCTCGAGGTCAGCCACGTCAGCGTGGTCGACTCCCGGGGGCACACCGTCGTCAACGACGTGTCGTTCGAGGCCCGAGCCGGTGAGGTGCTCGGCATCGCGGGTGTGCAGGGCAACGGGCAGACGGAGCTGATCAAGTCGTTGATCGGTGTCATGCGCCCGGACGCGGGCAGCGTGACGCTCGAGGGCAGGGACATCTCCCGGAGAGGACCGCGTGACTCCCTCGCCGCGGGCATCGGCTACATCCCCGAGGACCGTTCTCACGACGGCTTCGTCGGCGCGTTCAGCGTGCGCGAGAACCTCGTGCTCGACCTCTACCGTGACGACGCGTTCTCCCGGGGGCTCTCCCTGCAGCGAGGCGCGATCGAGGAGAACGCCCGGGAACGGATCGAGGAGTTCGACATCCGCACGGAGTCGATGGAGACGCCGGTCTCGTCGCTGTCGGGCGGGAACCAGCAGAAGGTCGTCGTGGCCCGGGAGTTCTCCCGCCCGCTGAAGGTCCTCATCGCCTCCCAACCCACCCGCGGCGTCGACGTGGGATCGATCGAGTTCATCCACCAACGGATCATCGCCGAGCGAGACCGCGGCACCGCCGTCATCATCGTCTCCACCGAGCTCGACGAGATCTACGCACTCTCGGACCGCATCGCGGTGATGTACGACGGACGCATCGTCGACACGGTCTCCCCGGACGTCCCGCGGGAGCAGGTCGGCCTGATGATGGCCGGTGCGCACCAGCAGCCAGCCGAGAAGGGGTCAGCATGACCGGCAGCGCCCGTTGGGCCGCCTTCCTGCCCACCGTCAAGATGACGGTGGCGGCGATCTTCCTGGCCCTGGTGGTCGGTGCGTTCCTGATCATCTCCTCGACGCCGCGGGTGATCGAGTCCCTGCAGTACTTCTTCAGCTACCCGTGGGACTTCTTCCGCTACTCCGCCATCGCGGTGTGGGACGGCTACACCGCCCTCCTCGACGGCTCGATCGGGTCCTGGGGTTCGCTGGAGAGGACGGTCGAGCGGGCCGCGCCACTGATTTGCGCGGGGCTCGGCGTCAGCCTGGCCTTCCGGAGCGGACTGTTCAACATCGGCGCGCAGGGCCAGCTCCTGCTCGGAGCCATCGCGGCCGGCTACATCGGCTTCCACTTCGACCTGCCGCCCGGCATCCACCTCGTCGTGGCGGCGCTCGGTGCGATCGTCGCCGGCGCGTTCTGGGGCGGCATCGCCGGCTGGCTGAAGGCGGCGACCGGGGCCCATGAAGTCATCAGCACCATCATGCTCAACTACGTCGCCCGGTTCCTGATCCTCTACCTGCTGGCGCAGGAGGCGTTCCAGCGGCCGGGAAGCGATGACCGGCTCTCGCCGCCGCCGGCCGACAGCGCGACCTTCCCGACGCTCTTCGACGTCCACCTGGGGGTGGTCCTGGCGTTCCTGGCGGCCCTCGGGGTGTGGTGGCTCCTCGAGCGCAGCACGCTCGGCTTCGAGATGCGCGCCGTCGGCGCCAACCCGGACGCCGCACGCACCGCCGGTATGCGGGTCCCGCGCATCTACTTCCTGGCGATGGCGATCGCCGGCGGCCTCGCCGGACTGGCGGCGGTGATGGCGGTGCTCGGACAGGGCAGCTCGCTCAACGACAACATCGCCGGCACGGTCGGGTTCGACGCGATCACGGTGGCGCTCCTCGGCCGGGCAACTCCCCTGGGCACGGTCCTGGCCGGGCTGCTCTTCGGGGCGCTCTCCTCCGGCGGGTTGTCGATGCAGGCAGCGGCCGGCGTACCCCCGGAGCTCGCGCAGGTCCTACAGGCGCTCATCGTGCTCTTCGTGGCCGCGCCCGCTCTCGTGCGCGGGGTGCTGCGGATCAAGGCCGAAGGCGACGGCGGAACCGTCATGGCGAAGGGGTGGGGTTCGTGAGCACCGTCCAGACGGCTCCGGCGGCGGCAGCGCAGCCGCACGTCCGCGACCGCGCCGACCGGCACCGGCAGATCCGGCTGGTGGTGACGTTCGCGATCACCTCGTTGGTCCTCGTCTACTTCGCACTGGCGATCGACGACCCGAGCGTGCGCTACATCCTCGGCGAGCGGGTGACGAAGGAGGTCCAACCCCAGCCACTCAACGGCACCGCGGTGTCGTGGGCGGCGGTGGCCGTGTCCGTCGTCGCGCTCGCGTTGGCGGCCGTCAACCGGTTCCCGCGTGGCGCCGCCGGCGCGGCCATCGGGCTGGCCGTCGGGGTGATGTTCTACCTCGGGTTCCTGATGTGGGCGTACGCCGACCAGGGGGAGGGGTTCGTGGCGGCGATCGCCAACCCGATCCCGGGCACGATCAGGATCGCCACCCCGCTGGTCTTCGGGGCGCTGGCCGGCGTGCTGTGTGAGCGCGCGGGCGTCATCAACATCGCCATCGAGGCGCAGTTCCTCGCCGGCGCGTTCTTCGCCTCGGTGGCGGCCAGCCTCGCGTTCAGCGCGTTCATGGGGCTGCTCGGTGGCATCGCTGCGGGACTGCTCATCGCCGCGATGCTGGCGGTGTTCGCGCTGCGCTACCACGTCAACCAGGTGGTCCTCGGCGTCGTCCTGGTGGCGTTCGCCTCCGGGTTGACCAGCTTCCTGCTCGGTCAGATCCCCAGCGACCCGGCCATCAAGCAGTACTTCAACGAGCCGCCGATCCTGGAGAACATCCGGATCCCGGGGCTGGTCGACATCCCCGTGATCGGTGAGGCGCTGTTCGAGCAGACGATCCTCGTCTACCTGATGTACGCGTCGGTCGTGTTCGTGACGTTCCTGCTCTTCCAGACCCGGTGGGGGCTGCGGGCACGGTCCGTGGGCGAGCACCCGACAGCGGCCGACACCGTCGGCATCAAGGTCAACCGGGTGCGCTGGCAGGCGGTGCTTCTCGGCGGCGTCTTCGCCGGACTGGGCGGCGCCTACTACACCGTCGGCTCCACCGGCGCGTTCGACCGGGACGTCTCAGCAGGAACCGGGTTCATCGCGCTCGCCGCGGTGATCATGGGTCGTTGGCATCCGGTCGGGGCGACGTTCGCCGCCTTGTTCTTCGGGTTCATGTGGAACCTCCAGAACCAGCTGAGCTTCGCCGACAAGCTGCCTGGCGAGCTGCTCGGCGCGGCGCCGTACCTCGCGACGATCATCGCCGTGGCCGGCTTCGTCGGACGGGTCCGTCCGCCGGCCGCGGACGGCGAGCCCTACGTGAAGAGCTGAGGTGGCGGAGATCGACGGTCCTGGCACGGACAGCGCAACGTTCGACTGGGAAGCCCTGCGGGCTGAGGCGGTGACGATCTCGGCGCGCGCCTACGTCCCGTACTCCCGCTTTCCGGTGGGGGCTGCAGCGATCGCCGACGACGGGCGCCTCGTGGTCGGGTGCAACGTCGAGAACGCCGCCTACGGCGTCACGCTGTGCGCCGAGTGCGGCCTGGTGTCGTCGCTGCACGCGACCGGCGGCGGCCGGCTCACCCACTTCGTCTGCGTGAACGGAGCAGGCGAGGTGATCATGCCGTGCGGGCGCTGCCGCCAGCTGCTGTGGGAGAACGGTGGGCCCACGCTCGAGCTCCTGACGGTCAGCGGCGTCCGGCCGATGTCGGAGGTCCTGCCCGATGCCTTCGGCCCCGACGACCTGGACCGGGCCGGAGGAGCGCGATGAGTGAGCTGCACGACGCGGTCGAGGTGATCGTCGCCAAGCGTGGCGGCGGCGAGCTCACCGACAGCCAGATCGACTGGGTGCTCGACGCCTACACGCGCGGTGCCGTCGCCGACGAGCAGATGTCGGCGCTGGCGATGGCGATCCTCCTCAACGGGATGAGCCGCCGCGAGATCGCCCGGTGGACCGACGCGATGATCCGGTCCGGGGAGCGGATGGAGTTCTCGGCGCTCTCGAGGCCCACGGCCGACAAGCACTCGACGGGCGGGGTCGGCGACAAGATCACCCTTCCGTTGGCGCCGCTCGTCGCCGCGTGCGGTGTCGCCGTACCCCAGCTCTCCGGTCGCGGCCTCGGCCACACCGGCGGCACGCTCGACAAGCTGGAGTCGATCCCCGGTTGGCGCGCATCGTTGAGCAACGACGAGATGATGCGCCAGCTCGAGGAGGTCGGCGCCGTGATCTGTGCTGCCGGGTCCGGGCTCGCGCCGGCCGACAAGAAGCTCTACGCACTGCGCGACGTCACCGGCACCGTGGAGGCGATCCCGTTGATCGCCAGCTCGATCATGAGCAAGAAGATCGCCGAGGGGACCGGCTCGCTGGTCCTCGACGTCAAGGTGGGCACCGGGGCGTTCATGAAGGAGCTCGACAAGGCACGGGAGCTCGCCGAGACGATGGTCGCGCTCGGCACCGACGCGGGGGTGCGAACCGTCGCCCTGCTGACCGACATGAGCACGCCGCTCGGACTCACCGCCGGCAACGCGCTGGAGGTCCGGGAGTCCGTGGAGGTGCTCGCCGGCGGCGGCCCCGCCGACGTCGTCGAGCTGACCCTGGCGCTCGCCCGCGAGATGCTCCGGGGGGCGGGCCGCGACGGCGTCGACCCGGCCGACAAGCTCGCCGACGGCTCGGCGATGGATGTCTGGCGCCGGATGGTCGTCGCGCAGGGCGGCGACCCTGACGCCGAGCTGCCGGTCGCACGGCACACGGAGGTCGTCACCGCCCCGGCGACCGGCACCCTGGTCCGGCTCGACGCGATGGCGGTCGGCCTGGCCGCCTGGCGGCTCGGCGCCGGACGGGCGAAGCAGGGAGAGCCGGTGCAGGCGGGAGCCGGCGTCGAGCTCCAGGCTCGCCCGGGGGACCGGGTCACCGAGGGCCAGCCGTTGCTCACGCTCCACACCGACGAGCCCGAGCGGTTCGCCCGCGCCCGGGCGGCGCTGGAGAACGGCTTCACCGTCGCGCCGGCCGGCACGCCCGACACCTCACCGGAGGCCTCACCCGGCGGCTTCGAGCCCGCCCCCCTCGTCATCGACAAGATCGGTTGAACCGCCCCTCAGGTTGCGTTGAACCGCCCCTTACGTTGCGTTGAACCGCCCCTCACGTTGGGTCGAACCAGCGTGAAGGGCGGCTCAACGCAGCGCGGAGGGCGGCTCAACGCAGCGCGAAGGGCGGCTCAACGCAGCGTGAAGGGCGGCTCAACGCAGCGCGGAGGGCGGCTCAACCGAGGAGGAGGACGACCGTCTCCGCGACGCAGGCGGGCTTGTCGACGTCCTCGATCTCGACCACGTAGCGGGTGATCATCTGCTTGCCGGCGGGCACGTCGGTGACCTCGACGATCGTCGCGGTCGCCCGGATGCTCGATCCCACCGGCACGGGGTGCGGGAACCGCACCTTGTTGATGCCGTAGTTGAGCTTCGCTCCCATCGTGTCGATGTAGAAGAGCTGCGAGGCGAGCAGTGGGAGCAGCGACAGCGTGAGGTAGCCGTGCGCGATGGTGCCGCCGAACGGGCCACCCGCCGCACGTGAGACGTCGACATGGATCCACTGGTGGTCACCGGTCGCATCCGCGAAGGTGTTGACGCGGTCCTGGCCGATCGTCAGCCACTCCGTCGGCCCCATCTCCTCGCCGACGGCCGCGTCGATCTCCGCGAGGCTCCGGAACACTCGCATCTGACCCCTCCTCTGGTTCGATGGACCCATGCCCGAACCTAGCGGACCCGCTTCGACCCTGCCCATCAGCGACCTCGTACGGCGCGCGCCGAAGGTGCTCCTCCACGACCACCTCGACGGCGGAGTGCGGCCGTCCACCATCGTGGAGATCGCGGCAGAGATCGGTCACGAGCTGCCCACCACCGACGCAGTCGCGCTGGGCGCCTGGTTCGTGGAGGCCTGCGACTCCGGGTCGCTCCCGCGCTACCTGGAGACGTTCGACCACACGGTCGCGGTCATGCAGCGCGAGCAGGACCTGCGCCGGGTGGCCCGCGAGTGCGTCGAGGACCTCGCGGCCGACGGTGTCGTCTACGCCGAGGTCCGCTACGCCCCCGAGCAGCACCTCGCCGCCGGCCTGTCGCTGCAGGAGGTCGTGGAGGCGGTCCGCGAAGGGTTCGCCGAAGGGGAGGAGGAAGCCCGCGGTGCGGGCAACCGCATCGTCGTACGCCAGCTGCTGACCGCGATGCGCCACCAGGCGAGGTCGCGTGAGATCGCCGAGCTCGTGGTCGCCAACCGAGACCGCGGCGTCGTCGGATTCGACATCGCCGGCGCCGAGGCCGGCTACCCGCCCACCCGGCACCTCGACGCGTTCGAGTACCTCCAGCGCGAGAACGCCCACTTCACCATCCACGCCGGCGAGGCGTTCGGTCTCCCCTCGATCTGGCAGGCGATCCAGTGGTGCGGCGCGGACCGGCTCGGCCACGGGGTCCGGATCATCGACGACGTCACGCCCCAGGTCGGGAGCGCCAAGCTGGGCCGGCTCGCGGCGTACGTCCGCGACATGCGGATCCCGCTCGAGATGTGCCCGACGTCGAACCTGCAGACCGGTGCAGCGCCGTCGATCGCCGAGCACCCGATCGGACTGCTGACGGAGCTCCGGTTCCGGGTGACGGTCAACACCGACAACCGGCTGATGAGCGGGACGTCGATGAGCATCGAGCTGCAGAAGCTCGTCGACGCGTTCGGCTATGACGTCAGCGACCTGCGGTGGTTCACGGTCAACGCGATGAAGTCGGCGTTCCTCCCGTTCGACGAGCGGCTCCGGCTCATCGAGGAGCAGATCAAGCCGAGGTACGCCGAGCTCGGCGACTGAGCCGGTACCGTCGCACCATGACTGAGACACCGGAGGAGCGGGCCGCCGCCGAGGACCACGTCGACACCCGCGCGGAGCTGCTGCCCGAGGAGCAGACCGCCGGGAGCGACGATCCGGTCGACCAGGCGCAGGCGATCCTGGAGGAGTCCGACGAGCGGACCCAGGCCCCCGAGCGGACGCGGCACGAGTCCACCCAGACCCCGGACGACACCGGGGACCGGCACGACTCGGCCTCCTGAACAGACAGGCCCCGGAGCGGCCGGCCGCTCCGGGCAAGGTGGCGGTCGACCGCTTGACGCACCGCCCTTGGCATAGCTGCAGGCCTCGCACGGCGCCTGCCGGTTGGTCTCCGCCGTCTCGCCGCCGTTCTCGACCTGAACTCGGTCACGGTGACGGGTCGGTGCGTCGCACCCCGGGGTCCTGCAGAGCCGGTCTCAGGTGATCAGCAGTCCGGCGAGTCCGCAGCCGAACTCGCTTCGCCGCGACTCCATCGAGACCAAGCGACCCGACTCGGGGTCGGCACTACGGCCGCCAACTGCGCCGCCCGATGTCCTGCGACGAACCGAGTGATAACCCTGGCCCGTGCGGCAGCCGCCTCCGACTGCAGCTCCTCCGGCAGCCGAAGCGGGTTCAGCGGATTGGCGTCGACAGCGCCCTTCTGCAGCGCCGACAGGTGACGCGCCACCTCGCCGCGTGGTCTGTCGTGAGTGGCG
>DASSBB010000084.1:0-4725 GCA_035699145.1 Marmoricola sp.
CCGCCAGCTGGCCGCCGGCGTCGACGCGTTCGGCGAGCTGGTGCACAACGAGGGCGACGCGCCCGTGGGGCTCACCGGCTCCGACATCGCCCGCCTGCGGGAGACCCTCGACGGCCTGCACGAGGCCCTCGGCCGGATCGACGCCGCGATCACGGGCGCTTCCCCCGCCGACGTCGTCGAGCTGCACACCGTCGAACGAGCCACCGTACGACGGCTGCTCGGCGAGCTCGCCCTCGAGGAACGCGTCCGCCGCGAGCTCCGGCTGCAGCGCCGCCGCCGGCGACCGCGCCCACCCGTACGCCGGCGGGCTCGGGACCTTCCCGACGTGGCCGGCCCCGATGACGAGACCCAGGTGCTGCCGCCGCTACCGGAGCAGGAGACGCCCTAGCGGTGCTGCTGGCGCCCGTACGACGTGCCCGAGCGACTACCGCTTCCGCGACGGCGTCGCCAACCGACGACTCCGGGCCAGCACGGCCGTGCCGAGGAGCACCAGCGCCGCACCGAGGCCGCCGAGCGGGCCGACGTGGGCCGGGGCGCCCGTGTCCGGGAGGGTCGCGCCGCCGACCTTCGGAGCGACGGTCGGCCCAGCATCGTTTCCGGCCGCTTGCGCCGGCGCGGACGGCGTGCTGTTGCCATGGGGCAAGCCCGGGTCGCTCGGCTCGGACCCGCCGTCGGGTGCGTCGGTCTCGGCGACCAGCGGGTCGGTCCCTGCCTCCACCTCGGCTGCGTCGCCAATGCCGTCACCGTCGGTGTCGGACTTCACCGGATCCGTGCCGAGGGTGGCCTCCTCGCCGTCGGAGAGACCGTCCTCGTCGGTGTCCGGGACGAACGGGTTGGTCCCGGCCGTGATCTCGTGCCCGTCGCTCGCGCCGTCGTCGTCGGTGTCCGGATCCAGGACCTGGGTGCCGTACGTGCTCACCTCGTCGCCGTCCGTGAGACCGTCGCCGTCGGAGTCGGCCTTGAGCGGGTCGAACCCCTGGTAGGTCTCGAACCCGTCGACGAGCCCGTCGCCGTCGGTGTCGGCCTTGTTCGGGTCGGTCTTGTACTGGTTGACCTCTTCGCCGTCGGAGAGGAAGTCCGCGTCGGTGTTGTACTCGGTCGGGTCGGTCTTCGAGGTCTCCAGCTCGTACTTGTCGGAGAGACCGTCCTCGTCGGAGTCCGCCGAGCTCGGGTCGGTGCCGAGCTCCATCTCGTGGCCGTCAGCGACGCCGTCGAAGTCCGAGTCCGGGTTTCTGGGGTCGAGGCCACGCTGGGCCTCATACCCGTCGAGGAGGCCGTCCTCGTCGCTGTCGGGGACGGACAGGCCGGTGTCCCGAGCCACCTCGTCCCCGTCGGAGAGCCCGTCATCGTCCGAGTCGGCATCCAGCGGGTCGGAGTCGAACCCCAACACCTCGTCGCCGTCGGTCAGGCCGTCACGGTCGGTGTCCCTGTCCAGTGGGCTGAGTCCGGCAGCCACCTCGTCGCCGTCGGAGATGCGGTCATCGTCGGAGTCGGAGTCCAGCGGGTCGGTGCCCCGCTCGACCTCCTCGCCGTCGGCCAGACCGTCGTCGTCGGAGTCGGCGTCGCCGGGACTCGTGGCCAGGTCGACTTCGTCGCCGTCGGCGAGGCCGTCGCCGTCGGAGTCGGCGACCAGCGGGTCGATCCCCATCGACACCTCGGTGCCGTCGTCGACGCCGTCAAGGTCGCTGTCGGGACTACGGGGGTCCAGCCCACGAGCCAGTTCGTCACCGTCGCCGAGCCCGTCACCGTCGGAGTCAGCGTTGCGGGCGTCGGTGTACGTCGTGATGAGCTCGTACCCGTCGGCCAGACCGTCAGCGTCGGTGTCGGGGTTCTCCGGATCGGTCCTCGATCCTGCCTCCTGGGCCGCGGTCAGCCCGTCACCGTCCGCGTCGTCCGCCGTCGGCGACACCGTTCCCACGATGGACGATGCCGCGGCAGCAGGGCTGATCGCTCCGACGCCGGCGACGACGCCGATGGATGCCAGCGAGAGCACTGCCGCCGTGGACAGGCCGCGGCGCAGGGACCGACGTACCCGGTCCGCGGCAGAGGGCGAGCGGGTCGGGCGCAGGGATGCAGGCACGCGGAAGTCCTTCAGGTGAGAGGCCAAGCGAAGATCGCTCGAACGGTGGATCGACAGAACGTCAGGCACCTGACCAGTCGAACCGCCCCGGAGCGCCCCCACCAACCACGCGCGTTCACTCAATCATGGAAAGGCCACGCACCAGACGAAAAGGGAGAAACCCGGCCGGAAGCCGAAGCGACGTTGATCGCGGGTACGACGGCACGCCGGCCGCCCCCGCGCTCGACACACGCGTAGGCCCCGAGTGGAACAGGACGCACAACAGCTCGTCGGCCCAGCTACGGCGGGGAAGCGGACGCCTCCGCCGGGGAACTCGCCCCAAACGGTGCTCGGGGTGCCTCAGGTCGACGGGGTGAGCACCTCGCACGCGACGCCCGGCGACGAGGCGAGCCGCACGTCGAGGGTCGCCAGCGGTGCGTCCAGCTCCTCGGCGATCGCGACGTACCAGGCATCGTGGGGCGTCAGGTTTTCCCGCAGCTGCCAGATGCGGTCGACGAACGGCTCAAAGGGATAGCGCTGCAGCGGCAGCACTGAGGCGTCGGCAAGGGCCAACGCTGCCGCATCTCGGCTCAGGCCCCCGGACAGCACCCGTCGACGCAACGCGCTCGTGACCTCCACCCCGAGCAGGTGCGGTGCGGCCAGTCCCCCACGCCGACAAAGCTCGCCGGCCCACTCGCCCGCCGGCCCGGAGTCAGCGACCAGGGCGACGACGACCGAGGCGTCGACGACGAGCGTCACCGGCGCTCGGCCGAGATCGCGGCGCGAATGTCCTCCGCGGGAAAGGTCAGCTCGAGCCGCTTCGCCCTGGCCCGGGCACGCTCGACGACTTCAGCAGGATCCGGCGCGGACGCCAGCTCGACCAGGGCCAGACGGAGGTACTCCTGCATGGACTGCCCGGCCCGGCCGGCACGTGCCGCCAGCTCGCGCCGGGCGTCGTCGGGGACGTCGCGAATGGTGATGGCAGCCATGCATGTATTTGAGCAGCATCGCCTGTGATGCGCCATCATCCGGGATGCGGAGCTGCCGGCCGGACCCGTACGCCGCGGTCGGCGAGCCGCGCCCTGGCCCGTCCGAGCTTCCGGTCGTCGGAGAACCCCCGCCAACGGTCGACCAGCCCGGCGCGGTCGATCTCGTCGCGGAACCGGCGGAATGCGCCGCGTCCCTCGATGGCCGCATCGAGCCGCGACCGGAGGGCCGCATCGCCGACCGTCGCGGCGAAGTCGGCCATGTCCCGCCAGCCGCCCCGGCTGCCCTCGGATTCCAGGAACAGCCACCGCTCCGGGTCCTCGTCCACGTCGACGGCCTCGTCCTCACCGACCTCGGCTGGATCAGTCATCGCGGCGCGCACGACCTCACCGGTCTGCAGGTCGAGGTAGCCGCCCTCGCCGTCGCCCTCGAGCAGCAACGCCACCTCGTCGAGGTCGGTGGCGACGAGACGGCCCGGCGGCGCCGTACCCCGCAGCTGCTCGATGAGATCCGCGGCCAGCACCTCGTCGCCCTCGGCGCCACGCCACCCGAGCCGGTTGACCACCGAGAGGGCCAGTCCTTCGGACGCCTTGCGGTCCGCCGCGAGGAGGACGGAGACCGCGGCTCCAGCGTGCTGCAGGCAGGCCTCCGGGTCGCGGCCCTGGAGAGCAGCCCGGATCGCGGTCACGTCACCCCGGAAGGTGGCGCCGCGCAGCTCGCGGACGTCGACCGGGTCGGCGGCCAGCTCCGGCCACGCTCCGGACAGCATCGGATCGGGTCGCTGCGGCTGTCGCGGCACCGGGGCCTCACCGTCGTCGTCCGCCCAACGGCGGCCGTACTGGTCCGGAATGCTGCCCCAGCCCCACATCGGGAGCGGCATGTCGGGTACGACGCCCAGGGCCTCGGCCGGATCGACCTTCTCCTCGACGGTGCACCGATGCGTCCACCCGTCACCGAAGTCGAACACGTAGCGGAACTCCTCGCCCACCCCCACGGTCTTCAGCGCCTTGGTGCGGTCGAGGATCAGCGTCTCGGCGCCGATCGGGCCGAACGGCGACCCCTCCGACTCCTCAGCCGTCTCCGCGTCGGTGACCGTCCGACCGTCGGCGAGGGTGAACTGGCACAGGTGAGCACGGTCCCACCGTGCGAACGCGTCATCGATGGCCGCGGCGAGGTCCGCGAACGTGTGCCGCGGCCCGACGACAATGGTCCGCCCCGGCGGCGGCCACGGCTCCGTGCCCCCGCCGCCGAGGAGCTCCACGCGGATCGCCAGCCAGGTGCGTGCCATGGGGCAGACCGTACGACGTCAGCCGCTGCGCGTGGAGGTCAGCCTCGTGTGACGTGGAGCCGCACTGTGGTATCGCGCGATACCATCGCGCCATGGCCATGACCCTACGCCTGAGCGAGCAGGACGACCGGATGCTGACAGAGCGCGCTCGAAGTGAGAACCGCAGCAAGCAGGAGGTCGTCCGCGAGGCCGTTCACAACTACCTGTCAGACCAGGTGCGCAGGATCGAGGACCTGGAGGACGAGTTGGCACTCGCGCGCTACCGGTTGCGCAAGCAGCTCGGTGAGGTCACCCACGTGTCGCAAGCCGAAGCAAGATCCGCACTCGGGCTGCCGCCGGCTCAACCACGGCGTGCGGGAGCTTGACCTACGAGATCGTCTGGGCTGACGAA
>DASSBB010000085.1:0-76116 GCA_035699145.1 Marmoricola sp.
GCGCTCCTGCTCAAGGCGCTCCTGCTCAAGGCGCTCCGCTTCGAGTCGCTCCTGCTCCAGCCGCTCGGCCTCCAGACGGTCGGCCTTCAGCCGCTCGGCTTCGAGACGCTCCTGCTCCAGCCGCTCCGCCTCCAGCCGCTCCGCCTCCAGCCGCTCCGCCTCCAGACGCTCCGCCTCCAGCCGCTCAGCCTCCAGACGCTCCGCCTCCAGCCGCTCAGCCTCGAGGCGCGCCAGCCGCTCAGCCTCCAGCCGCTCCTGCTCCAGACGCTCAGCCTCCAGCCGCTCAGCCTCCAGCCGCTCAGCCGCGAGGCGCGCCAGCCGCTCCGCCTCCAGCCGCTCCTGCTCCAGCCGCTCAGCCTCGAGGCGCGCCAGCCGCTCGGCCTCCAGCCGCTCCGCTTCCAGCCGCTCCCGCTCCACGACCCCCGCGTCGTACGCCTCAACCGGCTGGGCGTGCGGGAAGGGCGCGTCGACGGGCTCGTCGTACCGGAACGGCGTGTCCACCGCTCCCGACGGGAAAGGTGACGCCGACCCCACGTCGGGCGAGGCCTTGCCGTGGAACAGCTCGTGGTCGTCCCGCAGCTGGCGCTTGCCGGTCGCCTCGTCCGCCCAGTCGCGCCAGTTCGCCGCGGCGTCGTCCCAGTCGTCGCCGGCGGAGGCAGAGGCAGAGGCAGAGGTGGCTGACGACGACGGCACGAAGGCGGTCGCCCGGCGCGCAGGGCGCGACCACTCCTCCTCGGCCTCCCACGGTCGCTCGGCGGCACCGGGCAGGACTGGGAACGGTGAGCTGTCCGCGGGCGGCGGCTCCGCCGCGACGACCGGGGGCTCGTCGACGACCGGGAGCTCCTCGACGGGAGCCACCGGCTCGACCGGGGTCTCGACGACGCGCTCGACGGTCACCCGTCGCGTCGACATCAGGACGGTCGAGGCGAAGCCGAGCAGCGCCGAGAGCACCATCCACGGCCACAGCTGCCCGATCAGCCAGCTCATGAGGTCACCTCAGCCGAGGGGCGAACGTCGGCCTCGGTACGGCGCACCGCGACCCGGACGACGAAGCGGGCGAGGAACGCGCCCACCACGAACGGGACGAGGAGCAGGAGCAGCAGCTCGAGGTAGAGGACCCACATGTCACTGCACCGCCACGACGGAGACGCGCTGGTTCCGCGCCCGGGAGGCAACGTCGTCGTGCTCGACGAGCGGGAACTGGTCGGCGTACCCGCGCGCCTCGAGGCGCTCGCGCTTCACCCCGGCCCGCACGAGCAGGTCGATGACGGCACGGGCGCGGGCGAGCGAGATCTCGGGGCCGTTGTAGGTGCTGCCGTCGGTGTGCCCGCCCACGGTGACGACTGCCGGGCGGCACGCCTCGAGCAGCCCGGCCACCGCGGTGACCGCCTGCCGTCCGGACGCCGTGAGCCGGGTGGAGCTCCCCTCGAAGCCGATCCGCTGGCCATCGGTGGCGCGGTCCAGCTTGCGCTGGAGCTCCGCGCAGGCCCGGGCCTCGGCGCGGTTGGCGTAGACGTCGGTGGTCTTCACGGCACTGACTCCGCTGACGCCGCTGAGCACCTGGGAGACCTTCGATGGGTCACGCCCGGTGGGGACCCGGGCGGTGAGCCGGCGGCCGTCGGCCACCAGGCCGACGCCCTTGATGCCCTCCGCGACCAGCGCCTCGCGTGCCTGGCCGACCAGGGTCGCCTCGATCGCCGGACCGCGGGTGAGCCCCACCAGGGCGGTGAGCGCGAGCGGCACGACGACGGCAACCACCCAGAAGAGCCGCGGCAGCGAGCGGCGCACGCGGTGACGCTCGGACACGACGGTCGACGAGGTGGTCGCGGCAGCGACGACTTCCTCGGCCGGGGTGTTCATCAGGGCTCCTCGAGACACCGCGGCACGGGGCAGCCGCGGGACGCCTCGACGTTACCGCCGAAATGAGAGTGATGTGCCTAAAAGGGGCAAATCGATAGAGCGTCAGGGCCGTTGGAACACCTCGACCACCGGCTGGTCCGGCTCACCGAGGAACCCCATGTCATGCTCGCCCAGCCTCACCGAGACGGCACCGCCGTTGTCGCTCGAGACCGTGATCGGCGGATCGACCTCCACCCGGACGACCTCGCCGATCACGAGGTCACCCTCGAAGACGACCTCTCCCTCACCGTCGAGCACCTCGACGGTCGCGCCCGCGTTGACGGCGGTCACCGTGGTCGGGACCGGCGGCGGCGCCGTCGCGGTCCGGGGCTGGCCGTAGGTGCTGCTGAGCCCGGCGGAGCCGTTGAGGATCGGCGGTGGCGTCTCGTAGACCTCGTTGCCGTCGCCGGCGAAGAGCCGGACGGCGCTCCAGACCAGGATGAGGGAGAGGACGACGCCGACGAGGAGCGCCCAGTTCGGCCCGCCGACCGTGCGGCGCATGCTGCCGGTCATCCCGGTCGCCAGCTCGGCCTCGAAGACCCGGCGGGCGTTGATCGGCGCGGTCGCGTAGCGGGCCTCGAAGTGCGTCAGCATCGGCTCGGGGTCCTTGCCCAGCACCCGGGCGAGCGTCCGGATGTGGCCGCGGGCGTAGAAGTCGCCGCCGCACGGCGTGAAGTCGTCGACCTCGATCGACTCGATGACGTGCGGGCGGATGCGGGTCCGGTCGGCGAGCTCGTCGACGCTGAGCCCGACCCGGGTGCGGGCCGCGGCCAGCTCGGGGCCGATGACGGGGTCGTACGCCGGCTCCGGCTCGAACTCCCCGATGACCAGCGGGTCCACCGGGTCGCCGAGCTCGGCGATCGCACGCACCCTCGGCGAGGAGGTCGGGGTGGTCGCGTCGATGATCCGCAGCCGGGTGGAGGCGACCTCGCCCTGGTCGCCCTCCTCCTCCACCGTGGCGGCCTCCTGGGAGCGGCGCAGCCACCGTGGCCGCTTGTCGCTCTCCGGGGGCGAGTCGTCGGAGATGACCGGCCGCTCCTCACCGTCGTCGTGGGAGGAAGCGGCGGTCGACCCCGAGGTCACCGGCTCCGGCTCGTCGAGGAGCGTCACCACCTCCGCGCGCCCCTGGGAGAGCAGCGCGACCCGGTCGGCGAGCTCCTCCCCGGCCCCGCCGTCGACCTTCGTGGTGAGCCCGAGGGGTACGGCGAGCGCGGCGCCGTACATCTTCTGGTTGAGCCGGGCGTGCCGGCTGGCGCGGCTGTCGAGCCCCTCGACCGCCCGCTGCAGGTGGTGCAGGGTCACGACCAGCCGGCCGTCCTGCACCAGGTTCTTGCGGGGCTTGACGACCACTCGGTCGATGGCCTCCCACGGCATCCCGCGCCACTGCGCGCCCAGCCGCACCCGGACCCCCATCTCGTCGACCACGAGGAGCGGGGTGCGGGAATCGAGCAGGCTGCGCAGGAAGACGGTGGCGAGCGCGCCCATCGCGAGGCAGAGGACCCAGTCGAGGACCGCGCCGGAGCCGACCGCGCGCCACAGGTAGGCGATCGCGATGGCGGACGCCGCCGCGCCGATGACGGCCGACACGAGGGCGTTGCGACGGACCTCGACAGGCGCGGGAGCGGCTGCAAGCTCCGCGCCGGCGTCCTCGTCGCTCCGGACGGGGGCGTCTGTCTCGACCGGTTGAGCGCTCATGACTCTCCCTGGAGGGTGGCGATGACCTCGTCGAGGTCGTCGGGCTTGATGAGGACGTCGCGTGCCTTCGAGCCCTCGCTCGGGCCGACCACGCCACGGCTCTCGAGGATGTCCATGAGCCGCCCCGCCTTCGCGAAGCCGACCCGCAGCTTGCGCTGCAGCATGGACGTGGACCCGAACTGGGTGGAGACGACGAGCTCGATCGCCTGGACCACCAGGTCGAGGTCGTCGCCGATGTCGTCGTCGAGCTCCCGCTTGGAGGCCGCCGGCGCGGTGACGTCCTCCCGGTAGCTGGGCTGGAGCTGTTCCTTGCAGTGCTTGACGACCTGGTGGATCTCGGCCTCGGTGACCCAGGAGCCCTGGACCCGGACCGGCTTGGAGGCGCCCATCGGCAGGAACAGTCCGTCGCCCTGGCCGACCAGCTTCTCGGCGCCCGGCTGGTCGAGGATGACCCGGCTGTCGGAGAGGCTGGAGGTCGAGAACGCGAGCCGCGAGGGCACGTTGGCCTTGATGAGCCCGGTCACCACGTCGACGCTCGGCCGCTGGGTGGCTAGCACCAGGTGGATGCCGGCGGCCCGAGCGAGCTGGGTGATCCGGACGACCGCGTCCTCGACGTCGCGCGGGGCGACCATCATGAGGTCGGCGAGCTCGTCGACGATGACGAGCAGATAGGGGTACGGCGCGAGCACCCGCTCGCTCCCCGGCGGGACCTGGACCTTGCCGGCCCGGACCGCCTTGTTGAAGTCGTCGACGTGCCGGAAGCCGAACGCGGCGAGGTCGTCGTACCGCTGGTCCATCTCGCGGACCACCCACTGGAGGGCCTCGGCTGCCTTCTTCGCGCTCGTGATGATCGGCGTGATGAGGTGCGGGACCCCCTCGTAGGCGTTGAGCTCGACCCGCTTCGGGTCGACCATGATCATCCGGACCTCGTCGGGCGTCGACCGCATGAGGATCGAGGTGATCATCGAGTTCACGAAGCTCGACTTGCCCGAGCCCGTGGCCCCGGCGACCAGCAGGTGCGGCATCTTCGCCATGTTCGCGACGACGAAGCCTCCCTCGACGTCCTTGCCGAGCCCCACGATCATCGGGTGGTGGTCGTTGCGGGCGTTGTTCGACCGCAGCACGTCGCCGAGGGAGACGATCTCCTTGTCGGTGTTGGGAATCTCGATGCCGATCGCGGACTTGCCGGGGATCGGGCTGAGGATCCGTACGTCGGCGCTCGCCACCGCGTAGGCGATGTTCTTGCCGAGCGCGGTGACCTTCTCGACCTTGACCGCCGGCCCCAGCTCGACCTCGTAGCGGGTGACGGTCGGTCCCCGCGTGTAGCCGGTGACCTGTGCGTCGATGTCGAACTGCTCGAGGACCTCGGTGAGCCGGCCGACGACGTCGTCGGAGGCCTTCGTCCGCGCCTTGTGCGGGCTGCCCGGCCGGAGGACGTCGTTCCCGGGCAGCGAGTAGGCGATGTCGCCGGAGAGCGCGAGCTGCTCCACCCGGGCGGGCAGCGGGGTGTGCGGAGGCGGCTCGGCCTCCTCGGCCGTGCCCTCCCCCGGAGCCGCCGCGACGTCGACGCCGTCGGCCTTCTTGCGGCCGCGCCTGCCGAGCTCGCGGTCGACCATCACCGGGGAGTCGTACGCCGGGTCGCCCTCGGGGGTGAAGTCGTCGTCGCCCTCCTTCGGGGCCATCGAGCCGACCCGACGCCGCGGCCGGCTGCGCTTGCGAGGCTCGGGAGCGCCGGCAGCCTCCTCGGTGGGGTGCTGGCGGCCGAGGAGGCGGTCGCGGAGCGAGGCGAGCCGGGCCGGGACCTGGTAGACGGGGGTCGCCGTCACGACGAGAACCCCGAAGAGGCTGAGCAGGACGAAGATCGGGACGACGACGTACGGCGTCTGCAGCAGGTCGAGCGCGAGCGACCCGACGACGAAGCCGATCGCGCCGCCGGCGTCCTGGAGGGCCTGGGAGTCGCTCCCCTCCGGGCTGCCGTTGGCCAGGTGGACGAGCCCGAGGACGCCGAAGACGAGCGCGCCCCACCCGATGACCTGGCGCCCCACGGGGCCGGTCGACTCGGGGTTGCGCATCGTGACCGCACCGACCCCGAGGAGCACCAGCGGGACGAACCAGCCCAGCAGCCCGACCGAGCCGTTGACGACCGTGCGGGCGGTCTCGCCCACCGTCCCCGGCAGCCGCCACCAGACCGACGCGGCGACCACGACGGCCAGCGCCATGAGGAACAGCCCGATCCCGTCGCGGCGGTGCTCCGGCTCGAGCTCCCGTGCCGTGTGGCCGACCCGTCGTACCGTCGCGCCGAAGGCGTGCGCGATGCCGAGCCAGAACGACTTCAGCGCGCGACCGAGCGCGGCGAAGAGTCGGAACACGGGGCCAGGACCATTACGCACCGCCCGCGGGGCGGGACGCTTCGACTTGGTCGAGCGTCCCTTCGCCGAGGACGAGCGACGGGACTGGCTGCCGGACGACCGGGACCGAGAACTGCCGGAGCCGCCCTTGCGGGTGGCTCCGGAGGTTCGCGACGCCGGCGGGGAAGACGTACGGGTCGCCATGGCGACGAGGCTACGCGCTCGTCACTCCTGCCACACGCATCCCACGCCGACGGTTCGCGGGTGGCCCAGCCGGCCGGGGGCTTCCGACGGGGTTAGCCTCGGTCCATGCCAGGTCGGGAGATCACCGTGAGCCGGGTCGTCCATGCCGCCCCGGAGCAGGTGTGGGCGGTGCTGACCGACCTCGACGCCGCGCCCACGACGCTGCGCGGGGTGAGCCGCGTCGAACGGGTCGCCGGCCCGGCGTACGACGTGGGCACGCGGTGGCGCGAGACACGCCGGATCCTGGGCAAGGAGGAGACCCAGGAGCTGGAGGTGACGGCGGCCGAGGAACCTCGCCGGACGACCGTGGAGGCCCGGTCCGGCGGCGTGGAGTACCGGACGGTCTTCACCCTCGAGCCCGCGGACGAGGGCACCCTGCTCAGCGTGTGCTTCGGGGCCAGCCACCCTGACCCCACCTGGCTCCAGCGGGTCACGGCAGCCGTCTTCGGGCCGATGGGCGCGGCCATGACGACCAAGCTGCTGGCGCAGGACCTCGCCGACATCGCGGCGGTGGCCGAGGACCGCTGACCGTCCGGCATCCGGACCCTCGGTCCGACCCCCGGACAGTGGGTTAGGCTCCTGCCCGTGCCGCACTTCTGGACCTATCGATTCGCCACCTGCCCGGGGCTCCCGAGCAGCCGGCTTCGCTAGACCTCCGACGAAGTCGCGCCGTTCGACACCGACGCCCCTGGCTGATGCGAGGGGCGTCTCGCGTTCCTCCTCGGCTCGAGGCACCACCGGCCGCCCGGCCACCGAGAGACAAGGAACCACCATGGTCGTCGTCATGACACCGGACGCCACCGACGCGGACATCGCGCACGTCGTCGAGAAGGTCGAGAGCGTCGGCGGGTCGGCGTTCGTCAGCAAGGGCGTCGTCCGCACGATCATCGGGCTCGTCGGGGACATCGACTCCTTCCACGGGTTGAACCTGCGCACGCTGCCCGGCGTCGGGGACGTGCACCGGATCTCCGACCCGTTCAAGCTGGTCAGCCGGCAGAACCACCCCGCCCGGAGCACCGTGTGGGTGGGGCGCGACGGACACCGCGTGCCGATCGGCCCGGACACCTTCACGTTGATCGCCGGCCCGTGCGCCGTGGAGTCCCGCCAGCAGACCGTCGAGGCCGTCGAGATGGCGAAGGCGGCCGGCGCCACGATCATGCGTGGCGGCGCGTTCAAGCCGCGCACCTCGCCGTACGCCTTCCAGGGGCTGGGTGTCGAAGGGCTCGAGATCCTCTCCGACGTCCGGGAGCTGACCGGGCTGCCGGTCGTCACCGAGGTCGTCGACGCCCGCGACGTGCCGATCGTGGCCGAGCACGCCGACATGCTCCAGATCGGCACCCGGAACATGGCGAACTTCGGTCTGCTCCAGGCGGTCGGGGACGCCGGCAAGCCGGTCCTCCTCAAGCGCGGGATGACCGCCACGATCGAGGAGTGGCTGATGGCCGCGGAGTACATCGCCCAGCGCGGCAACCTCGACGTCGTCCTCTGCGAGCGGGGCATCCGGACGTTCGAGCCGGCCACCCGGAACACCCTCGACCTCTCCGCCGTGCCGGTGGTGCAGGGGAAGAGCCACCTGCCGATCATCGTCGACCCGTCGCACGCCGCGGGCATCAAGGAGCTCGTCGTACCGCTGTCGCGGGCCGCGATCGCGGTCGGCGCCGACGGGGTCATCGTCGACGTCCACCCGGAGCCGGAGAAGGCGCTGTGCGACGGCCCGCAGGCGCTGCTCGGCACCGAGCTGAGGGCGCTCGCCCAGGCGGTCCGTCAGCTGCCTCCGGTGGTCGGCCGTGCGGACGCTTCGACGCTGGTCACCGGAACGCCCTGACCCTGGCCTTCACCGGGCGGCCGTCGTCCTTCGGGATGCCGTGGCAGGCGTACGGGCTGTCCACGCCCGACCAGCAGGCGTACCGGACGCTGGCGTTGGTCAACGTCACCTCGACCGCCTTGACCCGCTTGCGACCGAAGGAGGTCGTCAGCCTGCCGTCGCCGTTCGCTGCCAGCCGCACCTGCTTGGTTCCGACGCCGCCGCCCTTCCGGAGCGTGGTGACCGTCGCTGCGTACCCGAGGGAGCGCTTCGGCATCTCGACCCGGACCCTCAGCTTCCACCGCCTGCCGGTCAGCGCGCGGCCGGGCACGACCCGGAAGGTGTCGTTGCTGAGGTGGTCGGCGCGGAAGCCGACGGCCTTCGCCCTGCCGTTGCGCAGCGACATCGTGAGGGCGAGCGGCGCGGCCGGGTAGGCGGCACCCTCCTCGTAGAAGGCGGCCGGCCGACGGTTCGTCGCACCGAACGCGGAGAACAGCTGCCGGAACGAGACGTGGCGCGCGGAGAGCGCGCCCACCATGGCCCGCGTGGAGTAGGCCCCCATGTCGGTGGGGCCGGGGCCACCCAGGCGGTCGACCACGTCGCGGATCACGAGGGGCATCCCGGTCCCGCCCTGGGCGGGGAACCGCTCGGCGAGGTAGCGCCAGAAGATCCAGCTCCCGTAGAGGTTGCGGCCACTCCCCGCGTCGTCCATCGCGACGTAGGGGTCGGTCAGCGGGCTCCGGGGGAGGTACTGCAGGTTGTCGTCGACCTCGTCGTACAGCTCGTCCTCGACCCAGGCGGCGGTGCCCTCGAGCAGCCAGCCGTCCTCCAGCCAGTCGTAGGCGTACTGCACGGCGTGGAAGAACTCGTGCGCTGCGGTCACCTGGAGGTTCTCCAGGGGGTCGCCGCCGAACTGGACCGCCGAGAAGTCGTCGTCGAGCGCGCAGAACGCCGAGACCGTGGCGTTCGACCCAGCCGCGGGGTCGTCGGTGGCGCAGTAGCCGTAGAGGGAGCTCGCGCCGAGGTCGGCGAGGTAGACGTCGAGCTTTCCGTCCGGGCCGGAGTTGTCCGAGGTCGTGTCGGCGAGCGGTGGGCGGTAGCCGCCGGCGTCCACGATCCTCCTCCAGACGCTGTTCAGGACGTCACGGGTCGTCTCGACCTGGTCCGGCACCCCGTCACCGTCGCCGTCGTCGAGCCGGGGAGCGTCCCTCGTCGAGGTGACCCAGTGCACGCAGACGTGGGAGCCGGGGGTCGGGGCCACCGTGCAGTCGTCCCGGGTCACGACTCCTTCGTCGTAGAGCGGCTCGTCCGGGAACGCCCGGTCACCGTCCGGCCGCGCGAGGTAGCTCTCGGCGCGGTCCCGCTCCTCACCGTCGAGCTCCTCGAGCCCCAGCCGAAGGTCGCGGAGCAGCAGCGTCAGCCGCCGGTCCGGGTGCGCGCTGTCCGCGGTGCGACGTGCTGACGCCGGACCGCCGCGGAACGCGTCGTCCACCGCCTCGAGGGCGGCCAGGGCCGGCCCCACCTCGTCGGCCGCGCTGGAACGGTCGTTCGGGACCGGCACCCGGCCACCGCCGGGCTCGGCGAGCGCGCCGACGGGCAGTGCGGTCACCGCGCACGCGACGACCAGGCCGATGGCGGCCGTGCGGAAAGGCCTCATGGATCCCCCCGAGCTCGTGTTCCCGACGCGGAAGCATAGACACAACATCGAAATCCGTCGCCCGAACGCCCGGCATCCGACCGTTGCCGGGGTTCGGGGCGTGGAGGGTCGGAGAGGATCGGGGGATGAAGCTGTACGCCGACGCCCCCGGCCACCGTCTCCGCCAGCTCATCGGGGACGCGCTCCTCGCCGCCTGGATCCTCGTCTGGGTGCTGGTCGCCCGGGCGGTCCACGACGCCACGATGCTGCTGGCCCGTCCGGGCGAGGAGCTCAACCGCGCGGGCAGCGGGCTCGGGGACCGGATGCGCGACGCCGGCTCCGCGGTGGACGACGCACCGCTCATCGGCGACCAGCTCGAGGCGCCGTTCGAGGGAGCGGGCAACGCGGCGGACCAGGTGGCGCGGGCGGGCTCGGCCCAGGTCGACGCGGTCGACCAGCTCGCGACGTGGCTCTCGCTCACCATCGGTGCGATCCCGATCCTGCTCCTGCTCGCGGTCTACCTGCCGCTGCGGTGGCGGTTCATCCGCGAGGCGACGGCCGGCCAGCGGTTCATCGACGCCGCCGAGGACCTCGACCTCTTCGCGCTGCGGGCGCTGGCGCGGCAGCCGATGCACCGGCTGGCCGCGGTCAGCGACGATCCCGCCGGTGCGTGGCGACGCGAGGAGGAGGGCGTCGTACGACGGCTCGCCTTGCTCGAGCTGCGCGACGTGGGGCTGCGACCACCGGCCTGAGGGCCTTCGAGCGGTTGCCGACGCTCTGAGTGGGCACCATCCGAGCGTGCTGGAAGCTGCGTTCTGGGGTTTCGTCGGTGGGGCAGCACTCCTGCTCGGCGCCCTGATGGGCATCTTCCTGCCGGTGCCGGTCCGGGTCGTCGGGCTGGTGATGGGGTTCGGCGTCGGAGTGCTGATCAGCGCCGTCGCGTTCGAGCTCACCGGTGCCGCCTACGACCGGGCCGGAGCGGTGCCGGTCTCCCTCGGGCTGGCTGCCGGCGCACTGACGTTCTACGCGGGCGACTGGGTGATCGACCACTACGGCGCAGCGCGCCGGAAGGACCCGACCGGCACCGAGGCGGGTGCCGGGTCCTCGGCCGCGACCGCGCTGTTCCTCGGTGCGCTGCTGGACGGCATCCCCGAGTCGGCGGCCATCGGGGTGAGCCTCGTCGGAGGAGGCTCGGTCGGGATCGCCGTCGTCATCGCCGTGTTCTTGTCGAACATCCCCGAGTCGCTCTCCGCGAGTGCCGGCATGCAGCAGGACGGCCGGTCGGTCCGCTACATCTTCGCCCTGTGGTCCTGCGTCGTGGTCGCCTCGACCGTCGCCGCGGCGCTGGGCTACGGGGTCCTGGGAGGCGCCGGCGAGACGACCCTGGCGTTCACCGAGACCTTCGCGGCCGGAGCCGTCCTGACGATGCTGGCCGACACGATGGTCCCCGAGGCCGTCGACCACGCGGGGGCGGCGGTCGGCCTTGCCTGCGTCACCGGCTTCATCTGCTCGTTCCTCCTGTCCATGGCGGGCGGAGTGTGAGAACCGGTGCTCAGGTGGTCAGCGGCGCGAGGACCTCGGCAGCCCGGTCGACGTCGGCGCGTGACACGTCGAGGTGGGTGACCATCCGGAGGGAGGTGGCCCCCACCGCGGAGACCAGCACACCCTCGTCCTTGGCGGCCAGGACGACCTTCGCCGGGTCGGCCAGCGGTACGACGACGATGTTGCTGTCGACCGTCGCCGGGTCGACGCCGCACGCCTCGGCGAGGAGCCGTGCGTGCTCGTGGTCCTCGACGAGCCGCTCGATGTGGTGGTCGAGCGCGTGCAGCCCGGCCGCGGCCAGGATCCCGACCTGACGCATCCCTCCGCCCATCCGCTTGCGCCAGACCCGTGCCTCGGCCATCGCGTCAGCCGAGCCGACGACGAGCGAGCCGACCGGGGCACCGAGCCCCTTGCTGAGGCACACGGCCACGACGTCGGCCACCGCGCCGTACTCGCTGAGCGGGGTGCCGGTCGCGACGTGGGCGTTCCAGAGCCGGGCCCCGTCGAGGTGGACCCCGACACCCCGCTCGTCGGCGAACGACCTCAAGGCCCGGAGCCCCTCGAGACCGATGACCGCCCCGCCACCGAAGTTGTGGGTGTTCTCGACCGAGATCGCGCGCGTCGGCACGAAGAACGGCCCCATCGCTGGGGCGAAGATCGCCTCGATGGTCGCCAGGTCGAGGGGCCGTCCGACCCAGGTCCGCATCGTCAGCCCGGTGAACGCCGCGTGCGCCCCCAGCTCGGCGCGGGCGATGTGGGCAGACGCCTCGCAGAGCACCTCCTCCCCCACCCCGACCAGCGAACGCACCGCGAGGACGTTCGCCATCGACCCGGTCGGCGTGAACAGCGCCGCCTCCTTGCCGAGGAGCCCGGCCACCCGCTCCTCGAGGGCGAGGACCGTCGGGTCCTCGCCGTAGACGTCGTCCCCCACGTCGGCGGACGCCATCGCGGCCCGCATCGCCTCGGTGGGGCGGGTGACGGTGTCGCTGCGCAGATCGATCACGAGGTCACCTTACGGAGAGCCCTCGTCCGGCGGGACTAGGGTTTCGACGTGGCAGGTGAGCTGGACGGTGAGCAGGGGGACCGCCAGCGGCGGATCCTCGAGGCGGTCATCGACCTGCTGGCCCGTGACGGCATCTCCGGGGTCAGCATGCGCGCGGTCGCCCGGGAGGCGGGGCGTGGCCCTCGGGCTCGTGAACCACCACTTCGAGGACAAGACGAGTCTCATCCGGGCTGCACTGCGCCACACCGCTCCGGGCGTGCTGCGTGTCGTGACGTGCTCCTCACCGCGGTCGTCGCGACGACCCACCCCCGGACCAGCTCCTGAGCCAGCGGGTCCGGTCGAACGTGCAGCCTCCCCGAAAGCACGCCGGTCAGCCCGGCTTCGGGGGAAGGCTGCACGTCCGAACCGTCCACCGCTCGACAGCTCACCCCCGTGCGTCGGTCGCCACCGGCTCGAGCTGGGTCCAGCCGGACCAGCCGCGCTCCTCCAGGAGCTGCATGAGCCGCCGTGCCGCGGGCACGCCGTCGACGAACATCGAGTCGAGGAGCTCGACGAACCCGGGGTCCAGCCCGTCGTCGGCGTCGAGCATCTCCCAGTCCTCTGCGTCCGAGAAGTACGCCGCCAGCCAGTCGGCCAGCGCGGGAAGCCGTGGGTCGTCGGGTCGCCAGTCGATCACGTCGCAGAACCGCCGGTAGAGCTCGACGACCGCGGGGTCCTCGAGCTGCTCGCACTTGAGCGCTATCCACCGCGCCATCCGCTCCGGCGAGTGCGCCGCGACCAGGATCCAGGCGTCCCGCTCGCCCTCGATCATCCGCTCCGGCAGCCCCACCTCGCGAAGTCGGTCCAGGTAGGCGACGGCGTCGGGCGGCAGCACCAGGCTGTCGCCGGCCGCGAGCCGGGAGATCCGTTCCCGGTGCCGCTGCCGCTCGCGGATCTCGGCACGGAGCCGCCTGTCGATGTCGGCGACGGCGGACGCGAACGTGTCCTGGTCGGCCTCCAGCAGCTCCTCCACCCGGGAGAGCGGCACGCCGGCATCCGCGAGGGTGCGGATCTTGACCAGGTCCACCACGGCCTTCGCGTCGTACCGCCGGTAGCCGGAGGCGTCACGCTCGGGCTCCGGCAGCAGTCCCTTGGCGTGGTAGTGGCGCACCGTGCGCACGGTGACGCCGGCGTGCGCGGCGAGCTGACCGATCGTGAGCATCTCCTCAGTGTCCTGCTACTTCGTCGGGACCTTGGTGTAGAGCCGCTTGGACCACAGGTAGCCGAGCACGGCGATCAGCAGGGACCAGCCGATCGCCAGCCACAGGTCCGACCCGGCGTCCGCACCGGAGGTGAGTGCCCGGAGGCTGTCGATCATCGACGTGAACGGCTGGTGCTCGGCGAAGTGGCGCAGTCCCCACGGCATCGCGTCGGTCGGCACGAAGCCGCTGCTCACGAACGGCAACATCACCAGGATCATCGGTGTGTTGCTCGCGGTCTCGACGCTGTCGGCCGCCAGCCCCATCCCGACGGTCAACCAGGTGAACGCGACCGCCATCAGGACCAGCAGGCCGAGGGCGGTCAGCCAGCCGCCCACCCCCGCGTCGGAGCGGTAGCCGAGCAGCAGCGCCACCACCATCGTGACCGCCACCGCGAACATCGTCTTCAGGACCGCTCCCAGCACGTGCCCGGTGAGCACCGACACCTTCGCGATGTCCATGATCCGGAACCTGGCGATGATCCCGCCGGTCATGTCCAACGCCACCTCGATCGCGGTGCCCAGTGCCACACTGGCCACGGCCATGATCAGGATGCCGGGGGTGATGAACACCAGGTAGTCACCGCGGTCCCCACCACCGGGGACGTCGGGCAGCCCCGCTCCCAGCGTCCCGCCGAACACGAAGACGAACAGCAGCAGGAACGCGATCGGCTGGGCGATGAGCATGATCCCCAGTGACGGGTAGCGGAGCCAGTGCAAGAGGTTGCGGCGCAACATGGTGACCGAGTCGCGGACCACGTAGGTCGACGTCGACCGATCCATCGCCCGGGTGCTCATCGGACCGCCTCCAGCTGGTTCTCGTCGTCGGCTTCGTCCTCGGGCGATGCCGGGTAGCCGGTGAGCGCGAGGAAGACGTCGTCCAGGTCGGCGCTCTGGACGGTCAGCCCGGCGACCGCATCGTCCTCGAGCCGGTCCAGGAGCCGGCGCAGGGAGGCGACCCCGTCGTTGGCCATCCGCAGCGTGAGTGCCTCGACGTCGACGGTCGCCTCCGGGAGCACGGCGGCCGCCTCGGTCAGCCGCGCCGCGTCGGTGAACCGCACCTCCACCTGTCCGCCCGGAACCCGGCTCTTCAGCTGGGCCGGCGTCCCCTCGGCGACGATCCGGCCCCCGTCGAGCACCCCCACGCGGTGGGCCAGCTGGTCCGCCTCGTCGAGGTACTGCGTGGTCAGCAGCACGGTCACACCGTCGGCCACCTGCTCCCGCACGATGTGCCAGAGCTCCCGCCGGCTGCGCGGGTCCAGCCCCGTGGTCGGCTCGTCGAGGAAGATCAGCCGTGGCGAGCCGAGGAGGGTCATCGCCAGGTCGAGCCGGCGCTTCATCCCACCCGAGTACGTCTGGGCCCGACGGCCTGCCGCGTCGGCGAGCTCGAACCGCTCCAGCAGCTCGTCGATGACCCTGTTGGCCCGACGGCGGTCGAGGTGGTTCAGGTCGGCCATCAGCCTCAGGTTCTCCCGGCCGGTGTGGAACTCGTCGATCGCCGAGAACTGTCCGGTCACACCGATCGACCGACGCACCTGGTCCGGGTCGGCTCGGACGTCGTACCCCGCGACGCGGACCTCCCCGGCATCGGCGGTGAGCAGCGTCGAGCAGATGTTCACCACGGTGGTCTTGCCGGCGCCGTTGGGGCCCAGGAGCGCGTAGACGGTTCCCTCGGGGACCTCGAGGTCGACGCCACGGAGGACGTCGTTGTCGCCGTACTTCTTGCGGAGCCCGGCGAGCGAGATCGCTGTGTTTCTGGTCATGCAGAGCATGGTCGAAGGTTGACGCTGCGTCAGGGTCAAGCCCCTTCCGGGGGAGCCGCCCGTCACTGCTCGGCGGCGTGGACCTCGCTCAGCATCTCGGCGACGAGGAACGCCAGCTCGAGCGACTGCACCCGGTTGAGCCGCGGATCGCAGGCCGACTCGTAGCGGTGGGACAGCTCAGTCTCGAGCAAGGACTCCCCGCCGCCGACGCACTCGGTTACGTTGTCACCGGTCAGCTCGACGTGGAGCCCGCCCGGCCAGGTGCCGAGAGAGCGGTGGACGTCGAAGAACCCCTGGACCTCGTCCATGACGTCCTCGAAACGACGGGTCTTGTACCCCGACGACGCCTCGAAGGTGTTGCCGTGCATGGGGTCGCAGACCCAGGCCACGTGGACCCCCGCGGCGGTGACCTTCTCGACGAGCTCCGGCAGCGCGTCGCGGACCCGGCCCGCGCCCATCCGGGTGATGAACGTGAGCCGTCCGGGTTCGTTGTCGGGGCTCAGCCGCTGGGCGAGCGCGATCGCGTCGTCCGCGGTCGTCGTCGGGCCGAGCTTCACGCCGATCGGGTTGCGGATCCGGCTCATCAGCTCGACGTGCGCGCCGTCGAGCTGCCGCGTCCGCTCACCGATCCAGAGGAAGTGCGCCGAGACGTCGTAGGGCAGCTCGGTGCGGCTGTCGATCCGGGTGAGCGCGTGCTCGTACTCGAGGATCAGCGCCTCGTGGCTGGAGTGGAAGTCGACCCGGTGGAACTCGTCCGGGTCGGCCCCGATCGCCTTCATGAAGGTCAGCGCCCGGTCGATCTCCGCGGCCAGCTTCTCGTAGCGTCGCCCTACCGGGGAGGAGCGGACGAAGTCGGTGTTCCACGTGTGGACCTGGCGCAGGTCGGCGTAGCCGCCGGTCACGAACGCCCGCGCGAGGTTCAGCGTGGTCGCCGACGAGTGGTAGACGTCGAGCAGCCGCTGCGGGTCGGGCACCCGGGAGTCCGGGGTGAAGTCGAAGCCGTTGACGGCGTCGCCGCGGTACGCCGGCAGCGTGACGCCCTCGCGGGTCTCGGTGTCGGACGACCGCGGCTTGGCGTACTGCCCGGCGAGCCGGCCGACCTTCACGACCGGCACCGACGCGGCGTAGGTCAGGACGACGGCCATCTGCAGCAGCACCCGGAGCTTCGCCCGGACGTTGTCGGCGGTCGCGCCGTCGAGGGTCTCGGCACAGTCGCCGCCCTGGAGCAGGAACGCCTCGCCGCGGGCGACCTCGGCGAGCTTGCCCTTGAGGTCGTCGCACTCGCCGGCGAAGACCAGCGGGGGCACCCGGCGGAGCCGCTCGACGGTGGCGTCGAGCGCGCCGCGGTCCGGCCAGCTCGGCTGCTGGGCGGCGCCCATCGCGCGCAGGGAGTGCAGGTCGGGGATCGTCACCGGTCAAGCGTACGCCGGGGCGCTCCGGCGACCTGACCGCGTCCGCAGCGGCGCCGAGGAAGCTCGAGCCGCCCGGGCCTGAGCAAGGCGGCCGGGCGGCTCGGCGTCCGGGTCCGCCGCTAGCCGAAGAAGACCTCGGCCTCGGCGTACTCCTCGGGGGTGACGACCTTGAGCTCACCGGTGCCCTCGATGAGCGGCACCCGGACGATGTCCTTGCCCCGCAGGGCGACCATCTTCCCGTAGTCCTGGTCGGCCACCGCGGTGATCGCGTGCAGCCCGAAGCGGGTCGCGAGCCAGCGGTCGAACGCCGTGGGCGTGCCGCCTCGCTGGACGTGGCCGAGGACGACGGCGCGGGCCTCCTTGCCGGTGCGCGACTCGATCTCCTGGGCGAGCCGGTCGCCGATGCCGCCGAGCCGGACGTGGCCGAATGCGTCGACCTCACCGCTCTGCAGGGTCATGTCGCCGCCCTCCGCGGGCACGGCGCCCTCGGAGACGACGACGATCGGGGAGAAGTTCGTCTCGAACCGCTTCTCGACGTATCCGCAGACCTTCTCGATGTCGAACGGGTTCTCCGGGATCAGGACGATGTTGGCGCCGCCCGCCAACCCGGCGTGGAGAGCGATCCAGCCGGCGTGCCGGCCCATCACCTCGACGACGACCACCCGGTGGTGCGACTCGGCGGTCGTGTGCAGCCGGTCGATCGCCTCCATCGCGATGTTGACCGCGGTGTCGAAGCCGAAGGTGAAGTCGGTGCCGGAGAGGTCGTTGTCGATGGTCTTGGGCACGCCGACGACGTTGACGCCGAGGTCGGCGAGCTTGGTGGCGACCCCGAGGGTGTCCTCCCCACCGATGGCGACGAGTGCGTCGACGCCGTTGGCGGCCAGGTTCTCCTTGATCCGCTCGACGCCGTTCTCGACCTTGAACGGGTTGGTCCGCGACGACTTCAGGATGGTGCCGCCGCGGGGCAGGATGCCGCGCACCTCCTTGACGCCCAGTGGGCACGTCTGGTTCTCCAGGGGGCCCCGCCAGCCGTCCCGGAACCCCACGAACTCGAACCCGTACTTCCCCACGCCCTTGCGGACGACGGCGCGGATCACGGCGTTGAGGCCGGGACAGTCCCCGCCCCCGGTCAGCACTCCTACTCGCATGCGCCCCACCGTAGCGATGTTCATTGGAACGATCCAGACCGGATCGGTTTCCCATGGTCCCATGGGAAACCGGTGCTTCCCACGGGATGTAGCCCATGGGAAGCACCAGTTCTTCATGGGGAGCAGCGGCGGCGCCGCGGAGGTACGGCGACGCCGGTCGAGCGGCGCGCGGTCCGGGCCGCGAGCCGGGTCGGCGTGAGGACGTCCGGATGGCCGGTAGCGCCGGTCGCTTCGAGCGGCGACTCCGGAGGAGGCCGCTTGCAGCCGGCTGAGAGCGGCGTGAGCGGTGACTCGGACCGGCGCCGGAAGCCTCAGCCGCTCGGGGTCGCTACCGTGCGGCCATGACCTTCTCGATCGTGGCCCGCTCCGACGACGCCCAGTCCTGGGGCGTCGCCGTCGCCTCCAAGTTCCTCGCGGTCGGCTCCCCCGTGCCGGCGGCCGTCGCCGGGATCGGCGCGATCGCCACCCAGGCGATGGCGAACGTCGCCTACAAGGGGGTGGCGCTCGCGCACCTCGAGGAGGGAGCAACGGCCGAGGTAGCGCTCGAGCGGCTGCTCGACGACGACGACGGCCGGGACCACCGCCAGGTCGGCATCGTCGACGTCGACGGCAACGCCGCGACGTACACCGGCAGCGAGTGCCTCGAGTGGGCGGGCGGCGAGACGGGGCCCGGGGTGGCGATCCAGGGGAACATCCTGGCCGGTCCCGAGGTCGTCCCCGCCATGCGGAAGGCGTGGGACGCCACGGCGGGCGAGCCCGACCTCGCCCGACGGCTGCTCGCCGCCCTCGAGGCCGGCGACGCAGCGGGTGGCGACCGCCGCGGTCGCCAGTCGGCGGCCCTCCTCGTGGTCCGGGACGCCGCGGGGTACGGCGGCAACGACGACATCGCCGTCGATCTCCGCGTGGACGACCATCCCCAGCCGGTCGCGGAGCTGAGCCGGCTGCTCGGGCTCCACGGGCTCTACCTGACCGCCTCCACCGACGAGGAGAAGGTGCCCGTCGACGACGCGCTCCGCGTGGAGCTGGACCAGCTCGCGAAAGGGGCCGGGCACGACGGGTTCGACGCGTGGGTGGGCAGCGAGAACTGGGAGATGCGGGTCGGCCCCGACTGGGTCGACCGCGCGGTCCTGGCGATCCTCCGCGGGGACGGAGGCACGCGATGAGCGTGCTCGCGATCGATGCCGGGACCACCGGGGTCACCGCGCTCGTGGTGACCGCCGAGGGTGCCATCGCCGCGAAGGGATACCAGGAGTTCGGCCAGCACTTCCCCAGGCCGGGGTGGGTCGAGCACTCGCCGGAGGAGATCTGGCAGGCGACGCTCGAAGCGGGGCGCTCCGCGCTCGAGCAGTACGACGGCCCGGAGCTCCGGTCTGTCGGGATCACGAACCAGCGCGAGACCGTCGTGCTGTGGGACCGGGAGACCCTCGGGTCGCCCCGGCGGGCGATCGTCTGGCAGGACCGGCGTACCGCCGACATCTGCACGCGGCTGCGCGACGAGGGCCACGAGGAGCGGATCACCGAGCTGACCGGGCTGCGGCTCGACCCGTACTTCTCCGGCACGAAGCTGGCCTGGGTCGCCGAGCACGAGCCCCGCACCTGGGGGCTGGTCGAGGAGGGCCGCTACGCGGTCGGCACGGTCGACTCCTACCTCGTCGCCCGGATGACCCGCGGCACCTGGCACGTCACGGACGTCTCCAACGCCTGCCGGACGCTCCTCCTCGACCTCGCCGAGGGCGACTGGAGCGACGAGCTCTGCGACCTCTTCGGCGTTCCCCGCGCCGCGCTGCCGGAGGTCGGACCGTCCTGGGGCGAGATCGCCACCACCGACCCGAGGTCGTTCCTCGGCCTGGAGCTCCCGGTCTCCGGCATCCTCGGCGACCAGCAGTCGGCGCTCTTCGGGCAGACCTGCTTCGACGTCGGCGACACCAAGTGCACCTACGGCACCGGCTCCTTCATCCTCACGAACACCGGCACCGAGGTGGTCCGCTCCGGGGCGGGGCTGCTGTCGACGGCCGCCTGGCGCTCGCCGGAGGGTGAGCTGACCTACGCGCTCGAGGGAGCGATCTTCGTGACCGGCGCCGCCGTCCAGTGGCTGCGCGACGGGCTCCAGATCGTCGGGTCCGCAGCCGAGACGGCGGCGGTGGCCGCCACCGTCGACTCCACGGACGGCGTCGTCTTCGTCCCCGCGCTGACCGGGCTCGGCGCGCCGCACTGGGACCCGCGCGCCCGAGGGCTCATCGCGGGGATCACCCGCGGCACCACCCGGGCGCACCTCGTCCGGGCGACCCTGGAGGCGATCGCCTTCGAGGTCCGCGACGTCATCGACACGCTGCCACCGGAGTCCCCGCTCACGTCGCTCACCGTGGACGGCGGAGCAGCCGCCAACGACCTGCTCTGCCAGCTCCAGGCCGACCAGCTCGGCGTCCCCGTCGAGCGGCCGAAGGTCGTGGAGACCACCGGGCTCGGCGCGGCGTTCGCGGCGGGGCTCGGCGCCGGGGTGTGGCAGTCGACCGACGAGCTGCGCGAGACCTGGGCCCTGGACCGCCGCTTCGAGCCCTCCGGCGACCGTGCCCGCGCCGACGAGGCGCATCGACTCTGGAGCCGTGCCGTCGAGCGCGCGAAGGGCTGGGAGAGCAGCTAGCCGCGCAGCCTGGCCACGTCGGCCGCGGCGTCCTCCGCCTCCGTCCGGGCCGCCGCCACCTCGCCCTCGGCATCATCCAGCGACGCCTGGACCCGGTCCAGCTTGGCGGCTGCCGCCTCCGTCCCCTCCTCCGCCTCGGCCAGCCGCCGGCGTACCTCCTCGAGCTCGGCCTCGAGCTGCAGCAGCTTCGCCTCCGCCTTGGCGCGCTTCTTCTCCTGGGAGTCCCGGGCCTTGGTGGCCTTGCGGAGCGCGGCGTCGGCCTCGGCGGCACGCTCCTCCGCCTCGCGCAGCTCGCGACCGTCGTCGCGGACCACGGTCAGGGTCGGCGGCGCCGGCGGTGGCTCGGCAGGTGGTCGCCCTGCTCCCAGCGGTACGGCGAGCGCCTCGCCGACGAGAGACTCGAGCCCGGTGGAGCTCAGGGGCTGGGCGAGGAGCCCGCTGAGCACCGCCTGCGCAGCCTTCGGGTCGGCCATCGCGGCCTGGAGGGTCTCCTCGACCTGCCTGGTGACCGACTCACTGAGCCGTTGGCCCTCCGACTCGGCAAGCGTCCTGGCTTCCGCGGTCACGCCCGCGACGAGCCGGCGCCGCTGCCGGGTCAGCTCGCGCAGCTCGTCGCCCTGGAGCTGCGCCTGGGCCTCCCGCAGCGCGTTGCCGAGTGCGACGACCTGGTTCAGGAGCTCGGCGTTGCGGCGACCCAGCAGGTTGACCACCCACGCCGCCACCGCAGGGCGGCGGAGCCCCTTGACGGCGACCGCCAGCTCACGGTCCCCGGCGGCCCGGGCGTCCTTCTCGGCAGCGGTCCGGGCGCCGGTGAACTCCTCCGGGCGCAGCCCGTAGAGCTCCTGTGCGACCTCGCGCAGCCGGTCCTCGTCCACGCGTCCACCTTAGGAGCGCCGGCTACTCGATGAGCCGCACCGGATCGCCGGCGATGTCGGCGTCCCAGGTCGTGATGTCGTTCACCAGCGCGTTCGGGTAGGAGACCTTGACCTTGTACCAGCACCCGCCGAACGACGCGTAGTTGCACATGTAGTCGTTGGGGATCGGGATGCTCACCGTCTGCAGCTTGCCGTTGTTCGTGTTGTAGTTCACCGAGGCGGAGCAGCTGGTCAGCAGCTGACCGGCGGCTCCGGCGGCGGCGGAGGCGCCCCCGAAGGAACGACACCCGTCCCGGAACGGCTTGGTGGCGATGCTCCCCGTCGCGTCGTTCGGCACCAGCACCTGCACCGAGCCGGTGCAGCTGCCTCCGGTGAGCACCGTGCAGTCGCCGACGTCGAAGAAGCTGAACCTGATGCTCTTGCCGGCGGCCGCCGGAAGCACCCGGATCAGGTTGAACGTCGACTGTGCCGAGACGGCGTTGGCGAAGATCGGCATCCTGGCGTAGCCGGAGACCGCCACGTCGTCCTCGAGACCGGGAGCGGTCACGGCCCGGATGCCGAACGAGTTCTGACCGGCTCCGGTCGACGTGTTCCCGTTCCGCGCTGACGCCGCCGGGTTGTCCTCGTAGACCAGCGGGTCGTAGCCGTTGTTGTCGCTCGTCGTGCCGCCGATGCTCACGTTGCTGCGCACCTGGAGGTAGTAGTCACCGGCACGAGTCGGGGTGAAGGTGCAGAAGTCCGACCAGGTGTGGAAGAACTGCGCAAGGTGCGGCTCGTAGCTGCCGGACGAGTGGATGTCGAGCGTCTCGTTGCTCTGCACCTTCTTCAGGCCGCCGTACTGCCGCACGCATCCCTGGTGGACCGGCGCGGCGTTCGGGTCCTTGGTGTCGATGGGGTCGCGGAGCACGAACGTCGTCGTCATCGGCGTGTAGTTCCCGCCGTCCGGGGCGAAGTCACCGGTGCAGAACTCGAGGCCGGCGAGCTGCGTCGCGGTGTCGGCCTGGGTGTGTGGCGCGGCGTACCGCAGTGTTCCGTCCGTGTTGACGAAGGGGTTCAGGTCGTTGCGGAGGATCTGCGCCTTCGGCAGGTCCTGACACAGCTGCCCGGTCGCGACGTACCCCGGGTCGTAGAGCTGCAGCTTGATCGGGTTGCCCACCGCGGCCTCGCCGACCCGGACGAGCCAGAAGTAGCCGTCCTCGCGGTACTCCTTGTTCTTTCCGCTGCTGCACTCGTGCGACGACGCGCCGCAGCTGCGTGTCGCGTAGCGGTCGCCCTGGCCCTTGGTGGTCTGCGGGCCCTCGATGCTCGCCCAGAAGTCGGGCTTCGAGCTGCACCCGTCGTACGGCACGGCCGGGAGCGCCGAGCCGACCGGGGTCGCGCTGCCGACCCCACTCGTCGGCTCGTTGCCGAAGGTGTTGCACGGGCTGCCCATGGGCGCCGGCCCGTTGTAGTCGGCGACCGCGGTCCGGGTGATGTCGATCGTGTCGATGCCGAACATCGACCCGAAGGTGTTGGGGATCGTGCTGGAGACGGCGACCTTGAGCTGGCTCGGCAGGGTGCCCGCCTCGACCGCGACGGAGGTCGTCCCGGAGTTGGGATAGCCGTTGCGGCTGCTCACGTCGCTCGCCGTCGCCCGGGCCGCGGCCAGGTCCTGCGGCATGTGGGTGACCCCGGCGAGCGCGCCGGCGTCGGCGGCCTTCTGGACCCGCTCGACCTCCATGTACCACCGGGCCACGTCGACGGAGATGGCGGCGAGGACGAAGAACAGCCCTGACATGAACACCGCGACGACGACGGCGACGAACCCCTGCTCGTCACGGCGCGAGCCAGGGCGCCTGTGCGTGCGGCTCATGAGTGGGCCGCCACGGTGCCGGGCTTGCAGGAGTCCTCCGGAAGCGGCTCGAACCTCATGACCGAGCGGTCGGCCAGCCCCAGGGTGGCGCCGAAGATCCCGGTGATGAACTTGTGGGTGGCGTGCATGTGGACTCCCAAGGTGTCGGACTCGTTGACGCAGGCGTTGATGGACTTGGAGTCCCAGCTGCCGCCGTCGTAGCGGAACGCGTTGGCGGAGTCCCGCCAGACGAACTTCACGCAGTTGGCGGCCGTGCCGCAGGAGGACGGCATCGTGGTGTTGCCGTCGGGCCCGGGGTAACCCTCCCGGTTCGCCTTGTAGACGAGGATGTAGTCGATCTGGTCCGGAGGCATCGCGGAGCCCGCCCGCTGGATGGCGTCGGCGGCCTGCTGGGCCAGCGCCGGCGAGCTCGTCGGCGTGCAGGTCGCGGCTGCCTGACCGCTCAGGCAGGTGCCCGGCCCGGCGTCGGCCGCCGCCGAGGCGATCCGCGACCCGACCCGGACCGCTGACGTGATCGCGACGTGGTCGCGGATCAGCAGCGAGACCTCCACGATCCCGAAGAGGACCGCCATCAGGAGCGGCATCACGAGAGCCGTCTCGACCGCCACGGCGCCCCGCTGCGAGCGCCGGCACCTCTTCCGGTGGCTGCGTTCCATCGCACTCTCCCTCTGTCTGAGAGCACGACGTTAACGGGGCATAAAGCCCTTTATCTATGCATAACGGGCAGATCAGGACTGAGGGCCCGGCCGCCCTGAACAGCCGGGTGGTGCCCGCGAGGACCTAGGTCCCCGGATCCGGCGCGGGGACCAACGTCCCTGAGCGTGGCGTCAGCCGAGCTCCTCGTCGAGCCCCTGCTCGATGGCGTAGCGGACCAGCTGCACCCGGTTGTGCAGCTGGAGCTTCCGCAGGGTGTTCTGCACGTGGTTCTGGACCGTCCGGTGGGAGAGCACCAGCCGTTCGGCGATCTGCCGGTAGGAGAGCCCCTTGGCCACCAGCCGCAGCACCTCGGTCTCCCGCTCGGTGAGCCGCGGGGTGTCGTCGGCGTCGGCCGCAGGCGCCTCGGAGAGCCGCCGGTACTCGCCCAGCACCAGCCCGGCCAGCCCGGGTGTGAAGACGGTGTCGCCGAGCGCCACCCGGCGTACGGCCTCGAGCAGCTCGGCACTCGACGCCGACTTGACCAGGTAGCCGGTCGCCCCCGCCTTGACCGCCTCGAGCACGTCGCTCTGCTCCCCGGACGCCGAGAGGATCAGCACCCGCACGGTCGGGTCCTCCCGGACCAGGGTCGCGGTCACCTCGACCCCGTTCGGGGCGGGGATCTGGAGGTCGAGCACGACCACCGCCGGCCGGGTGGCCCGCGCCCGGACGAGCGCCTCGGTCCCCGTCGCGGCGGTGGCAACCACCTCCACCCCCGCGCCGGCGAGGTCACGCTCCACCGCGTCGCGCCACATCGGGTGGTCGTCGACCACCATCACCCTGAGCGGTCCGTCCGTCACGTCGTTCCTCTGCGTCGAGGGAGCGTCAGCTCCCACTCGGTCCCCTGACCCGCGCCGGTCGTCAGCTCGGCCCGGCCCCCGAGGTCGGTCATCCGGCCGCACACGGAGTCGCGGATCCCCATCCTGCCCTCGCGGGCGGCCTCCTCGACGCGACCGGAGGGGATCCCGGCCCCCTCGTCCCGGACGCTCACGAGGACCTCGTCGCCGAGCTCCTCGACGAAGACCCAGGCCCGGGCCTCCTCCCCGACGTGCGCCCGGACGTTGTCCAGGCAGGCGGACACCACCGCGACCAGCTCGGCCGCGTCCTGAGCCGGCAGGAGCACCGGGGCGCCCGGGCCGGCCACCGTCACCCGTCCCGGGTGCAGCCGCCCCAGCGCCACCATGAGGTCGGTCTCCCCGCCCGGCGGCGGTGCGTCCCGTGCCAGCGTCCGGGCGTCGTGCTGCACGAGGGCGCGGAGTGCCGCCTCCTGCTCCCCCGCGACCCGGCCCAGGGCGGCAAGGTCACCACCGGCCTCCGCGCCGCGGCGCTGCACCATCGTGAGGACCTGGAGGACGCCGTCATGGACGGCACGGGCCAGGCGGGTCCGCTCCTGCTGGACCGCCGCCGCCCGCTCCGCCGCCGCACGCATCTCCACCGCCTCGCGCAGCACCTCCGCGGTCCACCCGACCACGCCGGCCGCGAGCACGAGCAGGAAGAGGTTGCCCCAGGTGTTGCCGCCGAGGTCGGTGCGGACCGAGAGGTCGGTGGCCGAGACGAGGACCGCTGCTCCCACGGCCTGCGCCCAGGGGCGCCCGGCGGCCCAGGCGAGCACCGGGGCCATCACCCAGAACGACGGGATCGTCGAGGCGTGCCGGTCGAGCATCGCGTCGCTCTGCACCAACGGCGTGCTCAGCATCATGAGGAGTGCCACGGCGAGGTCGGCGACGTACAGCCCGAGAGTCCGCCGGCGAGGGGAGTCGTAGGCCCAGGAGACGAACACCGCCCAGCAGACCATGAAGACCACCGCCGCGGCGGCCACGCCGGGGCGGGCGAGCTCGTCCCACCGGAGGATGTTGAGCACGAGCATGTAGACCGTCACCACGCCCCGGAGGACGGTCAACGCGCGGAACAGCGTCGTCTCGACCTGTTGCGAAGGCGTCACGCCGCGGGGTCGCCGGCCTTGTCCCCGGCGCGCGCGGCCGCGGCCTGCTTGCGCGCGGCCTCCTTGTCGAGCGTCTTGGCACGGGCGGCGTAGAGGTCGACGTACTCCTGGCCGGAGAGCCGCATGATCTCGTACATGATCTCGTCGGTCGCCGAACGGAGGATGAACCGGTCGTTCTCCAGCCCCTCGTAGCGGGAGAAGTCCAGCGGCTTGCCGAACCGCACCTTGGGCCGGGTCCAGTGGCCGAACTTCTTGCCGGGCGGCGCCACGATGTCGGTGCCGACGACGGCGACCGGGATCACCGGCACGTCGGTCTCGATCGCGAGCCGGGCGACGCCGGTCTTGCCGCGGTACAGCTTGCCGTCGTGCGAGCGGGTGCCCTCGGGGTAGATCCCGAACAGCTCCCCTTCACCGAGCACCTTCTTCGCGGACATGAGCGCACCGGCCGCCGCGTCCGCACCGGAACGGTCGATCGGGACCTGGCCGGCGCCGGAGAAGAACGTCTTCTGGAGCCACCCCTTGATCCCGGGGGTCGTGAAGTACTCCGCCTTCGCCACGAAGGTCACCTTGCGGGACAGCGTGAGCGGCATGAAGAGCCAGTCGGCGTAGGACAGGTGGTTGCTGGCCAGGATCGCAGGACCCTCGTCGGGGACGTTCTCGACCCCTTCGACGGTGGGGCGGAAGACGAGCCTGAGCACCGGCCCGATGGCGATCCACTTCAGGAACCAGTAGAACACCCGACCTCCCTCGCCTCCGACGCCCGGCCAAGCGCCCGCGCGCGCCGGTCACACCCTAGCCTGACCTGGAGGGGCGTGCGACGATCTAGAGGCGCGCTCCGGGCACCGCCCGGGAGGGTGCGCACCGGCCCGTACTCGCTCCCTGGAGAGACCCTTGCAGATCGCCGCCGAAGACGAACCGTTCACCGCCTCGGGCGCCGCAGGGGGTCCCGACGGCACCCGCACCGGCGTCCTGCTCAGCCATGGCTTCACCGGCACGCCTTCCTCGATGCGCCCGTGGGCGGAGTTCCTCAACGAGCAGGGGTACGCCGTGTCGGTGCCGCTCCTCCCGGGCCACGCCACCCGGTGGCAGGAGCTCAACACGATGACCTACGCCGACTGGTACGCCGAGCTCGAGCGGGCCCTCGAGAAGCTCCAGGCCGAGTGCGACCGGATCGTCGTCGCGGGGCTCTCCATGGGCGGGTGCCTCGTGCTGGACCTCGCGATCCGCCGCGGCCGCGACGTGGCCGGGATCGTCCTGGTGAACCCGTCGGTGGCGACCGAGCGGAGGGACGTGCACCTGCTGCCGCTGTTCAAGCACGTCGTCCCCTCGTCCCCCGGCATCGGCAGCGACGTCAAGAAGCCCGGGGTCGAGGAGCGGGCCTATCCGCGCACCCCGCTCCGGGCGGCGCACTCGATGTTCCAGGCGATGCGCACCGTCCGCCAAGGGCTGCCGCAGGTCACCCAGCCGCTGCTGATGTTCCGCTCGCGGGTCGACCACGTCGTCGACCCCTCGTCCGGCCGGATGATCATGGCGCAGGTCTCCTCGCGCGACCTGCAGGAGCGCGTGCTCGAGGAGAGCTACCACGTCGCCACCGTCGACAACGACGCGCCGGTCATCTTCTCGGAGTCCGCCGAGTTCGTACGCCGGGTCTCTGCCGGAGCCCGTCTCCCCGGCGCCACGCCATGAACTCCGACCGCCCCGAACCGGTCCCGCCGGAGGACCCCGACCACCGGCTCGACATCGACGCGGCGTTCGCCGAGATCGTCGCCCACTGGGAGCCGTCGCCGCCGGAGGAGGAGCCCGAGACGGACCCGGACCCGGTCGAACCGGCCGCCGAGGAGCCGCCGTCGTCCCCGCCGGCTGCCCGGGGCGACGAGACGCTCCGCGACCTCTTCCGCCCCGCGTGGCAGGAGGAGCCGCTCACCTCCCCGGCGAGCTGGGACGACGAGGGCCACTTCGTGCCACCACCGCCGCCTCCGCTGCCCACGGTGGAGCCGAGGCGCAAGCTGGCGTGGGGCGCCCTCGTCGCGGGACCGCTCGTCGCCCTGCTCTCCTTCGTGCTGGGCATGCGTGTCCCGGACTGGTTCACGGTCGGCCTCGTGCTCGGCTTCGTGGGCGGCTTCGTCTACCTTGTCGCCACGATGAAGGCCTCCGAGGACGACGGATGGCCGGGAGACGACGGAGCGGTGCTGTGACCGACGTGACGGCTGGGACCAAGGCGAGCGAGACGGTCGAGATCACCGGCCACCTGATCGACAGCGGGATCCTCTCGGGGGTCCTCAACGACATCAAGGAGTACGACGCCGACTACACGATCGACCGGTTCGACGTCGGCCATGAGGCCCAGGACCTCTCCCACGCGACGATCACCGTGACGGCCGCCGACGACGAGGCGCTCCAGCGGCTGCTCATGCGGATCCAGACCCGCGGGTTCAACCAGGTCGACCCCGGCGAGGCGGAGACCGCCGAGGTGGAGGCCGACGGCGTCCTCCCCGACCGGTTCTACTCGACCACCAACCTCGCGACGAGGCTCCGGCTCGGCGGCCGCTGGGTCGAGGTGGAGAACCCGGAGATGGACTGCGGGCTCGTCGTCGAGGGCGAGGGCGACTTGCTGCGCGCCTACACGCTGCCGATGGTCGACGTGAGGGCCGGGATGCGGCTGGTGGTGGGCGCCTCCGGCATCAAGGTCGCCGCACCCGCCGAGGTGAAGTCGGGCGTCGTCTTCGGGTTCATGGAGTCCGACGTCTCCAGCGAGAAGCCCCAGGCGGTGCTCGTCCGCCAGGTCGCCGACGGCATGCGCGAGGCGAAGGCGGCAGGCAAGAAGGTGCTCTGGGTCGGGGGCCCGGGCGTCGTCCACACCGGCGCGGCTCCCGCGATGGTCGCGCTGGTCGATGCCGGCTTCGTCGACGTCCTCTTCGCCGGCAACGCGCTCGCCACCCACGACATCGAGGCGTCCCTCTACGGCACCTCGCTCGGCATGGACCTCAACCAGGGGCACGGGGTCGAGCACGGCCACGAGCACCACATCCGCGCGATCAACGAGATCCGCAAGGCCGGGTCGATCGCAGCGGCGGTCGAGCAGGGAGTGCTGACCGGCGGCATCATGCACGCGCTGGTGCGCAACGGGAACCACTTCGTCCTGGTCGGGTCGGTCCGCGACGACGGCCCGCTGCCCGACGTCTACACCGACGTCATCGAGGGTCAGCGGGCCATGCGCGCCGCGCTCCCGGGGGTCGGCTTCTGCGTGATGGTGGCCACGACGCTCCACTCCGTGGCGACCGGCAACATCCTGCCGGCGTCCATCCCGCTCGTCTGCGTCGACATCAACCCGGCGTCGGTCACCAAGCTCGCCGACCGCGGCTCCTCGCAGGCCCGCGGCATCGTCACCGACGTCGGGCTCTTCATCGAGCAGCTCGCCCGCGAGCTCGTGCCGTCGTACTCCGGCCGCGAGGGCTGACCGCCGGCACGGGCAGCGAGATCACCCGGCTCCCCGGCGCCAGTCAGTTCGAGATGCAGGAAATCCCTCCGGATTTCATGCATCTCGAACTGAATGAGCCATCACACCGGAGAACTTTTACGAAACCGGCCCGCCAAACCGGGGCGGAACCTACGATTTCGCGCAGGGGGACACGGCCCGCAGGCGCATGCGGGCGGTCGTCTCACCCCGTGCGAGGAGATGAAGATGAGGTTCCCACGCCCGCTGCCGGGTCGCGTGCGCCGGAACGAGTCCGGTGCCGCCGCTGTCGAGTTCGCGCTCGTCACTACGCTGCTCTTCCCGCTCGTGCTCGGCATCATCGCCTTCGGCATCGTGTTCGCCCAGGAGCTCGCGCTCGGCAACGCCGCACGGCAGACCGCCCGCTACGGCGTTGTCGCCGACCGGAGCTGCGCCGACATCGTCGCCGAGGCCCGCCATGCCTCGAACACGATCATGATGAAGGGCACCGACACCACCGTCACGGTGAAGGTCGGCAAGTCGCCGACCGCCGCCACGAACCGGTGCGCCGGCCCCGTGACGGCGGTTCCGTGCTCGGGCAGCACGACTGGCGACAACATCTACGTGAGCGTCGGCTACGTCAGTGAGCTGATCATCCCGCTGGGTCCCGTGGACCACGACTTCGAGCTCCAAGGCGACGGGGTGTTCCGGTGCGAGTTCTCATGAGCCCGATCCGGCTGAACCGTCGGCGGGACGAAGCCGGTGCGGTCGCCGTCCTCATCGCCGTGCTCGCCACCGTGCTCCTGGTGATCGCCGCCTTCGTCGTCGACCTGGGCATGGCCTATGTCTCCAAGCGGCAGCTGCAGACGTCGGCCGACGCCGCGGCCCTCGCCGCCGCCTCCGTCTACGCCCAGTACCCCGGCAGCTGCTCGCAGCTCCTCGGCAACACCGACTACCTGGCCGAGGCCCAGCAGGCGGCCGACGAGATCGGGGAGGACAACCGCAAGGACCAGAGCGAGTCGCCGCTCGAGGTGAGCTGCCCTGCGGACGGAACCCTGCAGGTGCGGTACACCAACAGCGGTGAGACGAAGCTGCTGTTCGGCACCCTCGCCGTGGACGACGACGCGATCACCACGGCGGGCGTCGCTGCGGCGAAGGTCGGCGTCTCCCCCGCCGCGGGCATCGCCGTCCGCCCGGTCGCGATGTGCTCGGCGGCGCTGCCCCCGTTCGACCCGGCCTACGGGAGCTTCGTGCGCATGGACAGCCCCGGCGACGGCCACAGGAAGATCGCGGCCTGCCCTGACGCCGGCTCGCCGGGCAACTGGTGGACGATCGACTGCCCGGAGGAGCGCACCGGGTCGACCAGCCAGCTCGAGCAGCAGGTGAGCGACGGCTGCAAGGAGGGGGTCTCCATCGCGGGCAGCGGTTCGGACGCCGCGACGCTCACGATCGCCCTGACCGCCAACTGCCCCTCTGCCACCGTGATGAGCGAGAAGTGCCTCTCCGGCGATCCTGGCCAGATGGACTCGGGCCACATCGAGGAGTCGTGGCGCAGGGTCATCGACGCCCAGAGCCCGATCGTCATCCCGGTCTTCTGCGTGCCGCCCCAGTGCACCTCCAGCACGCTGCACGGCACCGGCACCAACGCGGTGTTCCCCGTCTACAAGCTCGCGTCCGTCGTCGTGTGCGGCTACCACTTCGGCCGGACCGTGAAGTACGCGCGGCCCACCGTCGAGGGGGACGCCTGCCACGGCAACACGCTGAGTCCCATCCCCTCGGACGAGAGCAGGGACAACTACATGCACCTGGTCCTGGTGCCGCAGCAGACGTCGGGAGGGACCGCCCCCACGACCTGCCGGCTCGGGGCCGAGTGTGACGGCGGGCTCCGCAGGGCGCTCCTGTCGGAGTAGCCCTCAGTCCGCGTCCCACTCCGACTCGTCCCAGGACGCGTCGTCGTCGAGGTCGATCTTCTGGACCCCGGGGTCTCGGTTCGGCGGCTGGGTGGCGAGGAGCCCCGCGGCGGCCTGGAGCAGCGAGCTGGCAGCGACCGCCAGGTGCCCCTTGACCTCCGGGCTGGTCTGCCGCACGAGGTTGACCGTCCGGCAGACCGGGCACCACGTGCACTCCGTGCCGGCGTGGGCGGCGTGCTCGTCGGCGTCGTGGGCCCAGTCCTGCAACGCGCTGAACAGCTTCGCCGCCTCCTCCCCCACGGTTCCGAGGGGCTCGCCCTCGCCGGTTCGTCCGGCGTCGCCGTCGCTCACGGGGCCTCCTCCTGGGTCGGCACGAACTTGACGCGCAGGGCACCGTCCTCGACGCGGGCGCCCACGACGTCGTGCTGACGCAGCGCGGTGGGCAGCGCGAGGAGCCTCCGGTAGGAGCCGACGGTCACGACCAGCTCGTCCCCGTGGCGGGCCAGGTCGACCTCGGTCCGGTCCACGAACGGCAGCGCCATCCGCAGCGTCGCACCGGTCGCGGTCCGCCGTACCGTCACCGGGCCCTCGCCGTCAGCAGGGGCCAACGGGTCCTCGTCGCCGTAGGCGGCAGCGGCGAACGCGGTGAGCTGCTCGACGCCGACCGGCTCGGTGGGCTGGTAGGCCGACCGCCACACCGGCAGCCCGACGAACGACTCGCCGACGACCCTGAGGACCTCGGTCTGCGCCGCGACCCACCGGGAGCGCCACGCGTCGGCACCCTCGTCGGGGAAGACGCGGTTCGCGACGACGCCGTCCACCTGGTAGCCGAAGAGCGACAGCGTGGTGAGGGAGCGGCGGGCCTCGGCGACGACGACGTTCTCCGGCGTCAGCACCAGCCGCACGCTGGTCTCCTTGCCGGTGAGGATCTCCTGCACCTGCTCGAGGTCCCGGTGCAGCCGCTCCACCGCGTCGAAGACGTGGTCCTGCGGCATCGGCACCCCGGCAGCCTTGGCCAGCACCGGCCGCAGCGCCTTGACGATCCGCCGCTCGGCGGGAAAGACCCGGTCCATGTACCACCCGAGCGCCTCGGGCAGCGCCAGGAGCCGCAGGGTCTCCGCGGTCGGCGCGCAGTCGACGACCACGACGTCCCACCGCCCGGAGAGGACCTGCCGGCGGAGCTCGAGCAGCGCCAGCACCTCCTCGGCGCCGGGCAGCACCGTGAGCTCCTCGGCGGTGATCGGGTCGACCCCCGCAGCCTCGAGCACCGTGAGGAGGTAGCGCTGGACCTCGACCCAGGACTCCTCGAACCGGCGCTGGGCGTCGACCTGCTGGACGAAGAGCCCGGGCGCGACGGTCGTCGGCTCACCGCCGACCCGGACCCCGAACGTGTCGGCGAGCGAGTGGGCGCTGTCGGTGGACATCACGAGCGTCCGCAGCCCGCGCGAGGACGCCAACGCGGCGGTGCCGGCCGCCGTCGTCGTCTTGCCGACCCCGCCCTTGCCGGTGAAGAGGATGATCCGCACGTCAGGCGCGCGACTCGACGCGCTTCTTCAGCCCCTTGAGCGCGGCGTCGATGATGACCTTCTCGGCCTTGCGGCGCAGCATCCCGATCATCGGGATGCTCACCTCGACGGCCAGCTTGTAGGTGACCTCGGTGGTGCCCCCGCGGGACACGAGCGTGTAGGTGCCGTCGAGCTTCTTCATCATCTTGCCGGACTTCAGCGTCCACTCCACCGACTCGTTGCCGTGCCAGGTGTAGGTGAGCACGTAGGAGTCCTTGATCGGCCCCTCGGAGAGCTCGAAGTAGACGTCCTTGGCGCGGCCGTCGGGGAAGGTCTCGCGCACCTCGGCGACGTGAATCCCTTGGGCCCATTCGGGGTAGGCGGGGAAGTCCGCGATCACCTCCATCACCTGCTCCGGAGGGGCAGCGACAGCGATCGTGGAGCTGGTCTGGTCGGCCATGGCCGTTCCTCCTGCGCGGGTGGTGCCGGGACAGGGTCGAGACTACCCAGAGCCGTCTCGGGCCCCCCGGTGACCGGGTAGGTTGCGGGCTGGAGGTCCGTCGTCAGCTCCGTCGTCGCGTCAGGAGGCCAGGTGCGCGAGTACTCCACTCCCCCCACGTCCTCGACGCCCACGACCGGGAACCTCACCGACGACCTGCTCCGCAACGCGGCCGACGAACCGGACCGGGTGGCCGTCTCGCGCAGGGGTCCGTCGGGTTGGACCGGCGTCACCGCCGCGCAGCTCCTGGCGGAGGTCCGCCGTACGGCCAAGGGGCTGGTGGCCGCCGGGATCGCGCCCGGGGACCGCGTCGCGCTGGTCTCGAAGACGCGATACGAGTGGACACTGCTCGACTACGCGATCTGGTACGTCGGCGGGGTCACCGTCCCCGTGTACGAGACGTCGGCGGCCGACCAGCTCGCCTGGCTCCTAGCGAACTCCGGCGCCCGGGCGGTCGTCGTGGAGACGTCGACGCACGCGGACCGTGTGGAGGAGGCCTCCGGCCACGCGGAGCTGGCTGTCGAGCACGTGTGGGTCATCGACGGCGCCGACGACCGCAAGGGCGCGGTGGCCGAGCTGACCGAGCTGGGCGGCACCGTCGACGACGCCGCGCTCGAGGCCCGCCGGGAGGCGGTCGGCCCGGGCTCCGTGGCGACGATCATCTACACCTCCGGCACGACGGGGCCCCCGAAGGGCTGCGTGCTCACCCACGACAACTTCCTCGTGGAGCTGTCCACCGCCACCGACGAGCTGGCCGCGCTCTTCGACGAGGACGACGCCTCGACGCTGCTGTTCCTCCCGCTCGCCCACGTCTTCGCGCGGATCGTCCAGGTCGGCGCCATCCGCAAGCGGGTCCGGCTCGGCCACACCGCCGACGTCCGGCACCTCCTCGACGACCTCGCGGAGTTCCGTCCGACCTTCGTGCTGGGTGTTCCGCGCGTCTTCGAGAAGATCTTCAACTCCGCGAGCCAGCGGGCCGCCTCGGACGGCCGCGGGAAGCTCTTCGACCGGGCGACCGACGTCGCCATCGCCTACAGCCGCGCTCTCGACGCCGGCCGCCCCGGTCCCGTGCTGCGCGCCAGGCACGCCCTCGACGAGCGGCTCGTGTACGCCCGGCTCCGGGAGTCCCTCGGCGGCAGCTGCCGGCACGTGATCTCCGGCGGCGCGCCGCTCGGGGAGCGGCTCGGCCACTTCTTCCGGGGCATCGGGATCCCGGTCATCGAGGGGTACGGCCTCACCGAGACGACCGCGGCGATCACGGTCAACCCGCCCGACGCGCTCAGGATCGGCACCGTCGGCAGACCACTGCCGGGGGCGACCGTGCGCGTCGACGACGACGGCGAGCTCCTGGTGCGCGGCGGTCAGGTGATGCAGGGGTACTGGCAGGACGAGGCGGCCACCGCCGCTGTGCTCTCCCCCGACGGCTGGCTCCGCACCGGGGACCTCGCCGAGATCGACGCCGAGGGATACGTCAGGGTGACCGGCCGGCGGAAGGAGATCCTCGTCACAGCCGGCGGCAAGAACGTCGCCCCGGGACCCCTCGAGGACCGGGTTCGGGCACACCACCTCGTGAGCCAGTGCATGGTGGTGGGTGACGGCCGCCCCTACGTCGCCGCTCTCCTGACCCTCGACCCGGAGGCCGTCGAGGAGTGGGCAGACCGGCACCAGAGGACGAGGTCGCTGACCCGCCTCGCGCACGATCCCGAGCTCGTCGCCGAGGTCCAGGCAGCGGTCAACGAGGCGAACGCCACGGTCTCCAAGGCCGAGTCGATCCGGCGGTTCACCATCCTTCCCGTCGACTGGACCGAGGAGGGCGGCCAGCTGACCCCCAGCCTCAAGCTCCGCCGGCACCTGCTCATGCGTGACTTCCGCGCCGAGATCGAGACGCTCTACGACTGACGGCGGCCCGGGTGGGGTTCGCGCGATTCCGGGGGCAATATTCGGATTTGCCTGACGAGCGGCGGTCTGGTGCGGAATCGTTGTCCCGAGGCAGTCGAGCATCGATCGAGAGCCGACCGCCGATCTCTGGCCCGCACGGATCCTCGGGTGCGCCAGCACGCCGAGGGAGAGTCAAGGAACACTCATGGGACGCAGGACAATACTGTTGGTCGTGGCCGCTGCCGTCGCGATCGTCGGCTCCGGCATGGTCTTCCTCTACGTCAAGGGCGCGGACGACCGCGCCAAGGCGGCACAGGAGCCCGTCGCCGTCCTGAAGGCGGTCGCCCAGATCGAGCCCGGCGAGTCGCTCGCCCAGGCCTCGGCCACCGGCAAGATCGACCTGATGGACGTTCCCGCCGAGCAGCGGCTCGAGGGCGCGATGGACTCAATCGGTGAGAGCGGCGGCCTCGTCGCGCTCACGCGCATCTACCCGAACGAGCAGGTCACCAGCTCGAAGTTCGGCACCACCGGCGAGCAGGACACCTTCGCGATGCCGCCGGGCAAGTTCGCGATCTCGGTCAACATGACCGACACCGGCCGGGTCGCCGGCTTCGTCGCGCCCGGCTCCAAGGTCGCGCTCTTCGTCAACTCCGCGGTGGGCCAGGCCCAGGAGGCCGGGGTCCGCCTGCTGCTCCCGGAGGTCCAGGTGATCGCGGTCGCCCAGACCACGGTGACCACCGCGACCACCACGAACGGTGAGGGTGCGCAGACGACCACCGAGGCGCTCCCCCGCACGCTCATCACGCTCGCCGTCGACCAGAAGGAGGCCGAGAAGGTGCTGCTCGCCACGAAGGTCGGGGAGATCTCGTTCGGTCTCCTCAACGAGAAGTCCAAGGTCAGCCCGTCCGCCGGCGTCACCGAGCAGAACCTCTTCGGGTGATCCGATGCCCGTCATCGTCGAGAGCAACACGGCCAACGCCGAGCTCTTCCTCTCCGTCTCCGGGGCCGGCACCACGGTGGTGCCGAACCTCGACGACCTGAGGCGCGCGCTCGCCGAGACCCCGGACGAGTATGCGATCGTCCTCGGACCCGGCGTCGACCTCGAGGCCGCCTCGGCACTCGCCGACAACCTCCGGGTGACCCGCCCCGCGATCAGCGTCATCCTGATGCGTCGCCGGGTCGACACGTCGGTCCTCGCCGAGGCGCTCCGCTCCGGCATGCGGGAGGTCGTGGAGGAGCGCGACCTCACGGGACTGGGCGAGGCGATCAAACGCGCCCACCAGGTGTTCCGCGCCGTCACCGGCCCGAGCGTCCGCGGCGACGACAGCCCGACCGGCAAGCTCGTGACCGTCTTCTCCCCCAAGGGTGGGGTCGGCAAGACCACCATCGCGGCGAACCTGGCGGTGGCGCTCTCCGCCCGCGAGGCGCTCCGCGTCTGCCTGGTCGACCTCGACCTCGGCTTCGGCGACATCGCGATCACGCTGCAGCTGTTCCCGGCGCGCACGATCGCCGACGCGGTCGCGCTCGAGAGCGAGCTCGACTTCTCCATGCTCGAGCCCCTGCTCACCCCGCACCGCCGCGGCTTCTCGACGCTGGTCGCCCCCGTGCAGCCGGACGCCAAGGACTCGATCCCCGCGTCGCTCGTGTCGCGGATCCTCTCGGTGCTGAAGCAGAACTTCGACTACGTCATCGTCGACACCTCGCCCGCCTTCGACGAGCACGTGCTCCAGGCGTTCGACGAGACCGACGAGCTGCTCCTGGTCACCACGCTGGACGTGCCGACCCTCAAGAACGTCAAGATCGCGTGCGAGACCCTCGACCTGCTCAACTTCCCCAAGCCCCGTCGTCACCTCGTGCTCAACCGGGCGGACGACAAGGTCGGGCTGAGCCCGGAGAAGGTCGAGACGACCCTGGACATGAAGATCACCCAGGCGATCCCCACCTCGCCGGAGGTGGCCAACGCGACCAACGCCGGCGAGCCGATCGCCGCGTCGCACCCCAAGCACGTGGTCTCGCAGGCCTTCAACCGGCTCGCCGACGCCGTGACCGGCGTCAGCAGCGGCACCGCCAAGGGCACCCAGGCCGTCGACCCGGCCTCGCGCCCGGCTTCCCCCAAGCGTGGTCTCCTCCGTCGACAGGGCAGGTGACGATGAGCAGTCTGGCCGACCGCCTCGCGGCGGCATCCCGTGACCGTGCGAACAGCACGTCCACGAGCACCGAGATCGAGAAGAAGGGCCCGGGTGGCCGGGCCAAGAAGGCTGGGGGCGACACCGACGCCTTCCGTGAGCTGAAGGCCGGGGTCCACAACCGGCTGCTCACCCAGCTGGGGCCCAAGCTGTACGACGCGGAGCTCACCCAGGGCGAGCTCGAGCGGATGGTTCGGGGCGCCCTCCAGGAGGCGATGCAGGACGAGGACGTCATCATCACCCCGGCCGACCGCACGCGGATCGCCCAGGAGATCGCCGACGACATCCTCGGCTACGGACCGATCGAGCCGTTCCTGCGCGACCCCGACCTCACCGAGATCATGGTCAACGGGTGCGACGACATCTGGATCGAGCGATCGGGCCGCCTGCAGCGCGCCGACGGACGGTTCAGCGACGAGGCGCACCTGCGGCGCACGATCGACAAGATCGTCTCGCGGATCGGCCGTCGCGTCGACGAGTCGAGCCCCATGGTCGACGCCCGCCTTCCCGACGGCTCGCGTGTGAACGCGGTCATCCCGCCGCTGGCGATCGACGGCTCCCTGCTGACGATCCGGAAGTTCTCCGCCGACCCCTACACCGCCGACGACCTGGTCGCGTTCGGCTCCTTCACGAAGCGGACCGCGGACTTCCTGGCGGCCTGCGTGCGCGGCAAGCTCAACATCATCGTCTCCGGCAGCACCGGCGCAGGAAAGACGACGACGCTGAACGTGCTGTCGTCCTTCATCCCCACCGACGAGCGGATCGTCACGATCGAGGACGCCGCGGAGCTCCAGCTCCACCAGGACCACGTCCTGCGTCTCGAGTCGCGCCCCGCGAACATCGAGGGCCGCGGCGCCGTCGACATCCGCGACCTGGTGAAGAACTCGCTGCGCATGCGTCCCGACCGCATCGTCGTCGGAGAGGTCCGTGACTCGGCCGCACTCGACATGCTCCAGGCCATGAACACCGGCCACGACGGCTCCATCTGCACCGTCCACTCGAACGGGCCACGGGACACCCTGGCCCGCATCGAGACGATGGTGCTCATGGCCGGCATGGACCTGCCGATCCGGGCGATCCGTGAGCAGGTCGCCTCTGCGGTCGACCTCATCGTGCACCAGTCACGGCTCCGCGACGGCTCCCGCCGGATCACCCACGTCACGGAGGTGGAGCGGATGGAGGGCGACGTGATCACCCTCCAGGACATCTTCCTCTACGACCACTCGCACGGCTTCGACGAGAACGGCCGCAGCCGCGGCTCGCTCAAGGCCACCGGGCTCCGTCCGAAGTTCATCGAGAAGCTGGCGCACAACAACGTCCAGGTCGATCCCATGCTGTTCGCCCGGGACGGTGGCTGATCCGCATGCGCACTCTGACCTCGCGCCGGCCCCGCAGCTCCCTCCACCGGGCCGGGATCGGCGCCGTACTCGCTCTCGCGTTCGGGCCGGCGCTCCTCGCCGCACCGGCGCAGGCCGCCGAGACCACGATCGAGCACTACGAGAAGGACGGCGAGCTCCTGCAGGTCGTCGTCTCCGTCGCCGAGGCGACCGACGACGTCTCCGACCAGGTCGGCACGGTGACCGCCGCGTTCGCCGGCGAGACCGTGACGGCGACGGCACAGCCGCTCTCCGACTCGGGTGAGACCGTCAAGCGCACCGCGGTCCTCGCCATGGACGTCAGCAACAGCATGACCGGCGACAAGTTCGAGGCGGCCAAGGCGGCCGCTCACGTCTTCCTCGACACGGTGCCTGCCGACGTCTCCGTCGGGCTGGTGACCTTCGCGGCCGACGTCACCGTCGCCCAGGAGCCGACCCAGGACACCGAGTCCGTGCGCGCGGCGATCGACGAGCTCGAGCTGAGCCGCCGGACCCGGCTGTACGACGGCGTCGCCGCTGCCGTGGAGGCCGCGGGCGACGAGGGCGTCCGCTCCGTCCTCGTGCTCTCCGACGGCGCCGACGCCGGCAGCACGGCGACGCTGTCCGAGGTCGGCCAGGTCGTCGAGGACTCCGAGATCAAGGTCGACGTCGTCGCGCTCGCGCAGAAGGGCTCCGCGCGAGCGAAGCTCGACACGATCGCCGACGCCGGCCACGGCTCGGTGCTCGCCGCCGACGACCCGAAGGCGCTCGCCGGGGTCTTCGCCGAGGAGGCGGAGGCGCTCGCCCAGCAGGTGCTCGTGACCGTCACCCCGCCTGCGGAGCTCGCCGGCGCCGAGGGCACGCTCGCAGTCACCATGCAGGTCGACGGCGAACCGGTGACCGACGAGGCCTTCGTGGTGCTTCCGGCCGTGGAGGAGACTGCGGGCGGCGGCGAGGTGACCGCTGACGCCGTCCCGGTGGAGACCGGCCCCGAGATCCCCCGTGAGCTGATGTTCGGCGGGCTCGGTGCGGCCACGCTCGCCGTCCTCTTCATCGTCATGCTCGCCGTCGGCGGCGCGGGCGAGCACAAGAAGCAGGACGCGGTCGACCGCAGCATCGAGGCCTACACCCGTCAGGGCGCCCGGAAGCTCGCCGCGGCGAACCGTGAGAGCCAGCCCCAGGGCATGACCGCGTCCGCCGTCGCGGTCGCGGAGAACGTGCTCGACAGCCAGCAGGGGCTCGAGGCCGTCCTCGGCACCAGGCTCGAGGGGGCCGGCCTCGCGTTGAAGCCCGCGGAGTGGCTCCTGCTCCACCTCGGCATCACGATCGGCCTCGGCTTCCTCGGACTGCTCCTCGGTGGCGGCAGCGTGCTCTTCATGCTCGTCGGTCTGGTGCTCGGCCTCGTCCTGCCGTGGTTCTTCCTCAGCTTCAAGCGCCGCAAGCGGATCAGGGCGTTCAACGCCCAGCTCGCCGACACGCTCCAGCTGATGGCGGGATCGCTCTCCGCCGGCCTGTCGCTGGCCCAGTCGGTCGACACGGTCGTCCGTGAGGGCACCGACCCGATGGCGAGCGAGTTCCGGCGGGCGATCATCGAGGCCCGGCTCGGCGTCGAGATCGAGGACGCACTCAGCGGCATCGCCGAGCGCATGGGCAGCGTCGACTTCGAGTGGGTCGTCATGGCGATCCGGATCCAGCGCTCGGTCGGCGGCAACCTCTCCGAGCTGCTCAACAAGGTGGCCGAGACGATCCGTGAGCGTGAGTACCTCGAGCGGCAGGTCAAGGCGCTCTCGGCCGAGGGACGGCTCTCGGTGTGGATCCTCGGCGGTCTCCCGCCCGGGTTCCTGGGCTACTTGGCCCTGACCAACCCCGGCTACCTGGAGCCGATGTTCCGGAGCGAGCTCGGGTGGGCAATGCTGATCCTGATGTCGATCATGCTGACAGCGGGCATCTTCTGGATGAAGAAAGTCGTCAAGGTGGAGGTCTGATGGGCACCGTCTATCTCGTCACCGGGCTGGTCGCCATCTTCGCGGCGATCTTCCTGGTGCTCACCGCGATCGGGGTCTTCACCAACGAGGCGCGCGGGGTCAGCAAGTCGCTGGCGGTCATGCAGGCCTTCTCGGCCGCACCCGTGGAGCTGCGTGCGGAGCTCGAGCCGTCCTTCCAGGACCGCGTCCTGGCGCCGCTCCTCGACCGCACGCTCGGGATCGGGAAGAAGCTCACCCCGGCCGACCACGCGGACCGGATCCGGCACAAGCTCGAGGTCGCCGGCAACCCTCGCGGCTGGACCGTCGACCGGGTCACCTCGCTGAAGTTCATCGGGTTCGTCGCGGCCCTGGTCATCGGGCTCGTCGTCACGATGCTCTTCGGCATGGGGCTGCTGCCCACCCTCGGCGTCGTCATGCTTCTCGCCGTGGCCGGCTACATGGCCCCGAACATGTACCTCTACCAGCTGGGGTACGACCGCACGTCCAAGATGGAGCGGGCGCTGCCGGACGCCCTCGACCTGCTCACGATCTCCGTCGAGTCCGGGCTCGGCTTCGACGCCGCGCTCTCCCAGGTCGCCCGCAACACCGACGGCCCGCTGGCCCAGGAGTTCGCCCGGGTCCTGCAGGAGATGCAGATCGGCATGGGCCGCGGCGCCGCCCTGCGCGCGCTCGCCGACCGGACCCACGTCGCCGACGTCCGCGGATTCGTCGGGGCGATGGTCCAGGCCGATGCGCTCGGCATCCCCATGGCCCAGGTGCTGCGGGTCCAGTCACGCGAGATCCGGACGAAGCGACGACAGAAGGCCGAGGAGCAGGCACAGAAGGTCGCCATCAAGATCCTCATCCCGCTGATCTTCTGCATCCTGCCCTGTCTCTTCCTCGCGGTCCTCGGGCCCGCCGGGATCACGATCTTCGAGTCGTTCTCGGGACGCGTATGACCCTGGGCGACCGTCTCGGGCTCGCGGCGCGAGCCTTCTTCCTCGCGCCCGTCCTCGCGCTCGCCCTCTTCTTCGAGGCAACCCGGGTCATCCAGGGAGCCGTCTTCCTGGTCGCCATCGCCGTCCTGGCGCTGGCGGCCGGGAAGTTCTCGTTCCTGGCTCCTCGCTGGGTCCTCGCCACCGAAGGGATCCTCGCCGGCCTCGCCATCGGCGGTGTCCTTCCCCAGGCCGACGTGCTGCTCCCCTACCTCATGGTTCCGACGCTCCTGACAGGCGTGGGAGGCACGCTGAGCGCCGTGGTCATCGTCTCCGGGTTCGAGGTGTTCGGCCTGGTGGTCGTCCTCGCGCTCGGCGGGTCCACGGCAAGTCTGCAGGACGGGATCCAAGACGCCGCTCCCTGGGTCGTGGCCAGCCTCGGCGCCGGCTTCACCGCCCAGTGGGTGACGCAGCTGCGGGGCACCCCCGCCCAGGCCGACGAGGCGTCGTACGAGTCCGCGCGGCGGCTGCTGTCGCAGCTGCGCACCGTGGCGCGCCGGCTCTCGTCCGGCCTGGACCCGGTCTCGATGGCGTCGCAGATCCTCGTCTCGGTGCACGAGGCGCTCGAGGACACCCAGTCCGCGGTGTTCGTCCGCACCGAGGGTGGGGTGCTCGCCCCGCTGGGGTACCGCGGGTTCAACGCCAAGCAGTCGCTCCTGCCCGAAGGGCACCTCGTCGACAGCTGCTGGGCCGAGATGGAGCCGGCGCACGAGCACCAGGCGAGCGGGCTCGCCGGCACCCGGCACCGCCTTGCGCTGCCGCTGCGCTCGGGGTCGCGGATGATCGGCGTGGTGATCTCGGAGGCGCCGTCCGCGCCGGAGCCGAAGGCGCTCAGCGACCTGATGTACGACCTCGACGAGCAGGCGCTGCGGCTCGACACCGCCCTGGTGTTCGACGAGGTCCGCTCGCTCGCGACGATGGAGGAGCGCCAGCGGCTCGCCCGCGAGATCCACGACGGCGTCGCCCAGGAGATCTCCGCCCTCGGCTACTTCATCGACGACCTCACCGCGGATGCGGTCACCGACTCGCAGCGCACCAAGCTGCTCTCCCTGCGCTCGGAGATCAGCCGGGTGGTCAGCGAGCTCCGGCTCTCGATCTTCGACCTGCGCAGCGAGATCTCTCCCGCAGCGGGGATCGGCTCCGCGCTCTCCGACTACGTGCGGGCCGTCGGAGCCCGCTCGGGGCTCACGGTGCACCTGACGCTCGACGAGGCCCCGACCCGGCTCCGCGGCGAGATCGAGACCGAGCTGCTGCGGATCGCGCAGGAGGCGGTCACGAACGCGCGCAAGCACTCGCACGCGGAGAACCTCTGGGTGGACTGCCGGATCCGACCTCCGTTCGCCCGGATCACCGTCGTGGACGACGGGACCGGGCTGGGGGACCCTCGTGAGGACTCCTACGGGTTGAAGATCATGCGCGAGCGGGCCGACCGCATCGGCGCCACGCTGGAGATCGGCACGAGGGACGACTTCGACGATGTCAGGGGGACTAGAGTCGCCGTTACAGTCGGCGACGAGTCGTCAAGCTTGTGAGACGGAAGTGAGGACGTTCGATGGCCGCACCGCAGGTGCTCTCGGTCCTGCTGGTCGATGACCACGAGCTGATCCGCCAGGGGCTCGCCCGTGCGTTCGAGCGCACCACCGACTTCACGGTCGTCGGCGAGGCGGGCAGCGTCGGCCAAGGCATGCGGCTCGCCGAGCAGCTCCGTCCCGACGTCGTGGTGAGCGACGTGCGGCTTCCCGACGGCACCGGGCTCGACCTGGTCCGCCACCTGCGTCAGGAACGTCCCGAGCTGGGGATCGTGGTGCTGACGATGTACGCCGGCGACGAGCAGCTCTTCGGCGCGCTGGAGGCCGGCGCCTCGGCGTTCGTGGCCAAGGACTCCCCCTCCGACGACGTCATCGCCGCCGCCCGGCACGCCAGCGTCTCGCCGCGCTCGTTCGCGGCCGCCGACCTGGCCGGCGCGATGCAGCGCAAGCTGGCGCCGAGCGGGCCGCAGCTCTCCAGCCGCGAGTCCGAGGTGCTGCGGCTCCTTGCGGAGGGGCTGGGCGTGGCTGCGATCGCCCGTCAGCTGTTCGTCTCGGAGTCGACAGCGAAGACCCACATCTCCAAGATCTACGACAAGCTCGGAGCCGCGAACCGGGCCCAGGCGATCATGCTGGCGATGCGCTCCGGGCTCCTCGGCGGCGACGACCAGCACTGATCCGGCTCGGGCGATCGGTCGTTCCGGCAGCGACCACGTAGCCCGTTGGGACTAGGGGCCCCGACGGACGGACAAAGGTCCCGCCAAGATTTTGCATTCGCCGGGTAGGGCCACTCCCCCCGTGATGGAATCTGGGCATATCGGGTTTTGGTCCTCAAACCCACTGCACTCACTCATGGGAGATCCGAAATGCTTCAGCTCATCCAGCGCCTCGTCAACCGCAAGGACGAGAAGGGCGCGTCCGCCGTCGAGTACGGCCTGCTCGTCGCCGCCATCGCGGCGCTCATCGTCGTCATCGTGTTCGCCCTCGGCGGCCTCGTGAACAACGTGTTCAAGGACACCTGCTCCAAGATCGCCAGCGGCGGCGGCACGACCATCTCCAACAGCTGCGACGCGACGTCCTGACGCCGCGGCAGCCGGCTCGGGCCGGCTGCCTCACCGCTTCTCTTCACAGCCTCATCCAGGAAGACGGTCGCATGGTCACTTCACTCCTCGCCCAGCGGTGGCACCACCGTGACGAGCGCGGCGCGAGCGCCGTCGAGTACGGGCTCCTCGCCACGGCCGTGGCGGCGCTCATCGTGGTCGTCGTCTTCGCCCTCGGCGGGGTGGTGACCAACATGTTCGGTCAGTCGTGTGACGTGATCGAGCTGCAGGCACAGACCGGCAGCAGCTGCCCCCGCAGCTAGCCGGAAACCGGTTCGGGCCCCTCAGCTTGCTGGGGGGCCCGATCGGCTTTTCGGCGGAGCTCCGCGCCGGCAAGAGCCACAGCCTCACCGGCTCCCCCCGAGCCGCCTCCGACGACGCGGAGCCCGCAGGCGGCGGCCTCGAGGTAGACGATGCCGAAGGCCTCCACCTCGAGCCCCAGCCGGCGGGTGCGGACCGGCATGGCGAAGACGTCGCCCGCGTCGAGGTACGCCGGCACCTCCTCCCACGGCACGGAGCCGACCCGGAGCACCGAGGCGCCGACCCCCCGCCGGGCCACCATCCGGTCGAGCCGGCGCCGGTCCGGGCCGTCGCCGACGAGCAGCAGCACGGCGTCCGGGAACGACTCCAGAAGCTCCGGCCAGATGCGGACCAGGGTGTCCTGCCCCTTGCGGCGGACCAGCCGGGCCACGCAGACCACGACCAGAGCGTCGGCGGCGATGCCGAGCCGCCGGCGTACCTCCGCCCCGCCGCAGCCAGGACGGAACCGCGCGCGGTCCACGGTCGGGGTGAGCAGCCGCATGCGGGCGGCCGCCTCGGCCGACAGCGCGGGCGCGATCCGGACGCGGCAGTACTCACTGACGTAGGTCAGCTCGTCGACCGAGTCGCCGATCCTGCGCAGCAGCTGCCTCGCCACCGGGGTCCGGGCCCACCACACCTCGTGGCCGTGGGTGAGCGCGACCAGGGAGGTGGCACCGGCCGCCCGCAGCCGGGACGCCAGGAGGCCGAGCGGAGCGCTCGCGCCGAAGACCACCCGGTCACACCCGTGCCGGCGCAGCGTGGCGGCGACCCGACGGCCGACCCCCGGCGTCGGGAGCAGCACCGAGGAGGGGTCGCGGACCACGGGGAACGGCAGCGCCGCGTCGTACTCCGCCTGGCCCGGCATCCGGGCGGTGTGCACCACGACCTGCTCGGGCGGCAGCTCGTCGCAGAGCTGGCGGACGAAGGTCTCGATGCCGCCGCGCCGCGGCGGGAAGTCGTTGGTGACCACAAGGGTGCGGCTCACCGCGAGCGCTCCTCCTGCGCGGCTTCCACGGAGGCGAGCAGCCCGAGCCGCTCCAGCACGGTCGGGTGGCTGCCGAACCAGAGCTGGCTCCACCGGGGCGGGGTGGGATCGGCGAGCGACCGGAGCGCCAGCCGCTTCTGGAGCGCCGCGAACGAGGCGCCGTCGTCGGTGGCTGCCAGCGCGGCCCGGTCGGCCCGCGCCTCCACCGCCCGGCTCACGGCGTTCTGCACCGGTGCCGACGCCAGGGTCCCGACCGCGACGAGGGCCAGCACGAGCGGCACCACCCGGGGGTCCGCGGCACCGGCGACGCCCGCGCGCCGGCGGAGTCGGGCGCTGCTCAGCAGGAGCGCGAGGACGGAGGTGCCGAGCACCGCACCGACCGCGGCGAGCGTGGTCCCGAGGAGGACGTCCTGGTGGCGCGCGTGTGCGATCTCGTGGGCGACCACCGAGCGCACCTCCCCTGGCGTCGCGGCCGCGAGAAGCGTGTCGTAGACCACGATGCGGCGGGTCCCGCCGAGTCCGGAGACGTAGGCGTTGAGCGTCGTGGTCCGACGGGACGCGTCGGCGACGAGGACGTCCTCGACCTCGACCCCCTCCTCGTCGGCCAGCGCCAGCAACGAGCTGCGCAGCTCGCCCTGCGCCATCGGGGTGAAGTCGTTGAAGAGCGGCTCGACCACGACCGGGTAGAGCAGGGAACCGGCGAACGTGGCCACGGCGACCCCGCTCCCCGCCCAGACGAACCACCGGCGGGGCGACCGGCGGGCGGCCCCGACGACGAGGAGCAGGAGCAGGGTCATGACGACCCACGACACCAGCAGGCCCAGCCCTCGGTCGGCCAGCCAGCCGGCCAGCCCCTGCTCGGTGAGCCCCGCCTCGAGGCGCCGCTGGCGGACCAGCAGCCCGAACGGCAGGGTCGCGACCCGGCCGAGGGCGAGCAGCAGCAGGACGGCCGTGGGGACCGCCACCCACCAACGGCGCGGCAGCCGGGCCACCAGCGCGGCTCCGGCCCGGGTCAGCCCCAGGACCAGCGCCAACCCGGTCGACACCGCGAGCGACGCCCAGGAGAGGGGACGGACGCTCGCGGCGTAGGACTCGGACCGGGCCAGCTGCTCCGGTGTGAAGACCTCTCGAGCAGCCGGCGGGTGGAGCGTGCCCCCCGGGACCCAGTCCCAGGGCACCAGGACGCCGCCGAGCACGGCGAGGGTGAGCGCCGACCCGGCGACGACCGCCCAGGCGGCCCTGCGGTCGAGCGAGGTCGTGCTCATCCGGCGAGCCTGGTGAGCTCCGCACGCCAGGCGTCGACGAACTCCGCCTCGGTCGAGCCGAGCACCTTCCGGAACGCCCGGTCGGTGTTCCCGTCCTCGTCCGTGACCCGGTAGAGCTCGAGCAGCGCGTCCTCGCCGTACTCCTCGGCGATCAGGGCGGCGGCGAGCCAGGCGGCTTCGTACCACGCTCCGACGTCCTCGTTGCCGCCGTCGAGCTCCTCCCGGCCGGGGAGGTTCGCGGGAGCTCCGTCGTCGCGGACCAGCCTCCGGATCTGGGACGCCAGGACCGGGACCGGCACCTTCGAGCCGACCAGCGCGACGTAGTCGGCGAACCCCTCCGAGAGCCACATCGGCACCGACGTCGTGGCCGCGTCGAGCGCGACGTGGGTGGCCTCGTGGCTCACGACGATCTGCTGGCCCTGCGGACCGAGCGGATCGAAGACCGGCGGGTTGAGGTAGATGTGCGAGGCGCTGTGCCGGAGCCCGGAGCCGTCGGTGGTCGTCGTCACCGCGGCGATCGCCCGCGCCGACGAGGCGGGCAGCCCGGAGGCGCGCTGGAACTGCTCCGACGTGCGAGCCGCCTCCACGACGAGAGGCCCCTGCCACGACCGCAGCGTCCCGCGGACCGTGTCCACCGCCGTGACCGCCTGCCGGCTGAGGACCGCGAGCCGCTCCCGCTCGGCCGCGACGACGAGGGTGGTGGGGGTACGCCGCACCGCGACCCGGGCCTGCCACCAGAGCGGGGCCCGTCGGCCGTCGGCGACCCGGGCGGTGACGAAGGCCGGTTCCGAACCGTCCCAGGTCAGCACCAAGGGGACCTCGAGCGTGGACGGCGCCCGGTCGACGTCGCCGAACCGCCAGATGAGCTGCACGTCAGCGACCCAGGCGTCCGCCCCGAAGCGCTCCCGCTGCGTCGCGCTCAGGGCCGTGTCGGACGTGTCGACGTAGCGAAGGCCGAGGTCTGCCACGCGGAGCCGGTCGAGGTTCGCCGACAGTGCGCCCAGCTCTCGACGGGCGGCCTGGCTCGCGGCGACCTCGTGGAGCTGCTGTGGGTCTCCGGCCAGGAGGTCGGCGCGCAGGTCGGGAAGGAAGGCGGTCGCCGCTTCCTCCTCGTCGGCCGATGCCGCGGGAGAGCGGTCCGGCGACAGCTCGGCCCGCTCGGAGCCGTCGACAAGCAGCAGCCCCAGCCCGACGAGCGCCACCACCGCGACGAGCGCGACGGCGAGAAACCCCCTGCCTCGGGGTGAGGAGGGGGTCTCGTCGGAGCCGACGGATGCCGGCGGGGCCGGGTCAGCCAGGGCGGACCGCCCCGGAGATCGGCATCGAGCCCACCGGGTCGACACGCACTCCCGTGGAGGGGTTGGCCGCGTGGGCGACCTGACCGTTGCCGATGTAGATGCCCACGTGGCTCACCGGGCTGTAGTAGAAGACCAGGTCGCCCGGCTGGAGCGCCGAGGTCGACACCGGTGCGCCGGAGCCCATCTGGGCCGACGACGAGTGCGGCAGCGCCACTCCGGCGGCCGCCCACGCCATCATCGTGAGCCCGGAGCAGTCGAAGGCGCTCGGACCGGCGGCCCCGTAGACGTAGGCGTCGCCGACCTGGGCGAGCGCGTACTGCACGGCGGCACCCGCCCGACCGGAGGCCGGCGCGGCTTGGGTGGTCTGGGTGGTCTGGACAGCAGAGGCCGACACCCGGCTCTGGCTGCGGCTGAGCCGCTGCTCGCGCTCCTCCTCGAGGCGGCTGAGGAGCTCCTTGGCCTCCGCCGCGCGGCGGTCGACGAGCGCCTTCTCCTCGGCGAGGGCGGCGCGGGTCTCGGCGATCTTGTCGACCTCGCGCTCGGCGAGCGTCTCCCGCATCTCGAGCCGGTCCACCGCCACCGACAGCTCGGCGACGACGTGGCCCTGCCGGGTGTTGTACTCGTCGATCGTGGCGAGATGGCTGAGGAACGCCTCGGGGTCGTCGGAGAGGACGACCTCGGAGGCGGTGGAGAGCGCCTGGCCCTGGTACTGCGCGACGACGCTCGAGGCCACCTGGTCCCGGACGGTGTCGACCCGCTCCTCCTGACGCTCGAGGTCGGCCTCGAGGGTGCCGAGCCGTTTCTTCGCCTCGACGAGCCGGAGCCGAGCGTCGTTGTAGCGCTCGGAGGCCATCTCGGCCTCGTGGTAGAGGTGGTCGACCCGCTCACGGACGTCGCCGATGGTCGGCTCCGCCGAGCTGGGTGCAGAGGTGAGCATCGAGCCGCCGAGGGCGGCGATGCACAGGGTGATGAGGGCGCCGGAAATGCGCCTACGGCCGTCGGTCACGAGCGGTCGTGCTCCTTTGTCCTGCGCCTACCGGGTTAGCTGACGGGTTCGGGCGCCAAAGTTTCCCTACGCCTCCTGCGACCCGTGGGCCGTCGGCGGCGATTCACCCCAAGAAGTGGTTCCCCGGCTCCACCGCCGGCTCCCGAGGAGCCGAGTCGGCGGACTCGACGCGGCACCCCCGCCGACCCGGTATGGCCGACTGCGACAGGCACCGATCTCCCAGGGTAGAGGGAGCCTTCCTGAGCGCCAAACCGGCGTCCACCAACGGCCGTGTGGCGCCGGTCACGCCGAGGAGACCACGTCCGGCCCGTCGACGGGGGTGACCATCCGCAGCCGCGGCACCAGCCCCGACTCCGCGAGCACGTCGAGCGCCCGTTGCTCCTCGGCGTCGAAGCCCAGCTCGGGTGGTGGTCCGAGCAGGACCGTCACCACGCAGTCATGGCAGGCCAGCCCTCGCACCAGGCAGCTGTCGCAGTCGATCCGCACGCTCATGGGCACCTCCGGGGAAGTCGGTCGTTCCAGTGGTCAGGAGGCTGGCAGGGGGCTCCGACAGTTTCGGCAACTGGCCACGGAACGGGGCTCCGCTCCTTACCCTGGAACCACTGATCCCACTTGTCGCGAAGGTGCCCCTTGCCCGCACATGTCACCCCGCGCCGGCGGACTGCCGCCGTGAGCGCGGCGCTGCTGTTCACCGTCGTCTGGGCCATGATCTGCAACGCCACGCTCGACCTCGTCCAGGCCGGCGGGTCGTGGTCGCGGATCGTCTCCTACGAGCTCGACGAGACCCTCGGGATCTTCGTGCTCTCCTCCGCCGTCCTGTGGCTGCTCCTGCTCGGCCTCGTCGCCCTCACCGGCCGGATCTTCCTCGGTGCGGCGCTGCTCCTCGGAGTCACGCTGGCGCTGGCCTACGCGAACTACGAGAAGCTCCGGCTGCGAGCAGAGCCGGTCTACCCCTCGGACCTGGCGTTCGCCGGGCAGGCCGGCTTCCTGCGCGACATGGTCGGGCTCGGCCCTCTGCTCGCTGTCGGCGTCGTGGCCCTCCTCGGGACCGGGACCCTGCTGCTCACCGGACGCGTCGTCGCTCCGCACCTGCCACCGATCCGGAGGCGGATGGAGCCGCGCGCGTGGCGGGTCTGGGTGGTCGGACGCGTCGCGGTGCTACTCGCGGTCGGGCTCGGAACGGCGTACCTCGCCACGTTCAACGCCCCCGGCAACGTCGTCAAGCAGAGCTACGTCGACGCCGGCGCCCAGTGGGCGTTCTGGTCGCAGCGGGTCAACTACCTGCGCCACGGCGTCGTGGCCGGGCTGCTCTACAACCTCGACGTGCCGGCGATGCAGGAGCCGGCCGGCTACAGCCGCGAGACGATGACCGGGCTGGCCGAGCGCTACGGCCGGGTCGCCGACCGGACGAACCGCGGCCGCGACGCCCGGCTGCTCGAGGAGCTCAACGTCGTCGTCGTGCTCAGCGAGGCGTTCAGCGACCCGACCATCGTCCCCGGGGTGACGCTCGACGAGGACCCGATCCCGTTCACGCGCCGGCTGATGGCCTCGACCACTTCCGGTTCGATGCTCACCCAACAGGTCGGCGGCGGCACGGCCAACATGGAGTTCGAGGCCATGACGGGTCTCTCGCTCGCCCAGTTCCAGCCCCAGCTCAACTCGCCGTACCCGATGCTCGTCGCAGGGACGAAGGCGTTCCCCTCCGCGGTCCGCTACTTCGAGGCGCTCGGGAAGCACTCCATCGCCGTCCATCCCTACAGCCCCCTGATGTACAAGCGGGACCGGGTCTACCCCGCGCTCGGCTTCGACGAGTTCGTCCACGAGAAGACCATGCGGTTCCACGACAGGGTCGACCGCAACGACTTCATCTCCGACGCGTCCGCCTTCGAGGAGGTCCGGGCGCGGCTGGAGAAGAGCGACGAGCCGCTGTTCGTCAACCTCGTCACGATGCAGAACCACTACCCCAACTCCCGCAAGTACGACGACCCGGTCGGCGTCACCGGCGTCTCGGGTGACGCCGCGGAGCAGCTCGGCGGCTACGCCCGGGGGTTGAGCCTCAGTGACGCGGCGCTGCGCGACTTCGTCCGCAGCCTGGAGCGGTCCGACGAGCCGACCGCCGTCGTCGTGTACGGCGACCACACGCCGGCGTTCTGGCCGGAGACGTCGGCCTTCGCCGACCACGAGGAGCTGCTGCGACGAACGCCGTTCCTCCTCTGGAGCAACGTCGCCGACCTCCCGGCAGAGGAGCTGCCGGTCACCAGCCCGGAGTTCTTCCTGCCGCTGCTGCTCGACCGGCTCGGGGTCCCGCTCCCGCCGTTCTACGCGTTGCTCCTGCAGGTGCACGCCGAGGTCCCGGCGATGGCCCAAGGCGAGTACCACAGCGCCGGCGGCACCGTCTCCGGTGTGGACGAGTTGGGCGTCCGAGCCCAGAAGCTCCTCGCGGACTACCGTCTCGCGCAGTACGACCTCGTCGCGGGCAACGGGTACGCCGAGGAGGAGCTGTTCAGTCCCGGGTCAGCGCCTGAGCAGCGCGGCCAGAGCCGCTGACGCGACGACCCGGAAGCCAGCCGATACGACGTCCCGGGCGACGGCCTGGTCGCTGGAGGCCACGACGACCTGGCGTCCCGGGGGCTCGGCCGCGACGATGTCGCGGATCACGTCGTCTGCGATGACGCCGTAGGGGCTGAACCGCACGCGGACCCCGCGGGGCGGTGCCACCAACGGGCGGTTCCGCGTCTCGGCTGCGTCGAAGACGATCGTCATCTCCGCGCCGGTGCGGGCCAGCAGCGCGGCCACCCCGGTGATGAGGCGGTCCCGCTGCCGCTCGAGCGGTAGCTCGGGCCAGGTGGTCTTGGTGACGTTGTAGCCGTCGACGACGAGATGTGCCCTGGGCAGCCGGAGCAGCTCCTCCAGAAGCGCCGGGTCGTCGACCGGCAGCGAACGGCGGCCGCTCGACGTGCGTGCGCCCTCTTCCGCGACGTCGGCGGCAACGGTGTCGGCGGGCAGCCGCTCGACCGCAGGGAGGCCGAGCTCGCGTCGCAGCCCCTGCGCCGCCTCGACGACGGTGTCGACCAGCAGCTTCGCCCGGACGGACTCCTCGACCTTGCTGGCCCGCTCGATGCGCCGCGCCGCGCCGAGATCGCCCTCGAGCTCGCTCACCCGGGCCCGGAGGCGACGTACCTCGGACTCGCTCGCGGACAGCACGAGCGCGGCGTCGACGATCTCCTGCTCGCGCCGGCCGCGCTCCTCGTCGGCCGTGGCCTCGGCGTCGCGGAGCCGGGTCCGCGTGTCGCCGAGCTTGCGGCGCAGCTCCGCGTTCTCCGCCTTGAGCCGGTCCAGCTGTTCCTTCGACCGGTCCCGCTGCCGCTGTGCCTCGTCCTGGAGCTCCGCGACCCGCCGCTGCCAGCGGTCCACCTGCGCGTCGCTCTCCTTCGCCCCCGCAGCTCGGCGTTCGGCCTCGGCCGTCTCGCCGGCGGTGACGACCACCGCACGCCACCCCGGCGAGCGCAGGAGGTACGCCGCGGCGGCCGCATCCACCGGGTCCGCGGCCGGCGGGGCGGTGCCCTCCATGAGCGCCTGGCCGAGCTCGCCGACCAGGGCTCGCACCTGCACGCCGAGGTGCTCGCGGAAGGTGTCGTCGGTCTCCAGCACGGTCGCGATCTGGCGGCCGGCCAGCTTGGCGCGCCGCGTGGGGGCGAAGCTCGCCACCTTCTTCAGGGCCGGCGGGAGGTGCTCGGGCGCCAGGCGACCCACGGCGTCCGCCGCGAGCGCGAGGACCCGGGCGCGCACCGCCTCGGGGAGCGGAGGAACCGGCGGCTCCTTCTCCGTCTCCACCTCGGTCGGCGCGACCGGATCGGTCACGAGGTCGCTGTGTCCGCTTCCGCGCGGGAGACGACCTCGACGGCGTCGTCCCGGCCGCACCAGCGGCACGACACCCGCACGAGGGCCTCCTGCTCCACGCGTGGCTCCTCCACCACGTGGTCGCCGGCGAGGTCGAAGTGCCAGAACTCGGTGGTCCGTCGGCTGCGCGTGACGTCGAAGCGGGTCAGGTTGCCGCATCCACCGCACCGCCAGCGGGAATTCGCGTCCGGAAGGGTGACAGCCACGTGGTCCTCCTTCGTCCTGCCCCTCGGTCCGGAGGCTCCCGGCCAGCCTATTCCGCGTGGCGAACCGGCTTTGTCGGTGGCCGCACCTAGCGTCTCGAACATGAGTACGACGGCCGGTGCACCAGGTCGCACCGCAGGTCACCAGTGGGAGTCCCAACGCACCTTCGACGAGCTCGGCCGCCCGCTCCGCGACCTGACCTTCTGCGTCGTGGACCTCGAGACGACCGGTGGCTCGGCGGCGGGCGGGTCGATGATCACCGAGATCGGCGCGGTGAAGGTCCGCGGCGGCGAGGTGCTCGGGGAGTTCCAGACCCTCGTCAACCCGGTCCAGGCGATCCCTCCGTTCATCGCGGTGCTCACCGGCATCACCAACTCGATGGTCGCGACCGCCCCGACGATCGACCAGGCCCTTCCCGCGTTCCTCGAGTTCGCGACCGGCTGCGTCCTCGTCGCCCACAACGCGCCCTTCGACGTCGGGTTCCTCAAGCACTTCGCGGCCGCGCAGGGGCGCCCGTGGCCGGGCTTCGAGGTGCTCGACACCGCGGTGCTCGCCCGGCGCGTGGTCCACCGTGACGAGACGCCGAACCACAAGCTCGGCTCCCTGGCTCGCCTGTTCGCGTCGACGACGGTGCCCAACCACCGTGCGCTCTCCGACGCGCGCGCCACCGTCGACGTGCTGCACGGGCTGGTCGGCCGGCTCGGCAACCTCGGGGTGCAGACGCTGGAGGAGCTCCAGACGTTCAGCTCGCGGGTCACGTCCGCACAGCGGCGCAAGCGGCACCTCGCCGAGCACCTGCCGCACGCTCCGGGCGTCTACCTGTTCCACGACGACGCGTCGCGGGTCCTCTACGTGGGGACCTCCAAGGACCTGCGCACGCGGGTCCGCAGCTACTTCACCGCTTCCGAGACCCGCACCCGCATGGGGCAGATGGTCAACCTCGCGGTCCGGGTCGAGGGGATCGAGTGTGCCACCCCGCTGGAGGCGCAGGTCCGGGAGCTCCGGCTGATCGCCGAGCACAAGCCGAAGTTCAACCGGCGCTCCCGCTTCCCCGAGCGGGTGCACTGGGTGAAGCTGACCCGCGAGCCGTGGCCGCGGCTCTCGCTGGTGCGCCGGGTCGTCGACGACGACGCGGACTACCTCGGACCGTTCTCGTCCCGGACGGTCGCCGAGCGGGCGGTCGCGGCGCTGCACGAGGCGTTCCCGATCCGTCAGTGCAGCGGCCGGCTCCCCCTCTACCCCCGCATGGCGGCCTGCGTGCTGGCCGAGATGGGCCGGTGCCTCTCCCCCTGCGACCAGTCGACCGCACGGGCCGACTACGCCGAGGTGGTCGACGGGTTGCGCGACAACCTCCACTCCGCACCGACCGCCGTGACCGTCGCCCTCCAGTCGCGGATGGACGCCCTGGCCAGGGACGAGCGGTTCGAGGAGGCCGGCCGGTTCCGGGACCGGCTCTCGGCGTTCCTCCGGGGCGCGGCACGCACCCAGCGGCTGACCGCTCTCACCCGGTGCCCCGAGGTCGTGGCAGCCCGCAAGGAGGACGGCCGATGGGCGGTCCACGTCGTCCGGCACGGCCGGCTGGCGGCGGCCGGGGTCATCCCGCCCGGAGCAGACGCCTCCCTCTGGGTGCTCGCGCTCCAGGCGAGCGCGGAGACCGTCGTACCCGGTCCCGGGCCGCTGCCCGCCGCGACCGCGGAGGAGACCGAGGTGGTGCTCCGCTGGCTGGAGTCCGACGGCGTCCGGCTCGTGCACGTCGAGGGCGAGTGGAGCTGTCCGGTCGAGGGGGCGACGCGGCACCTCGCCCTCCATGACGCGGTCGAGGCGTCCCGGCGCGAGCTCGTCGCGTTCGATGCGTGAGCCGATAGGTTGGGCGCCATGATCACCGCCATCGTCTTTCTCAAGGCCGAGGTCGCCCGGATCCCCGAGGTCGCCGAGGCGATTGCCGGCCTGGAGGGGGTGAGCGAGGTCTACTCGGTCACGGGGCAGATCGACCTGATCGCCATGGTGAGGGTCAGGCAGCACGAGGACGTCGCCGCGGTCGTCGCCGACCAGGTCAACAAGGTGCCGGGCGTCCTCGAGACGGAGACCCACATCGCGTTCCGCAGCTACTCCACGCACGATCTCGAGGCGGCGTTCTCCCTCGGTCTGGACTGACATTCGTTTCGGACGTTTTGCTGCACGGGACATGAGCGGCGAAATACCCTGGGCGTAATGTCCGTATTTGCTCCGGGGGAACTCTTGTCCGTCCTCATGCTCTCGCGACCCCTGCTCCGGCTCCCGGCCGTGCTGGCGATCACCGTGCTCCTCGCCCTGCTGTCCCCCGCCGCGTCTGCCGCACCAGCGTCGCCCCGGGGGCTGACGCCGTCCGGGCCGGTCAGCTCCAGCAGCCTGACCCTGGCGTGGGATCGAGTCGCGGGCGCGACGAGCTACCGGGTGCAGCTCTCCGACTCACCGGAGTTCACCACGCTGCCCTACAACGTGACCACCACGAACAACAAGGCAACCCCCACGGTGCAGCTGCCGTTCGGTGAGGTCTGGTGGCGGGTGCAGGCGGTCGGCGCCTCGGGCACCGGAGAGTGGAGCACCACGTCGTTCGAGCGTGCTGAGCTGGCAGGACCAGTGCTGAACCGGCCGTACGACGACGAGACGCTCGACCAGCCCGAGGAGCCCGCACTTCTCTCGTGGTACCCGGTCAACGGGGCGACGAGCTACACGATCGAGATCGACCAGGACACCGACTTCATCGGTGCGACGAAGTACACCACCAAGAACACGGCGTACGTCGTTCCGAATCCGCAGGTGGCCACCGACTACTACTGGCGGGTCCGGGCGACGCTGGCCAAGGGCATCGAGACCCTTCCGTCGGAACCCCGCACCTACGAGATCGGAGGGCTGGAGCCGCCCGCGTTGGACAGCCCGGCGGACAGCCCCGACACCGAGATCGAGGACGTCGTCCTCGACTGGTTCCCGGTGGAGGGAGCCGCGTCGTACGACCTCCAGGTGAGCACGGACGAGAACTTCCCGGCCGAGACCACCGAGGAGATCAAGTCGATCCGCGGCACCCGCTGGTCGCCTGCCCGGACGCTCGAGAACGACCAGTACTTCTGGAGGGTGCGTCCGCTGGACGCCCAGGGCAACAAGCTCGACTGGGCGCAGACCGAGACGTGGGAGTTCAAGCGGCACTGGCCCGACCAGCCCCGGCTGGAGCACCCGGTCGGGAACGCGGTCGTCGGCGACCCCTTCTACTACCAGTGGACGCCGGTGGACAAGGCGGCCGGCTACGAGCTCCAGCTGAGCACGTCCACGGACTTCGCCAGCCCCCTCGACCGCTGCTACACGGTGCACACCACGTTCGTGCCGAACGGCACCGATGACTGCACACCGGGCGCGGCCGGCACCTACTACTGGCGAGTGATCGCGCTGGACCGGCACAACAGCTCGAGCCTCAGCAGCCGCACCGAGGAGTCGGAGCCGGTGCCCGCAGAGGTGCAGCGCTTCTCGTACCTTCCCGAGGGCGTCGACCTCGACGCGGCCACCCCGGCCGACGGTGCCACCGTGCAGGTCCCCACGCTGTCGTGGGAGCCCGTCCACGGGGCAGCCGAGTACCGCGTCTGGATCACCCCCATCGACGGCGGGAGCAACGGCGTCAACGGAGTCACGACAACCGGCACGTCGTTCACCCCGCGCAAGGCGCTGACGGTCGGCAAGTCCTACCGCTGGTGGGTGCAGACGGTGTCACAGGACGGTCGCCTGGGCGCGACCCTCGTCAACGAGGCACAGTCCGTGTTCACCGTGGCTGCCCAGGCACCGGCGTCGGCCGCCCTGCCGGAACAGCTCACGCCCGGCAACAACGCTGAGCACAGCCGCTTCCCCACGCTGACCTGGCAGCCGGTCGCGGGAGCGTCCTACTACAAGATCGGCGTGCGACCCGCGGAGAGCGTGCAGGCATACAACGTGCTCACGGACAAGTTCGCGTACCCGGCCGGCGAGGACACGGGCACGGGGTGGCTGGACCCGGAGACCCTCGAGTGGACGGTGCTGGCCTTCGACGCCGACGACGTCGAGCTGGGGAGGAGCAGCTCCGACCGGCTCCTTCGCATCGTCACCCTTCCGGACGCCGTCCACCCGCGAGCGGCGCTCACCGGCGCGGCAACCGCCCAGGACGACACGTCCTGCACCGCACTCCTGCCGGCCCGCTGTGAGGACCTCCGGCAGACGCCGGCGCTGCGCTGGGACCCGGTGCCGAACGCCGGCGGCTACCGGCTCTACGTGTCCCGCGACGCCGCGATGACGAACCTTCTCTTCGATCCGAAGTATGTCGACACGAACATGTGGATGTCCCCGACCGCCCTCATCGACTCCCAGGCCGGAGACGCCTTCTACTGGCAGGTCCAGCCGTGCACCACGGAGGGCGTGTGCGGTCGGCTCGACGAGGCCCGGTGGGCTTTCAACAAGAAGTCGAACCCCGTCGAGCTGGTCAGCCCTGCTCGTGGAGCAACGGTCGACAACGACGTGACGTTCACGTGGACCGACTACCTCGAGACCAACTCCCACGACGACCACACCGGTTTCGACCATGTCGACGCGACCGGCGTCAAGGCGCGCATCAGCGCGATGCACTACGTCGTCGAGATCTCCACGGTCCCCAACTTCCAGACCACCATCGACACCGCCCGGGTCGACCAGACGACGTACACGGCGTTCACCGAGACCTACCCGGAGGGCACGCTCTACTGGAGGGTCGCGGCGTACGACGGCTCCAACAACCGGCTCACGAACAGCGAGACCAGAACCTTCGTGAAGTCGTCACCGACGCCTCGGCTGACCTCGCCGACCGGTAACACCACCGTCTCGCAGACGGAGCCGTTCACCTGGGAGCCGTTGGACTTCGCCGCGAGCTACGACATCGAGGTCTACAAGAACGGCGACACCGTCGGCCAGACCAGCAACCGGGTCTTCACCGGCACCAGCAAGCAGGTCGCGTTCACTGCCACGAGCCCGCTGCCTGCCTCAGACCTGCCGTACACCTGGCGGATCCGGCGGAACGACGCCGACGGCCGCGATGGCGCCTGGACCGAGCTCAGCGACCCGAGGGCCTCGTTCCGGGTGGCGGGCAAGGCTCCTACCCTGCTGGCGCCCTCGCGCGGTGACGTCGTCGCGGCGGACGGGGCGCTGTTCACCTGGCAGCAGCCTGAGGAAGCCACGGCGTCGTACCGCTTCGAACGGCGGGCGGTCGGCTCCACCTCGAACGCGGAGCTCGTGACGACGGTTGGCCTGGCGTGGGCACCCACGAAGCAGCTCCCCGAGGGGTCATGGGAGTGGCGGGTCTCCACCCTCGACGCCAACGGCAAGATCATCAAGAGCTCGGAGTGGCGCGGCTTCACGGTGGACAGCACCCGACCGACGGTCACGGTGCGGAAGCCCACCGGCAAGGTCGGGCGCGCGACGACCTTCACCGTGCGATTCAGCGAGCGGGTCGTGAACGTCACCACGTCCACGGCACGCGTCTACCTGAAGGGGTCGCCGAATCCTGTTTCCGCGAAGGTGAAGCTCAACACCACCGGACGGACGGCGACGATCGACCCGGTCAGGAACCTCAAGCCCGGCAAGGTCTACACCGTCAGGCTGACCCCGGGGATCACCGACACAGCGGCCAACCCGCTGGTCGGCTCATCGTGGAAGGTGACCGTGCGTCGGTGACGGCTGGTGACCTTCGGCGGCGGCAGTAGCCTCACCCCGTGAGCTGGTTGGACGCCCTCGGCTGGGCCGGGTCGGCACTCCTCGTCTTCTCGGTCATGCAGGCCCGGGTGCTGAGGTTCCGGGCGCTCAACCTGCTCGCCTGCCTCGTCCTCACGCTCTTCAACGGGCTGCTGGAGATCTGGCCGATGGTGGCGATGAACGTCGTGCTCTCGGCGATCAACGTCTGGTTCCTCGTCCGGATGCTGCGCGAGCGGCACGACGAGAAGGCGTTCGAGGTGCTCGAGGTCTCGCCCACGGACGACTACCTGCGCCACGTCCTGCGCATCCACGGTGGCGACATCCTCAAGTTCCAGCCCGACTTCGTCTGGGACGGCGCCGAGCCCGGCCACCGCTCCTACCTCGTGCTCCACGGTGACGAGACGGTCGGCGTCGTCCTGGTCCGCGACGAGGGGAACGGCACCGCCCAGGTCGTGCTGGACTACGTGACCCGGCGCTACCGCGACTTCTCCCCCGGCGAGTTCGTCTGGCGGCGCAGCCGGCTCCTCAAGGAGTCCGGTTTCGAGCGGGTGATCACCCCGCCGGGGATGGTCGCACCGTACTACGACCGGCTGCAGTTCCGGCGCGAGGGCGACTCCTTCACCCTCGACCTCTGACTCTCAACCCTGGGCGAACGAGCCGCTCGCCTCGACCCAGCGCTCCAGCGCCAGCCGGGCCGCGCCGCTGTCCACGGCGTCGGCCGCCCGAGACATGCCGGTCCTCAGCCGGTCGAGCGGGTCGCCGCCGTCGGCGTCGTACACCGCCAGCGCGGCGCCGGCGTTGAGGAGCACCGCGTCGCGGACCGGTCCCGGTTCCCCGGCCACGAACCGGCGTACGACGTCGGCGTTGTGCGCGGCGTCGCCGCCGCGCAGCCCCTCGGCGGTCCCGCGGGACAGCCCGACGGCGTCGGGCGCCACGCTGAAGGTCGTCACCTCACCGTCCTGCACGGCCCAGACCCGGGAGGCCGTCGTCGTGGTCAGCTCGTCGAGGCCGTCGTCACCACGGAAGACCCAGGCGTCCACGCCCCGGCGGGCGTAGACCCCGGCCATCAGTGGCGCCATCCGGGCGTCCGCGCAGCCGATCGCCTGCGCAGCCGGCCGGGCCGGGTTGGCAAGCGGGCCCAGGACGTTGAACGTGGTGCCCACGCCGAGCTCCTTGCGCGCCACCGCCGCATGGCGCAGCGCAGGGTGGAAGGCGGGCGCGAAGCAGAACGTGAGGCCGGTACGGCGGCCGAGCTCGTCGACCTGCTCCGGCGACAGGTCGAGCCGGACCCCGAGGGCCTCGAGCACGTCGGCGGCGCCCGACTTGGACGAGGCGGAACGGTTGCCGTGCTTGACGACGTGCGCGCCGGCGCCGGCCGCGACGACCGCGGCCATGGTGGAGATGTTGACCGACATCGAGCGGTCGCCGCCGGTGCCGACGACGTCCAGCCAGCGCCCCTCCAGCTCGAGCGGTACGGCGTGCGCGTACATGGCGTCCACCAGGCCGCTCAGCTCGTCGATCGTCTCGCCCTTGGCCCGGAGGGCCACCGCGAACCCGGCGATCTGCACCGGTGTGGCCTCACCCGAGAGGATCTCGCCCATCGCCCAGGTCGCCTGCTCCGCGGTGAGGTCGGCTCGGCCGATCAACGTCGTGAGGACCTCGGGCCAGGAGTGGAGGGGCATGCGTCAGGAGCTCACGGAGACCCGCCCGCGGAGCAGCTTCACGACGACGTCGGCGAGCTGCATCGGGTCCAGGGGGTGCGGCACGGCGGCCTCGGCGCGGGACCAGGTCGCCAGCCACGCGTCCTGAGGACGGCCGGTGAGGACCAGGATCGGCGGTGAGTCGTAGATCTCGTCCTTGACCTGCCGGGCGATCCCGAGACCGCCGGCCGGCACGGCTTCGCCGTCGAGGATGGCGAGGTCGATGGTCCCGGTGTCGAGCTGCTGGATGACCACCGGCTCGGTCGCCACCTCGACGTACTCCAGCCTCGGCAGGTCGGGGTGCGGTCGCGGGCCGAGCGCCAGGCGCACCTGGTCGCGGGTGTTCTGGTCGTCGCTGTAGACGAGCACCTTCAACGTGCGCTGGGGTGGGCTGGCCTGGGTCACGCTGCCGATCGTACCCGTGCCGATCACTCGGACCGGCGCTCCATCCGTTCCAGCCGGTCGAGCCGCCGGTCCTCCCGCTCGGCCTCCCGCATCGAGGAGCGCACCCACTGCGCGAAGAGCACGAGGAAGAAGGCGACCCCGACGATGTCACCGGTCCCCCAGAGGATCCCGCCGGCGAGCCGCTGGTCCTCGGCCGGGTCGGGCAGCCATGGGAGCGGGAGGGCGGGGTACCAGTCGCCGCCGAGCAGCTCCTCCTGTCCCATGATCGTGACGCCGAGGAACGCGTGGAAGGGCAGGGTCATCACCAGCATCAGCATCCGGAACGGGTAGGCGACCCGCCCGGGGACCGGGTCCACCCCGACGAGCGGCCACAGGAAGAGCGACCCGACGAGCACCAGGTGGACGTGCATCATCTCGTGGACATAGGTCGACCGGAGCGACGCGTCGTACCAGGAGGTGAAGTAGAGCACCCACGGGCTCAGCACGAAGAGCGCGAAGGTCAGCGGCGGGAACGACAGGACCTTCACCAGCCGCGAGTGCAGGCCCGTCACCAGCCACGTCCGTGGGCGCGATGGAAGGACCCGCAACGCCAGGGTGACCGGCGCTCCGAGGGCCAGCGCCAGGGGGACCAGCATCGACAGCACCATGTGCTGGACCATGTGCACGCTCAGCAGCACCGTGTCGTAGGCGGCCAGCCCCGACGACGTGACGACGTAGAAGGAGCCCATCCCGATCGCGACGAAGCTGATCGTCCGCCCCACGGGCCACCGGTCCCCGCGGGAGTGCAGCACCCACACGCCGATCAGGTAGGCGCCGGCAACCCAGACCGTGGCGATGGTCAGGAACGGGTCAATGCCCCATTCCGTGACAATCGCGGACAGGTCGAACGGAGGAAGCCCTCTGACGGAGTCGAGGTCAGCACCTGGCAGCACCCCTCAACAGTAGGCAGCGCGCCGTACTCCTCCGAAGCCGCCGGGGGGTCGGGGTGCCATGTGGGGGGGATACCGACATAATGGCGATCGTGGCGACCTCTACTGCTGTCATCCCCGCGTCCCGGCTGCACGGGCACCATGACCGGCCCAGCATGGTCAGCGTGGGCACGATCGTGTGGCTCTCCTCGGAGCTGATGTTCTTCGCGGCGCTGTTCGCCGCGTACTTCACGATCCGTGCGGTGTCGCCGCAGCTCTGGGCGCAGGACACCGCGCTGCTCAACGTGCCGTTCGCCACCGGCAACACGATCATCCTCGTGCTCTCCTCGGTCACCTGCCAGCTCGGCGTCTTCGCCGCCGAGCGTGGACAGGTGGGGCGCACCGGCAGCGCGCTCAACCCCGCGAAGTGGGGGCTGCGCGAGTGGTTCATCCTCACCTACGTCATGGGGGCGATCTTCATCGGCGGCCAGGTGGTGGAGTACACCGAGCTCGTCCACCACGGGATCACCCTCTCCTCCTCGGCCTACGGGTCGGGGTTCTACCTCACCACCGGGTTCCACGGTCTCCACGTCACCGGTGGTCTCATCGCTTTCCTCTACGTCCTGGGTCGCACCTACATGGCCCGGAAGTTCACCCACGAGCAGGCCGTCACCGCGATCGTCGTGTCGTACTACTGGCACTTCGTCGACGTGGTGTGGATCGGCCTGTTCGCGACGATCTACCTGTTGCAGTGACCAGTCCGAAACGCCATCGACCGCCGAACTCCCCGTAGACGGATATCGAGGAACCTGACGTGCGACCCCTGACCGCTCGACTCTCAGCCAAACGGCGCAGCCGCTTCGCCGGCCCCGTCGTGCTGCTCTTCGCGCTCCTGATGACGGGCGGTTTCTACACCGCGCTCTCCCCCGCAACCGCGGAGGACTCGGCCGCCAGCACCGAGGACATCGCGAAGGGTCGTGAGCTCTTCCTCGTCGGCTGCTCCTCGTGCCATGGCAAGAACGGCGAGGGCGTCCTCACCAGGGACGGCACCTGGTACGGACCCTCCCTGGTCGGCGTCGGCGCCGCTGCGGTGGACTTCCAGGTCGGCACCGGCCGGATGCCGATGGCCGCGCCGGGCGCGCAGGCCCCGGACAAGCCCACCGCCTACACCGAGGAGGAGACCGCCCAGCTCGCCGCCTTCGTCGCCTCCCTCGGCCCCGGCCCGGCGATCCCCGACCCGGAGGCCTACGACCCGGACACGATTCCCGAGGACGAGCGCGAGGAGGCGATCGCCCGCGGTGGCGAGTTCTTCCGGACCAACTGCACCGCCTGTCACAACTTCGCCGGCACCGGCGGCGCGCTCCCGGGCGGCAAGTACGCCCCCTCGCTGGTGGGAGTCAGCCCCAAGCACATCTACGAGGCGCTCATCACCGGGCCCCAGCAGATGCCGGTCTTCTCCGACCAGGTCCTGCTGCCCGAGCAGAAGCGCGACATCATCGCCTTCCTGCAGAAGCTGGAGGAGAACCCGAGCTACGGCGGCGCCTCGATGGGCGCCTACGGCCCCGTGAGCGAGGGCATGTTCGCCTGGGTCATCGGCATCGGCAGCCTGGTCGGTTTCGCCATCTGGATCGCCTCGCACACCGCGCGGTCCACCAAGAAGGGAGTCCACGGGTGAGCGACGACCTCGAACGCAGCACCTCGACGGCCGGAAACCCGGACGCCGTGGGCGTTGCGGTGCCGGAGGGCGAGGTCGGTCTGCCCGACCACCTCCCTCGTCCCACCGACGTCGACCCGGATGCCGAGAAGCGCGCGGAGCGGCAGATCGCGACGTTCTTCGGGCTCTCCACCTTGATGGCCGTCCTCTTCTGCGTCGCCTACTTCGTCTTCGAGATCGGCGAGAACCCCGACGTGATCCTCGGCTACGGGGCGTCCAACGTGACGCTCGGCCTCACCCTCGGGCTCGCCCTCCTCTTCATCGGGATCGGCGCCATCCAGTGGTCGCGCAAGCTGATGAACGACACCGAGATCATCGAGATGCGTCACCCGGTCCGCTCCAGCAACGCCGACCGGGAGGAGGCGGTCACCGCGTTCGAGACCGGCGTCGACGACACCGGCATCGCCCGACGGCCCATGATCCGCAACTCGCTCCTTGGCGCGATGGGGTTCCTCGCGCTTCCGGCGGTCGTCCTGCTGCGCGACCTGGGCCCGCTGCCCGGCCGCGCGCTCTACCACACCGTGTGGGAGGAGGGGATGCGCGTCGTCAACGACGTGTCCGGCATCCCGGTCCGGCCCGAAGACATCCGCATCGGGCAGCTGGTCAACGCCGAGCCGGAGATCTTCTACAACGGCGAGCCCTACGGCGAGGAGGCCATCGAGGGTCACGAGGAGCTGATCGAGAAGGGCAAGGCGGCCATCATCGTGGTCCGCATGCAGCCCGACGAGATCACCCCGGCCGCGGGACGCGAGAACTGGGGAGTCGGCGGTATCCTCGCCTACTCCAAGATCTGCACCCACGTCGGCTGCCCGATCTCCCTGTGGGAGCAGCAGACCCACCACCTGCTGTGCCCCTGCCACCAGTCCACCTTCGACCTCGCCGACAACGGCAAGGTGGTCTTCGGGCCGGCCGCTCGGGCACTGCCCCAGCTCCCCCTGGCCGTCGACGAGGATGGCTACCTCATCGCCACCAGCGACTTCCGCGAACCGGTGGGTCCGAGCTTCTGGGAACGAGGCTGATCGATCATGAGCACACAGGCCAAGACGGCGGCGACCCCCGCCAAGCCGTCCAAGCTCGGCGCAGTGGCGAACTGGGTCGATGAACGCGCCGGCATCGCCGGTGCCGCGAAGAAGCAGGTGCGCAAGGTCTTCCCCGACCACTGGTCGTTCATGCTCGGCGAGATCGCGTTGTGGAGCTTCGTCGTCCTGCTCCTCACCGGTGTGTTCCTCTCCCTGTGGTTCAAGCCGAGCATGGGCGAAGTCGTCTACGACGGCGCCTACGTGCCGTACCGCGGTCTGCACATGTCGGAGGCCTACGCCTCGACGCTGAACATCTCGTTCGACATCCGTGGCGGCCTGCTCATGCGGCAGATGCACCACTGGTCGGCGATGCTCTTCATCGCCGCGATGTTCGTCCACCTGATCCGGGTCTTCGTCACCGGCGCCTTCCGCAAGCCGCGTGAGATCAACTGGCTGATCGGCGGCACGCTCCTTCTCCTCGGCATCCTCGAGGGGTTCGCGGGCTACTCGCTCCCCGACGACCTGCTCTCGGGCACCGGCCTCCGCATCGCGGACGGACTGATCAAGGCGACCCCGGTCGTCGGGACCTACATGTCGTTCTTCATGTTCGGTGGTGAGTTCCCCGGCGACATCATCATCCCGAGGCTCTTCATCGCCCACGTGCTGCTGATCCCGGGGCTCATCCTGGGGCTCATCGGTGCGCACATGATGCTGCTCGTCTACCAGAAGCACACCCAGTGGCCCGGCCCCGGCCGGACCGAGGAGAACGTCGTCGGCTACCCGATGCTGCCGATCTACGCGGCCAAGGCCGGCGGCTTCTTCTTCATCGTCTTCGGCGTCACCGCCCTCATGGGCGGGCTGCTCTCGATCAACCCGGTGTGGAAGTACGGCCCCTACAACCCTGCGGAGGTCACGGCTGGCTCCCAGCCCGACTGGTACATGGGCGTCGCCGAGGGGTTGCTCCGGATCTTCCCCGGCTGGGAGACCCACATCTGGGGCAAGACGATCAGCTGGAACGTCATGCTGCCGGGCCAGGTGTTCCCGATCCTGATCCTCGTGGGGATCCTCGCCTACCCGTTCATCGAGCAATGGATCACCGGGGACAAGCGCGAGCACCACCTGCTCCAGCGGCCCCGCAACGCCCCCAACCGGACGGCGTTCCTCGTCGGCATGATGACCCTCTACGGCCTGCTCTGGGCAGCCGGCGGCAACGACATCCTTGCGGTGATCTTCGACCTGAACCTGAACTTCATCACGTACTTCATGCGGGTCGCGGTCTTCGTGCTGCCGCCGATCGCCTTCTGGATCGCCCGTCGCTGGTGCCTCTCGCTCCAGCGGGCCGACGAGGCTCGGCTCCTTCACGGCTACGAGAGCGGCGTCATCATGCGCTCGGCCGAGGGTAGCTACGCCGAGCGGCACCTGCCGATCCCCCCGGAGGAGGCCTACGTCCTCACCAGCCGCGAGAACGACGACGTCTACGTGGCGCCGGCCGAGGCCGACGTCAACGGCGTCGCCTCCCGCAAGTACCGGATGATGAAGCTGCGCGCCAGGCTCTCCCAGCTGTGGTTCGGCTCCAACATCCGGGTCCCCACCGAGACCGAGCTCGAGGCCGCCCGGCACCACGCCGAGCACGAGCTCGCCCAGAGCGACCCGGACGGGCACCAGCACATGCCGCCCGGGGACTACCTGGGGCACCACGAGCTGGACGGCCAGCCGGCGGACGGCCACCAGTACGACGGTCGCCACGAGGTCGCCGGCGAGGAGCTCCGCAAGCACTGACGCACACGAGGGGCGGCTTCGACGTTGAGCCGCCCCTCGTGCGTCGTTGAGCCGCCCCTCGTGCTGGAGTCAGCTGCGTTCGGCCAATGCGCGACGGAGCTCGGCAAGCCACTCGTCGCGCGCAGCGCCCTTGAACGAGTGCTTCTTCACCACGATCACCCACCATCCGTGCTTCTTGAGCCAGATCCGCCGACGACGGTCGTGCTCCTTGCGCTCCTCGCCGTGGAACTCCTCGCCGTCGTACTCGACACACACCTTGAGCAGCTCGTAGGCCAGGTCGAGCCTGAACACGGGCACGCCGCCGTCGTACACCCAGCGCTGGGGCGCAGGTGCCGGCAGCCCTTCGTCGTGGATCACCACGCGGGTGAAGCTCTCGCCTGCGGACTCGGCGAGCGGTGTCACCAACGGCACCAGCTCTCGCGCCTGGACGACCCCACGCCGCCTGCGGTAGCGGCGCTCCAGCTCGAGGGACATCTCCCGCGGTGTGAGTCCATGGAGCCGCGCAAAGGCGTCGAGCGCCACCATGGCCTCGTAGCGGCTCAGCCGGCATGCCAGGTCGAGCGCCGTCCGCAGCGGGACCGTGACCCGCACATCCTTGATCTCGACGATGTCCTCGGAGCAGAGGTCGCGCTCTCCTCCGGCCGCCTCGCGGCGCCGTACCCGCTTCCGACCACGGAGAACGAAGACCTCGAGCGGCGGGATCGTTCCGACCTCATGGGGGTCGAGCGTGTCCACCCCCCACAACCAGGCTGCTGTGCGGTCCACCATCACCGCGTGGGGCGCAAGCACCAGGGCGGCGGCGGACGCGCGAAGCTCCACTGAGTCGGGCACGTCAGCCGGCACGTAGACGTCGCTGAGGACCCGCCTGATGAGTCCGGCGCGGACGAGCCGCTCGAGCTGCCAACGGGTACATCCGGTCGAGCGCGCATGGGCGCCGGTGAAGGGGGTGGATCGGTTGAGGAGGAAAGAGGCCACATCAGTCGTCATGCGGACAGGGTTGCGCTCGCGCGGAGGTACGACGGCGTGGTTGCGCGAGGCTGTGCACAGTGACTCCCCAACCCGGCCTGTGCACGATTTCCGGCGTGAGGGGCGGTTCAACGCAGTGTGAGGGGCGGTTCAACGCCGCGTGAGGGGCGGTTCAACGCGCTCCTGGGGGGTCAGCTGAGGGCGGAGCCTTCCTTGTAGTCACGCCAGGAGACGTTCCAGTCGCCGTACCCGTTCGTCGGCTCCATGCCACGGTCCGTGCCGGTCACGTCGACGACGTCACCGCGCTTGGTCAAGGAGTAGAGCCAGCCGGCGTCCGCGGTGCTCATGCCGACGCAGCCGTGGCTCACGTTGGCGATCCCCTGCGCACCCACCGACCAGGGAGCCGCGTGGATGAACTCGCCGGAGTAGGTGACCCGCTGGGCGTACTCGACGTTCGAGATGTCGTAGTACTCCGGGCTGTCCTCGGAGATGCCGGTCGTGGCGGCGTCCATGTCCTTGTAGCGGAACTTCTCGATGATGACCTTGATCCCGGACCGCGTGGTGAACCCCGGTTTGCCGGCGCTGATCGGCATCGTCCGGAGCAGCTTGCCGTTCTCGGAGACCTTCATCTGGTGGTTGGCGACGTCGATGGCCATGATGACCCGGCTGCCGACGTGGAACCGCGTGGTGCGGTCCTCCTGGCCATAGATGCCGTTGCCGGCGTCGACACCGTTGATGTCAGCGTCGACGGTGACGTCGGAGCCGGCCTGCCAGTAGCTCTTCGGGCGCCAGTGGACCTCGTGGTCGGAGATCCAGTGCCACGTCCCCCGCTGTGCGGGCTTCGACTCCACCGAGAGGTGACGCTCGATCTCGGCCCGGTCGGTGACCGCGATGTCGAACCTGACGATCACCGGCATGCCGACGCCGACGGTCTCGCCGTCGAGCGGCGCGATGCTCGCGTAGGTCTGGTCGTCCAGGGTGAGGTCGTGCGTCCGGAAGGTGCGCTTCAGCTTCTTGGTGAGCCCGTCCTCGTCGACGGCCACGCCGGCTACCCGGTACGTCGTGCCCGGCTCGAGCCGCTCCTGTGCCCGCCAGGTGGTCCCGTCGTCGGAGAGCTCACCGGGAAGGCGAGCTCCGGCAGCGGTCACCCGGACGCGCGTCAGCTCGCCGTCGGTGGCCGTGACCTCGACCAGCTTGGAGACGGGGACCGCCTTCTTCCCGGACACGTTGAGCGAGATCCGGGCGTCGGAGACGGTCTTCTCCTCGGCCGCCGGTGAAGCCGCGACGGTCGGACCGTCGGAGGGGTCGGACCCGTCGTGGGCGGACGAGGCTGAGCAGCCGGCGAGCGCCGACGCGGCGAGCAGCGCCACGACGGGTGAGACCGCGGCGCGGCGAGCGTGGGCCGTGCGACCTCGGCGCAGGAGCATGGATCGGTCCCTCCGGAAGACTTCAGGTCCGCCAGCGTAACAACCGTCCCCCCGGGTGAACGAAATCCACGGGAGTGGCTCCGGTCACGTCACGCGGCGAGGCGCCGGTTCAGCTCAGTGAGCGTGCTCCCCCACGTAGTACTCGAAGACCCAGCCACTGAGCGCCACCACGCCGAAGCCGGCGCCGATGATGGCGAGCCACCACGCGCTCATCGCCAGCCCGAAGACGATGGTCGCGAGCGTGAGTCCGCACCACATCGGCCACCAGGAGAAGGGCGGGAAGAACCCCAGCTCACCGGCGCCGTCCGCGATCTCCGCGTCGATGCGGTCCTCGGGTCGCGGCTCCATCCGGGAGGCGTGGAACGCGAGGTAGAACGTGACCAACATGGCGAGCAGCGTCGTCATGACGAGGGCCGAGGTGCCGGTGGGGTCCCCGGCGATGAACCAGTAGGCCGGCGTCACGAGGAGGAAGAAGAGCGAGCAGCTTCCGAAGATCCAGCTCTCGGCCTTCATCCGTGCACCTCGCCGCTTCCGGACCCGACCTTGGAGCTCTCCGGATCGGACTCACCCAGCTCGAGCGCGGCGATCTCGGGGTGGTGCAGGTCGAACGCCGGCGACTCGGACCGGATCCGCGGGATGACCAGGAAGTTGTGCCGCGGTGGCGGGCACGAGGTCGCCCACTCCAGCGACCGGCTCCAGCCCCATGGGTCGTCGACCATCACCTGCGGTCCCCTGGCCGACTTGTAGACGTTGAGGAAGAACGGGATCATCGACGAAGCCAGGATGAACGAACCGATGGTGGAGACCTGGTTCAGCAAGGTGAACCCGTCACCCGGCATGTAGTCGGCGTACCGGCGTGGCATTCCCTCCACACCCAGCCAGTGCTGGACGAGGAACGTCGTGTGGAACCCGATGAAGAGCAGCCAGAAGTGCACCTTCCCCAGCCGCTCGTCGAGCATCTTCCCGGTCATCTTCGGCCACCAGAAGTAGAAGCCGGCGAACATCGCGAAGACGACCGTGCCGAAGACCACGTAGTGGAAGTGCGCCACGACGAAGTACGAGTCGTGGACGTGGAAGTCCAGCGGCGGCGCCGCGAGGATCACGCCGGTCAGCCCGCCGAAGAGGAACGTGGTGAGGAAGCCGACCGACCACAGCATCGGGGTGTCCAGGGACACTGAGCCGCCCCACATCGTGCCGATCCAGTTGAAGAACTTCACGCCGGTCGGTACGGCGATCAGCAACGTCATGCCGGAGAAGAACGCCAGGTCGACCGAACCGGTGGCGAACATGTGGTGCGCCCACACCGCGACGGAGAGGAAGGCGATCGCCAGCGTCGCGCCGACCAGGCCGATGTAGCCGAAGATCGGCTTCCGGCTGAAGACAGGAAGGATCTCGGTGATGATGCCGAAGAACGGCAGGGCGATGATATAGACCTCGGGGTGCCCGAAGAACCAGAAGATGTGCTGCCACAGGATCGCGCCGCCGTGCGCGGCATCGTAGATGTGGGCCCCGAACAGCCGGTCCGCGGCGAGCATGAGCAGGGCGCCGGCGAGGATCGGGAAGACGATGATCACCAGCATGCTCGTGATGAGCGTGTTCCAGGTGAAGATCGGCATCCGGAACATCGTCATGCCGGGCGCCCGCATCGTGATGATCGTGGTGATGAAGTTGACCCCACCGAGGATCGTGCCGAGTCCGGCCAGCCACAGACCGAGGATCCAGAGGTCGCCTCCGACGCCTGGGCTCCGGACGACGTCCGACAGCGGGGTGTACCCCGTCCAGCCGAAGCTCGCGGCACCCGCGGGGGTGAGGAACCCCGAGGCGGCGATCAGGCCGCCGAACAGGAAGCACCAGTAGCTGAACATGTTGAGCCGGGGGAACGCGACGTCGGGCGCGCCGATCTGGAGCGGCATGATCACGTTCGCGAAGCCGAAGAAGAGCGGGGTCGCGAAGAGCAGCAGCATGATCGTGCCGTGCATCGTGAACAGCTGGTTGTAGAGCTCGTCGTTGACGAACTGCTGGCCGGGGGCCGCGAGCTCCGAACGGATCAGGAGCGCCATGATGCCGCCGATGATGAACCAGGCGAAAGACGTGCCGAGGTACAGCTTGCCGATCAGCTTGTGGTCGGTGGTCGTGAGGACGCGGACGACCTGCTGGCCGAGCGTGTGCTCACGACGCGGCGCGGCCGTCTGCGTCGGTTCTCTGGTCGCGGTCATTCCGCCCCCTCCGTCTCAGCTTCGTCCAGGCCGTCCTGGGTGATCGCCTCGGAGCCACCGAGGGCCACGCCGACGTTGCCCCTCGCCTCGAGGTCCTCGAGGTGCTGGGCGTACTCCTCCGCGCTGACCACCTTGACGTCGAAGAGCATCCGCGAGTGGTAGGGGCCGCAGAGCTCGGCGCACCTGCCCGCGAAGGTGCCCTCGCGGATGGGCGTCATCTCGAACGCGTTCTGGCGACCCGGCAGCACGTCGAGCTTGTAGGTGAACGCGGGCACCCAGAACGAGTGGACGACGTCGGGCGAGGAGAGCTCGAACCGGATCGACTCGTTGACCGGCAGGTACAGCGTCGGAAGCTCCGCCGGCGTGCCGACCGAGTAGACCGAGGTCTGGCCGTCGAGCGCCTCGTCCTCGATGTAGTTGAAGGTCCACGACCACTGCTGGCCGACGACCTTGATGGTGTGGTCCGTGTTCTCCGTCGCATCGCTGAGGTCGTGCTGGGTGTCGATGATGAACTTGAAGAAGACCAGCACGACGATCACCGGTGCGATCGTGTAGAGGATCTCCATCGGCAGGTTGTAGCGGGTCTGCACCGGGATCTCGTCGTCGCTGCGGCGGCGGAACTTGAAGCAGCAGTAGAAGATGAGCCCCCAGACGAAGACCCCGACGATGAGCGCCGCCACCCAGGTCCACTGCCAGAACTCGATGACGTAGCCGGAGCGGTCGGAGGCGCCTTCGGGCATCGCCCCGCGGCGCCAGACCGCCTTGTCCTGTTCCGAGCAAGCACTCAGCACGAGGAGGGCGGGCAGGACGAGGGCCCACACACCGACCTTGCGCAATCGCTTGGGGAGCTGCAGACCCACAGAGAAGGCCTCTCTCTTCGAAACGACGGTCACCAGAACACTACTACTGCGCTTCGGCCCCGTCCCCCCTAGGTGGGGCGTGAGTCGAGAGGCGGTTGGTGCGCTAGGGGCGGGGAGCACGGACGTGGGCCGCGACCTCCCGGGCTGCGTCGTCGCCGTACGCCGCGGCGAACCTGTCGAGAAACGCACGCTGGTGGAGGGTGTACTCCTGGGTGCCGACCCGCTCGACGACGTACACCGCGAGGAGGCAGCCGAGCTGGGCGGCGCGCTCGAGACCGAGCCCCCAGCTGAGCGCGGCGAGGAACCCGGCACGGAAGGCGTCGCCGACGCCGGTCGGCTCGACCTTGGCGATCTCCGGGACCGCGGGCACGTGGATCGGCTCCTCCCCCTCGCGCTCGACCCGGACGCCGACCGCGCCGAGGGTCACGACCCAGGTGCCGACCCTGCCGAGCACCTCCTCGGGCGACCACCCGGTCTTCTGGGTGATGAGGGAGGACTCGTACTCGTTGGAGAAGAGGATCTCGGCGCCGTCGATGAGGTCGCGGATCATCTCGCCGTCGCCGAAGGCGAGCTGCTGGGACGGGTCGGCGAGGAACTTGTAGCCGCGGTCCCGGCACTCCTGGGTGTGGCGCAGCATCCCCTCGGGGTCGTTCGGGCCGATGTGCACCAGCTCCACCCCGCCGAGCCTCTCCACGATCGGCTTCAGCTCGATCTCCCGGGCCTCCGACATCGCCCCCGCGTAGAACGAGGCGATCTGGGCCATCGTGGAGTCGTTGGTGCAGACGAAGCGGGCGGTGTGCCGGGTCTCGGAGTAGTGCACCGCGCTGCAGTCGACGTTGTGCCGCTCCAGCCAGGCCCGGTAGTCGACGAAGTCGCCGCCGACGGCCCCGACGAGCACCGGCCGGAGCCCCAGGCTGCCGAGGCCGAACGCGATGTTGGCCGCGCACCCGCCCCGGCGTACTTCGAGGTCCTCGACGAGGAACGACAGCGCGATCTTGTCGAGCTGGTCGACGACGAGGGAGTCCGCGAACCTCCCCGGGAACGACATGAGGTGGTCGGTGGCGATGGACCCGGTGATGAGGAGCACGACACGGAACACTACTCAGTGGTACGAGTTGGGCGACCCATCGGTAACACCTAGCGTCGCAGGCATGACGTACCGGAGGCTCCCCTACGACGACGCTGCCACGACCACCGAGATGGTCTCGGACTGTGCCGCGGTCGAGCGGGTGCTGGACCTCTCGGTGGAGCACGTCGGCCCCGCCGATACGCCGTTCGATCGCCAGGGGCGCGACGAGATCGTGGTCCCCGACAGCCTCGCCGACCTGGCCCGGAAGATGCAGCTCCACTTCGACTAGTTCCGGAACCGCCGGAGCTTCCGCGGCGTCCTAGAGGAATGGACGACTCACCGATCCCCGCACCTCCGCGTCGCCGGGCTCACGCCCCCACCGGGTTCGCGGCGCTCGCGGTCGTCCTGGTGATGGTCCTGCTGTGGTGGTTCCTCAGCGGCAACGGTCCTCAGGGCCCCGCCGGTGGCGACACCTCCGGATCGACCGGCTCGGCGGAGCCAGGCGTCGACGTGGGTGCGACCGACGACGAGCCGGCCATGTCCGACGAGAACGGCGTCCGCATCGACGGGTTCGTCCGCGAGGGCGTCTCCCGGATCGCGCTGAACTACACGACCGGTGTCCCGGAGTGCTACGGCACCATCGACACACCCGAGGTGCTCGAGACCTCGGCCGCGGTCACCGTGACGCTGACCCTGCGCCCGCCGGAGCAGCCCTCGACGGACCCGTGCCCCGACCTGGCGATGCTGCGCACGGTCCGGGTGGAGCTGGACGCGTCGCTCGGCGACCGCTCGGTCCTCGACGGCTCCTTCGTCCGGGCGGCCCGAGTGCCGGAGGTGCGGCGGAGCAACGAGTGACCCGGACGCACGAGACCCCCGCAGGCTCGCTGCGGGGGTCGGGTGTGATCCCGGTGCGGCTCAGTGGAACGAGTCGCCACAGGCGCAGGAGCCGCCGGCGTTGGGGTTGTCGATGGTGAACCCCTGCTTCTCGATGGTGTCGACGAAGTCGATCGTCGCGCCGTTGAGGTAGGGGCTGCTCATCCGGTCGACGACGACCTCGACGCCACCGAAGTCGGAGATGATGTCCCCGTCGAGGTCGCGCTCGTCGAAGAAGAGCTGGTAGCGCATGCCGGAACAGCCACCCGGCTGGACGGCGATGCGCAGCTTGAGGTCGTCGCGGCCTTCCTGGTCGAGGAGGCTCTTCACCTTCGCGGCGGCCGTCGAGGACAGGTTGATGCCGTCCGTGCGGATCTCGGTCTGGGTCTCGACCTGCTCGGTCATGCCGTGTGCTCCCTGAGTCGACTGTGGGTGGACGCTGTCTTCAATGGTCGCACATCGTTGGTTATTCCCGCCGGTCCGACCACGAACGTGCCACTCGCTCGGCCAGGGTCGCCAAGGTGCCGGCCGGGTCGGCGAACGACGCCTCCTTGCCGACCAGGTCGGTGACCGCGTAGGCCGACTCGATGCCGAGCGCGCGCGTCTCACGCGACCCGACGAGCACGGAGCCGGCGAGTGCGATGCACGGCCGGACCGCGTCGGCGGCGACCCGGGCGACGCCGTAGGGCACCTTGCCCGAGCGCGACGAGAAGTCGAACGCTCCCTCCCCCGTGACGACGAGGTCGGCGAGCGCCGCGCGCCCCGGGAGGTCCACCGCGCCGGACACCAGCTCGACCCCGGCCTCGCGGCGCGCGCCCAGCAGGAGCAGGGCGAACCCCAGGCCGCCCGCCGCGCCCGCGCCCTTCTCCAGCGCCGTCCGCTTCCCGGTCAGCTCCGCGAGCCGCTCCAGCGCGGCGTCCACGGCCAGCTTGCGGTCCTCGGCCAGCCCCTTCTGCGGGCCGTAGACGCTGGTCGCGCCGATCAGCCCCAGCAGCGGGTTGTCGACGTCGCTCGCCGCGACCAGCTCGACGCCGGCGCACCGTTGTCGTGCCGCCTCGAGCTCCACCGCGGCGAGGCCGGCCAGCCGGGCGGGTCCGCCCTCGAGCGCGCCCTCCGGGGTGCTCGACGCGCCCAGAGCGGCCAGGAGCCCGGCGCCGCCGTCGTTGGTCCCGCTCCCGCCGAGCCCGACGATCACCCGGCGCGCTCCGGCGTCGACCGCGGCGCCGACCAGCTCCCCGACCCCGAACGTCGAGCCGCGTTCGGGATCCCGCTCCGCCGGCGGGGTCAGGTGCAGCCCGCACGCCTGGGCGGCCTCGACGTACGCCGTCTCCCCGGCCAGCAGGAACCCGGCGGGCAGCGGTACGCCGTACGGCCCGCGGACGGTGACCGCGTGCACCTCGCCGCCGAGCGCGGCGTGCAGCACGTCGACGAACCCGGGGCCGCCGTCGGCCATGGGCGCCAGGTCGAGCTCGTCGTACGGCGCGCGCCGGCTCCACCCCTCGGCGATCGCGTGCGCGGCCTCGACCGCGGTCAGCGTGCCGGCGAACTTGTCCGGGGCGATGAGCACCCTCATGAGTCCCTCTCGGATCGGCCGGGCATCAGAGCCCGGGGGCGCCCCAGAGAGCCATCCACCGGGAGACGTCCTGCTCGACCGGCAGGTCGGTCCTCAGCAGGTCGCGCATCTGGATCTCGAGGACGTTGTCGCGCCGCTGCGGCCCGGTCGGGGCGAAGGGGTAGAACGTCCCCTGCTTGTAGAGGTAGACCAGCCCGAGCAGCCGCCCGCTCGGGTCCTCGAACGACACGAGGGCGCAGAGCACCTTGTCGCTGAACCCCTGGGTCTCCAGCGAGGTCGACACCGCGTGCAGGTCGGTGGCCAGCATCCCGATGTCGTCCTGACGGGCGAGCAGCCAGGTGTAGCCGTACTGGTCGGTCGTCACCTCGACGTCGGGGTCGTCGTCGTTGTCGAGCAGCGCGACGACGTCCCGCATCGTGGCGTCGAACGCCGGCCCCTCGACACCCCGGACGCAGATCGCCCCGCGGCCGGTCGGCCGGAAGCTCGCCGACGTCTCCAGCGTGACCGCAGCGGCGGGCAGCGAGAAGAGCGCGTCCATCTTCGCGGCGACCGGCTTGGTGCGGCCGGTGATCGTCTCCCAGAACCCCATCGCCGGCTACCGGGCGGGGCCGGAGGGGAAGCCGCCGTCGAGGGGGCGGCCGAGCTCGGTCGCGACCTCGGCCAGCTGCTCCAGCCGCTGCTCGAGCGACGGGTGGGTCGAGGTGAGCGACTTCCAGGAGATCCCGCTGACCGCGGGGGCGATGAAGAAGGCGTTCATCGACTGTGCGGCACGGAGGTCGCGCTGCGGGATCGCCGACATGTCTCCGGTGATCTTGGTGAGCGCGCTCGCGAGCGCGGACGGCTTGCC
>DASSBB010000086.1:0-13953 GCA_035699145.1 Marmoricola sp.
CCGGGCCTTCCACGCCGGCACCTGTCCGACCATCACCCGCCCCCACAGCCGGGGCAACCGGTCCCGCAGCTCGACCGCCTGCCCCACATAGGCCCGGCCCGCGGCCTCGGAGATCCCCAGCGCCGCGGCCAGCTCACAGACGGCGAACTCACACACCGCGAACCCACCCTGACCGGCCAACCGCAGCTCCCCCTCCCGGCCGAGCAGCGGCCCGTAGTACGACGGCCCCAGCTCCGGTTCGATCGCCCGCACGATCATCGGATGAGACTCATCGACCCGGTGCGCGTCCGCGAACGCCGCGACCCCACGCAGCTCTTCGGCCGCCGCAGCATCCTGCCGGCGGCGCCGCTCCACCACGAACGCCAACGTCGCGGCGTCACCCAGCCCGAACACCTCGACACCCTCCGGTGGAGGCGGAGCCGGGACGGGTGCGGGCTTCTTCGACATGCCCTCAACCTACGGACAGCCACCGACAAAACCGGTCCCGGAAAGGCCCGATCCTCAAGAAAACAAGAAGATTCTCAGCGGCGACTGCCTGCCAAGTCCCTTCGACCGTGTCGCCTCCGACCACGGCGGCCGACGACCGGTTGCTCCGAGCCGAGCACGTCTGCGGCGAGCCGCGTGACCGACCTCAGGAGCGCACTGTCCCCAGCCTCCACGAGGGTGCGTCCCCCGACGAGGGAGCGGTCGGCCGCGGCACGGTCGTCGGGGACGAAGTGCACCCGTAGCCCCGGCGCGACGCGGCCGACCAGCCCCGCGACCTCGCTCTCGGACCAGCCCAACGTCGGTCGCATCCGGTTCACGACCACGGTGACCTGCCCTGAGGGCCGTGTGTCGAGCAGCTCCCGCAGCCCCCGGGCAAGCCGGGTGAGCCCCACCGGATCCGCGGAGGCCACCACGATGATCTCATCGGCCCTCTCGAGCGCCGTCACGGTCATGTCGTCACGAGCCGCTCCCGCGAACGGGTCGGCCGGTCCGCTCGGCAGTCCGAAGCCGGTGTCGACCACCACCACCTCGTCGAGCTCGACGGCCGCGGTGAGCAGCTGGTGGAACGCCTGCGTCCGCACCTCGGTCCACCGGTCCGGTCGGGGCAGCCCGGTGAGGAGCCGGAGCCGCGGAGCCACTTCCCGCGCGATCCCCGCCAGGCGCGCCGGGTCGAGCTCCCCGCTGTTGGCGAGGCGGGCGGCCGACAGCAGCCCGGAGATGTCCTCGAGCACCGCGAGGTGCTGGCCGACGGCTCCGCCGTACGGATCGGCGTCGATGAGCGTGACCCGATGTCCCCCAGCCGCGGCCACCGCGGCGACGCCGGTCGCGACCGTGGTCCGCCCCGGCGCGCCGGTCGGACCCCAGACCACGACGAGGCGCCCGGGGCCGGCCGCAACCTCGTCTTCCGCGTGCCCGGGATCGACCGGTTGCGCGTCGTCGTGCCGCGGCGCGGCGAACGGCCCGTCCTCCTGCGCGGCGGCGAGGACGAGCTCCGGTAGTGAACCGACCGCCTCGGCCGCCAGCACCCGGCTCGCCCCCATGCGAAGCAGCCGTGACCGGACAGCCACCTCGTCGTCCGGGGTGGGCCGGCCCGAGACGGTTCCGGTCACGACCAGGGTCCGCACGCCCGCCTGGTTGAGTCGGTCGAGAGCGTCGGCGTCGAGCCCGGGCAGCTCGTCGGAGACCACGGCGACCTGAGCGCTCCCCCGGGCCGCCGTCGCGAGGAGGTCGCTGAGGTCGAGGCACCGCTTGAGCAGGGCGAGCCGTCCCGGTGCCGCGACGAGCTCGAGCGCCTGCTCCTCCCACGCAGCCGCGCCGGCCGCCAGGAGCACGGCGACACGTCGGGCGGACCGCCCGTCCCGGGCAACGAAGGTTCCGTCCACGCCGCTCATCCGGGCCGTCGGACCAGCAGGAGGGTCTCCTCGGAGAGCCGAGCCACGATCCGGGCCATCCGTGGCTCGTCGGCCTCGGGCACGCCGACGACGACCTGGCGCAGCCCGCCGCTCACCGCGTCGGCCGACCGGCCGGAGGAGAGCACTGGGACATCCTCGAGGAGGAGCTCGGCCTCGGCCCGGCGAGCAAGGTCGATCGACTCCCGTGCGGGCTGCGCCGCCCACACGTCCACCGAAGAGCCGACCCGCACGGCCGCAGGCACGCGGCCGGGCCGCAGGGTCAGCGGGAGCTCGGCGAGGGCGGCCACCCCACCGCTGCCGACCGCGTCACGCGGCAGCAGCTCTCCCGCACCGAGCGGTCGGAGCGCCACGGCGTCGTCGAGGTCGGAGCTCCCGGGCAGGTAACGGTCCGCATCGGCCTCGTCGCCGAAGCGGAGTCGGACGGTGGTCAGCTCCGAAGGCTCGATCAGCTGGCCGGCCGCGAGCGGGTTCCGGACCGCGAGCACCGGAACGGTGTCGTCAGCACCGTCGAGCACCCGCGCGCCGGCGAGCACCGAGCCGCACAGGAGGACCACGCCGAACACCAGCCGGGGGTCGCGCCACGACGGCCGGCGCGGGCGCAGCGCAGCCGGGGAGGCCGAGGCGACCGGATGGACGGTGCGGGGAAGCGAGTCGTGCACGCCGTCCATGATCGCTTCCCGGCCGCTGGCGAACACCCCCCTCCACAGACAAAGAACGGTAAAGACTCGGTGTGGACGGCAAACAGTGCCATAGTGGCGCCATGAGCGAAGCACCACGATTCCTCACGCTGGCCGACGTCGCGGAGATCCTCAACACCTCGCTCGCCCAGGTGACCGCGCTGGTGCGGCGCGGCGAGCTGCGGGCGCTGAAGCTCGGCGGTCGGGGTCAGTGGCGTGTGGAGACCTCCGAGCTCGAGGCGTTCATCGAACGGATGTACTCCGAGACCCAGGCGCACCTGAAGGAGCAGCGCCAGAAGGAGCTCGACCCCTCCCGCACGGAGTGACCCGCGAGCCGTCCCGGGCCACCGCGCTCACGCCGGGCGGACCGCTGCGACGGCACTGAACGGCACCACCTCGGCGCCACCGTCCGCCGTCACGACCTCCACGAAGTCGGCGCCCACCCGGCCCGGCACGCCGCGCCGCGCGTCCCCGTCGAGCAGCGCCACCACGACAGGGCAGGCCTCTTCCGCCAGCCCCCGGAGCACGGAGCCGAGCCCGAGTCGCGCGAGCGGTCCACGAACGGCCTCGGGCACGGCGCGCGGCGAGAGGCCTCGGGCGCTCATCACGGCACCGAGCCGCACTACCGTCTCGGGGCGGGCCGGCGGCTCTCCTGACACCAGGCACCAACCCGTCCCGACCCGGTCGAGGCGGCCGCGCAGCATGCCGAGCCCCTGCACGTGCAGGTGGACGGGGTGTCCGACCGAGGCGTGCAGCCGCGAGAGCAGCTCGACCTCGGCGTACTCGGCTCGTCCGAGCTCGGCGACGGCCGCGTCGCGCTCCACGAGCGCCAGCCCCTCGGCCTGCTGCTCCAGGTCGTCGAAGAGGTCGAGGACGCGCTTCTCCCAGCTCACCGCCGAACCATCACCTGCCTCCGCGCGGCTGTCAACAGGATCACGGACCGACGGCGTTTGACCGGGTCCAGGGAGCTCACACCGCCGGATTCTTAACTTGACCGCCCTCCAGCCGCGCTCTAGAAATGGCAAACAGCGTCAAACGAAGCGATCAGAGGAACATCAATGGCAAGTGGCAGCAGAGCGCGACGAGCGGCGGGATTGCTCGTGGTCGTCGCCGTGGCCGCAGCCGTGACCGTGCGGCTGGCGGCGCCGGTCGTCGTCAGCGCGGTCGCCGACCTCCGGTCATCCGGCCAACAGCCGGCCCTGCTCGTGGCCTCGGCCATCACGCTGGTCGCCGCAGCCGCGCTGGTGGTCGTGACCTCCTGGGTGGCGTTCGCCACCGCCTGGTGGCTCCTGGTGGCGCTGCGCACCCGCGAGTGCGGCCGGGCACCCGAGGTGCACCCGCTCCTGTGCCCCTGGCTGGTCCGGGCCCTCGTCGGAGCAGCACTCGGCACGACCGCCCTCGCCGCGCCCGCAGCGGCCGCGCCGGCCACACCCCTACCGTCCGCACCCCGCAGCGCCGCGCTGCAGCTGCCCGAGGCGCTCGTCGGCCTGCCGCTGCCCGACCGGCCGACCGGAGCGACGCCCCGACGAGCACCAGTCCCAGCAGAAGCACCGGCACCGGCACCGGCGCCACCGCCCACAACGCCCCGGAAGGCACCCGCCGCGACCGCCACAGCGAGCGCTTTCCGACCAGCGCACACCGTTGTCGCCGGCGACTCCCTGTGGAGCATCGCCGCGGACCACCTGGCACCCGGCGCGGGAGCGGCGCACGTTGAGCACGGGTGGCGCGCCCTCTACGACGCGAACCGTCCGCGGATCGGCGACGACCCCGACCTCATCCGCCCCGGCACCGTCCTGCGGCTGCCGCCACCGCTCGCCTGAACGAGGAGACGACCCATGACCCCCGAACGTCGACGCACCGTCCCCCGCGCAGCACCGCCGGGACCGCACGCCCCGGTTGTCCAGGGCACGCTCGCCCTCGACCTCCTCGCCTCGCAGCCGGGACTTCCGGACACACCGGAGCTCGACGTCACGAGACGGGCTCGCGTCCCCCACGTCGCCGACCACGAGGTACGACGGTGGGCGGCCCGGTTCGCCCAGGCGGTGGTCGAGGTGGTCGGCGGGCAGCGCCCGGCCAGCCAGCTCGTCCGCTGGGCGGCCCCCGACGTCCACCGCGACCTGGCCCGCCGGGCGCACCTCGTCGCCCTCACCGCCGGTCGTGCCGGCCGGACCGTGCGCCCGCAGGTGCGCAGCGTGCACATCTGCAGGCCGTCGGCGACGTCGGCTGAGGTCAGCGTCCACGTCCGCCACGGTGTCCGCTCACGCGCCCTGGCCATGCGGCTCGAGCGTCAGGGAGACCGGTGGACCTGCACCGTCCTGGAGTTCGGGTGAGCGGTCAGCTGACCCGTGCCGTCTGGCCGGTCGGCCCGTTCGGGGAACCGTGGCACTTCTTGTACTTCTTGCCTGACCCGCACGGGCACAGGTCGTTGCGCCCCACGCTGGCGAACTCGTCGTCGGTCTTGACCGACCCGCCCTCGTGACGGACCTCGGTGTCGCCGCTCTCGGACGGCGCCGTGTAGGTGAGGTCGGCCGGTGGCCGGCGTGGTTCCAGCCCCTTGGCGTGGATCGCCGGTGCCTGGAGCGCCGGCTCCCGGCCACCGGTGTCGAAGAGACGGGCGAGCTCCTCGACCTCCTCCTCGTCGTGATGCTCGGGCTCCTCGTCGACCTGCACCTCGAGGTTGAAGAGGAAGGCGACCGACTCCTCCTTGATGCCGTCCATCATCGTGGCGAACATCTCGAACCCTTCGCGCTGGTACTCCACCAACGGGTCGCGCTGGGAGTAGGCCCGCAGCCCGATCCCCTCACGGAGGTAGTCCATCTCGTAGAGGTGCTCGCGCCACTTCCGGTCGAGGACGGAGAGGAGGACACGGCGCTCGAGCTCACGCATGACCTCGTCGCCGAACTGGGCCTCCCGCTCGTCGTACGCCCGATGGGCGTCCGCGCGAAGCCGCTCGACGAGCAGCTCCCGGTCGAGCCCCTCACGGCCGCCCGCCTCGTCCTCGAGGTCGGCGAGCCGCACGGAGACCGGATAGAGCGTCTTGAGCGCCGTCCACAGCGCGTCGAGGTTCCACTCCTCCGGGAAGCCGACCGTCGCTCCGGTGACGTAGCCCTCGATCGTCTCGTCGATCATCGTCCGGACCTGCTCGTGCAGGTCGGCGCCCTCGAGGACCGCGCGCCGCTCGGCGTAGACGACCTCGCGCTGACGGCTCATCACGTCGTCGTACTTGAGGACGTTCTTGCGGGACTCGAAGTTCTGCGCCTCGACCTGCGCCTGGGCGGAGGCGATCGAGTTCGTGACCCGCTTGTTCTCGATCGGGACGTCGTCGGGGACCTTGAGGGTGGTGAGCACCCAGTCGACCCAGTCCGACTTGAAGAGCCGCATCAGCTCGTCCTGGAGCGACAGGTAGAACCGGGACTCGCCCGGGTCGCCCTGACGGCCGGAGCGGCCGCGGAGCTGGTTGTCGATCCGGCGCGACTCGTGCCGCTCGGTGCCGAGGACGTAGAGCCCCCCGAGGTCGCGGACCTCGTCGTGCTCGGCGGCCACGCGGGCCTTGATCCGCTCGACCATCGCCGGCCAGGCGGCGTCGTACTCCTCCGGCGCCTCGACCGGGTCCAGCCCCTCCTTGCGGAGCTCCTGGTCGGCGAGGAAGTCGACCGACCCGCCGAGCATGATGTCGGTGCCTCGACCGGCCATGTTCGTGGCGACCGTGACCGAGCCCTTGTGGCCGGCCATCGCGACGATCTTCGCCTCGTCGGCGTGCTGCTTGGCGTTGAGGACGGTGTGCGGGACGCCGCGCTTGCGGAGCAGGTCGGAGAGGTACTCCGACTTCTCCACCGAGACGGTGCCGACGAGCACCGGCTGCCCCTTGCGGTGCCGCTCGGCGAGGTCCTCCGCCACCGCTTCGTACTTCGCCTCCTCCGTCCGGTAGACGAGGTCGGGCTGGTCGGCGCGCTGCATCGGACGGTTGGTCGGGATCGGCACCACGCCGAGCTTGTAGATCTTGTCGAACTCGGACGCCTCGGTCATCGCCGTGCCGGTCATGCCGCCGAGCTTCTCGTAGAGGCGGAAGTAGTTCTGCAGCGTGATCGTGGCGAGGGTCTGGTACTCCTCGCGGATCTTCACGCCCTCCTTCGCCTCGATCGCCTGGTGGAGCCCCTCGTTGTAGCGGCGGCCGTGGAGCATCCGGCCGGTGTGCTCGTCGACGATGAGCACCTCGCCGTCGAGGACGACGTACTCCTTGTCGCGGCGGAAGAGCTCCTTGGCCTTGATGGCGTTGTTCATGAACGAGATCAGCGGCGTGTTGACCGAGTCGTAGAGGTTGTCGATGCCGAGGTAGTCCTCGACCTTCGTGATCCCGCCCTCGAGCACCGAGATCGTGCGCTTCTTCTCGTCGACCTCGTAGTCCTCGTCCTTGACCATGCGGTTCGCGATGGTGGCGAACTCGGGGTACCACTTGACCTCGTCCTGGGTCGGACCGGAGATGATCAGCGGGGTCCGCGCCTCGTCGATGAGGATCGAGTCGACCTCGTCGACGATCGCGAAGTAGTGGCCGCGCTGCACGCACTCGTCGAGGCTGTTGGCCATGTTGTCGCGCAGGTAGTCGAAGCCGAACTCGTTGTTCGTGCCGTAGGTGACGTCGGCCGCGTAGGCGGCACGACGCTCGGCCTTCGACATGTTCGGGACCACGACGTCGGTGGTGAGCCCCAGGAAGTGGTAGACGCGCCCCATCCACTCGGCGTGGTACTTCGCGAGGTAGTCGTTGACGGTCACGACGTGGACGCCGCGGCCGGTCAGCGCGTTGAGGTACGTCGGGAGGGTGGCGACGAGCGTCTTGCCCTCACCGGTCTTCATCTCGGCGATGTTGCCGAGGTGAAGCGACGCGCCGCCCATGACCTGCACGTCGAAGTGCCTCTGCCCGAGCACCCGCTTGGCCGTCTCCCGGACCGTGGCGAACGCCTCGGGCATGAGGTCGTCGAGGCTCTCACCGTCGGCGAGCCGCTGCTTGAACTCGTCGGTCATGCCGCGCAGCTCGTCGTCGGACATCGCGACGAAGTCGTCCTCGATGGCGTTGACGGCCTTGGCGATCCCCTCCAGCTGGCGGAGGATCTTCCCTTCGCCGAAGCGGAGGATCTTGTCGATGATGGCAGGCACGAACGTGAGCTCCCGGTAGTGGTGTGATGCGGTTGTCCACTCTACCCACGGGGATGGTGGCCGGGGTCGAGTCGGGGCAGCTCGGCCGCCAGCGCGGGAGCCAGGTCACCCCTCGGCTCCGCGGTGACCGAGCCGAGCCCCAGCCAGCCGGCGAGCTCCCCCAGCGCGGCGGCGAGCTCCGGCGCGCTCTCCTGCGGCGCGCCGGCCTCGGCGTACGCGCCCTTGACCAGCAGCGTGCCGGTGGCCCGCTCAGCCTTCAGGTCGACCCGCGCCACGAGCCGGTCCCCGAGGAGGACCGGCAGGACGTAGTAGCCGTGCACGCGCCGCGGCGCCGGGACGTAGATCTCGATCCGGTAGCGGAAGCCGAAGAGCCGCTCGGTGCGCTCCCGCTCCCAGACCAGCGGGTCGAAGGGGCTGAGCAGGGCACGTGCGGCGACGCGGCGCGGGAGCCGCGCGTCGCGGTGGAGGTACGCCGGGCGTCCCCACCCCTCCACGGCCACCGGGACCAGCTCGCCGGACTCCACCAGCGAGCCGACCGCGACCTGGGCGTCCTGGCCGCGCATCCGGAAGTAGTCGGCGAGGTCGCGGACCGTCGCGACCCCGTGCGCGCGGGCGGCCCGCCGGACCAGCTCGCGGTGGGCCTCCGCCTCGGTCGGCTCCGGCGCCGCCAGCACCTCCGGAGGAAGCACCCGCTCAGGGAGGTCGTAGACCCGTTCGAAGGCGCTGTTGCGCCGGGCGACGGCGAGCTCGCCGGCGGAGAAGAGGTACTCCAGGGCCTTCTTGGTCTCCGACCAGTTCCACCCCCAGTTGTCCTTGACGCGGGGCAGCCCGCCGTCGAGGTCACGGGCGGTCGAGCCACCGCGCTCCCGCACCTCGGCGAGGAGGGAGGCGACCAGCTCGGGGCTGTGCCGCATCCCGAACCACTCGTGGCCGGCCCGGCGGTGGTGGCGCATCCGGTGCTGCATCGCCGGCCAGAGCTCGACCGGCATGAAGGCGGCGACGTGCGCCCAGTACTCCACCAGCCGGCGGGGGCGCCGCTCGGAGGCGCGGTGGAGGAGCTCCACGTCGTAGGGGCCCATCCGGCTGAGCAGCGGCATGTAGTGCGCCCGCTGGAGCACGTTGACCGAGTCGATCTGCAGCACCTGTGTGCGCGCGAGGGTCCGCGTGAGCGTGCGCATCGTCGGGGTCGTGTGCCGGGGGTCGAGGAACCCCTGGGCGGCGAGCGCGACCCGCCGGGCCTGCACGGCCGAGAGCGACTCCCGTGCCGGGAGAGGTACGGCGCTCACGGGATGTCGAGCAGCTTCTCCCGCACGGCGTACATCACGGCCTCCATCCGGGAGTGCAGCTGCAGCTTCTCCAGGATGTTGCGCACGTGGTTCTTGACGGTGTTCTCGCTGATGAACAGCTGCTTGGCGATCTCACGGTTGTTGAGCCCCTGCGCGACCAGCCGCAGGACCTCGAGCTCACGCTCGGTCAGCCGCGGCGTGGGCACGTGGGACCGGTCGGTCCTCGACATCTGCTTGAACTCGTCGAGGAGCTTGATCGCCATCGAGGGGCTGATCAGCGACTGACCGTCGGCCACCACGCGGACGGCCTGGGCGACCTCGTCGATCGAGGAGTCCTTGAGCAGGTAGCCGGACGCGCCGTTCTTGACCGCCTCGTAGAGGTCGGCCTCCTCGTCGCTCACCGTCAGCATGATGATGCGGGCGCTCGGCGCGGCGTCCTTGATCGCGACGCACGCCTCGATGCCGGTCAGCTTCGGCATCCGCACGTCCATGAGGACCACGTCGGGGGTGAGGCCGGCGGCGAGCGTGCCGGCGGTGCGGCCGTCGGCAGCCTCGCCGACCACCTCGATGTCGTCCTCGACGTTGAGGAGCATCGTCAGCCCGCGGCGGAACAGCTCCTGGTCGTCGACCACGAGGACGCGGATGACGGAGTCGCCCGACCGCGGAGGGATCTGAGGGTTGGACACACTGGAATAATGGCACGTTCGGGCTAGTCCGTCCGCGCGTTTGCGGACTCCGGGCCGAACTTCGGGACCTTCGGTCAGGTCACGTCGAGCGCGATCACGCCGTAGTCGTACCCGCGACGGCGGTAGACGACCGAGGGACGGCTGCTGTCCTGGTCGACGAAGAGGAAGAAGTCGTGGCCGACGAGCTCCATCTCGTAGAGCGCCTGGGCGAGCGTCATCGGCGCGGCGGCGTGGGTCTTCTCCCGGACCACGAGCGGCCCGTCGCCGGTCACCGTCAGTGGACCCACCTGGCGCTCGGCGTCCTCAGCGGTCGTCTCGTCGTGCGCCGCGGTGCCGTTGAGCGCCTGGTCGATGCCGGCGAGCGCCTGGGAGACCGACACCGGGGTCTTGCCGCCCCGGTGCACCTTCTTGCGGTCCGCGGCGCGCCGCATCTGGGCCGCCATCTTGTCGATCGCCATGTCGAGGGCGGCCATCTTCTCCTCGGCGGCCGCCTCCGCCCGGACGACCGGCCCCTTGGAGAACGCCGTGAGCTCCACCCGGACCGCGCGGTCCTGGAGCCGGGGGTTCCGCTCCACGTCGATCTCGACCTCCACCCTGATCACCCGGTGGTCGTGCTTCTCGAGCCGACTGAGCTTCTCCTCCACGTGGGCCCGGAACCGGTCCGAGACCTCACAGTGGCGGCCCTTCACGACGACGTCCATGTGCACCTCCGATGATCAGCAAGCGCTTCATACAACCGCCGGCACTCCCGTCGAGTGCCGGAACCTGGGAAGGAGCCCGCCCGGCCGACCTGGTCTTCGACCCCACAACCGCCTGCTGAGGCTCTCGCAGCTTCTCCGCCACTACCCGCCTTCTCGCCCGCTGGCACCACATCTGGTGGCACCGGGACGGCAGGACTTACTTCTAAGCCGCACCGTGATCGACCGCCCGCACGGTGCCCGGAGGCTCCGGGGGAGGTCTTACGTGGACCGTTTCGCCTGCGGCTGGCATCGGCTTGCCGGGAGGTGGCGTCCACGGGCACGGAGCCCCTGCACGACCCCCTGACGCAACCACGGACCCGGACGGACTCCATACCCAGACGCTAGTCCCCCGTGGCAACCGCCGGTACCCGGGGGTCCACCGCTCCCGGCCCGGGGTGGCGGCGCCGGGTCGCGGCCACGGTGGCCGCTCCGAGCACCCGGACCCCTGCCTCCTCGAGCGCCCGCTGCGCCTCCCGGAGGGTCGCGCCGGTGGTGACGACATCGTCGACGAGGACCACCGGACCGGCGACCCGCGCCACCCCGCGCACCGCGAACCGGCCGCGCAGGTTCGCCGCGCGGGCCACCCTGTCCAGCCCCGCCTGGTCCTCCGGCCGGGCGGTGACCCTCAGCACCGGGAGCACCCGCGCCCGGAGCCCCTCGCGTCGGACGACGCCGGCTGCGACACGGGCGACCCGCAGCAGCGGGTCGTGGTTCCTGGCTCGGACGACGGACGGGTGCGACGGCACGGGCACCAGCCCGACCCGGACACCACCGGGAGGATGGAGGCCCTCCGCGGCTCGCCACGCGTCGAGGACCGCCACCGCGAGCAGCCGGCCGAGCGGGCGGGCGAGCCCCAGCCGTCCGTGCTCCTTGTGGTCGACGACGAGCCGGCGGAGCGGGTCGGCGTACTCCCCCACCGCGGACGGCCGGACCAGACCGGCCGGTGTCGGGGTCGGCCAGGCCGCGCGGGCCCGGCGCGGGAGCGCGGCCTCGCAGGTGCGGCACAGCACTCGCCCGGGTGCGCCGCACACGGAGCAGGAGGAGCCGAGGAGGAGGTCGAGCCAGGCGTCGAGCACCAGGACAGCGTGCCGTTCCCGGCCGTCGGCCACGCCGGCTGCCGGACCACCTGGGGACGGGCGACGGGTTCCCCGGTCACCCCACGAAAGCCGGCGCACGGAGCCCCGGCTCGCCGGCGTCGAAGTCCCAGCGCCCCTGCAGGTCGAGCGCGTGCAGCCCGCCGGAGCGGGTCCGCACCACCAGGGCCATCGGGTCCCCCGGCGAGGCGGCAAGGGCGACGCCGGCGTCGAAGAGCACGTCGGTGGGGGTGACCGGCCCGACCGACCCCGACGACCCGTCGATCGAGGCGAGCATCACCTGGCTGGTGCTCTCGGTCGGCCGGGTCAGCACGGCGACCGTCGTCGGGTCCCGCCACCCCAGGTCGCGCCCACCGTCGAGCGGCGCGGGTGTCGCGAGCTCCACGAGCCCGGCGAGACGGACCGGCTGGCCGCCGTCCCGCCGGACGACCCGTGCCATGAGCAGCCGGGACACCCCGTCGCCGTCTCCGCGCACGGTGAGGGCCAGCCGCGTCCCGTCCCGGGACAGGGACGCGCCGAGCACGCGCTCGTCGGCCAGCCCCGGCGCGGGAAGCGTCCGCACACCGTGCTTCTCGACGAGGACGACCTGCGGCCCCGTCGGGGTGCGGTCCACGAGCCACGTGCGTCCGGTGTGGTCCCACATCGGCCGGAGCACGTCAGTGCCGGTGTAGCTCCGCCGTGCCGACTCCACGCCCTCGCGGCTGACGACGTCGACCGCACTCCCGTCCCGGGTGACGAGGGCGAACCACGCTCCAGGCAGGTCGATCCCCAGCGACCGGTAGTGGAACGCGACCGCGAGCGGGACGGCGGTCTTCTCCTCGTTGCCGACGACCTGGACCACCTGGCGACGGCGGAGGCCGAAGAGGTCGGTGGAGGCGGCCGCGACCGAGGGGGCGTACTCGGCCATCTCCTCCACCTCGACGGTGGGGCCGCCGGGAAGCTCGACCGGCGTCCCGTCCACGGTGATCTCGAACCGCTGGACCTGGCCGACCTGGCGCAACGTCCACGCCAGCTGGGCGACCGCACGCTCGAGCTGGTCCTGCGGGAGCTCGCGGATCTCAGGGGTCAGCTGCACCTCGGCCAGCCCGTCGCTGCCGACCGGGACGCTCACGCCGAGCCGGGTCCCGGCCGGGAGATAGGAACGCTCGACCCCCTGGGCGGCCACCGTCGGTCCGGCCAGCAACCCCGCGACGAGCAGGGTGGGCGCCTGGACGCCCCGGGGCAGGTGGACCTGCTCGGGCACGAGCACCGACCCGGTCGGGTCGAAGAAGTAGAGCGAGAAGGGCAGGTAGCGCGCCTGGAAGTGCGAGCGTGGGATGACCATCGCGTCGGGGAGCGACGCGATCCGCCACTCGTCGTCCTCCCGCACCACCTGGAAGGTGAGCGGGGGCGACGCCGCCTCCCGCGCGCCGACGTACCGGCCGTGCTCGTCGAGCTCGAACGCGTCCTCGAGCTCGACCCGGACCACCCCGGCGCCGGCGGAGCTCGACTGGGAGGTGTAGACGATCGTCCTGCGGTCCGGCCGCCAGTCGGCCACCGCTTCCTCGGTGAGGAACTCGTGGGCGACCCGCAACGTCGGCGGCGTCGCCTGGAGCGCCTGGAGGAACCCGCCGACGACCTGCTCCGGCGTCGCCCCGGGGCGCGGTCCCGGCGGGTTGAAGTCGAACGGCGCCGACGCGCCCGACGGCGTGGACGCCTCGCCGAGCTCGACCGGCCCCTCGACCGGCAGGCTCGTGCAGCCGGTGACCAGGAGGAGGGCGGCGAGGAGCCCGGGGAGCAGGGTCCTCATGACGCGCCTGCCCGGTGGACGAGCGCGTCACGGGGCACCAGCGGCAGCGCGCTGCGGGTGATGGTGTCCTCGGCGTGCCGGGGCAGGGTGAGCCGGAACTGCGACCCCTCGCCCCGCGCCCCCCACGCCTCCAGCCAGCCACCGTGGAGCCGGGCGTCCTCGAGCGAGATCGACAGCCCCAGCCCCGTCCCGCCGGAGGTCCGGACCCGGGCAGGGTCGGCCCGCCAGAACCGGTTGAAGACCCGGATCTCGTCGCCCGGCCGCAGCCCGACCCCGTAGTCGCGCACCGCGAGCGCGCTCCCCTCCGCGTCGGAGTCCAGCAGGATCACCACGTCGGAGGAGTCGGCGTAGTCGATCGCGTTGGTGACGAGGTTGCGGACGATCCGCTCCACGCGGCGGACGTCGGCCTCGACGACGCACGGGCCACCGAGCTCCTGGACCCGCACGCGGGTGCCGCGTCGCTCCGCCAGCACGCCCACGGATCTCGCCACCCGGTGCGCCACCTCCGCGAGGTCGACGTCCTCGAGGTGCAGGACGGCCGCGCCCGCGTCGAACCGGCTGATCTCGAGCAGGTCGGTGAGGAGCAGCTCGAACCGGTCGAGCTCGTTCTGGAGCAGCTCGGCGGACCGCGC
>DASSBB010000087.1:0-7806 GCA_035699145.1 Marmoricola sp.
CCTCCTCACCCAAGCCGGCCACACCACCGAGGCCATCGAATGGTTCCACCGCACCGCCGCCATCGACTCCCACCAGACCACCGACGCCACCGAACGCCTCACCGGCCTCGAACCAACCACCAACACCAAGCCGCGGGACGAGCCGCAGGCCTGAACGCGTCCACAGCCCGGGTGACCGCACTGCTCTCCCCAGCGGCTCACGGGGTCGGCGGTCGCAGGTCGGAGGGGCGAGATCCTCTTCTGCAGGAGGTGCTCCATGGGACGAGCCGCGCAGCACAGGACGGACGACGAGCAGCCACGGCCCGCCAACGAGGTGCGGATCCGGGGAAGGGTCTCCACCGCCCCCGAGGAACGGGTGCTCCCGAGCGGCACCCTCATCGTCACCCTCCGGGTGTCGGTGGCCCGCGAGGCGAGCCCGATGACGAAAGGCTCGAAGCAGAGCTCAGACTGGGTCGACTGCACGGCCTGGGGCGCCAAGGCGCGGAGGGTCGCGGCGCGGTGGCGCGCCGGTGACGTCGTCGAGGTCGAGGGTTGTCTTCGCCGCAGGTTCCATCGAGGCGCTGCCGGCACGTCGACGCGGTTGGAGGTCGAGGTCCTCTCCGGTCGGCTGGTCTCGCGGTCGCCGTCCCGGACCGGGAAGGCAGCGGCCGCCGCGGCCGGCTAGCGCCGTTCACTAAGGTCGAGGGGCCGGCCGTCCCGGGCCGGCACGGACGCGGGGAGGACGATGAGCCAGGACTGTTCGCTCGGGTCGTGCGAGAAGCCGTTGTGGAGCGCCTACGACGTGGCGATGCTCGACCTCGACGGCGTCGTCTACATCGGCCCGGACGCCGTCGAGGGCGCTGCCGAGCACCTCGCGGCCGCCGCCGAGGCCGGGATGTCGCTCGCCTACGTCACGAACAACGCCTCCCGCCCGCCGGCTGCGGTGGCCGCGCACCTGGTGGAGCTCGGGATGCCGGCCCGTGCCGACGACGTGGTCACGTCGGCCCAGGCGGCCGCCCGTCTGGTCGCGGACAAGGTCCCGCGAGGGGGAGCGGTCTTCGTGATCGGCGGTGAGGGGCTCTTCGAGGCGCTCGAGGAGGTCGGGCTGACCCCCGTCCAGCGGATCGAGGACGAGCCGGTGGCGGTGGTCTCCGGCTACCACCCCGACCTCCGGTGGAAGACGGTGATCGACGGGGCGATCCTCGTCCGCGCCGGCGTGCCGTGGTTCGCCTCGAACACCGACCTGAGCGTTCCGACCCGCCACGGACCCGGTCCCGGCAACGGTGTCCTCGTGGGCGTCGTCGCCGAGTTCGCCGGCGTCGACCCCGTGGTGGCGGGCAAGCCCGAGCCGCCGCTCTTCCACGAGACGCGCCTGCGCGTCGGTGGCGAGCGGCCGCTGGTGGTGGGGGACCGGTTGGACACCGACATCGAGGGTGCCGTGCGCGCCGGCTACGACAGCCTCCTCGTCATGACGGGGGTCACCGGCCTCGCCGAGCTCGTCGCCGCCGAGCCGGGTGTGCGGCCGACGTACCTTGCGACGACCTTGGCGGGGCTGGGACTGACCCACGTCGCCCCGGCCGAGGCGGACGGCGGTTGGGTCCGGGCCGGGTGGCGCGCGACCACGAAGGAGGGAACGCTCCGGGTCGAGGGGGAGGGGACACCGGACGACTGGCTCGCGGTCGTCGCCGCCGCAGCGTGGAGCCACCTCGACACCCACGGCGAGCCGGTCGGCATCGACGGACTGGAGCTGCCCGCGGGGTAGCGTGGACCCGCCCGCCAGGTGGTGGGCAGTCCGCGAACCGGGGAAGGAGCACCATGAGCGAGGCCCAGGAGATGGCAGCCACGGAGCCGGACACCCAGCCGACCGCCACCGGCAACGACCGGGTCGACGGCGTCGTCCGTTCGCTCGACTCGCTCGAGGGGCGCCCGGCCGAGGAGCACGTGGCCGTCTTCGAGGCGGCGCACCGCGACCTTCGGGACGCGCTGAGCAGCTCCGACGAGCCTGCCTGAACGATCGGGTGCCCCGCCGCCTCCGACTCGACGCCGAGCTGGTCCGCCGCGGGCTGGCCCGCTCGCGGGACCATGCGGCCGAGCTGGTGGCCGCCGGGCGGGTGACCGTCCAGGGGGCCACCGCGACCAAGCCGGCGACCGGGGTCACCACCGACGTCGCTCTCGTGGTCCGCGACGACCCGGATCGCCCGGACTACGTCTCGCGCGGCGGTCACAAGCTCGCGGGGGCACTGTCGGTGTTCACGCCGCTCGGCCTCGAGATCGCCGGTCGGCGCTGCCTGGACGCCGGCGCCTCGACCGGCGGCTTCACCGACGTCCTCCTCCGGGCCGGCGCCGGCGAGGTGGTCGCCGTGGACGTCGGTTACGGCCAGCTCGCCTGGTCGCTGCGCCAGGACGACCGCGTCCTGGTGCACGACCGGACGAACATCCGCGAGCTCACCCTCGAGCTGGTCGGCGGACCGGTCGACGTCGTGGTCGGCGACCTCTCGTTCATCTCCCTCGAGCTGGTCCTCGACGCGCTGCTCGGCGTCTGCGCCCCCGACGCGGACCTAGCCCTCATGGTGAAGCCGCAGTTCGAGGTCGGCAGGGAACGGGTCGGCAAGGGGGGCGTGGTCCGCGACCCGGCACTGCGGGCGGCTGCGGTCAGCGCGGTGGCGAACGCGGCCGCGACCAGGGGCTGGGGAGCCCGGGCGGTGACGACGAGCCCGCTCCCAGGACCGTCGGGTAACGTCGAGTTCTTCCTCTGGCTGCGCCACGGCGAGCCGGCCGTCGGGCGCGGCGAGATCGAGAACGAGGTCCGGCGCGCCACGAACCCGGGGCCGGCGGGTGAGAAGGTGGAGCCGTGACCGATCCCGGCTCCTCCGACACCGCACCGCGACGGGTGCTGCTCGTCGTCAACACCCGTCGGGTGAAGGCGCTCGAGGTGGCCGCCCAGTTCTGCGGCGCCCTCACCGCGCACGGCATCGTCGTACGGCTGGTGGACGAGGACGCGCCCGAGCTGAACCTCGCCCCTGACGGGCTCGTCGAGGTGGTGCCGGCCGACGTCGACGCCGGCGCCGACTGCGAGCTCGTCGTCGTCGTCGGGGGGGACGGCACGATCCTCCGCGCCGCGGAGCTGGCCCGCGAGTCCAGCACGCCCCTGCTCGGCATCAACCTCGGGCACGTGGGGTTCCTGGCCGAGGCGGACCCCGAGGACGTCGAGCACATGATCGGCGCCATCATCGACCGCCGCTACGACGCCGAGGAGCGGCTCACGATCGACGTCGCGGTCTACCGCGGCAAGGAGCTCCTCACCACGACCTGGGCGCTCAACGAGGCGAGCGTCGAGAAGGCCGCCCGCGAACGGATGCTCGAGGTGGTCGTCGAGGTCGACGGGCGTCCGCTGTCGCGTTGGGGGTGCGACGGCGTCGTCTGCTCGACACCGACGGGGTCGACGGCGTACAACTTCTCGGCCGGCGGGCCGATCGTCTGGCCCGAGGTCCAGGCGCTGCTGCTGGTGCCGATCTCCGCCCACGCGCTCTTCGCCCGGCCCATGGTCGTCTCGCCGCACTCCGTCCTCGCGGTCGAGGTGATCGCCGACACCGGCGGAGCCGGCGTGCTCTGGTGCGACGGGCGCCGCACCGTCGACCTCCCTCCCGGTGCGCGGATCGAGGTACGGCGTGGCCATCTGCCGGTCTGGCTCGCGCGGCTGCACGAGGCGCCCTTCACCGACCGGCTCGTCGCGAAGTTCGAGCTCCCGGTGAGCGGGTGGCGCGGTTCCGCCGAGCAGCGTCGCAGGGGTGAGGACCGTGCTTGAGGAGCTCCGGATCCGCGCGCTCGGCGTCATCGACGAGTCGGTCCTCGAGCTGGGCCCCGGCTTCACCGCCGTCACCGGTGAGACCGGCGCAGGCAAGACCATGGTCGTCACCGCACTCGGGCTGCTCATGGGCGGCCGGGCCGACTCGGGCGCGGTCCGCACCGGCTCCAAGCACGCCCGTGTCGAAGGAGTGGTGGCCGTCGCAGGGCTCCCGGAGGTGGTCGCGGCGCTGGAGGCGGCCGGCGGCGAGCTCGAGGACGACCGCATGGTGGTGGCCCGGCAGGTGTCGTCGGAGGGGCGCTCCCGGGCGTTCGCCGGCGGGGCCGGGGTGCCGGCCACGACGCTGGGGAAGCTCGCCGAGTCGCTGGTCGCTGTCCACGGCCAGAGCGACCAGCACCGGCTGCTGCGTGCAGGGGCCCAGCGAGAGGCGCTCGACCGGTTCGCCGGAGCACAGGCGGCCCGGCTGAGGACGGTGTTCGCCGAGCGCTACGAAGCGCTGCGGATGACCGAGGCCGAGCTGGCCGAGGTGGTCGCCACCGTGCGCGAGCGCGCCCGGGAGGCGGACCTGCTGCGGTTCGGCCTCGAGGAGGTCGAGAAGGTCGCACCCCACCCCGGTGAGGACGCCGAGCTCGCCGCGGAGGAGAGCAGGCTCGGGTTCGCCGACACCCTGCGGGTCGCCGCGGAGCAGGCGCGATCGGCGCTCTCCGCGGACGACGACACCCCGGACGCGCTCGGCGCGGTCGCCGGCGCCCGCCGGCTCCTCGACGGGGTCCGCGACCACGACCCGCAGGTGGCTGAGCTCGCTGACCGGCTCGCCGAGCTGAGCTACGTGCTCTCCGACCTCGCCGCGGACGTCGCGTCGTACGCCTCCGGGCTCGAGTCCGACCCGGCCCGCCTCGCCGCGGTCTCCGAGCGCCGGGCGGCGCTCACCGCGCTCACGAGGAAGTACGGCGCCACGATCGACGAGGTGCTGACCTGGTCCGAGCAGTCGGCCCGGCGGCTGCTCGCCCTGGAGGACACCGACGGGCAGATCGAGCCGCTCGGCCGACGACGGGACGAGCTCCTCGGGGAGCTGGCCGAGGTCGGCGACGCCCTCTCGCAGCTGCGCGGCGAGGCGGCCGGACGGCTGGCGGAGACGGTGACGACCGAGCTCGCCGCGCTGGCGATGCCGCACGCGCGGATCACCGTCGCGGTGACCCAGGTCCCGGACGAGGGCGGCGTCGAGGTCGCCGGCCGCCGGCTGCGCCTGACGTCGACGGGGCTCGACGAGGTCGAGCTGCTCCTCGCCGCGAACGTCGGGTCCGAGCTCCGGCCGCTCACCAAGGGCGCCTCCGGAGGTGAGCTCTCCCGCGTCATGCTCGCTCTCGAGGTGGCCCTCGCGGGCACCAACCCGGTGCCGACGTTCGTCTTCGACGAGGTCGACTCGGGCGTCGGCGGCAAGGCGGCGGTCGAGGTCGGTCGGCGGCTGGGGATGCTCGCCCGCACGGCTCAGGTCGTCGTGGTGACCCACCTGCCCCAGGTGGCGGCGTTCGCCGACCACCACGTCGTCGTGACGAAGAGCGAGGACGGCCGGGTGACCACCTCCGGGCTCACCGTCCTCGACGAGGAGGGCCGGGTGCGGGAGCTCTCCCGCATGCTGGCCGGGCTCGAGGACTCCGACACCGCACGCGCCCATGCCGAGGAGCTCCTCGCCACCGCCCGCGCGGAGGGCGGCTGAGCGCGACACGGCTCGCGCCGTGGTCCCGGGATCGGGCACCCGGCCGTGACAGCATGAGCCGGTCATGAAGTTCCTGCCGCGGCACGCCGCCATCTCGGGCACGGACGGAGTCACCGGGACGATCCGGTCGGACCGGCGCCTGGCCACCGTCCTGCGCAAGGCGCGTCCCGGCGACATCATCGTCATCGACCACCTCGACCTCGACCGCACCTACGCCGAGGCGCTCCTCGGCCACGGGGTGGGCGCCGTGGTCAACGCCGCGCGGTTCATCTCCGGGCGCTACCCCAACCTCGGCCCTGAGCTGCTTGCCGGTGCCGGGGTGGTCCTCATCGACGAGGTCGGCCCCGAGGTCTTCAAACAGGTCAAGGACGGCGCGCGGGGACGTGTCCACGCCGGCACGCTGTACCTGGGGGAGCGGGCGGTCGCGGAGGGACGGTCTCTCGACCTCGACGACGTCCGGGCGCAGATGGACAACGCGCGCGAGGGGATCTCCAGCCAGCTCCAGAGCTTCGCCCACAACACTGCCGAGTTCCTCCGGCGCGAGCAGGCGCTCCTCCTGCACGGCCAGGGAGTCCCCGACCTCCGCACCACGATGGAGGGCCGACCGGTCGTGGTCGTCGTCCGCGACTTCGACCACGAGGCCGACCTGCGCCGGATGCGTCGGTTCATCCGGGAGCAGCGTCCCGTGCTCGTCGGCGTCGACGGCGGGGCGGACGCGCTCCTCGCCGTCAACCTCCGGCCGGACCTCGTCGTCGTCGGCGAGGGCGGGTTCTCCGCCGGCGCGCTCCCCGGGCAGGCGGTCTCCGACGAGGCGCTCTCCAGGGCCGGCGAGGTGCTCCTCCACGCCGACGCCTCGGACCGGGTGGTCGGCGCCGAGCGGTTGGACCGGCTCGGCGTGCGCCCCCAGCGGATCTCCGCGAGCGGCTCGACGGAGGACATCGCGCTCCTTGTCGCCGACATCAAGGGCGCCTCGCTCATCGTCAGTGTCGGCACCCATGCGACCCTCGACGAGTTCCTCGACCGGCAGCGCAGTGGGCTCTCGTCCACGTTCCTCACCCGGCTGAAGGTCGGCCCGCGGATGGTCGACGCCAGGAGCGTCCCCCAGCTGTACGCCGGACGGGTGCGGCTGTGGCACCTGCTGCTGGTGCTCGTCGTGGGGCTGCTCGCCGTCGCCGTGGCGGTCGCGGCCACGCCGGCAGGGGAGCAGTGGGCCGCCGAGCTCCGCGACGCCGCGGAGTCCCTCCTCGACCAGGTGCAAGGACTTCTCTCGTGATCTCGTTCCGCTACCACGTCGTCTCCCTCCTCGCCGTACTGCTGGCGCTCGCGGCCGGGGTGGCCCTCGGCAGCGGGCCGCTGCAGCGCGAGGCCTCCGACGGAACAGGGGAGAGCGACGCCGAGGCACTCGCCGTCGCCGACACCCGCGTCGAGCAGCTCGAGGAGGGACAGGCGTTCGACGCGGCGTACGCCGAGGCGACCGCCGGAGAGCTCCTCGGCGACGCGCTCGACGGTCGCGCGGTCACCCTGGTCAGCCTGCCCGGCTCCGCCGACGCGACGTTGACCACGCTCAGCGACATGGTCGCGGAGGCCGGCGGGGAGGTCACCGCGAGGGTCTCCTTCGAGGAGAAGCTCCTCGACGTCGCCAACCGGCAGCTCGTCGACGAGCTCGCGACCCAGCTCCACGAGTCGGTCGAGCGCAAGGTCGACGTGCCGGCCGGCGCGAGCGGTTACGAGCGCGTGGGCGTGCTGCTCGCCCACGCGATCGCGAGTCAGCGGGCGGGCGGGCGGCCCGTGAACGACGTCAGCGACCGGGTCCTCGCCGGGCTCTCCACCGCGGACCTGGTCACCACGCAGGGCAACATCGACCGGCGCGGGGGGCTGGTGCTCCTGGTCGCCGGCGCGCCGTACGGCTCTGCGGACGAGCGGGACGGCGCGGGGAGCATCATCGCCACCGTCGCCACCGCTCTCGACGAGGGAAGCAACGGCGCCGCACTCGTCGGTCCGGTCGAGGCAGCCGCACCGGACGGGCTGGTCGGGGCGCTCCGTGCCGACCCGACCGCGGCCCGGGAGGTCTCCACGGTGGACGTCGCGGACCGGGTCTCCGGGGCCGTCGTCACCATGCTCGCGCTGGCGCGCGAGGCGACCGGCGAGAGCGGCCACTACGGCACCGCCGACGCGGCGGACGGCCCGATGCCGGGCGCGTCCGCCGACTGAGCTCGGGCCGACGGTTTCCCATGGGCTGCAGGCAGTTGAGAGCTTCCCATGAGCTGTAACCCATGGGAAGCACCAACTTCCCGGCATCCCATGG
>DASSBB010000088.1:0-18386 GCA_035699145.1 Marmoricola sp.
GTGTCTTGGCCATGACGCGCGTGCTGCTCAGGAACGGATGAGCCGGGACCCAGGGCTCTGCGAGCGGGGCGATCTCCGTCCACGTGGGTGCCGCCGGGCCGGCGCTCTCGAACTCGTGCTTGGTCAACGCAGCCAGCAGCGCGTCGAACTCCGCTGATCCGCTGGGGCCGGGCGCGGTGGCTCAAATTGCGGCCCGGCCTTACAGCGGTCTACAGGCGACGGCTGAGGGCGATGCCGCCTACCGCATATGGAGCGGGATGGCGGGGACGGGAAGAGCCCTGAAACGGCTCTGACGTGGCGTTTCTCGGTGGGCGATACTGGGTTTGAACCAGTGACCTCTTCCGTGTCAAGGAAGCGCGCTACCACTGCGCCAATCGCCCTCGGTGCTTCGAGGTGGAGACGGGATTTGAACCCGTGTAGACGGATTTGCAGTCCGTTGCCTCGCCTCTCGGCCACTCCACCAAGGAGGGGCTCTGCGACCCTTCTCCGAGCGGACGACGAGGCTCGAACTCGCGACCTCAACCTTGGCAAGGTTGCGCTCTACCAACTGAGCTACGTCCGCCTGCAAGTCCCGGACGAGGCTCGCTCGTTCGGTCGTGCGGAGGAAACTGTAGCCGACCTCGACTCCACGTCCAATTCGGGGCCCTTGTGCGTGTCCGTCACTGGTGCGCCGTACCGTGACCGGATGCGCGCGTGGGTGAACGGCAGCCTCCTCGACGACCCCTTGGCGCCGGCGATCCGAGTTGCGGACCACGGCTTCACCGTCGGGGACGGGGTCTTCGAAGCGGCGAAGGTCGTCGACGGCCGCCCCTTCGCGCTGAGCCGCCACCTGCGCCGGCTGGCTGCCTCGGCCCGGGGGATGGGCCTTCCCGAGCCGGACGAGGCAGAGGTACGCCGCGGCGTGGCCGCCGTCTTGGAGGCGGAGCCGCTGGAGCGGGGCAGGCTGCGGATCACCTACACCGGGGGAGCCGCGCCGATGGGCTCGGGGCGGGGTGACGAGCCCCCGACGCTGGTGGTCGTTGCGGGGCCACTCGTGCCGGCCCAGGAGAGCGTCGCGGTCGTCACGGTGCCGTGGCCGCGCAACGAGCGGGGGGCGCTCGCCGGCGTGAAGTCCACGTCGTACGCCGAGAACGTCGTGGCACTCGCCCACGCCACCGCGCGGGGCGCGGGGGAGGCATTGTTCGCCAACACCGCCGGCAACCTCTGCGAGGGCACCGGCTCGAACGTCTTCTACGTCGTCGACGGCGAGCTGCGGACGCCGACGCTCGCCTCGGGGTGCCTGGCGGGCGTCACCCGCGGACTCCTGGTGGAGTGGTGTGACGTGCGCGAGGTCGACGATACGGTGGAGGTGCTCCGGACCGCGGACGAGGTGTTTCTCGCCTCGACGACGCGCGACGTCCAGCCGGTGCACCGGTGCGACGACCGCGAGCTCGGCGAGCCCGGCCCGGTCACCCGCGCCGCAGCCGAGGCGTGGCGACGGCGGGAGGCCGAGGACGTCGACCCCTGAGGGGGGTCGGACGTCCGGGGAGATCCCGAGAGCCAAGGGGGCTCTGAGGTCAGGCGGCCTCGGCGGCGAAGATCGCGGCGATGGCGCCGTCGACGTCGAGCTGTGCGGACTCCGCGCCCGGGGCGACCGCGGCGGTCATCCGCTCGACGAAGGCGGTCAGGTCGGCGCTGCGCGCCTGCACCAGGGCCTCGCCGTCGGGGCTGCAGAGCTCGATGATGATGACCGAGTGCGCCTCGTTGTCCAGGCACGGCCACACGTGGACGTCACCGTCGCCGGTGGGCTCGTAGAGCCCGCCGATGAGCAGGTCGCGCCCGAACGTCCAGCGAACCTGGCCGGCGACGGTCAGGAACGTGGCGGTCACGGCGAACGGGTCGCGGGGGTCGTAGCTGAACTCGGTCTCGAGCGGGCTGGCAGCGCCGGTCGCGTCGATGAGCTCGAGCGTGACGGTCTGCGTGACCGTCGCCGCGGTGTTCCTGGTGTTGATCTTGAAGTCCATGGTGGGTTGCCTCTCCCTTGGCAGTTACGTCAGAGAGACGACCTCCCAGTGCCTCTATGACGCGGATTCGCGGAATATTTCTGGGACCTAGTTCCCGGGCCGTTCGTCCGTGGACAAGCGTGCAGGTTTCTCCTTCCCCGTGTCGACCTGAGAACCCCTTCTCAGGCGGAAATAGCCCGGATGACTAGTCCGGAGTGACTAGGGGGTCACCGGCCCCCGACCGAACGGCCGATGGACGAGACTGACCAAAGGTCCGGAGGCGGACAAGATGGTTAAAAGGGACTAAGGCCCCGGCTGGTCACGACGGCGGGATCCGGGGCAGACGGCGGTGCCGGGAGGCGGCTCGGCGACGATGCGGTAACCTTTCCGGCGCATCGACCGAGACGGGTCGGAGCGCGGGGCGATTGGCGCAGTGGTAGCGCGCTTCGTTCACACCGAAGAGGTCACTGGTTCGAACCCAGTATCGCCCACTCCGCAGCACCGCGTCGGTCCGCAGCCATCTACTGGAGCGGCCACCGTCACCCCCGGTCGGTGATCCGCGCCCGGGAGTCCGACGGCTGACGCTGGGTGGGTAGCTGCGCCGGCCGCTGGTGGCCGGCCCGGGGGGACCGGGGGGTCCTGGCGCCGTACGCCCGCAGGGCGACGAAGACGGCCAGGCTCAACAGCCACACTGCGACGATCCAGGCGACGACCATGGTTCCTCCCCGAGGTCTCCTTCATGAGTTGTCCCCAGCAATCGTTGCACCCATGCCGTCGGAGGGGGATCGCTCTAGACCGTCGCCGCCGGCACGAACGACGGTTCGACCCGGCAGGAACGACGTTCGACCCGGCAGGAACGACGGTTCGACCGCGGATACCATCGGGAGGTCCGCCGTACGGCGGCCGCGAACCGGCCAGGCAGGAGACCCAGGTGTCCGAGATCAAGGTGACCGTCATCGACGCAGGCGAGCGTGCCGAGCGTGCGGTGACGACGGGCACCCGGGCCTGGGAGCTCTTCGCCGACACCCCGGAGATCATCGCCGTCCGCGTCGGGGAGGCCCTGCGCGACCTCTCCTCCGAGCTCGCGGAGGGCGACGAGGTCGAGGGGGTCGCGATCTCCGAGCCGGACGGGCTCGCGATCCTCCGGCACTCCACCGCGCACGTGCTCGCCCAGGCGGTCCAGGAGCTGCACCCCGACGCGAAGCTCGGGATCGGGCCGCCGATCGAGAACGGCTTCTACTACGACTTCGACGTCGCCGAGCCGTTCCGCCCCGAGGACCTCGAGAAGATCGAGACCCGGATGCGGAAGATCGTCAAGGAGGGCCAGAAGTTCTCCCGCCGCGCCGTGTCCGACGACGAGGCGCGCGACGAGCTCGCCGACGAGCCCTACAAGCTCGAGCTGATCGGGCTCAAGGGGGGCGCCGACGAGGCCGCCGAGGGTGCGGACGTGGAGGTCGGCGCCGGCGAGCTGACGATCTACGACAACCTGCGCCGCAACGGCGACCTGGCCTGGAAGGACCTGTGCCGGGGGCCGCACCTGCCGACCACCAAGCGCATTCCCGCCTTCAAGCTGATGCGGAGCGCCGCGGCGTACTGGCGTGGCAGTGAGAAGAACCCCCAGCTGCAGCGGATCTACGGCACCGCCTGGGAGTCGAAGGAGGCGCTCGAGGCCCACCTCCACTGGATCGAGGAGGCCGAGCGGCGCGACCACCGGCGGCTCGGCATCGAGCTCGACCTCTACTCCTTCCCGGACCTGATCGGCCCGGGGCTCCCGGTGTTCCACCCCAAGGGCGGGGTGGTCAAGCGGGAGATGGAGGACTACGTCCGCCGCCGGCACATCGAGGAGGGGTTCGAGTACGTCGGCACGCCGCACATCGCCAAGGAGGAGCTGTTCTACACCTCCGGGCACCTGCCGTACTTCAGCCACGGGATGTTCCCGCCGATGGACCTCGACGGGCAGAAGTACCGCCTCAAGGCGATGAACTGCCCGATGCACAACCTGATCTACCGGTCGCGGCAGCGCTCCTACCGGGAGCTGCCGCTGCGGCTGTTCGAGTTCGGCACGGTCTACCGCGACGAGAAGTCCGGGGTGCTGCAGGGGCTCACGCGCGTCCGGATGATCACCCAGGACGACTCGCACTCCTACGTCACCCGGGAGGGCGCCGCCGACGAGGTCAAGCACCTCGTCGGCTTCGTGCTCGGCCTGCTCCGCGACTTCGGCCTCGACGACTACTACCTCGAGCTGTCGACCCGCGACGAGCAGAACACCGACAAGTTCATCGGTTCCGACGAGGAGTGGGCGGCGGCGACCAAGGTGCTGGAGGAGGTCGCGGTGGAGACCGGCCTCGAGCTGGTCCCGGACCCCGGAGGGGCTGCCTACTACGGCCCGAAGATCTCGGTGCAAGCGCGTGACGCGATCGGGCGGACCTGGCAGATGTCGACGATCCAGTACGACTTCAACATGCCGACGCGCTTCGGCCTCGAGTACGTCGCCGCCGACGGCTCGCGCCAGCAGCCGATCATGATCCACTCGGCGAAGTTCGGGTCGATCGAGCGGTTCCTCGGCGTGCTCGTCGAGCACTACGCCGGCGCGTTCCCGCCCTGGCTGGCGCCCGTGCAGGTCGTCGGCATCCCGATCGCCGAGCGGCACCAGGAGTACCTCGCCGAGGTCGCGGCGAAGCTCCGGACGCAGGGAGTCCGCGTCGAGATCGACGGCTCCGACGACCGGATGCAGAAGAAGATCCGCAACGCACAGCTGCAGAAGGTGCCGTTCATGGTGATCGCCGGCGACGCCGACATGGACAACGGCGCGGTGTCGTTCCGCTACCGCAACGGCGAGCAGGAGAACGGCGTGCCCGTCGACGACGCGGTGGCGCGGGTCCTCCGCGCCGTCGAGCAGCGGGTGCAGGTGTGACCGAGGAGCACCACCAGGACGGCGTGGGTGTCCCCGACGAGCTCGACCGGTTGTGGACCCCGCACCGGATGGCCTACATCTCCGGGGAGAACAAGCCGACCGACGAGACCTCGCGGGAGTGCCCCTTCTGCCGGATCCCGTCCCTCGACGACGACGAGGGGCTGGTCGTGCACCGCGGCGCGTCGTGCTACGTGGTGCTCAACCTCTACCCCTACAGCCCGGGGCACTCCATGGTCTGCCCCTACCGGCACGTCGCCGACTACACCGACCTCACGGCCGAGGAGACCGCGGAGCTCGCGGAGCTGACCCAGCAGGCGATGCGGGTCGTGCGCGAGGTGAGCGCCGCCCACGGCTTCAACCTCGGCATGAACCAGGGCGCGATCGCCGGCGCGGGCATCGCGGCGCACCTGCACCAGCACGTCGTGCCCCGCTGGGCCGGGGACCAGAACTTCATGCCGATCATCGGGCGCACCAAGACGTTGCCCCAGCTGATGACCGACACCAGGCGGCTCCTCGCCGACGCCTGGCCGACCTGAGGACCGCATGCTCGAGAGATTCCGCGCCTTCTGGACACGGGTGTTCACACCGGTGGTCGACCTCCTGCTCAGGTGGGGGGTCAGCCCGGACGTGGTGACGCTCGTCGGCACGCTCGGGGTGGTCGCGGGAGCCGTCGTGTTCTTCCCGCAGGGCGAGCTGTTCGTCGGGGTCCTCGTCATCACCGCCTTCGTCTTCTCCGACCTCGTCGACGGCGCCATGGCGCGCAAGTCCGGACGGGTGAGCCCCTTCGGCGCCTTCCTCGACTCCACTCTCGACCGGATCGGCGACGCGGCGATCTTCGGCTCGCTCGCGATGTACTACGTGGGGCCCGGCGACAACGACGGCTTCGCCGCCCTCGCCGTCTACTGCCTCACGATGGGCGCTGTCACGTCCTACGCACGGGCCCGGGCCGAGGCGTTGGGCATGCAGGCGAAGGTCGGGATCGCCGAGCGCGCCGACCGGCTCGTCGCGATCCTCGTCATCACCGGGCTCGCCGACCTCGCCCGGATGCTCGGCGCCGGTGACGAGACGCTCTACGCCATCCCGGTCACCCTGGCCGCGCTCGCCGTGGCGAGCACCGTGACGGTCGTGCAGCGGATCCTCGTGGTGCGGGCGCAGGCGATGAGCCTCGAGGGGCCGGCGCCCGGCCCGTCCGCAGGGTGACGGTGACGGCCTCCGGACGCCTGCGGCGTGGTCTCGACCGGGCGGGCTCGGCGAGCGCGGACCATGCCGTCGCGACCGGCTTCGTCGCCGCCTGGCGACTCGTGCGACTCCTCCCGGAGGAACGTGCCCGCCGGCTCTTCGACCGGCTGGCGACCCGGATGTACGCCGGCGACGGCCGCGGCGTCCGAACGCTCCGGGAGAACCTCCGCAGGGTCCGGCCCGACCTCGACGACCCGGCGCTGGAACGGCTCACCGAGGCCGGCGTCCGCTCCTACCTGCGCTACTGGTGCGAGTCCTTCCGGCTCCCGTCCTGGCCGATGGCCGACCTCGTCGCCCGGACCCGCACCGTCCACGAGGAGCGGCTGCGGGCGCCGTACGACGCGGGGCGTGGCGTCGTGGTGGCGCTGCCGCACCAGGCGAACTGGGACTGGGCCGGCGCCTGGGCCTGTGCCACCGGGATGCCGCTGACGACCGTGGCCGAGCGGCTCCGCCCCGAACGGCTCTACGACCAGTTCGTCGCCTTCCGTGCCGGGCTCGGGATGACGATCCTCCCGCTGACCGGCGGGGAGCCGCCGCTCCCGGCGCTTGCCGAGCGGCTCCGGGCCGGCGGCTTCGTCTGCCTGCTCGCGGACCGCGACCTGAGCCGGAGCGCGGTCGAGGTGACGCTCTGCGGCCACCGCGCCAGGATGCCGACCGGCCCCGCGCTGCTCGCCCGGCTGACCGGGGCGGCGCTGGTCCCGGCCACGCTGTCCTACGCCGACCGGGAGCTGGAGATCCACTTCCACCCCGAGGTCCGGGTCGGCGAAGCGGCCGAGGGGGTCCGCGAGGCGATGCAGCAGGTCGCCGACGCCTTCACCGCGGGGCTCCGCAAGCACCCCGAGGACTGGCACATGATGCAGAGCGTCTTCTCCGAGGACCTCGCCGCCGGGGCGGCCGGGTGATGCGGGTCGGGCTGGTGTGCCCCTACTCCTTCGACGTCCACGGCGGGGTGCAGAGCCATGTGCGGGAGCTCGCCGCGTCACTGCGGACGCTCGGCCACGACATCGCGGTCCTGGCGCCGGGGGAGCAGACCGTCGACCTCCCGGACTACGTCACGACCACCGGGCGGACCGTCCCGATGCCCTACAACGGCTCGGTGGCGCGGGTCTCGTTCGGCCCCCTCGTGGCCGGCCGGGTCCGACGGTGGCTCGCCGACGGCCGGTTCGACGTGGTGCACATCCACGAGCCGGCGACCCCGAGCGTCTCCGTACTCGCGCTCTGGGCAGCGCGGGCGCCGCTGGTCGCGACCTTCCACACCGCCTCCGAGCGGACCCGCACGCTGGAGACCTCGGCGGCCACCTTCCTCCGGGCGGGGCTGGCCAAGCTCGACGCGCACGTCGCGGTCTCCGTGGAGGCGGAGCGCACGATGGCGCGCTACCTCGACGCGGACCCGGTCGTGATCCCCAACGGGATCGACACCGGCCGCTACGCCGCGGGAGCACGCCGGTCCGGTGCGCCGACGGTCGTCTTCGTCGGCCGAGTGGACGAGCCCCGGAAGGGGTTCGACGTGCTGCTCGCGAGCTGGACGGCGGTGGTCGCCCGCCACCCGGGGGCCCGGCTCCTCGTGGTGGGCGCCGGTGCCCGGCCCGGGAGGCTCCGGTCGCTGCCGCCGGCCGTCGCAGGGCGCGTCGAGCTGCTCGGGCCCCTGGACGACGCCGCCAAGGCGGGGGTCCTGGCGGGGGCCGACGTCGTGGTCGCCCCCAACACCCACGGCGAGAGCTTCGGGATCGTGCTCGTGGAGGCGATGGCAGCGGCAGCCGCGGTCGTGGCGAGCGACCTTCCCGCGTTCCGCCGGGTGCTCGGCGGGGGGAACCACGGGGTGCTGTTCCCCACCGGTGACTCGCACGCCCTCGCCGAGGCGGTGTCCGGCCTGCTCGAGGACCGGCCACGCCGCGCCGCACTGGGGGAGCGCGCCCGCCGGGCCGCGTCGGCGTACGACTGGACGGCGGTGGCGCCGCGCGTGGCGGAGGTGTACGCCGAGGTGCTCACCGGCCGCCGCGACGCCGCACGGCAGGCGGCGGCCGGGTGAGGTTGCTGAGCGGCGAGTGTGCTGAGCCGCCGTCCGTCGATCTCCGTCATCGACGGTTTCCCATGGGATGCCGCCGATTGTGAGCTTTCCACGGGTTGCAACTCGTGGGGAGAACCAGTTCCCCGTGGGGAGCTCGGCCGGTACGACGGGCACGGGCCGGGCGCTGAGCGAGTGCCGGCGGGGTACGACGCATGCCGGGTCGGCATCGCCGTACTGCCTGGGGGTGACCCAGTGACGGGGTCCGATGGGGTGGCGACCCGAGGTTCCCATGGAAAAGTGGTGCTCCCCACGGGTTGCAACCCATGGGAAGGTGACAATCGTCTGCATACCGTGGGAAACGGCAGCCCGGCACCACGGTTCGTGCGGCGCCCCTCCGGGACGTAGGCTGGAGCCATCCGAGAATCCCACCGGGACGCCGCCAGGGTGTTCCGGCCACAAGCGTGAAGAAGAGCACCGTGACTGACGCAACGAACTCCCCGCAGGACCACCCGACCACCGGTGCCACCGGCACGGAAGGCGTGAAGCGTGGCATGGCGGAGATGCTGAAGGGCGGCGTCATCATGGACGTCGTCACCGCCGAGCAGGCCAAGATCGCCGAGGACGCCGGCGCCGTCGCCGTCATGGCGCTCGAGCGGGTCCCCGCCGACATCCGCGCCCAGGGCGGCGTCTCCCGGATGAGCGACCCCGACATGATCGACGGCATCATCGAGGCGGTCTCGATCCCGGTGATGGCCAAGGCCCGGATCGGCCACTTCGCCGAGGCGCAGGTGCTGCAGTCGCTCGGCGTCGACTACATCGACGAGTCCGAGGTGCTGACCCCGGCCGACTACGCCAACCACATCGACAAGTGGCAGTTCACGGTGCCGTTCGTCTGCGGCGCCACCAACCTGGGTGAGGCGCTGCGGCGGATCACCGAGGGCGCGGCGATGATCCGCTCCAAGGGCGAGGCCGGCACCGGCGACGTCTCCAACGCGGTCACCCACATGCGCACGATCCGCGCGGAGCTCCGCCGCCTGCACGGGCTCGAGAAGGACGAGCTGTACGTCGCGGCCAAGGAGCTGCAGGCGCCGTACGCCCTGGTCAAGGAGGTCGCCGAGGCCGGCAAGCTCCCGGTCGTCCTCTTCACCGCGGGCGGCATCGCGACCCCCGCCGACGCCGCGATGATGATGCAGCTCGGTGCGGAGGGCGTCTTCGTCGGCTCCGGGATCTTCAAGTCCGGCAACCCGGCACAGCGGGCCGAGGCGATCGTGAAGGCGACCACGTTCTACGACGACCCGGACGTGGTCGCCAAGGTCTCGCGCGGTCTCGGAGAGGCGATGGTCGGCATCAACGTCGACGACATCCCGCAGCCGCACCGGCTCGCCGAGCGCGGCTGGTGAAGCCCCGGATCGGGGTGCTCGCCCTCCAGGGCGACGTCAGGGAGCACCTCGCGACCCTGCGCGGCCTCGGGGCCGACGCGCTGGCGGTGCGCCGGCCGCAGGAGCTGGAGGGGATCGACGGGCTCGTCCTCCCGGGCGGTGAGTCGACCACGATGTCGAAGCTCGCCCGGATCTTCGACCTGCTCGAGCCGTTGCGGCAGGCAGCCAAGGACGGGCTCCCGATGTTCGGGACCTGTGCCGGGATGATCATGCTGGCGGACCGGATCGAGGGGGGCACCGCCGACCAGGAGACGATCGGCGGGCTCGACGTGGTGGTCCGGCGCAACGCGTTCGGCCGCCAGGTCGACTCGTTCGAGGCCGACGTCGCGGTGGCGCACCTCGACCGGCCGTTCCACGCCGTCTTCATCCGGGCGCCGTGGGTCGAGGCAGTGGGGTCCGGCGTCGAGGTCGTCGCCACGGTCGCCACGGGGCCCGCCACGGGTAGGATCGTCGCGGTCCGGCAGGGGCACCTGTTCGCCACCTCGTTCCACCCCGAGGTCACCGGGGACCCGCGGCTGCACGGCCTCTTCGTGGAGATCGTGCGCGAGACGGCCGGCTGACTCCGGCGTACCTGACCCTTGTCCGGCGAGACGACGACGAAGGAAGCGAACCCATGTCCGGCCACTCCAAATGGGCGACCACGAAGCACAAGAAGGCCGTCATCGACGCCCGACGGGGCAAGCTGTTCGCCAAGCTGATCAAGAACATCGAGGTGGCGGCCCGGATGGGCGGGGGCGACCCGGCCGGCAACCCGACGCTGTACGACGCGATCCAGAAGGCGAAGAAGTCGTCGGTCCCCAACGACAACATCGACCGCGCGGTCAAGCGCGGCTCCGGCGCCGAGGCAGGTGGCGCCGAGTACCAGACGATCATGTACGAGGGGTACGGCCCCGGCGGTGTCGCGTTGCTCATCGAGTGCCTCACCGACAACCGAAACCGAGCCGCCATGGAGGTCCGCACCGCGACCTCGCGCAACGGCGGCTCGTTGGCCGACCCCGGCTCGGTGGCCTACCTCTTCAACCGCAAGGGCGTCGTCGTGCTCCCCAAGGCCCAGGAGGACAAGGAGGTCACCGAGGACGACGTCCTCGAGGCGACCCTCGACGCCGGGGCGGAGGACGTCAACGACCTCGGTGACGCCTTCGAGGTGCTCAGCGAGGCGACCGACCTGGTCGCCGTACGCTCTGCCCTGCAGGAGGCCGGGCTGGACTACGACTCGGCGGAGGCGCAGTTCGTGCCCACCATGGAGGTCACCGTCGACGCGGAGGGGGCCGGCAAGGTGATGCGGCTCGTGGAGGCGCTCGAGGACCTCGACGACGTGCAGAACGTCTACGGCAACTTCGACATCCCAGACGAGGTCCTCGAGTCCCTCGACGCCTGAGCCGGCGGCGCGTCGGCCCGGAAGACGTCGGCGTGCTCGGTTAGGTTGGCTCCGAACACCTGTTCGGACGGAGGGGTCACGATGCGCGTGCTGGGGATCGACCCCGGGCTGACCCGCTGCGGGCTCGGCCTCGTCGAGGGCTCGGTGGGGCGCCCGCTCGCGCTCGTGGACGTCGGCGTCGTGCGCAGTGGCGCCGGGCTCCCGGTCGAGGAGCGGCTCCGGCTCATCGATGCGGGGATCGAGGAGTGGCTGGAACGGCACGCGCCGGACCGCGTCGCCGTGGAACGGGTCTTCAGCCAGCAGAACGTCAGCACGGTCATGGGCACCGCTCAGGTCAGCGGGCTCGCGCTGGTCGCAGCGGCCCGTCGCGGCATCCCGGTCGCGCTGCACACCCCGAGCGAGGCCAAGGCGGCGGTGACCGGCAACGGCCGCGCCGACAAGGACCAGGTCGCTGCCATGGTGACCCGGCTGCTCCGGCTCACCGCCCGTCCCAGACCTGCCGACGCCGCCGACGCGCTGGCGCTGGCGATCTGCCACATCTGGCGGGGAGGAGCCCAGGAGCGGCTCGACGCCGCCGTCGCCCTCGGAAGGAGCACCTCGTGATCGCGTTCGTGCGGGGCACCGTCGCCCAGGTCGGGCTCAGCTCGGTGGTCGTGGACATCGGCGGCGTCGGCCTCGAGGTCAACTGCACCCCCGGGACCATCGCCACCCTCCGCGAGGGGTCGACCGCGCGCCTGCCGACCAGCATGGTGGTGCGGGAGGAGTCGCTCACGGTCTTCGGGTTCCTCGACGAGGACGAGAAGACGGTCTTCGAGCTGCTCCAGACCGCGAGCGGCGTGGGGCCGAAGCTCGCCCAGGCGATGCTCGCCGTGCACAGCCCCGACGACCTGCGCCGCGCGGTGACCCGCGAGGACGTCAAGACCCTGACCGCGGTCCCCGGCATCGGCCAGAAGGGCGCCCAGCGGATCATCCTCGAGCTCAAGGACCGGATCGGGCCACCCACCGGCGGCGGGTCCACCGCCGTCCCCGTCACCGCGGCCGAGCCGGCCTGGCGGGTCCAGGTGCGGGACGGGCTCGTCGGCCTCGGCTGGTCGGCCAAGGAGGCCGACAAGGCGATCGACGTCGTCGCCCCCGACGACGACCCGGCGCCGGACGTCGGCGCCCTCCTCCGGGACGCGCTGCGCGCGCTGAGCCGGGCGTGACCGTGCCGAGCGAGGAGGAGCTCACCGCGGCCGAGACGGCGTACGTCGCCGGGCGCGGCGTGGTCGACGCCCAGGCGGACCCCGAGGAGCGGGCCGTCGAGGCCGCGTTGCGGCCCAAGACGCTGGACGAGGTGATCGGCCAGGAGCGGGTGCGGGAGCAGCTCTCGCTCGTCCTCGAGGCGGCGCGGGCCCGGGGCCGGGCCCCCGACCACGTGCTCCTCAGCGGGCCGCCCGGGCTCGGCAAGACGACGCTGGCGATGATCATCGCCGCCGAGATGTCGGTGCCACTCCGGGTCACGAGCGGCCCGGCGATCACCCACGCCGGCGACCTCGCGGCGATCCTCTCCGGGATGAACGAGGGCGACGTGCTCTTCGTCGACGAGATCCACCGCATGGCGAGGCCGGCGGAGGAGATGCTCTACATGGCGATGGAGGACTTCCGGGTCGACGTCGTGATCGGCAAGGGGCCGGGGGCGACCGCGATCCCGCTCGAGATCCCGCCGTTCACCCTGGTCGGGGCCACCACCCGCGCCGGGCTGCTCCCCGGGCCGCTGCGGGACCGGTTCGGCTTCACCGCCCACCTCGAGTTCTACGACCCGGCCGACCTCGAGCAGATCGTGCGGCGCAGCGCCCGGCTCCTCGACGCCGCGGTGACCGACGAGGGGGCCGTCGAGGTCGCCTCGCGCAGCCGGGGCACGCCGCGGATCGCCAACCGGCTGCTCCGCCGGGTCCGTGACTACGCCCAGGTCCGCGCGGACGGCGTCTGCACCCTGGAGGTGGCTCGCAGCGCGCTCGACCTCTACGAGGTCGACCGCTCCGGGCTGGACCGGCTCGACCGCTCCGTCCTCGAGATGCTCTGCCGCCAGTTCGGCGGCGGCCCGGTCGGGCTCAGCACGCTCGCCGTCGCCGTGGGCGAGGAGCGGGAGACCGTCGAGGAGGTGGCCGAGCCGTTCCTCGTCCGCCTCGGGCTGCTGGCGCGGACCCCCCGCGGCCGGGTCGCCACCGCCGCGGCCTGGGCCCACCTGGGACTCACGCCGCCGCGGCCCAGCGAGCAGACGCTCTTCGACCCCCTTTCGGTGCCGGATGAGCAGTGACGCCTCGGATCGCCCACCGGCCGGTTAGACTCGACAGTCGGCCCGCGGCGTCCCGTCGCTGTGGCTCGCCCTGACACCCCCGCAGACGAGGAGTACCGGTACGTGAACGATCTGGCACAGCTGCTTCCCTTCGTGCTGATCGCGGCCGTCTTCTGGTTCCTGCTGATCCGGCCCCAGCGCAAGCGCCAGCAGGCGCTCCTGCAGACCCAGCGCGGCCTCGAGGTCGGTGACGAGGTCCTCCTGGGCTCGGGCATCGTCGGCCGGGTGGCCGACCTCACCGACGGCGAGTACCTCGACCTCGAGGTCGCCCCCGGCGTGCGGGTCAAGGCGCTCCGCGGCGCGGTCGTCCGCAACCTGACCGAGCACCGGGGCGAGCCGGACGGCGAGCCCCTCCCCGACCCCCCCGCCTCCGAGCTCCCGGAGGACCCCTCGACCGGCCACGGTCGGGACCACTGACCACCACGGTGCGCGGCCGTTCCCTGGGCCGCTCGTTCCTACGACGAGGAGCATGATGGCGAAGAAGGCGTCCCGGCACGGGCGCACGCTGATCGTCTTTCTACTGGCCGTGCTGGCCATGTACGGCGGTCTCGCCCTGAACAACGACTGGACCCCGAAGCTGGGGCTCGACCTGCAGGGCGGCACCCGGATCACCCTCGAGGCGTCGACCGAGACGGGCGAGGCGATCACCCCCGAGAAGCTCGAGGAGGCCGCGGCGATCATCGACAGCCGCGTCAACGCCTACGGCGTGGCGGAGTCGGAGATCTCCACCCAGGGCGAGCGCAACATCATCATCGAGATCCCGGGGCCCAGCCAGAAGTCGATCGTCGACAGCGTGCGGCAGACCGCGCAGCTGCGGTTCCGTCTCGTCGCCGGGCAGCCGGCCCCGGGCGAGGCCGCGCCGTCGCAGGAGCCGACGCCGTCCGACGACGCCTCGTCGTCGCCCGGCGAGTCCGGCTCCCCGGAGGCGACCCCAGGCGACCAGGACGGCGACCAGGGCGGCGACCAGGGCGGCGCCGAGCCGAGCGAGTCGGCCACCCCGGCGGGCCGGGCGGTCTCGGAGGGGCTGGTCCGTGCGGACGAGACCCCTGCCGGTGAGGACGCCCCTGCGACCGGGCAGCCCGAGGACGGCCCGGCGCAGCCGGAGCAGCAGGCCGGCCAGGGCGGCCAGCCCGTCGCCGTACCGACCGACGAGTCGTCGGTCGAGGAGATGCTGGCCTGGGCGCGCAACCCCGACCAGGCGTCGCTGCGCCGCTTCCAGCGGTTCGTCTGCGGCGAGGACGACGTCCGCGACGTCCCCTCCAAGCCGATCGTCGCGTGCGACGAGGACGGCAACAAGTACCTCCTCTCGCCGGCGATCATCGAGGGCACCCAGCTCGCCGACGCCGGCTTCGGCATCCCGCAGAACGACGTGCAGTACGTCGTGAACCTCGACTTCAACGGCGAGGCCACCGACACGTTCGCCGAGGTCACCCGGGCGATCGTCGGGACCAACGAGATGTTCGCGATCGTGCTGGACGGCGAGGTGCTCTCGGCGCCGGTCGTCACCTCGCCGATCACCGACGGCAACGCGCAGATCAGCGGCAACTTCACCGCGTCCAGCGCGGAGTCGCTCGCCAACAGCCTCAAGTACGGCGCGCTGCCGCTGCAGTTCGAGCTGCTCGACATCACCGACGAGGGACCGCAGCTCGCCGCCGACCAGCTCGACGCGGGGATCTGGGCAGGCATCGTCGGTCTAGCCCTGGTCGTCGTGTACTCGATGGTCTACTACCGCGGACTCGGCATCGTCGTGGTCGGCTCGCTCGCGGCCGCTGCGGCGATCCTCTACGCGGCGATCCTCTTCCTGAGCCAGACTGCCGGCTTCACGCTGACCCTTCCGGGCATCGCCGGGCTGATCGTCGGCGTCGGCATCACCGCGGACTCGTTCATCGTGCTGTTCGAACGGATCCGGGACGAGATGCGCGACGGCAAGTCGATCCGGGTCGCGATCGAGACCGGGTGGGACCGCGCGAAGATGACGTGCGTCATCGCGGACGCGGTGGGGCTCCTGGCGGCAGTGGTCCTCTTCATCTTCGCCATCGGCGTCGTCAAGGGATTCGCCTTCGCGCTCGGCATCACCACCGTGATCGACCTGGTCGTCTTCTTCTTCTTCACCAAGCCGCTGGTCTCCTGGCTCGCCCAGTTCCGGTTCTTCTCCAGCGGTCACAAGCTGTCCGGGCTCTCCGCCGAGCAGGCCGGCATCGACCGCATCGGGGCCACCCCGAGCCCCGCAGGAGGGATCGCCCGATGAGCAAGCTCTCCCGCCTGGGCCAGGCGCTCTACGACGGCCACGTGTCGATCGACTTCGTCGGCCGCAAGTGGCTCTGGTACTCCATCTCCGCGGTGATCGTCGCGATCTCGGTCTTCGGGCTCGTCGGCCCCAAGCTCAACCTCGGCATCGAGTTCGAGGGCGGTGTGGAGTACCGCGTCGCGATGGCGCCCGGGGAGGCGAACCAGGAGAACGTGGAAGCCGTCCGTGACGCGGTCGCCGGCTCCGGCATCGAGAACGCCTCCTCGCCGATCGCGAACACGTCCGGCGAGGACATCATCCGGGTCCAGACCGAGCCGCTCACCACCGACGAGTCGGACCAGATCGCCGAGCTGATCCGCGGTGCGGTCCCGGCCCAGGACCTCAGCTCGAACCTCATCGGACCGAGCTGGGGCCAGCAGGTCGCCGACCGGGCCCTGACCGGGCTGGTCGTCTTCCTGGTCCTGGTCGTCCTCCTGATCTGGGCGTACTTCCGGGAGTGGAAGATGTCGGTGGCCGCGATCGTGGCGCTCGCCCACGACGTCGTCATCACCGTCGGCGTCTACGCCCTGTCGGGGTTCGAGGTCACCCCGGCCACGGTCACCGGCGTGCTGACGATCCTGGGGTTCTCGCTCTACGACACCGTGGTCGTCTTCGACAAGGTCCGGGAGAACACGAAGAACCTCAACCGCACGCACCAGACGTACGCCGAGGCGGCGAACCTGGCGGTCAACCAGACGCTGGTCCGCTCGATCAACACCTCGATCGTCGCGCTGCTCCCGGTGGCCGCCCTGCTCTACGTCGGTGTGGTGACCCTCGGCTCGGGGGCGCTCAAGGACCTCGCCCTCTCGCTCTTCGTCGGTATGGCGGCCGGTGTGTACTCGTCGGTCTTCATCGCCACGCCGTTGCTGGTCCAGCTGAAGGAGCGGGAGCCCGGCGTCCGTGCCGGCGACGCCCGGGCGATGCGCCACCACACCCGTCGCGACGTCGACCGGTTCGCCAACGTGCCGGTGTTCCGGGAGGACATGCCGATCCACGACGAGCCGGGCGCGGAGAGCGGGACGCGCTCTGCGGGTGCGAGCGCGGTGGGTGTCCCGGCGGCACCCTCGGGCGGCAACCGGCCGGCCCCTCCCGGTGCTCCTGGCCGGTTCACCGCCGGCGAGCGTCCGGGGTCCGCGCGACCCGTGGGTGACTCGGCGTCGGCCGGCCGGCCGCAGCCGAAGCGGAAACCGCGCTCCCAGCGCGGCAAGCACTGACGCAGAGCCCATGACCGACGACGACGTCCTCACCGGCCACCTCGAGCGGCTGATCCGTGACGTGCCGGACTTCCCGAAGCCCGGCATCGTCTTCAAGGACATCTCGCCGCTGCTCGCGGACCACGAGGGCCTGAGCGCGGTCGTCCGCGCGCTCGCCGCAGCCGCGGTCGATGCCGACGGAGAGCCGCTGGTCGACAAGGTCGTCGGCATCGAGGCGCGTGGCTTCATCCTCGCCGCCCCGGTCGCCCTCATGCTGGGCGCCGGGTTCGTGCCGGTGCGCAAGGCCGGCAAGCTGCCGGGGCCGACCCACCAGGTCTCCTACGCGCTCGAGTACGGCGAGGCGGTCCTCGAGCTGCACCAGGACGCCATCGCGCCGGGGGAGCGGGTGCTCATCATCGACGACGTCCTCGCGACCGGCGGCACCGTCGCGGCGACCCGGTCGCTGGTGGAGCGGTGCGGCGGCGAGGTCGTCGGCGCAGCGGTCCTCATGGAGCTCTCGTTCCTTCCTGGCCGGGAGACGCTGGCCGGGATGCCGCTCACCGTCCTGCACACGGTCTGAGCGACCTACACTGGACGCTTCGGAGCCGGGAAGGAGGCCGAGGTGGCTGACGAGCGGGCGGTGAGCGCGGTCGTCCCCGACGCTGCCCCGACGACGGAGCCGGCTCCGTCGGCGCCCACCGGGACCCCGGAGGCCGCCCCGCCCGACGCCGCCACGGTCGCCGGTTCGCCGGCCGGCCGGATGCGGGCCCGCCTCGCCCGGATGGGCACCCGGGGCCAGTCCGGGAACCCGGTGCTCGAGCCGCTCTTCCGGGCGGTGCGCGTGAACCACCCCAAGGCCGACCTGGCGCTCCTGGAGCGGGCCTACGTCACCGCCGAGCGGATGCACCGCGAGCAGCGGCGCAAGAGCGGCGAGCCCTACATCACCCATCCGCTCGCCGTCACGACGATCCTCGCCGAGCTCGGCATGACCGAGCCGACGCTCGTCGCGGCGCTCCTCCACGACACGGTCGAGGACACGTCGTACACCCTCGCCGACGTGCGCCGCGACTTCGGCGAGGAGGTCGCCCAGCTCGTCGACGGCGTCACGAAGCTCGACAAGGTGAAGTACGGCGAGAACGCCGAGGCCGAGACGATCCGCAAGATGATCGTGGCGATGAGCCGTGACATCCGCGTGCTTGTCATCAAGCTCGCCGACCGGCTCCACAACATGCGCACGCTGCGCTACCTCAAGCAGTCCACCCAGGAGCGCAAGGCGAAGGAGACGCTCGAGATCTTCGCGCCGCTGGCGCACCGGCTCGGCATGAACACCATCAAGTGGGAGCTCGAGGACCTCGCTTTCGGCACGCTCCATCCCAAGATGTACGACGAGATCGTGCGGCTGGTCGCGGAGCGGGCGCCGTCACGGGACAGCTTCCTGACCCGCGTGATCGCCCAGGTGGAGCAGGACCTCCGCTCGGCGCGGATCAAGGCGAGCGTCACCGGGCGGCCGAAGCACTACTACTCGATCTACCAGAAGATGATCCTGCGGGGTCGCGACTTCAGCGACATCTACGACCTGATCGGGATCCGGATCCTCGTCGAGGACGACCG
>DASSBB010000089.1:0-2287 GCA_035699145.1 Marmoricola sp.
AGCGGCGGTCCGCCCCTCGACGAGCACGCGCAGCTCCGTCTCGTGGACGACCTGTCGGGTGGCGTGCTCGACCGCGTCCGCAGTCGCCGTCCCGGCGTCGGGTACGGCGAGCAGCGACCGTTCGGGGTCGACCAGCCGCCACACCACGCTGAGCTCGACCCGCACGTCGACCCCGTCGCGGGTCGTCGTGACGACCGGGACCGGTTCGAGCCGGCGCGGTTGCACGTCGAGCACCCGGAGCCGGTCGAGCCCCGGCACGACGCGGACGAGGCCGGGGCCCGCCACGCGCGAGACCGTTCCCCACCGCACCACGAGGGCGTAGCGCCCGGCCGGCACGACGTGCACCGTGGCGAGCACCACCGCGACGATGAGCGCGGTGAGGAGGATCGCCGACAGCAGTGCGGGGTTCATGGTTCCAGCGTGCCGGACAGGGTCGGCGGGGACCATCGGGGCCACCACCCATCTCCGGCTTCGCTGCTGGAAGGTCCGGCCCTCGTAGGGTGGGCCCGTGACCTGGGCAAGCCGGATGCCGCTCTTCTGGCGGGTCAGCCTGACCAACGCGCTCGTGTTCCTGATCGGCACGCTGGTGCTCGCGTTCTCCCCGGCGACGGTCTCCGCGCGGGTCCTCGCCTCCGAGGCCGTGGTCCTCGCGGTCGGGTTCGCGGTCATCCTCGCGGTCAACGGCCTGCTGCTGCGGTCGTTGCTCCTCCCGCTGGACCGACTCGCCCACACGATGCGCGCGGTCGACCTGCGCACGCCGGGCCTTCGGCTGCACGCCTCCGAGCACGGCCCCGCCGGTGCCCTCGTCGAGGGGTTCAACGACATGGTGCACCGGCTCGAGGAGGAGCGTGGCGCCAGCACGGCGAGGGCGCTCGCCGCCCAGGAGGACGAGCGCCGCAGGATCGCCCAGGAGCTCCACGACGAGGTGGGCCAGAGCCTCACCGTCGTACTCCTGGGGCTGCGGCAGGCGCGCGACCGGGCCGACGAGCTCGACCCGGCGCTCGCGGAGCTCCTCGCGTCGGCGCAGGAGGCGACACGCGGTGGGCTCCACGAAGTACGCCGGATCGCGCAGCGGCTCCGACCGGGGATGCTGGAGGACCTCGGGCTGCTCGCGTCGCTGTCGAGCCTGGCCAGCGACGCGACGCGGACCGCGGGCATCGAGGTGACGCGGGCGTTCGCACCGGGGCTGCCGCCGCTCGACCCGGCGACCGAGCTCGTCGTCTACCGGGTCGCCCAGGAGGCGCTGACGAACGTGGTCCGGCACGCGAACGCCTCGCACGTCGACCTGGGGCTGAGCCGGCAGGGATCGTCGCTCGTGCTGCGCGTCGTGGACGACGGGCGTGGGCGCGGCCGCCCTCCGGCCGAGGGCGCCGGCCTCCAGGGAATGCGCGAGCGGGCGCAGCTCGTCGGCGGGACGCTCGAGCTCCGTGACCGCGAGGGCGGCGGCACCGAGGTGCGGCTGCTGGTGAAGGTGGCGGACGCGTGACGGTGCGGATCCTGCTCGCCGACGACCATGCGCTGGTACGCCGCGGCGTGCGGCTGATCCTCGACGCCGACCCGGGTCTCGACGTGGTCGCCGAGGCCTCGGACGGGGCGGAGGCCGTGGAGGCGGTGCGGACCACCGAGGTGGACCTGGCGCTGCTCGACATCGCCATGCCCCGGATGACCGGGCTGCAGGCCGCCCGCGAGATCGCCCGCCGACGGCCGAAGATGCGCATGCTCATGCTGTCGATGTACGACCACGAGCAGTACTTCTTCGAGGCGCTCAAGGCCGGAGCGTCCGGCTACGTCCTCAAGTCGGCCGCCGACGAGGACCTGGTCGGGGCGTGTCATGCCGCGATGCGCGGCGAGCCGTTCCTCTACGCGGGCGTGATGAGCACGCTGGTCCGCGACGTCCAGGAGCGGATCCGCCGCGGCGACCGCGTGCCCGAGGCCGCGCTCACGCCGCGGGAGGACGAGGTCGTGAAGCTGATCGCCGAGGGCCACCCGTCGAAGGAGATCGCGGCGACGCTCCACATCAGCCTCAAGACGGTGGAGCGGCACCGGGCCAACGTGCTGGCGAAGCTGGGGATGCGGGACCGGACGGAGCTGACGCGCTACGCGATCAGGGCCGGGCTCGTCGAGCCCTGACGCCTGTCGTGCCCGTTCGGCTCACTCGCCGGTGAGCTCGTGCAGGAAGGCGAGGCCGCGCTCGCTCGTCGGGTTCTCCAGCACCTGTTCCGGGCTCCCCTGCTCGGCGATGCCACCGTCCGCCATGAGCACCACCCGGTCGGCCGCGCGGCGGGCG
>DASSBB010000090.1:0-17767 GCA_035699145.1 Marmoricola sp.
CGCCGGTGTCAGCGATCCGGGTCGCCGTACCGTCCACCGTGGCGGCCGGGTCTCGCAGGAGCGCCGCGACCTCGTCGCCGGGCGGCGTCGCGACAGGCGGCGGGTCGTCGCGGTCCGTGAACGGGATCGCCACCGCGACGCCCACGACCGCCACGACGGCGGCCGCGGCAGCGGCCACCCGAGCCGTACGCCGGCGCCGGCGCCGGCGGATCGTGTGCCCACGGTCGACGACCTGGTCGAACTCAGGGACGGCGAGGTGCTCCTCGATGTCACGGGAGGCGGCATGGAAGTCAGGCTCAGCCACGGTCCACCTCCGACGGCTCCGACGGCTCGGCCGCCAGGTGGACGCCAAGCGCCTCCCGGGCCCGCTTGAGCCGTGTCTTCACCGTCCCTTCGGGTACGCCGAGCTCGACGGCGACCTCCGCCACCGACAGGTCGGCGAAGTAGTGCAGCGCCACCACCTCCCGTTGCCGCGGGGTGAGCCGGCGCATCGCACTGACGATCGCCAGGTGGTCCTCGGACACGCCACGCACGTCGGCCGGGGCCGCGATCCGCGGCGTGAGCACGGCGAACAGCCGAGAACGCCTGGCTCTGGTGCGGACGACGTTGAGCGCGACGGTGCGGAGCCAGGCCTCGGGGTTGAGCACCTCCCGCCACCTCTCTCCGCTCGCGACGGCCCGGGCGAACGCCTCCTGGACGGCGTCCTCGGCCTCCACGCGGTTGCCGGTGACGGCGTACAGCTGGGTCACCAGACGACGGTACAACGCCCGGAACACCTCACCGACCAGCTCCTCGACGGTCGGCAGGTCCTGTCGGCCCACGCCCCATGGTCACCGCCCGTCGCATGGAGCACCAGGGCCACCGGTCCGGTGGCTACCGTGGGGCGATGAGACGAGGCGCCGCGGCTGCGCTCCTGGTCGCGCTCGCCGCGACCGGCTGTACGGCGGGCAGCCCGCCCGACCCGGCCGCGGACCCCGGTCCCACGACGACCACCCCCGCCCCCTCGCAAACGACCCCGGAGCCACCCCGGAGCCACCCGGTCGTGCTGGCGGTCCACGCGACGACCCGGGTCCCACCGGTCACCCTCCGCGACGCCCGCCGGATCCTCCGGGGCGCGGCGTCCCGGTGGCGGGTCGTGGCGGCGCCCGGGATGCCGGTCGGGTCGGCGGTCGAGGTGCTCGGCTCGGCCGGCGCCGTACGCCGCGCGGTCGAACGGGACGCCCAGATCCTCGGCGTCCTCCCGGCCCGGGCCGCCGGGCCGACCGTCCGGGCGCTGACCGTGGGGCGGGCCGACCCGTTCGCGGACCCGCGGCGCTACCCGCTGACCACGGACGGCCTGCGGCCGCCACGACCCACGACGGTCACCGTCGTCGGCGACCTCATGCTCACCCGCGGGGTCACCGACCCGGCCGGCGCGCTGCGGCCCATGGCATCGAGGCTGCGCGGTGCCGACCTCACCGTCGGCAACCTGGAGAACACGCTCTCCCGGGCCGGGCCGCCACAGCAGGGCGGCGACTCGTTCGGCGCGGACCCCGAGGTGGTGCGGCTGCTGGTCAGGGCCGGGTTCGACGCGGTGTCCCTGGCCAACAACCACGTCGGCGACTTCGGCGAGCAGGCGCTGCTCGACACGGTGAGGCGGCTCGAGCAGAGCCCGGTCGAGCCGTTCGGGGCCGGCCGGGGACTCCGGGAAGCGATGCGGCCGGCCGTCCTGGCGCGGCACGGCGTGAGTTTCGCCTTCCTCGGGTTCAACGCCATCGGGGAGACGCCGGCGGCGGCACCCGGGACGCCCGGGGCGCTCACCGTGCGGATGCCGCCGCGGACCGGGCCGCTGTCGGTCGACGACCTCAGCAGGGTCACCGACCAGGTGGGGCGGCTGGCGAGGCGGGTCGACGTCGTCGTGGTCCTCCCGCACTGGGGCACGCAGTACACCCACGTCCCTGAGCCGGTGCAGCGGCTCGTCGGGCGCCGCCTCGTCGACGCCGGCGCGGACCTGGTCGTCGGTGGCCACCCGCACTGGGTCCAGGGGCTCGACGTGCACCGCGGGCGCGTCATCGCCCACTCGCTCGGCAACTTCGTCTTCGACATGGACTTCATGACCGAGACCCAGCAGGGCGTCGTGCTGGAGGCGACGTACTGGGGCGACCGGCTCAAGGCCCTCGACCTCGTGCCCTACCGGATGGACCCCTCGTTCGCCCCGCGTCCGGCAGCACCGGAGGAGGCGGCCGACATCCTCGCCGACGTGTGGTCGACCTCGACGGGCCCGTTCAGCCGTCCCGGCTGAGCCAGGCGACCACGGTCCGCCCGGCCCGGCGCAGCTGGGCGGCGTCGACCACGGCCAGGACGTCGCCGGCGGAGTGGTAGCCCGCGAACGGGGTGCTGCCCAGTCGAGCGCCGGGCAGCCCGGACCGCGCGAACGACCAGTGGTCGCTGGCCCGGTTGCCGGTGCACGCGGAGCTCCGGACCCCTGCCCGGGACGCCGCCGCCAGCAGCTCCGCCCGGAGCGCGTCCGGCTCGCCGGCCGAGCAGACCGGCAGCACGGTGCCGACGCCGACCCGGTCGAGCGCGACCATCCCACGCAGCGCCCGCCGCTCCGCCGGCCCCATCGCCGTCACGTAGGCGCGTGAGCCGTAGTGGTGGTCGTCGTCGGTCGGCCCCCTCGGCTCCTCGGCCCCGAACGCGACGAGGACGACCGGCAGCCGGGTCCGGCGGTCGGCGACCGCCTCGGCGACGGCGAGCAGGACGCCGACCCCGGAGGCGTTGTCCTCCGCCCCGGGCGCCTGCGGGACGGTGTCGAGGTGGGCGCCGACCACGACGTGCGGCCGGCTCCGGTCGACCGGCCCCGACGTGGCGACCACGTTGACCGACCGGCCGGCCGGGACCGGCACGCCCCAGGACACCCCGCCGGGCACCTGGAAGGACGGCCGCTGCACGTCGTACCCGAGCGCCGCGAAGCGGCCGGCGACCCACCGCCCGGCGCGCCGCGCGGCGGCGCTGGTGGCGTGCCGCGGCCCGATCCGCCCGGCGAGGTGGCGGACCGTGGAGATCGCCGTGGCGACCCGCAGGTCGTCGGGGTGCGCGCGGGGGGCGGGCGCCAGCGTGACGTGGGGTCCGGACGGGAGCGGCGCAGCCGGGGAGTGCAGAGACGGCGCGGCGGACGGCGCGGCGGAGGGAGCGCCGGCCGGCTCCGAGGGGGCGGTGCAACCCCAGAGGAGCACGGCGGCGCCGAGGAGGCCTGCCTGTGCGCGCCGCACCCCGCCATCCTGACAGGCGGACGTAGGCTGGCTCCGTGGACCGGCGCATCTTCGGCATCGAGAACGAGTACGGCGTGACCTGCACGTTCAAGGGTCAGCGCCGGCTCTCACCCGACGAGGTCGCCCGCTACCTCTTCCGCAAGGTCGTCTCGTGGGGACGGAGCAGCAACGTCTTCCTCCGCAACGGCGCCCGGCTCTACCTGGACGTGGGCAGCCACCCGGAGTACGCCACTCCCGAGTGCGACGACATCGTCGACCTGGTCACCCACGACAAGGCGGGGGAGCGGGTCCTCGAGGGGCTCCTCGTCGACGCCGAGCGGCGGCTCCGCGACGAGGGCATCGAGGGCGACGTCTACCTCTTCAAGAACAACACCGACTCCGCGGGGAACTCCTACGGCTGCCACGAGAACTACCTGGTCGGGCGGCACGGCGAGTTCGCCAAGCTCGCCGACGTGCTCATCCCGTTCCTGGTCACTCGGCAGCTGATCTGCGGCGCCGGCAAGGTGATCCAGACGCCGCGCGGCGCGATGTACTCCATCTCCCAGCGTGCCGAGCACATCTGGGAGGGCGTCTCGAGCGCCACCACGCGGAGCCGGCCGATCATCAACACCCGCGACGAGCCGCACGCCGACGCCGAGCGCTACCGCCGCCTCCACGTGATCGTGGGCGACTCGAACATGAGCGAGACCACGACGATGCTCAAGGTCGCCTCGTGCGACCTCGTTCTCCGGATGATCGAGGAGGGCGTGGTGATGCGCGACCTCACGATGGAGAACCCGATCCGGGCGATCCGCGAGATCTCCCACGACATGACCGGACGGCGCAAGGTGCGGCTCGCCAACGGCCGCGAGGCGAGCGCGCTGGAGATCCAGACGGACTACCTCACCCGGGCCCGTGACTTCGTCGACCGCCGCGCGCTGCGCACACCGCTGATCGACCGCACCCTGGACCTGTGGGAGCGCGGGCTCAAGGCGGTGGAGTCGGAGGACCTCGGGCTCGTCGAGCGGGAGATCGACTGGGTCATCAAATGGAAGCTGCTCGAGCGCTACCGCAGCCAGCACGGGCTGCCGCTGAGCCACGCCCGGATCGCCCAGCTCGACCTCGCCTACCACGACATCCACCGCGGCCGGGGGCTGTACTACCTGTTGGAGAAGCGGGGCGCGGTGGCCCGGGTCACCGACGACCTCCGGATCTTCGAGGCCAAGTCCCGGCCGCCGCAGACCACCCGGGCGAAGCTGCGCGGCGACTTCATCCAGCGGGCCCAGGAGCGGCGGCGCGACTTCACCGTCGACTGGGTGCACCTCAAGCTGAATGACCAGGCCCAGCGGACCGTGCTCTGCAAGGACCCGTTCCGCTCCGCGGACGAGAGGGTGCACAAGCTGATCGAGGGGATGTGATCCCAGGATCCTCTCAGGGTCGGTCGTTACAGTTGCGCCGTCCCACCCCAAGACCCGAGGTGCTTCCCCATGCTTGTTCGTCGTTCCCTGACCGCCCTTGCCGCGCTGGTGCTGCTGAGCACCGCCGCGTGCGGCTCCGACGGCGAGGACGCCAGCAGCTCCGCGGACGCCCTCGACGGCCTGCAGGTCTCCGGCGAGTTCGGTGAGAAGCCGGAGATCAAGATCGACGGCCTCGACGTCGAGAAGGTCCAGTCCGCCGAGCTCATCGAGGGTGACGGCGCCGAGGTCACCAAGGACAGCTACGTCGACTACCGCTTCTCGATCGTCAACATCAACGGCGACGAGGTGGCCTCCAACTACCAGGAGAACGCACCGACCGAGCTCGTCGTCGCCGAGCAGCCGGAGTCGATCATCGACGCGGTCGTCGGCACCCACATCGGCAGCCGGGTCGCCATCGCGATCCCGGTCAAGGACCTCGTCGGCGAGCAGGGCGCGCCGCAGGCGGGGCTCGAGCCCGACGACGACATGGTGCTCGTCTTCGACATGCTCGAGGAGGTCGAACCGCCACTCGAGGGGCCGGAGGGCGACGAGGTCGACCCGCCGGCCGACGCGCCCAAGGTTCTCGGCGGCGAGGACGGCGTGACCGGGCTCGACTTCTCCGACGCGCCGGCGAAGGCCCCGAAGAAGCTCCAGGTGATCCCGCTCATCGAGGGCGACGGCCCCGAGGTCAAGCAGGGCGACAACGTCACCGTCGACTACTACGGCGCGGTCTGGGGCGCGGAGGAGCCGTTCGACGAGTCCTACAGCCGCACCCCGGCGACCTTCCCGCTCACCCCGGGCGGGCTCATCGAGGGGTGGGTCCAGGGGCTCGAGGGGGTCAAGGTCGGCAGCCGCGTCATGCTCGTCATCCCGCCGGAGCTGGGGTACGGCGCGGAGGGCAGCGGTGAGAAGATCCCGGGCAACTCCACGCTCGTCTTCGTCATCGACGTCCTCGGCGCGTGAGCCTGACGACCACCTGACGGACCGGGGGACCGATGTCGGCACGCAAGAGCGAACGGCTGCTCAACCTGCTGATCACGCTGCTGGTGTCCCGCGGCTACGTCACGAAGGACCGGCTCCGCGAGGTCATCCCGGACTACAAGAACGCCTCCAGCGAGGAGGCCTTCGAGAAGATGTTCGAGCGCGACAAGGACGACCTGCGCGCGCTCGGGATTCCGATCGAGGTCGGCGGCTACAACCCGCTGTTCGACGACGAGCAGGGCTACCGGGTCGCCCGGTCGGCGTTCGAGCTCCCGCAGATCGACCTCGCGGCCGACGAGGCGGCGGTGATCGGGCTCGCCGCCCGGGTCTGGCAGCAGGCCGGGCTCGCCGCGGCGACCTCCGACGCGCTCATCAAGCTCAAGGCAGCCGGCGTCGAGGTGGATCGCGAGGCGCTCAACGTCGCCCAGCCCCGCCTCGCCGAGGACGAGCCGTCGTTTGAGCGGTTCTGGGAGGGGGTCTCGACCCGGCGCCCGGTCTCGTTCGACTACCGCAGCTCCACTGCGGCGCAGCCGTCGACCCGTCACCTCCAGCCGTGGGGGATCGTCTCCTACCGGACTCGGTGGTACGTCGTGGGCCACGACCTCGACCGCGACGACCACCGGCTGTTCCGGCTCTCCCGGGTCGCCGGCGAGGTCACCTTCACCGGCCCGGCCGGCTCCTTCACCGTGCCCGCGGGCACCGACATCCGCGCGCTCACCAGCCGCCTCGCGCCCGACACCGGCGAGCGGACCGCCGTCGTACTCGTCCGGGAGGCGCGCGCCCTGGCGCTGCGCCACCGGGCGACCGCCACACAGCCGGCACAGGCCGGGTGGGACCGGCTCGAGGTCGGCTTCGGTCGCACGGACGCCTTCGTCGACGAGCTGATGACGTTCGGCGACGACGTCGTGGCCGTCGAGCCGGACGACGTCCGGGCACTCGTCGTGGACCGGCTCCGCTCGGTCGCGGGCGTCGCGTCGTGACCGCCCCCAACGCCAGGGACCAGGTGACCCGGCTGCTGGCACTGGTTCCCTACCTCCAGAGCCGCGGGGAGATCTCCGTCGCCGACGCCGCCCGGGAGTTCGGGGTCTCGCCGAAGGTGATCCGCCGCGACATCAACGTGCTGCTCTTCTGCGGGCTCCCAGGGCTCGGGATGGGCGACCTCATCGAGGTCGACTTCGAGGCGCTCGAGGGCGACGACGTCATCCGGCTCTCCAACGCCGACTACCTCGCCCGCCCCCTGCGGCTCGACACCACCGAGGCCGCCGCGCTCGTCGTCGGCCTCCGCACCCTGCTCGAGGGCAGCGGCGAGGAGGAGCGGGAGGTCGTCGAGCGCACGCTCCGCAAGGTGGAGGAGGCAGCCGGCGAGGCCGCGGGGGTCGCCGCGCAGGTCACGCTCCACGTCCCCGAGGACGAAGGGGAGCAGAGCCTGCACGACCAGCTCGCCGGGGCGGTGGCCGGCAAGCGGCAGGTCCGGCTCCACCACCGCTCGGCGGTCCGGGACGAGGTCACCGAGCGGGTCGTCGACCCGATCGCCGTGCTCAGCCAGGAGGGCCACACCTACCTCGACGCCTGGTGCCACCGGGTCGAGGACCGGCGGCTGTTCCGCCTCGACCGCGTCGCCGCCGTGGAGCTGCTCGACTCGCCGGTCACCGAGCACGCCTCCCAGCCCCCGCTCGACCTCTCCGAGGGGATCTTCCGCCCCGCTCCAGACGCGCTGCTCGCCACGCTCCGCCTCGGCCCGCAGGCGCGCTGGGTGACCGAGTACCACCCCGTCGAGTCGGCGATCGAGGAGCCCGACGGCGGGCTCACCGTCACCCTCCGGGTCGGCGATCCCGCCTGGCTGGCGCGGTTGCTGCTTCGGCTCGGGGGCGCTGCCGCGCTCGTGGATCCTCCAGCGCTCGCGGAGCAGGTTCGGAACACCGCCTTGAGAGCTCTGCAGCACTACGCGGAATGAGTGCGTACGATGGAAAACGTGCGGGCGACCGCCGACACCCACCCACGGTTCGATGACGAAGGCAGACTGACATGGGCAACCTCGGCCCGACCGAGATCATCCTGATCCTGCTCGTCCTGGTGCTGCTCTTCGGCGCCAAGAAGCTCCCCGAGCTCGCCCGCGGCAGCGGCCGGGCCCTCCGCATCTTCAAGGCGGAGACCAAGGGGCTCATGGACGACGACGGGGACGACAAGCTCAAGACCGAGGAGCAGCGGGAGATCGAGGCCCGGCAGCGCCACGCCACGCCACCGCCCTTCGGCCAGGAGACCCGTCAGCCGCACCCCCACACCGACACCGACCGCTGACGCGGCGCCCCCGCACCCGCCCCCGACCCTGTGCTGACCACACCGGTGGCTGACGCCTGATGAAGTTCCCGGTCGTCGGCGTCCTCAGGCTGTTCCGCACACCCCCGGCGAGCGCTGTCGGCCCGGACGGCCGGATGGCGCTGGCCGACCACCTCCGGGAGCTGCGGGCTCGCGTCCTGCGGACCGTGGTGGTGCTGGCGGCGGCCTTCGTCGCCGGGCTGTTCTTCTTCGACCCGCTCTTCGCCCTGGTCTACGAGCCCTACCGCCAGGCCAGGGAGCTCCTGCAGGGCCGGGTCGAGACCGAGGCCTACATCAAGGGAGCGGCCGGACCGCTGCTGCTGCGGCTCAAGCTCGCCGGGATCGCCGCGCTGATCGCCACCAGCCCCTACTGGCTCTACCAGCTCTGGGCCTTCATCGTGCCGGGGCTCCATCCGCACGAACGTCGATGGTCCAAGGTGTTCATGGCGGTGGCGGGACCGCTGTTCATGCTCGGGGTGGCCACCGGCTACTACGTGTTGCCGCGGGGCCTGGAGGTGCTCATCGGCTTCACGGCCGACGAGCTGCAGAGCCTCGTGGAGTTCGGGGAGTACTTCTCGTTCTTCACCCGCATGCTGCTGGTCTTCGGTGTGGCGTTCATGATCCCGCTCTTCGTGGTGTTGCTGAACCTGGCCGGGGTGGTCTCCGGCCGGAAGCTCGGCGAGTACCGCGCCTGGATCGTGCTGAGCACCTTCGTCTTCGCCGCAGCGGCCACGCCGTCCACGGACCCGTTCTCCATGCTCATGCTGGCGCTGCCGATGACCTTCCTCTTCCTCGTCTCCGAGGTCATCGCCCGGCTCCTCGACCGGCGGCGCGGCGCGGCTGCACCTGCGTGGGCCGACGACGAGGCCTCGGAGCTCGACGACGGCCCGTCCGACCTCGACGAGGAGGACTGATGCGACGTCCCGACGTGGCACCGGTCGACGCCTTCGACCTCCCCGACTGGCTCGGGCTCACCCCGGTGACCTGGACCGCGGTCGACAGCATCGGGACCACCCACCTCGTGGCCGGGTGCCTGCGCGGTGACGGTGAGCCGGCCGAACAGCTCGACTGCGACGTGCTCGCCTGCGACCTCGCCTACCCCCTGCCGGTCCTCGACGAGGGGTGGCGCCACGACGCGCACCAGGCGTGGACCCTCGACGAGGTCCTTCTGGTCGAGTACGACGGTCGGCTCACCCTGGTCATCCCGGGCACCACGGTCAGGGCCGAGCCTGCGATGGAGGCCGTCCGGCGGCTCGCCAAGGCGGTCGGAGCGCCCGCCGACCGGTTCACCGTCTCCCTGCGGCTCTGAATGGTGTGTCCGGCGCAGTGTGTCCGGCGCCGGGCAGCAGATCAGGGCGTTCGAGGAACGACTCGCACCTCCGCGTCATGGCCGCCGCCAGCGAGCTTGCCGGCGCCCAGCCTTGACCGCTGCGAGGATCTCGTCCGTGGCTGGGCCGGTCGATCGGTCACGGGCCTTGAACCGGTCCACGATCTCGGCGTTCGTCGGCCGCGCCGCGATCTTGGCCAGCTCGCCGCCGACCTATGCGGACAGGGACTTTCCCTCGGCCGCCGCGCGTTCCTTGAGCGTTTCGGCGACCTCGTCCGGTATGTCGCGGATGTAGAGCGTCGTCACCCCAGGATGCCAGCACCGTGGAAGCGACGGTCGGCGGGACCGGCGTCGGACTACGCTGACGAGGTGCCCAGGGAGATCGCACTGCTGACGAACCCGGTGGCGGGGAAGCGGCGCGGCGCGCTCGCGGCGTCGCTCGCCGTGCCACGGCTGAGGGACGCCGGGTTCCGGGTCAGGGAGCTGCGCGGACGCGATGCCGAGGATGCGCGGGAGCTGGCGCGCCGCGCCGTCGACGACGGGGTCGAGGCGCTCGTGGTCGTCGGCGGGGACGGGATGGTCCACCTCGCCGCGCAGCTGCTCGCCCACACCGACACCGCGCTGGGAATCATCCCGTCCGGCACCGGCAACGACGCCGCCCGCTACTTCGGCATCCCGCGCAACGACCCGCAGGCCGCGGCGGACGTGGTGGTCGCCGGCCGGCTCCGGGTCGTGGACCTGGCCAAGGCGGGGCCGACGTACTTCCTCTGCGTGCTCTCCGCCGGGTTCGACGCGATCGTCAACGAGCGGGCGAACCGGATGGCCTGGCCGCGGGGGCAGATGCGCTACAACGTCGCGACCCTGGCCGAGCTGCGGGTCTTCGAGCCGCTCGACTACACCCTCGAGCTCGACGGGGAGCCCCGCCGCGTCACTGCGATGATGGTCGGGGTCGGCAACGGCCCGTCGTTCGGCGGGGGCCTGAGGATCACCGAGGGAGCGCTCCTCGACGACGGGCTGCTCGACGTGGTGTTCTTCCACCCGATGAGCAAGGCCGACCTCGTCCGGACCTACCCGCGGCTCTTCGACGGCACCCATCGCAGCCACCCCTGCTACGAGCACCACCGGGTCCGAGAGGTCACGGTCGCCGCCCCGGGCATCGTCGCCTACGCCGACGGTGAGCGGCTTGGTCCCTTGCCGATCACCGTGACCGCCGTACCCTCCGCCCTCAAGGTCCTGGTGAACGCCTCGTGAGCTCCCCCTCCGACCGCTACGCCCGGTTCCGGGCCGAGCAGCAGACGCCCGTGCTCGCGGACTTCCGGGCGCTCTACGACTTCCCGCTCGACGACTTCCAGGTCCGCGCCTGCGAGGCGGTCGAGGCCGGCGACGGCGTCCTCGTCGCCGCCCCCACCGGCTCGGGCAAGACGATCGTGGGGGAGTTCGCCGTCCACCTCGCCCTCCACCAGCGGCGCAAGTGCTTCTACACCACGCCGATCAAGGCGCTGTCGAACCAGAAGTTCAACGACCTCGTCCGGCGCTACGGCCCCGATCAGGTCGGGCTGCTGACCGGCGACAACACCGTCAACGGCGAGGCGCCGATCGTCGTCATGACGACCGAGGTGCTCCGCAACATGCTGTACGCCGGGTCGCCCACCCTGTCGGGACTCGGTTTCGTGGTCATGGACGAGGTGCACTACCTCGCCGACCGGATGCGCGGCGCGGTCTGGGAGGAGGTCATCATCCATCTCCCGGAGTCGGTGGCCGTGGTCTCCCTCAGCGCGACGGTCTCCAACGCCGAGGAGTTCGGCGAGTGGCTCGGCACGGTGCGCGGCTCGACGACGACGATCGTGGAGGAGAAGCGGCCGGTGCCGCTCTACCAGCACGTCATGGTCGGCCGGCGGCTGATGGACCTCTTCGCGGACCGCACCGGGTTCGCCGGGCCGGACTCCGAGGTCAACCCGCGCCTGCTCGAGGTGTCCCGCCGCGACGACCGGCCCCGCACGAGCGACCGGCAACGGGGGAGGGGCGGCGGCCGCCGTACCCCTCCACGCGGCGGGCTCCCGACCCGGTTCGAGGTCGTCGACAAGCTCGACGAGGGCGCCCTGCTCCCGGCGATCTACTTCATCTTCAGCCGGGTCGGCTGCGACGCGGCCGTCCAGCAGTGCCTCGCGATGAACCTCCGGCTGACCACACCGCAGGAGGCGAACGAGATCCGCGCGTTCGTCGAGGAGCGGTGCGCCCACATCCCCGACGCGGACCTCTTCGTCCTCGGCTACCACGACTTTCTCGAGGGGCTGACCCGCGGGGTCGCCGCCCACCACGCCGGCATGCTGCCGACGTTCAAGGAGTGCGTCGAGGAGCTCTTCGCCGTCGGCCGCTGCCGGGTGGTGTTCGCGACCGAGACGCTGGCGCTCGGGATCAACATGCCGGCGCGGTCGGTGGTCATCGAGAAGCTGGTCAAGTGGAACGGCGAGACCCACGCCGACATCACCCCGGGGGAGTACACCCAGCTCACCGGCCGGGCCGGCCGCCGGGGGATCGACGTCGAGGGCCACGGCGTCGTCCTCTGGAGCACGGGGATGAACCCGAAGGCGGTCGCCGGCCTGGCCTCGACCCGGACCTATCCGCTCAGGTCGTCGTTCCGGCCGTCGTACAACATGGCCGTCAACCTCGTGCAGCAGGTCGGGCGGGACACCGCGCGCCGGCTGCTGGAGTCGTCGTTCGCGCAGTTCCAGGCGGACCGGGCGGTGGTCGGGCTCGCGCGTGAGCTCCGGAAGGCGGAGGAGGGGCTCGAGGGGTACGCCGAGGCGGCGCAGTGCCACCTCGGTGACTTCATGGAGTACTCCCGGCTGCGTCGCCGGCTCGGCGACCTCGAGGCGACCGCCTCCCGAGCCAGGCGGGCCGACCGGCGCGACGAGGTGGTGCGGTCGCTCGAGGAGCTGCGGCCGGGCGACGTCATCGAGGTGCCGAAAGGGAAGTACGCCGGGCTGGCGGTCGTCATCGACCCGGGGAACCGGTCCGACCGGCACGAGCCACGCCCGCAGGTGGTGACGGCGGACCGGCACGCCCGGCGGCTGTCGCTGGTCGACTTCGACCGTCCGGTCCGGGCGCTGACCCGGATGAAGGTGCCCCGGAACTTCAACGCCCGCAACGCGCAGTCCCGCCGGGAGCTGGCGATCAACCTGTCCAGGCGGGCCGGGAGCCTCGATCCGGGCGCGCCGTCGCAGCGGGGGCGGGGACGGGACCGGGGCGGACCTCCGCTCGGCGCCTCGGAGGAGGCGGAGATCAGCCGGATCCGCGCTGAGCTGCGGCGCCATCCGTGCCACAGCTGCGAGGACCGCGAGTCGCACGCACGGTGGGCCGACCGTCACGGCAAGCTGCAGCGCGAGGCGAACGCGCTGCGCCGGCGCATCGAGTCGCGGACCAACACCGTGGCTCGCCAGTTCGACCGGGTCTGCGACGTCCTCACGTCGTTGGGCTATCTCGACAAGGACGACCAGGTCACCGACCACGGCAAGCGGCTCAAGCGGATCTACACCGACATGGACCTCGTCGCCGCCGAGTGCCTGCGCGCCGGCGTGTGGGACCGGCTCTCGCCGGCCGACCTGGCCGCGGCGCTGTCGGTGCTCGTCTTCGAGAACCGACGTCCCGACGACGCGAGCTCGCCACGGATGCCCAAGGGACCGGTCCGCGAGGTGATCGCGCGGACGGTCGAGCTGTGGGCCGACCTCGACAAGCTCGAGAAGGACAACCGGCTCGACTTCCTCCGCGAGCCGGACCTCGGCTTCGCCTGGGCGGCCCAGCGGTGGGCCGAGGGCGGCAAGCTCGACGAGGTGCTCACCGTGACCGACCTCGCCGCCGGTGACTTCGTCCGCTGGATGAAGCAGCTGTTGGACCTGGCCGGGCAGGTGGCCGACGCCGCCGGCGGCACCCCTCTCCGAGAGACCGCGCGGGGGACCGTGGCCGCGCTGCGGCGGGGTGTCGTGGCCTACTCCTCCCTCACCGACTGACCCGTGTTGAACCGCCCTCCGTGCTGGGTTGAACCGCCCTCCGTGCTGCGTTGAACCGCCCTCCGTGCTGGTTCACGCCAGCATGAGTGGCGGCTGAACGCAGCATGAGGGGCGGTTCGACGTGGATCAGCCGAGGACGGGGCGGCCCTCGTACGGAGTCGACAGCACGATCGTGGTCCGGGTCGAGACGTTGGCGGCGGCGCGGATCTTGGCCAGCAGCACCTCGAGGTCGACCGGAGCAGCAACGCGGACCTTGAGGATGTAGGACTCCTCGCCGGCGACCGACCAGCAGGACTCGATCTCCTTGATGCCGCGCAGCCGCTCAGGGGAGTCGTCGGGCTGGGAGGCGTCGATGGGGCGGATCGAGATGAAGGCGGTGATCGGCAGCCCGGCCCGGTCGTAGCCGAGGACCGCGGCGTAGGAGCCGATCAGCCCCTTGCTCTCGAGCCGCTTCACACGCTGGTGCACCGCCGACGTGGAGAGCCCGGTCGCCCTGCCGAGGTCGGTGAACGACATCCGCCCGTCCGCGGCGAGCAGGGACAGGAGCTGCCGGTCGATGTCCTCCACGGCGCAAGGCTATCGGTCGAGGTCCGCCGGAAAGGGTCGCCATGGTGCAAGGATCGGAGCCGTGCCCCGGCTGATGCTCCTCGACACCGCGTCGCTCTACTTCCGCGCGTTCTTCGGCGTCCCCGACTCGGTCACCTCGCCGGACGGGATCCCGGTCAACGCGGTCCGGGGGCTGCTCGACTTCATCAGCCGGCTGGTGGGGGAGTACCACCCCACTCACCTCGCCTGCTGCTGGGACAACGACTGGCGGCCGGCCTGGCGGACCGAGCTGCTGCCGTCGTACAAGGGGCACCGCGTCGTCGCGGTGAAGGCGACCGCGCCGGACATCGAGGAGGTGCCCGACGCCCTCCAGGCCCAGGTGCCGGTGATCGAGGCGGTGCTCGCCGCGTTCGGGATCGCGGTCGTCGGCGCCGACGGCTACGAGGCCGACGACGTGATCGGGACGCTGGCCACCCAGGCCGCGATGCCGGTGGACGTCGTGACCGGCGACCGCGACCTCTTCCAGCTCGTCGACGACGCCCGCGAGGTCCGCGTCCTCTACGTGGCGCGCGGGGTCGGCAGGCACGAGCGGGTCACCGAGCAGGTCGTCCGCGAGAAGTACGGCGTCGACGCGCGCCAGTACGCCGACTTCGCGACCCTTCGGGGAGACCCGTCGGACGGCCTTCCGGGCGTCCCGGGGGTGGGGGACAAGACGGCCGCCTCGCTCCTCGGCCGGTTCGGGGACATGGCCACGCTGCTCGCCGCCGTGGAGAGCGGGGACGAGAACCTCGCTCCAGGGCCGCGGCGCAAGCTGCGGGACGCCGCCGCCTACCTGGCGGTCGCCCCGACGGTGGTGAAGGTTGCGTGCGACATCGATCTGGGTAGTCCAGACCTGGAGCTGCCCCGCACCCCCAGGGACCCGGAGACGCTGGTCGCGCTCTCCGACCGGTGGGGGCTCGACAGCCCCACCGCGCGGCTCGTCCAGACACTCACGGACCTGCCTCACGACGGACCATCAGCCTAGGAGGCCCCGTGTTCCTCGCCGAGTCCCAGCTGAGGCTGGACGCCAACTGGGTCGACTTCACGATCGTCGCCCTCTACTTCGTGTTCGTGCTCGGGATCGGCATCATGGCGCGCCGGGCGGTGTCGAGCAGCCTCGACTTCTTCCTCTCCGGGCGCTCCCTCCCCGCCTGGGTGACCGGGCTCGCCTTCATCTCGGCGAACCTCGGCGCGGTCGAGATCACCGGCATGTCCGCCAACGGAGCGGCCTACGGCTACCCGACGTTCCACTACTTCTGGATCGGCGCCGTGCCCGCGATGCTCTTCCTCGGCGTCGTGATGATGCCGTTCTACTACGGCTCCAAGGTCCGCTCGGTGCCGGAGTTCATGAACCGCCGGTTCGGCAGCGCCGCGCACCTGGTCAACGCGATCAGCTTCGCGGTCGCCCAGCTGCTGATCGCGGGGATCAACCTCTACCTGCTCGCCCTGATCGTCAACGTCCTGCTGGGCTGGCCGCTGTGGGTGTCGCTCGTCGTGGCCGCGGCCATCGTCCTCACCTACACCGCGCTCGGCGGCCTCTCGGCGGCGATCTACAACGAGGTGCTCCAGTTCTTCATCATCGTCGCCGCGCTCACGCCGCTGACCCTGGTGGCGCTGCACAAGATCGGCGGGTGGGACGGGTTCACCGAACGGGTGAGCGGGAGCCCCGGCGGCGCGGAGCAGCTCTCCTCGTGGCCAGGACAGGAGCTCACCGGGTTCGACAGCCCGGTGCTGTCGGTCATCGGCATCGTCTTCGGGCTCGGCTTCGTGCTGTCGTTCGGCTACTGGACGACGAACTTCGTCGAGGTGCAGCGGGCGATGGCCTCGAACTCCATGTCGGCGGCCCGGCGGTCGCCGATCATCGGAGCGTTCCCCAAGATGTTCGTCCCCTTCATCGTGATCCTGCCGGGCATGATCGCCGCGGTCACCGTGCAGGAGCTGATCGCCACCAAGGCCGGCACCGGCGACGCCCCGTACAACCAGGCGATCCTCTTCCTCATGCGCGACCTGCTGCCCAACGGCATGCTCGGGCTGGCCATCGCCGGGCTGCTCGCCTCGTTCATGGCAGGCATGGCGGCGAACATCTCGGCGTTCAACACGGTGTTCTCCTACGACCTCTGGCAGACCTACGTGGTCAAGGAGCGACCGGACGACTACTACACCGCGGTCGGCCGGATCGCGACGGTCGCCGCGACCGTCATCGCGATCGGCACGGCGACGTTCGCAGCGTCGTACAGCAACATCATGAACTACCTGCAGACGCTGTTCGGCTTCTTCAACGCCCCGCTGTTCGCGACGTTCATCCTCGGGATGTTCTGGAAGCGGATGACGCCGACCGCCGGGTGGCTCGGCCTCGTGCTCGGCACCGCGGCCGCGGTGGGGGTGTGGGTGCTGAGCGAGGACGTCGCCGGTGTGATCGGCATCGGCGGTCAGGGCGGTGCGTTCGTGGCCGCGGGCGCGGCGTTCTTCGTCGACGTGGTCGCCTCGGTGGTGGTCTCGCTCATGGGCACGCCGAAGCCCGACAAGGAGCTCAAGGGGCTGGTCTGGTCGCTCACCCCCAAGGAGGACTTCCGCTCCGACGACGAGGGGCTCTCCTGGTACCAGCAGCCGACGAAGCTCGCCGGCGTCGCGCTCGGCCTCGTCATCGTCCTCAACATCCTCTTCTGGTGAAGGAGCACGCCATGTCCGACAAGAACGACGGCGGCCGACCCCACAAGGCGGGCGCCTTCGACATCCGCGTCTTCATCGGCGTGCTGCTCGGGTTGTACGGCGTGATCCTCGTGCTGACCGGGCTCCTCGGCACCAGCGACAGGGATCTGGAGCGAGCCGGCGGCGCGAACGTCAACCTGTGGGCCGGGGTCGGGCTCGTCCTCGTCTCGGTGTTCTTCGTGGTCTGGGCACGGCTCCGGCCGGTGGTCGTGCCACCGGACGCCGGAGCCTCCGACGACGAAGGTTGAGCCGCCCCTCACGCTGGGTTGAGCCGCCCCTCAGGCTGGCGTCGACCAGCGCGAGGGGCGGCTCAACGCCGCGCCGAGGGCGGCTCAACGCAGCATGAGGGGCGGCTCGACTGGCTGTCAGACGGTGACGAGGTGGGAGACGCCGTCGTCGAGGGCGCCGGCGGCGGCCTGGTCACGCCACCACTGCTGGCCCGACTCGGGAAGGGTGTGGATCGGGTCGTAGTAGGCGTAAGTCCGGTTGAGCGCCTCGAGGTCGGTGGCCTCGATCGAGGTGCGGTAGTTCTTCGTCCAGTACGAGATGCCCTTCTCGTGGTCGTAGTCGGCGAGCTGGTGCACCCACCGCTTGCCGACGAACGGCACGTCGCAGACGATCCGCGGGGTGGCGAACCCGGGGAGGTACCCCATGATGTCGTGCTGGAGCCGCTGCGCGTCGGCGACCGAGACCCGCCAGTGCTCGCTGGAGGGGATCATGTCGCACATGTAGAAGTAGTACGGCATGACCTGGGCGCCGTCGAGGAGCGCGAACGACAGGTCGAGCAGGTCGTGCGGGTGGGCGTTGACGCCGTTGAGCAGCACGCCCTGGTTGCGGACGTCGCGGATGCCGGCGTCGAGCATCGCCTTCGCCGCCTCGGCGACGAGCGGGGTGATCGAGCTGGCGTGGTTGGCGTGGGTGTGGATGGCCACGGAGACGCCGCGGGCGCGGGCCAACGTCGCCACCCGGCCGACGCCCTCGACGACCTCCGGCTGGAGCCAGTGCTGGGGCAGCCCGATCAGCGCCTTGGTGGCGAGCCGGATGTCGCGGATGTTGTCGATGTCGAGGAGCCGCATCAAGAAGTCCTCGAGCCGCGCCCAGGGCAGGTTCGCCACGTCGCCACCGGAGACCACGACGTCGCGGACCGCGGGGGTC
>DASSBB010000091.1:0-14993 GCA_035699145.1 Marmoricola sp.
CGCGACCACGTCGACCTGCCCGCCGAGGTGACCCCGCAGCAGCTCGCGGCGCGGCTCACCGCACTGGGGCTCAAGCTCGAGGCGCTCGAGGAGGCCGGCGGGGGCATCCAGGGCCCCCTCGTCGTCGGCCGGGTGCTCTCCCTCGTCGACGAGCCGCAGAAGAACGGCAAGGTGATCCGCTGGTGCCAGGTCGACGTCGGCGACGCCAACGGCACCGGTGAGCCGCAGGGGATCGTCTGCGGCGCCCACAACTTCGTCGAGGGTGACCTCGTCGTCGTCGTCCTGCCGGGCGGCGTCCTGCCCGGCGGGTTCGAGATCGGCGCACGCAAGACTTACGGCCACGTCTCGGACGGGATGATCTGCTCCGCCCAGGAGCTCGGGACCGGCGACGACCACGACGGCATCATCGTGCTGCCCGCCGGTGCCGGGACGCCCGGGGACGACGCCTTCGACGTGCTGCACCTGCGCGACGAGGTCATCGAGATGGAGATCAACCCAGACCGCGCGTATGCGCTGTCGATCCGGGGGGTCGCCCGCGAGGCCGCCCTCGGGTTCGACGCGCCGTACCGCGACCCGGCGCGCCGCGACGTACCGCCCCCGAACGACGACGGCTACCCCGTCGTCGTCGACGCACCGGACGGCTGCCCGGTCTTCGTCACCCGCACCGTCGTCGGCTTCGACCCGGCGGCGCCCACGCCGTCCTGGCTGGCGCGCCGGATCCAGCTTGCCGGGATGCGGCCGATCTCGCTGGCGGTCGACGTCACCAACTACGTGATGCTCGAGCTCGGCCAGCCGATCCACGGGTACGACGCCGACTTGCTGTCCGGGCCGATCCGGGTCCGTCGTGCCACCGGGGGGGAGCGGCTGACCACGCTGGACGGGGTGCGGCGTGAGCTGTCGACCGAGGACCTGCTCATCACCGACGACAGCGGCCCGATCGGGCTCGCCGGCGTCATGGGCGGCGAGACGACCGAGCTCTCCGGGACCACCACCCGCGTCGTGATCGAGGCGGCACACTTCGACCCGGTGTCGGTGTTCCGGACCCAGCGGCGCCACAAGCTGCCCAGCGAGGCGTCGAAGCGGTTCGAGCGCGGGGTCGACCCGACCCTTCCCGAGGCGGCAGCGGACCGGGTCGCCGAGCTCCTGGTCGCGCATGGCGGAGGCACGGTGACCGGCGGCGTCACCAAGGTGGGGACGGCGCCCGAGCCCCGCAAGGTCAGCATGGACACCGACCTGCCGGCGCGCGTGACCGGGATGGCGATCGACGAGGCCACGACGGTCGCGCACCTGGAAGCGGTCGGCTGCGACGTCACCGTCGACGACAGCCGGCTGACCGCGGTCGTCCCGCCGTGGCGGCCCGACCTCCAGGACCCGTTCGACCTCGTCGAGGAGGTGGCGCGGATCGTCGGCTACGACCAGGTTCCCTCCGTGCTGCCGACCGCGCCCGCCGGCCGGGGTCTCACGGTGGGACAGCGGCTCCGGCGCCGGGTCGGTCGGACGCTCGCGGGCGACGGGTTCGTCGAGGTGGTGAGCTTCCCGTTCGTCGGCGCCACGGCGTTCGACGTCCTCGGTCTCGCGGGCGACGACGAGCGCCGGTCGGCGATGCGGATCGCCAACGCGCTGAGTGCCGAGCAGCCGCTGATGACGACCACGTTGCTGCCCGGGCTCCTCCAGGCGGCTGCCCGGAACCTCGGTCGGGGGCAGGGCGACGTCGCGCTGTTCGAGACCGCCATGGTGACCCGGCCCCGCGGTCGCGTCGCCGCGCCGATCCTGCCGGTCGACCGGCGCCCGACCGAGGGTGAGTGGGACGACCTGCAGAAGGCGCTCCCGGAGCAGCCGCTGCACCTGGGGCTGCTGCTCACCGGCGAGCGGGAGCGGTCCGGCTGGTGGGGCCCGGGCCGCCGTGCCAGCTGGAGCGACGCCGTCGAGGAGGTGCGCCGAGTGGCGGGCGCGCTCGGCGTCGAGCTCACCGCCCGGCCCGCGGGGGTGGCCCCGTGGCACCCCGGCCGGTGCGCCGAGCTGCTGGTCGGGGAGCGCTCGCTCGGCCATGCCGGCGAGCTCCACCCCAAGGTGTGCAAGGCGTTCGGGCTGCCCGAGCGCTCGGCGGCGGCGGAGGTCGACCTCGACCTGCTCCTCCACCACGCCACCGAGGTGCGTGCGCCGTCGTACTCCTCGTTCCCGGTCGCCAAGGAGGACGTCGCGCTCGTCGTCCCCGACGAGGTGACCGCGGCCGAGCTGACCCAGACGCTGCGCGAGGGGGCCGGCGAGCTGCTGGAGTCGGTGCGGCTCTTCGACGTCTACACCGGCGTGCAGGTCGGGGAGGGGCGCAAGTCGATGGCGTTCGCGCTCCGGTTCCGCGCTCCGGACCGCACGCTCACCGTGGAGGAGGCGTCCGCGGCCCGGGACGCCGCCGTGGCACTGGCGGCCGAGCGGCACGGGGCGGTCCAGCGCAGCTGAGTCAGTTCCATCGACATGATTCCGGGCGCGGAAACCTGCAGCCGGAACTGACTCAGTTGAGGGGCTGGTCGAGCACCGCTAGGAACCGGTCGAGCACCGTCCGGTCGCCCTCCCGTGTCAGCCCGGTGTCGTCCCGCCGGTGCCACAGCCAGGCGTCGAGGTCGTCGGCGGGGCCGCTGACGACCGCCGCGGGCTCGGCCGAGGAGGCGGCGGACACCGAGATGTCGTCCTCGTCGTAGGAGGTGCCGTCCGGGTCGGTGCCGGTGAACCGGCCGAGCGCCACCGGCACCTCGAGCCCCGTGTCGGTGACGCGGACGAGCACCTGGTCGCCCGACGGCGTGAAGGTGCCCCACGGCGGGCAGCCCCCGAACATCACGTCGAGCACCTCGAGCACGCCGTCCGAGGCCAGCTCGGCGTCGAGCGGGGAGACGTCACCGATGACCAGCTCGGCGTCGAGCCGGTGGATCAGCGCCTCGTGGGCCTGACGGCGCTGGATGTAGCCGACGTTCTTCTCGGACGCCCACATGTAGACCTCCTCCGACGGGTCGGCCGCCGCCAGCTCCCGGCGCAGCCGGTCCGACTGCTCCTCGAAGAAGGTCACCAGCTCCTGGCGGGAACCCGGTCGTCCGGGTTCCTCGAGCCCGTCGACCGACTGGAGCCGGTCGGCGACCACCGTGCCCCAGAACCACTGCACCTGGCCCAGGTGCCACAGCAGGTCGTCGGCGTCCCAGTCGGGGCAGGAGGGGACCGGCGCGCCCGCCGGCGCATTGCGGAGCGTGTCGAGGAACCGGGCGGAGTCCGAGCGCAGGTGGCTGAGGTAGTCGAGGGGCATCGTTCCGGTCTACTGCACGGGAGACGGCAGTCCAAACGGTTTCGGACCCTCCAGAAGCATGTATGCAGGATTGTGTATAGTCATGCGCATGCCAGTCCACGTCGCCGTCGCCGGAGCGAGCGGGTACGCCGGAGGGGAGCTGCTCCGTCTCCTGCTCGCCCACCCCGAGGTGCATATCGGGGCCGTCACCGCCGGCTCCAACGCCGGGCAGCCGCTCGGAACCCTCCAGCCGCACCTGCTCCCGCTCGCCGACCGGGTGCTGCAGGAGACGACGGCCGACGTGCTCGAGGGACACGACGTGGTGTTCCTGGCGCTGCCCCACGGGCAGTCCGGGGAGATCGCCGACAAGCTCGGTCCCGAGACCGTCGTGGTCGACTGCGGCGCCGACTTCCGGCTCAGCGACCCCGCCTCGTGGGAGCAGTTCTACGGCGGCGCGCACGCCGGCTCGTGGCCCTACGGCCTTCCCGAGCTGGGCACCAACCGCGAGGCGCTCAGCGGCGCTCGGCGGATCGCCGTCCCCGGCTGCTACCCGACGGTCTCCTCCCTCGCCCTCGCTCCCGCGGTCCGGGCCGGGCTCGTCGACGCGGCCGGGATCGTCGTCGTCGCCGCGAGCGGCACCAGCGGCGCCGGCAAGGCGGCCAAGGCCCACCTCCTCGGCAGCGAGGTGATGGGCAGCGCCAGCGCCTACGGCGTCGGCGGGGTCCACCGGCACACCCCCGAGATCGTCCAGAACCTCGCCGCGCTCCGGCCGGAGGCGGACGTCAAGGTCAGCTTCACGCCGCTGCTCGTGCCGATGAGCCGTGGGATCCTCGCAACCTGCTCCGCGCCGACGACGGCGACCGCCGAGGATGCCCGCGCCGCCTATGCGGAGGCGTACGACGACGAGCCGTTCGTCCACCTGCTGCCCGAGGGCACATGGCCGCAGACCCAGTCGGTCCTCGGCTCCAACGCCGTCCACCTCCAGGTGACCGTCGACGCCACCGCCGGCCGGCTCGTCGCGGTCGGTGCGGTGGACAACCTCGCCAAGGGCACCGCCGGCGCCGCCGTCCAGTGCATGAACCTCGCCCTCGGGCTCCCCGAGGTGACCGGGCTCTCGACCGTAGGGATCGCACCATGACCGAGCCGACGGAGCTGACCCTCCTCCACCACCCCGAGCACCTCGCCGTCGTACGCCTCGGCCCCGGCACCGAGATCCCCGCCTGGGCGACCAGCGCCACGATCTTCTCGGTCACGGCGACCGCCACCGAGACGTCGCTCGTCTGCGCGCGCCAAGGCGTGCCGCGGAAGGCGAAGCAGGAGGGGCCGTACGTCGCATTCTCGGTCGCAGGCACCCTCGACCTGGCGCTGACCGGCGTCCTCAGCCGGATCCTCGCCCCGCTCGCCGAGGCGGAGGTCCCGGTCTTCACGCTCGCGACCTTCGACACCGACTGGGTCCTGGTGCCGGTCGGCCAGGCGGAGCGGGCGACGGAGGCGTGGCGACGAGCGGGGTTCGACGTACGCCCCGCCCTCGAGCTCGCCGACCCGAAGGACCATGAATGAGCGTCACCCACCCCCGCGGCTTCCGCGCCGCCGGCGTGCCCGCCGGGCTGAAGAGCACCGGTGCCAAGGACCTGGCCCTCGTCGTCAACGACGGACCGCGCCACGACTCCGCCAGCGTCTTCACCGCCAACCGGTGCAAGGCGAACCCGGTGCTGTGGTCGCAGGAGGTCGTCAAGGACGGCGTCGTCCGCGCGGTCGTCCTCAACTCCGGCGGCGCGAACTGCTACACCGGCCCCGAGGGGTTCCAGACGACCCACGCGGTCGCCGAGCAGGTCGCCGCCAACCTCGGGGTCGGCGCCGTCGACGTCGTGGTCTGCTCGACCGGGCTGATCGGGCTGGCGAACCCACGTCAGGACCTCCTCGACGGGGTGGACGCCGCCGCCGCAGCGCTGAGCGACCAGGGCGGTGCCGACGCGGCTGAGGCGATCATGACGACCGACTCGGTGAGCAAGCAGGTGGTCGTCGAGGGCAGCGGCTGGTCGGTCGGCGGCATGGCCAAAGGCGCCGGCATGCTCGCGCCCCAGCTGGCGACGATGCTCGTCGTCCTCACCACTGACGCCGTCGTCGACTCACCCACCGCCGACCGAGCGCTCCGTGCGGCGACACGCGTCTCCTTTGACCGGCTCGACTCCGACGGGTGCATGTCCACCAACGACACCGTCACCCTGCTGGCGAGCGGCGCCAGTGGGATCACGCCGGCCGAGGACGAGCTCGCCGACGCGCTCGCCAGGGCGTGCACCGACCTCGCGATGCAGCTGCTCGCCGACGCCGAGGGCGCCGACCACGAGATCGCGATCACCGTCCTCAACGCGGCCACCGAGGACGAGGCCGTCGACGTCGGGCGGAGCATCGCCCGCAGCAACCTCTTCAAGGCCGCCGTCTTCGGCAAGGACCCGAACTGGGGCCGCGTCCTGGCCAGCATCGGGACCACCGACGCGCAGTTCGACCCGGCCGACCTCGACGTCGCCATGAACGGCGTCTGGGTCTGCCGCTCGTCGACGCCGCACGAGCCGGCGGACGCCGTCGACCTCAGCGGCCGCGACGTGACCGTCACCGTCGACCTCAAGGCCGGCCGCGAGCGCGCCACGGTCTGGACCAATGACCTCACGCACGCCTACGTGCACGAGAACTCCGCCTACAGCAGCTGAGGACAGGTAGGGACACGGTGACCGACCAGGAGAAGTGGAAGCGGGCGACCGACAAGGCCGCGACGCTCGCCGAGGCGCTGCCGTGGCTGATGAAGTACCACGGCAGGACGATCGTCGTGAAGTACGGCGGCAACGCCATGACCGACGACACCCTCAAGGCCGCGTTCGCGGAGGACATCGTCTTCCTGCGCTACGCCGGCTTCAAGCCGGTCGTCGTGCACGGCGGCGGGCCACAGATCTCGGCCATGCTCGACCGGCTCGGCATCGCCTCGGAGTTCCGCGGCGGCCTGCGGGTCACCACCGAGGAGGCGATGGACGTCGTCCGGATGGTCCTCGTCGGCCAGGTGCAGCGCGAGCTCGTCGGACTGATCAACGGGCACGGTCCGCTCGCCGTCGGGTTGTCGGGCGAGGATGCCGGCCTCTTCACCGCCGAGCGGACCGGCACCGTCGTCGACGGCGAGGAGGTCGACCTCGGCCTGGTCGGCGAGGTGGCGCACGTCCGCCCGGAGGCCGTCCTCGACGTCATCGAGTCCGGCCGGATCCCGGTCATCTCCTCGGTCGCGCCCGACGCCGACGGCGTGGTCCACAACGTGAACGCGGACACCGCGGCCGCCGCGCTCGCCGCGGCGCTCGGCGCCGCGAAGCTCCTCGTGCTCACCGACGTCGAGGGGCTCTACCGGGACTGGCCCGGGTCCGACGACGTCATCGGCGAGATCAGCCCCGAGGCGCTCGAGGAGCTGATGCCGTCGCTGGCCAGCGGGATGGTGCCGAAGATGAGGGCCTGCCTGACCGCGGTCACCCAGGGCGTGCCCCGCGCCACCGTCATCGACGGCCGGGAGCCGCACGCCGTCCTGCTCGAGATCTTCACCGACGAGGGGGTCGGCACCCAGGTCCTCCCCGGAGTTCCGACGAAGATCCGCACCGCGCTCTACCGCACCAGCGCCCACCCCGACGCCGAGACCAAGGAGGGCTCATCGTGAGCGACCTCGCGACCCGCTACACCGCCTCGGTCATGAACACCTTCGGGCCGCCACGGCTGGTCCTCACCCGAGGCGAGGGCGCCTACGTCTGGGACGACCAGGGCAACCGCTACCTCGACCTCCTCGGCGGGATCGCGGTCAACGCGCTCGGCCACGGGCACCCGGCGCTCGTGGACGCCGTGACCTACCAGCTCAGGACTCTCGGCCACGTGTCGAACTTCTTCGCCACCGAGCCCCAGGTGACCCTCGCGGAGCGGCTCCTCTCCCTGCTCGGCCACTCCGGCCACGTCTTCTTCACGAGCTCGGGCACCGAGGCCAACGAAGCGGCGTTCAAGATGACCCGGCGCACCGGCCGCACCAGGCTGGTCGCGGCGGAGAGCTCCTTCCACGGCCGGACGATGGGCGCGCTCGCGATCACCAGCAAGGCTGCGTACCGCGAGCCCTTCGAGCCGCTCCCGGGAGAGGTCACCTTCGTGCCGTACGGCGACGTGGCCGCCCTCGAGGCCGCGGTGACCGACGAGACCGCCGCGGTCGTCCTCGAGCCGATCCAGGGGGAGGCGGGGGTCGTGCTCCCGCCCGACGGCTACCTCGAGGCCGCCCGCAGGATCACGACCGACCACGGCGCCCTGCTCTGGCTCGACGAGGTGCAGACCGGTGTCGGCCGGACCGGTGAGTGGTTCGCGCACAGCCGCACGGGCGTCGTACCCGACGTCGTCACGCTCGCGAAGGGGCTCGGCGGCGGCATCCCCGTCGGCGCCTGCATCGGCGTGGGGCCGGCGGGCGAGCTGCTCCGGCCGGGCAACCACGGCACGACGTTCGGCGGCAACCCGGTCGCGGCGGCGGCCGCGCTCGCCGTGCTCGACACCATCGAGGCCGAGGGGCTGCTCGCCCACGTCCGCGAGACGGGGGAGCGGCTGCGCGCCGGGCTGGTCCACGAGCACGTCACCGAGGTACGCGGGGAGGGGCTGCTCGTGGGGCTCGACCTCGACGCGGAGAACGCGGCGAAGGTCGCGCGCGCCGCGCTCGCCCGGGGGTTCATCCTCAACGACTGCACGCCGTCGCGGATCCGGTTCGCCCCGCCGCTCGTGCTGACGGCAGCACAGGTGGACGAGCTGCTGGAGGCATGGCCGATGATCCTGGCAGACGCCTACGCAGAGGCCAACGCAGAGGAGCAGCAACGATGACCCGGCACTTCCTTCGTGACGACGACCTGACCCCGGCCGAGCAGCGACAGGTGCTCGAGCTCGCCGCCGACCTCAAGGCCGGCCGCACCGAGGTGAGCCCCTTCGGCCGCCGCCGGGCGGTCGCTCTCGTCTTCGACAAGCCGACGCTGCGCACGCAGGTGTCGTTCTCGGCCGGCGTCGCGGAGCTCGGCGGCTCCCCGATGGTCGTGGACGGCAAGCTCGCCGGCATCGGGACCCGCGAGTCGGTCACCGACACCGCCAAGGTGCTCGGCCGCCAGGTCGCCGCGGTCGTGTGGCGGACCTACGGCCAGGAGCGGATCGACGAGATGGCCGCGAGTGCCGGGGTCCCGGTGGTCAACGCGCTCACCGACGAGTTCCACCCCTGCCAGCTCCTCGCGGACCTGCTCACGATCACCGAGCACCGCGGCGAGCTCGCCGGGCAGACGCTCGCCTTCCTCGGCGACGCCGCCAGCAACATGTCGCACTCCTACCTGCTCGCCGGCGCCACCGCCGGCATGCACGTGCGGGTCTCCGGCCCCGACCCGTTCACCCCCGACCTGGCCGTGCTCGCCCGCGCCCAGGAGATCGCTGCGGAGACCGGCGGCTCCGCCGACCTCGTCCGCGACCCGGTCGAGGCGGTCGCCGACGCCGACGTCGTCGCCACCGACACCTGGGTCTCCATGGGCAAGGAGGAGGAGGCTGAGGAGCGCGAGGCGCCGTTCCGCCCCTGGGCGCTCACCACCGAGCTGCTCGGCCAGGCGAAGCCGGACGCGATCGTGCTGCACTGCCTGCCCGCCTACCGCGGCAAGGAGATCGACGCCGAGGTCATCGACGGGCCGCAGAGCGTGGTCTGGGACGAGGCGGAGAACCGGCTGCACGCGCAGAAGGCGCTTCTCGCCTGGCTGCTCACCCATCAGGACTCCCGGTGAGCGCGCCGTGACCGAGACCCGGTCGATCCCGACGACCAAGGGCGCGCGGCAGCAGACGATCATCGAGCTGCTGACCCGCCACGCCGTCCGGTCCCAGACCGAGCTCGGCGAGCTGCTCGCCCGGGCCGGCCTCCACGTCACGCAGGCCACCCTCTCCCGGGACCTCGTCGAGCTCGACGCCATCAAGATCCGCTCCGCGACCGGTGCGCTGGTCTACGCCGTACCCGCCGAGGGCGGCGACCGCACTCCCCGAGCCGCGGCGGAGACCGGCGCCGCCGCCCGGCTGGCGCGGCTCTGCACCGACCTGCTCGTCTCCGCGCAGGCCAGCAGGAACCTCGTCGTCCTGCGCACCCCACCGGGCGCCGCGCCCCTGCTGGCCTCAGCGATCGACAAGGCGGAGCCCGCCGACGTCCTCGGCAGCATCGCCGGCGACGACACCGTCCTCGTCATCACCGTGACCGAGGAGGCCGGCGACCCGGTCGCCCGTCGCTTCACCGCCCTGGCCGACGGCCACCAGCCCAGGCTCTGAGCCACCACCCCGAAGAGGAAGAGACACACCCTGTGAGCAAGGTCCTCACCTCCCTGCCCGTCGGCGAGCGCGTCGGCATCGCCTTCTCCGGCGGCCTCGACACCTCCGTCGCCGTGGCGTGGATGCGCGAGAAGGGCGCGGTGCCCTGCACCTACACCGCAGACCTCGGGCAGTACGACGAACCCGACGTGGCGAGTGTCCCGGGCCGCGCCATCGCCTACGGCGCCGAGATCTCCCGGGCCGTCGACTGTCGCGCGCCGCTGGTCGAGGAGGGGCTCGCCGCGATCGCCTGCGGCGCGTTCCACCTGCGCTCCGCCGGCCGGGGTTACTTCAACACCACCCCGCTGGGCCGGGCAGTGACCGGCACGCTGCTGGTGCGCGCGATGCACGAGGACGACGTCGACATCTGGGGGGACGGGTCGACGTTCAAGGGCAACGACATCGAGCGGTTCTACCGTTACGGCCTGCTGGCCAACCCTTCCTTGAGGATCTACAAGCCGTGGCTGGACGCTGACTTCGTGCACGAGCTCGGCGGCCGCGCCGAGATGAGCCAGTGGCTGACCGAGCGCGACCTCCCCTACCGCGACAGCGAGGAGAAGGCCTACTCCACCGACGCCAACATCTGGGGTGCGACCCACGAGGCGAAGACCCTGGAGCACCTCGACGTCTCCCTGGAGACGGTCGACCCGATCATGGGGGTGAAGTTCTGGGACCCCTCGGTGGTGATCGAGCCCGAGGACGTCACCATCGGGTTCCGCCAGGGGCGTCCGGTGGCGATCAACGGTCGCGACTTCGCCGACCCGGTCCAGCTGGTCCTCGAGGCCAACGCGGTCGGTGGCCGCCACGGGCTCGGGATGTCCGACCAGATCGAGAACCGGATCATCGAGGCGAAGTCGCGTGGGATCTACGAGGCGCCCGGGATGGCGCTGCTGTGGATCGCCTACGAGCGGCTGCTCAACGCGATCCACAACGAGGACACGATCGAGAACTACCACGCCCAGGGCCGTCGCCTCGGCCGGCTCCTCTACGAGGGCCGCTGGCTCGACCCGCAGGCGCTCATGATCCGCGAGTCGATCCAGCGCTGGATCGCGTCGTTGGTCACCGGGGAGGTGACGCTGCGGCTGCGGCGCGGCGAGGACTACACGATCCTGCGAAGCGAGGGCCCGGCGTTCTCCTACCACCCCGACAAGCTGTCGATGGAGCGCACCGACAACGCCGTGTTCGGCCCCGACGACCGGATCGGCCAGCTCACGATGCGGAACCTCGACATCGCCGACTCGCGCGCCAAGCTCGAGCAGTACGCCGAGCAGCCGCTCGACCAGGGGCACGTGCTCGTCGAGCACGGGACGCTCTTCGGCGAGCTTCCCTCCGGCGGTGCGGACCGGATCGAGGCCAACCCTCAGGTGGCCGAGGAGGCGGACGAGCGTGCGCTCGACCACGCCGCCATGGAGCTCGGCACCGACTGACCACCCGACGACCCCGTTACGACCCTGAGGAACCGATGAGCGAGAGCACCACCAACGCCGGCAAGCTGTGGGGCGGCCGGTTCGCCGGTGGACCCAGCCCCGAGCTGGAGGCCCTGTCCCGGTCGACCCACTTCGACTGGCGGCTGGCGCCGTACGACCTCGACGGGTCGCGCGCCCACGCCCGTGTCCTCCGCTCGGCCGGACTGCTGACCGAGGAGGAGCTGGGTCGGCTCCTCGGTGGCATCGACGAGCTCGACCGCCGCGTCGCGGCGGGGGAGTACGTCGCCGCGGACTCGGACGAGGACGTGCACGGGGCCCTCGAGCGGGGGCTCGTCGAGCTGCTGGGTGCCGAGCTGGGCGGCAAGCTGCGGGCCGGCCGGAGCCGCAACGACCAGATCGCGACCCTGTTCAAGGTCTACCTCCGCGACCACGCCCGCGTCGTCGCCGGGCTGGTGCTCGACCTCGCCGAGGCGATCGCGGGCCAGGCGGAGTCCCACCTCGGCGCGGTCATGCCCGGGCGGACGCACCTCCAGCACGCCCAGCCGGTGCTCCTCTCCCACCACCTGATGGCCCACGCCTGGCCTCTGGTCCGCGACGTCGCCCGGCTCCGCGACTGGGACGCCCGGGTGGCGGCGGACTCGCCGTACGGCTCCGGCGCCCTCGCCGGGAGCAGCCTCGGCCTCGACCCCGAGGCGGTCGCCCGGGACCTCGGCTTCAGCGGTTCGAGCGCCAACTCGATCGACGGCACCGCCGCCCGTGACTACGTCGCCGAGCTGGCGTTCGTGCTCGCGCAGATCGGCGTCGACGTGTCCCGGCAGGCGGAGGAGGTGATCCTCTGGGCGACGCGGGAGTTCGGCTTCGTCAGGCTCCACGACGCCTACTCGACGGGGTCGAGCATCATGCCGCAGAAGAAGAACCCCGACATCGCCGAGCTGGCCCGTGGCAAGGCCGGCCGCATGATCGGCAACCTCGCCGGGCTGCTGGCGACCCTCAAGGCGCTCCCGCTCGCCTACAACCGCGACCTGCAGGAGGACAAGGAGCCCGTGTTCGACTCGGTGGACACCCTCGAGGTGCTGCTGCCGGCGTTCACCGGGCAGGTCGCGACGCTGACCTTCGACACCGGGCGGATGGCCGAGCTCGCACCCCAGGGGTTCTCGCTCGCCACCGACATCGCCGAGTGGCTGGTTCGCGAGGGGGTGCCGTTCCGGGTCGCCCACGAGCTCGCCGGCGCGTGTGTGCGGGTCTGCGAGGAACGAGGGGTCGAGCTCGACGGACTCTCCGACGACGACTTCGTGTCGATCGACCCGCGACTCACGCCGGCGGTGCGCGAGGTGCTCACCGTCGAGGGGTCCGTCGCCAGCCGCGACGCCCGCGGCGGGACCGCTCCGGTGCGCGTCACCGAGCAGCTCGCCGAGCTGCGTGACGTGGTTGCGGACCACCGTGCCTGGCTCGGCTGAGCTCCTCGGACGCCCCTCGTTGGAGGTGGCGCCCGCGCTGCTCGGCGCCGTGCTCCGGCACCGCACGCCCGAGGGGACGGTCGCGGTGCGGCTCACCGAGGTCGAGGCGTACGCCGGCGCCGACGACCCCGGCTCGCACGCCTACCGAGGCAGGACCCGGCGCAACGAGGTCATGTTCGGCCCGGCCGGCCACCTCTACGTGTACTTCACCTACGGCATGCACCACTGCTGCAACGTCGTGGTCGGGCAGCCCGGCACGGCGTCGGCGGTCCTCCTGCGTGCCGGGAAGGTCGTCGAGGGCGTCGAGCTGGCGCGTTCCCGTCGTCTCCGCTCCTCCGACCGCGACCTCGCCCGTGGTCCGGCCCGCCTATGCAAGGCGCTGGCGATCGACGGCCGGCACAACGGGGTGGACCTCTCGGCCGGCGACCTGACCCTGACGCCGGCTGAGCCGGTGCCGCCCGAGGCCATGGCGAGCGGCCCGAGGGTAGGGCTCCGGGAGGCCGCCGACCACCCGTGGCGGTTCTGGCTCCGGGACGACCCGACGGTCTCGACGTACCGCCCGGCGGCCCCGCTCCGCCGGCGCCGACCGACTCCCGGCTGAACCGGGTCGTCCGCCCAGCTCGGCCATGCGGCAGGCTGGGGGGCAGGAACACCCAAGACGAAGGGAAACTCGTGTCCACGCAGCTGCACCCCCTCGACGACCTCGAGTGGCGCGGTCTCATCGCCCACTCGACGGACCTCGACGCCCTCCGCGCCGAGCTGGACGCGGGACCGGTGCGCTTCTACGTGGGGTTCGACCCGACCGCGCCGAGCCTGCACATGGGGAACCTCCTCCAGATCCTGACCGCACGGCGGCTGCAGGAGGCGGGTCACGTCCCGTACCTCCTCGTCGGCGGCGCGACCGGCCTGATCGGGGATCCGCGCGACTCCGGCGAGCGCACGATGAACGCCGTCGACACCGTCCACGAGTGGGTACGACGGGTGCGTCGCCAGATCGAGCCCTTCCTCTCGTTCGAGGGCGCCAACGCCGCCACGATGGTCGACAACTACGACTGGACCTCGCGGCTCTCGGCCATCGACTTCCTCCGCGACATCGGCAAGCACTTCCCGGTCAACCGGATGCTCGCCCGCGACGTCGTCCGGTCACGCCTCGAGAGCGGGATCAGCTACACGGAGTTCAGCTACGTCCTGCTCCAGTCGATGGACTACCTCGAGCTCTACCGCCAGCACGACGTCCGCCTCCAGTTCGGCGGGAGCGACCAGTGGGGGAACCTGACCGGCGGCGTCGAGCTGATCCGGCGGGCCGAGGGAGGGCACGTCCACGCGTTCGCGACGCCGTTGATCACGAAGGCGGACGGCACGAAGTACGGCAAGACCGAGGGCGGTGCCCTGTGGCTGGACCCGGAGATGATGTCGCCCTACGCCTTCTACCAGTTCTGGCTCAACGCCGAGGACGTCAAGGTGGGGGAGCTGTTGCGGGCGTTCACCTTCCTCAGCCACGACGAGATCGAGGCCCTGGAGGAGCAGACCGCCGAGAAGCCCTTCCTGCGGGCCGGCCAGAAGGTGCTCGCCGAGGAGGTGACCACCACCGTGCACGGGGCCGAGGAGACCGACCGGATCAGGGCGGCCTCGGCGGCGCTGTTCGGCGGCGGCGACCTGCGAGCGCTCGACCCGGAGACGCTCGGGGCGGCGCTGCGTGAGACGGGCGGCGGCGAGGTGCCGCGTTCGCCCGAGCTGCCGACGATCGTCGACCTGCTGGTCACGGCCGGGCTCTCCGACAGCCGCGGGGCCGCCCGGCGCACCGTCGGTGAGGGGGGTGCCTACCTCAACAACGAACGGGTCTCCGACCCCGAGCACTGCCCGTCGGACTCCGACATCGTGGCCGGGGAGTGGCTCGTCCTCCGGCGCGGCAAGAAGAGCTTCGCCGGGGTCCGGCTGGTCTGACCCGGCTCCCGGACCGCCCAGGCGCCGTGTGACTGGCGTTACGGGAGGCCGATTTGAGCCGTCCTCAGCGGGGGTGCTAATGTTCCATCTGTCGCCAGGGAGCGGCGGGACGCAAGGCTGAGCGCCGGGCGGCCGGCCCCCGGGCGAAACCCCCTCTCATCTCCTCGATCGAGGCGTGACGAGTGCGCCACGGCGCCCTCCGATCGGTTCGGTGGCGCAGGTGCGTGGGAGCCCCAGAGCGTGGTCGTGAGGCTGGGTTGTGGTGCGCGCTTGATCCTTGAGAACTCAACAGTGTGCTAAAAGTCGACGAATTAGTTTGTTTTACCCCGTCGGCAGGCTACGGAGTCTGACCTTTGTGGTTGGTTCTCTGGTGTCTGTGGACGGTTCCTTTGGTGAAGAAAGGTCTCCCTTTGGGGAGTGCCAGCTCTTTGCCGGGATTGCTCCGAGTGTCGATGGTTGGTCTTCGGGCCGCATCGGTAGGTTTCAATGGAGAGTTTGATCCTGGCTCAGGACGAACGCTGGCGGCGT
>DASSBB010000092.1:0-12452 GCA_035699145.1 Marmoricola sp.
GGCTGGCCGGTGAGCCACGAGCACCGTGCCGCGGCGTACAACCGGGGCGCCCGGCGCTCGGCGTCGGTCGAGAGCTCGGCCGCCCGCTCGAACGCGGCCGCTGCCGCCTCGTGGCCACCGCGCCGGTGGGCCCGGTGGGCGGCGCGGTCCAGCTCGGCGACGATCGTCTCGTCAGGGGTGTCGACTCCCGCGGCGAGGTGCCAGACCCGTCGGTCCTCGTCCTCGCCGGCCAGCGCCTCCGCGAGGCTGCGGTGCGCCTCCCGGCGGGCCACGCTCGTCGCGGCGTTGTACACCGCCGAGCGGACCAGTGGGTGGCGCATCTCGATGGACCCGCCGCGGACCCGGACGAGCCCTGACGCCTCCAGCTCGTCGAGGGCGGTCTCGCCGACCCCGAGGGTGGCGGCCGCACGCTGCACGGTGACCAGCCGGGTGGAGTCGTCGGCCGCGGCGACGAGGAGGAGCCGCTGTGCCGGCGGTGACAGCCGCTTCGCGCGCTGGAGGAAGACCCGCTCGACACCGTCGGTGACCGGCATCCGGCTCGGCAGCGGCGCCTGACCGCTCAGCTGGGCAGGGGAGAGGACCTCCGGCAGCTCGACGAGCGCCAGTGGGTTGCCGCCGGTGCTCGCCAGCAGCTGCGCGCTCACCTCGGAGGAGACGGCGACGCCTGCCTCGTCGGCGAGGAGCGCGGCGACACCGGCGCGGTCCAGCCCGCGCACCCGCAGCTCGGGCAGGTCGCCGGAGTCGAAGGACCGTTCGTCGTCCTCGCGGGCACCGAAGAGGAGCGCCACGCGTTCGCGCTGGAGCCGGCGGGCGGCGAACAGCAGGGCCGCGGCGGAGGCGTCGTCGAGCCAGTGGGCGTCGTCGACCACCGCCAGCACCGGGGTGTCCTCGGCCGCCTCGGCGAGCAGGTTGAGCGTGCCGAGGAAGACGAGGAACCGGTCGCCGTCCTGGCCGACCTCCTCGCCGAGGGCGACCCGGAGCGCGTGCGCCTGCGGCGCGGGCAGCCGGTCGGAGAGGTGCAGGACCGGGCGGAGCAGCCGTTGCAGGGCGGCGAACGCCAACGGGGCCTCCGACTCGATGCCCTGGGTGCGGAGGAGCTGCATCCCGCTCGCCCGGTCCGCGGCGTCCGCCAGGAGCACCGACTTGCCGACGCCGGGCTCGCCGCGGACGACGAGCGTGCCTCCCTCGCCGGCCTGCGCGCGCTCGACGAGGCCGGCGATCCCGGCTTGCTCGGCTTCCCTCCCCAGGACCCTCACGGGCGGAGGCTAGCCCACCGGGGTCGCCGGGTCGTCCGGACCCCGGTGATTCCGCCGGTGCGACGGGGGCGGCTCCGGACCCACGATCGGTCCACGTCAACAACCCGACCCCAGGAGGACCCCATGTCCCAGACCGTCACCACCTACCGCGTCACCGGCATGACCTGCGGCCACTGCGCGTCCGCGGTGGGCCGCGAGGTCGGCGCCATCGCCGGCGTCGCCGACGTCCAGGTCGACCTGCACAGCGGCGACGTCACCGTCGCCAGCGGCGCCCCGCTGGCCCGCGACGAGGTAGCCGCCGCCGTCGAGGAGGCGGGCTACGAGCTCGCCTCCTGACCGCACTCACCCTCACCCCCGAGAAGGAGCCACGACCATGACCGTGACCACCCCCCGCCCGGACACCACGACGGAGCCCCTCGTCGAGTGCACCCTCGACATCGGCGGCATGACCTGCGCGTCGTGCGTGGGCCGCGTCCAGAAGGCGCTCAGCCGGGTCGACGGGGTGGTCACGGCCTCGGTGAACCTCGCCGCCGAGACCGCGACCGTGACCTTCGAGCCGCAGGTGGCGCCGGACGCCCTCACCGCCGCGGTCGAGAAGGCCGGCTACTCCGGCACGCTGCGTGCGGCGGAGCCCGAGAGCACCGTGGCCCCGGCCGCCGCTGCCCCCGGCAACGCCGTCGACGACCTCGACGCGCGCCGGGACGTCGAGATCTCCCGGCTCAAGCGGCGGTGGCAGGTGGCCCTCACCACCGGGCTCGGGCTCATGGCCCTCATGTACGTCCCGATCCACCTCGACACGATGGACTGGCTGATGCCGCTGATCCTCGTGGTCGCGAGCATCGCGCAGCTGTGGGCCGGAGCCGACATCTACCGGGCGGCCTGGGCCGCTGCGAAGCACGGCGCCACGAACATGAACACCCTCGTCGCCCTCGGCACCGGCGTCTCCTACGGCTACAGCGCGTTCGTCACCCTCTGGCCCGGGCCGGCCGAACGGTGGGGGCTCCCGCTCCACGTCTACTTCGAGACCGCGCTCGTCATCGTGGCGCTGGTCCTCATGGGCCGCTGGCTCGAGCTCCGCGCGAAGAAGCGGACCGCCGACTCCGTCCGCGCTCTCGTCGGGCTCGTCCCGCCGACCGCGCGGGTCCTCCGGAACGGCGACGAGGTCGACGTCCCCGTCGCCGACGTCAAGGTGGGCGAGCTCGTCCGGGTGCGCCCCGGCGAGAAGGTCCCGGTCGACGGCGTCGTCGACGAGGGCTCCTCCACCGTCGACGAGTCGATGCTCACCGGCGAGAGCGTGCCGGTCGAGAAGCGGTACGGCGACGCCGTCATCGGCGCCACCCTCAACCGCACCGGCACCCTCGTCGTCCGGACGACCGCGGTCGGCGCGGACAGCACGCTCTCCCAGATCATCCGGCTCGTCGAGGACGCCCAGGGCTCGAAGCCGCCGATGCAGCGGCTCGCCGACCAGGTCTCCGCCTGGTTCGTCCCGGCGGTGCTGCTCGCGGCGCTCGCCACCTTCACGACTTGGATGCTGGTCGGCCCCGACGCCGACCGGCTGGTCCTGGCGATCGGCACCACCGTCGCGGTCCTCATCATCGCCTGCCCCTGCGCCCTCGGGCTGGCCACGCCGACCGCCGTCATGGTCGGGACCGGCAAGGCCGCCGAGCTCGGCATCCTCATCGGGGACGGGCAGGCGCTGGAGACGGCCCGTCGCATCGACACCGTGGTGCTCGACAAGACCGGGACGATCACCCGCGGCCGCCCCACCCTCACCGGCGTCGTCCCCGCCGCCGACTGGGATCCCGACGAGCTGCTCGCGCTCGTCGCCTCCGCGGAGGTCGGCAGCGAGCACCCCGTCGGCGACGCGATCGTGACCGCGGCCCGCGACCGTGGGCTGGCGCTCTCCGCGGCCGACGACTTCGAAGCAGTGCCGGGGCACGGCATCTCGGCCACCGTCGCGGGTCGCCGGCTGCTGATCGGCACCCAGCGCCACCTCGAGCAGGCCGGGATCCCGGTCGACGCCCTGACCGCGGCTGCCCGGGAGGCCGCCGACACCGGCGCCACCCCGATGTACGCCGCCGTGGACGGCGTCCTCGCCGGGCTGCTCACCGTGGCCGACACCGTCAAGCCCGAGTCCGCCGAGGCGGTCGCCCAGCTCAAGGCGCTCGGCCTCCAGGTCTGGATGGTCACCGGGGACAACCAGGGGACCGCCCGCGCGGTCGCCGCCCAGGTCGGGATCGACCACGTCCTCGCGGAGGTGCTGCCCGCCGACAAGGCGCAGCGGGTCCGCGACCTGCAGGCCGACGGCCGCACCGTGGCGATGGTCGGCGACGGCATCAACGACGCCCCCGCCCTGGCCCAGGCCGACCTCGGGGTCGCCATCGGCACCGGGACGGACGTCGCGATCGCAGCCTCCGACATCACCCTGGTCGGCGGCGACCTCCGGGGGATCGTCTCGGCGGTCGCCCTGTCCCGCCGTACCGTCACCACGATCAAGCAGGGACTGGCGTGGGCCTTCGGCTACAACGTGCTGCTGGTCCCGGTGGCCGCGGGCGCGCTCTACTGGTGGGACGGGCTGCTGCTCGACCCGGTCCTGGCCAGCGCCGCCATGGCGATGAGCTCGGTCAGCGTCGTCACCAACGCCCTGCGGCTGCGGCGGTTCCAGCCGCCGGCCTCCGCCGACGAGCTCCTCCACCCGTCGTGGGGCAGCCGGGTCGGCCAGTCGGCGTACCTCGTCACGATCGGGATCGTCGCGCTCGGGCTCGGCGCCGGCTTCACCGCGCTGAGCCGCACCGACGCCGCCGAGCGCGGGATGAACGGGATCCTGGCGTGGTCGGAGGGCATGGGGATGCCGATGCGTCCGGCGATGAGCGTGATGGAGGAGACCGACGTCGAGCCGGTCAGCCCGCACGACGCCGGCCTCGAGGTGGAGCTCGACCACGGCGACCCGGTGCCCGGCCGGCCGACGACGATGACGGTCACCGTCCGGGACGCCGAGACCGGCGAGCCGGCCGACGACCTCGTGAAGACCCACCAGGTCTGGATGCACATGATCGTGACCCGTTCCGACCTGGGCACCTTCGCCCACCTGCACCCGCAGCCCACCGGTGAGGACGGCGTCTTCGAGGTCGAGGCGGTGCTGCCGAGCGCCGGCACCTACGCCGTGCACACCGAGTTCCGGCAGCAGGGCCAGATGACCGACGTCCTCGCCGACGACGAGGTGACCGTCGAGGGCAGCGTCCCGGCGCCGACGCCGTTCCCCGCCGCCGACGTGCGCGAGCAGGTCGTCTCCGGGGTCCGCATCGAGCTCGAGGGCGACGCCCACGTCGACGAGACCAGCGACCTCGCCTTCCGGTTCAGCGACGCCTCCACCGGTCGGCCCGTTGACGACCTGCAGCCGTACCTCGGCGCCGCCGGCCACGTCGTCGTGATGCGGTCCGACGGCTCCGACTTCGGCCACCGCCACGCGGAGACCGAGGACGACAAGGGCCGCCCGGTGCTCGCGATGCCCGGCACGGAGTTCGGGCCGGAGCTGGAGATGCACGTCAAGCTCGAGGACCCGGGCGCCTACCGGCTCTGGGCCCAGTTCCGGCTCGGCGACGGCACCGTCGTCACCGCCCCGTTCACCCTCCACGCCGACAAGTCGGCTCACTGACCCACGAGAGGAACCCGTCATGTCCCAGCTCACCGCAGCACCGCTCACCGCGGCCGCGCCCGTGCACACCGTCGCGGAGGCCCGCGCCGTCACCAAGGTCTACGGCCGCGGGGAGGGGGCGGTCCGTGCGCTCGACGGCGTCGACGTGCGGATCGAGGCCGGTGCTCTCACCGCCGTCATGGGCCCGTCCGGCTCCGGTAAGTCGACGCTCATGCACGTGCTCGCCGGCCTCGACGAGCTCGACTCCGGCGAGGTGATCCTCGCGGGCGTCGCGCTCACCGGACTCTCGGAGCGGCAGCGGACGCTGCTCCGCCGCGACCGGGTCGGCTTCGTCTTCCAGAGCTTCAACCTGGTGCCGGCCCTGACCGCCGAGGAGAACATCCTGCTTCCGCTGCTCCTCGCCGGCCGCCGGCCGGACCGCGACTGGCTCGGCCACCTGGTCGAGGTGCTCGGCCTGCAGGAGCGGCTGCGGCACCGGCCCTCCCAGCTCTCCGGCGGCCAGCAGCAGCGGGTCGCCGTCGCGCGGGCGCTCGTGACCCGGCCGGAGATCGTCTTCGCCGACGAGCCGACGGGCAACCTCGACAGCCACCACGGCCAGGCGCTGCTCGGCTTCCTCCGCCGGGCCGTCGACGAGCTCGGCCAGTCGGTCGTCATGGTCACGCACGACCCGACCGCGGCGTCGTACGCCCACCGGGTCCTGCACCTGGTCGACGGTCGCGTCGCCGACGACCGGCGGGGGGAGTGAGCGCCGTGCTGCGCCTCGTCCTCAAGCAGACCCTGGCCCGTCGCGGCCGCCTCGCGCTCACGCTGGTCGCGGTCGCCCTCGGCGTCACCTTCGTGACCGGCAGCCTCGTCCTCACCGACACCTCCAACAAGGTCTTCGACGACCAGTTCGCCACCGCCGCCTCCGGGGTGGACGTCTCGGTCCGCGACGCCGTCAGCTTCGACTCCGCGATGGGGGTCGAGGTGGAGCGCGACCCGCTCCCGCCATCCCTGCTCGACCGGGTCGCTCGCCTCGACGGCGTCGCCGACGCGGCCGTCGTGGCCAAGGGGAGCGGGCTCATCCAGCACCGGGGCGAGGCGATCGTTCCGCGTGGACCCTCGCTGCTCTCGTCGTGGTCGCCGGCGCCGTTCGGGAGCTTCGAGCTCCGCTCGGGACGGGAGCCGCGGGCCGGCGAGGTCGTCGTCGACGCCGCCACCGCGGCCGAGCACGACATCTCCATCGGGGACGAGGTCACCGTGCAGTCGGAGCGGGTCGAGCCGCTGGAGGTCGTCGGGCTCGCCGGCTTCGGCGACCGGGACGGGCTGCCCAACACGACCGTCGCGCTGGTCAGCACGCCGACCGCGCAGCACCTCCTCGGGCTCGGTGACCGGGTCAGTGAGCTCCTCGTCGTCGCCGACGAGGGGACGTCGACCGGCGCCCTCGCGGAGCGGCTCCGGCAGGAGGTCGGCGCGTCGTACGACGTCGCGGCGAGCCGCGACACCGCGGACGCGAGCGCCGAGGCGGCCAAGGACCAGCTGGAGTACCTCCAGATCATGCTCTTCGTGCTCGCCGGCGCGGCGTTCCTCATCGGCGGCTTCCTCATCGCGAACACCTTCTCGATCGTCGTGTCCCAGCGCACACAGGAGATCGCCGTGCTCCGCGCGGCCGGAGCCACCGGCCGACAGGTGCTCGTCTCCGTGCTCGGCGAGGCGGTCGTCGTGGGCGCCGTCGGCTCCGCGGTGGGCGCGGGTCTGGGCATCCTCGCCGCCTCCGGCCTCCGGGAGGTGGCGTCCGGCTTCGGCGTCGTCGTCCCCGAGTCGGGCCTCGTCGTGCTGCCCCGGACGGTGGCGATCGCCTTCGCCCTCGGCCTGCTCGTCACGCTGGTGTCCGCGCTCGGTCCGGCCCGACGTGCCGCCCGGGTCGCTCCGGTGGCGGCGATGCGGGCGGCGGACTCGGGCAGCCGGCCGACGCGTCGTCGTACCTTCGCCGGCTCGGCCGTGGCTGCCGTCGCGCTGGGCGGCGTCGTGCTCGGGCTGGCCGGAGGGCCGGCGCTGCTGGTCGCCTCCGGCGCCGTGCTCGCCCTCGTCGCCCTCGTCGTGCTCGGCCCCGCCCTGACGCCGGCGCTGGCCCGCGTGGTCGGCCGCCCGCTGCGGGGCATGGGGGTGCCGGGGCTCCTCGCCTCCCAGTCGGCGCACCGCGCGCCACGTCGTACGGCGGCGACGGCGCTCGCCCTGGCGTTCAGCCTCGCCCTGATCAGCTTCATGGCGGTGCTGGCGACGTCTCTCAAGGACTCGATCAGGTCGAGCTACGCCGAGTACGTCTCCGCGGAGCTGGTCGTCGAGAGCGCCCGCGGGGAGATGCTCGGTGGCCTCGCGCCGATGGTGCACCACCACGTCGAGGCGCTCGACGAGGTCGCTGTCGCTTCGAGGGTCCGGTTCGGCCACTGGAAGGACGGCCGCACCACGCGAGCGCTGACTGCGGTGGACCCCGGCACGATCGCCGACGTCACCCGCCTGGAGATGGTCGAGGGACGGATCTCCGACCTCGCCGGCGGCGGGATCGTGCTCTCCGAGCAGGTGGCGGCCGACCGCGGGCTCGCGGTGGGCGACCGGCTGCCGATGAAATTCTCCCGCACCGGCCGCCAGCCGGTGCCCGTCGTCGGGCTCATGACCGACGGCGCGGCCCAGGCGTTGAGCACCGACTACATCGTCTCGCTCGGCACCTACGCCCGGCACTTCAGCGAGCGGATGGACGCCAGTGTGTACGTCGACGTGGCGGACGGGGTCGCGGTGGATGCGGCCCGGGCCGCCGTGGAGGAGGCGCTGGCGGAGCTGCCGACCGCGGAGGTGCGCGACCAGCAGGCCGCCGTCGACGGCCGGTCCGCGATGGTCGACCAGATCCTCGGGCTGGTGACGGTCCTGCTGCTCTTCACGGTGCTCATCGCGATGCTCGGCATCACCAACACCCTGGCGCTGTCGATCATCGAGCGCACCCGGGAGATCGGGCTGCTCCGGGCGGTCGGGATGACGCGGGGGCAGCTGCGCCGGATGGTCCGGGGCGAGGCGCTGCTCGTCGCCGGCATCGCACTCGTCATCGGCGTGCTGCTCGGCCTCGGACTGGCGGCGGCGGCCGTGGCGGTGCTGGGGCGGTCGGCGCCCATGGCGTTCTCGGTGCCGCTGGCCTGGCTGGCCGGGGTGCTGGTCCTCGCGCTGGTGGCCGGCGTGCTCGCCGGGCTCCTCCCGGCCCGGCGGGCGGCGCGGCTGCCGGTGCTGGAGGCCGTCACCGCGGAGTGAGCTGTCCGACGGAAAGCTCCGTTCTCGCCGCTGGAACGGAGCTCTCCGTCTGAAAGCTCGCGGCCACCGGTCGGGCGAGCCCGATCGCGCTATGGACCGTGCACCGCTGCACGCCTAGCGTCGAGAAGTCGAGAGGAGCACGTCATGTTCATCCAGATCATCCAAGGCAGATGTACCCGCGAGGAGGAGCTGCGCGCCCACCTCGAACGGTGGCGCGAGGAGCACGGCCCCCAGGCCGAGGGGTGGCTCGGCGGCACCTATGGCTTCACCGACGACCACGAGTTCCTCGGCATCGTCCGGTTCGAGTCACGGGAGGCCGCGATGGCGAACTCCGGACGGGATGACCAGACCGCCTGGGCTCGCGAGATGATGTCGCTGATGGACGGGCCTGTGGAGTTCCACGACTGCGACGACGTGACGCTCATGATGGACGGTGGCTCCGACGACGCCGGGTTCGTCCAGGTGATCCGCGGGAGGGTCGACGACGTCGAGCGGGCCAAGGCGATGATGTCGCAGGACGCCACGTCGCTCCACGAGCTGCGGCCGGACATCCTGGGCGCGTCGCTGGCTGTCGAGGACGATGGGTCGTTCACCGAGACGGTGTTCTTCACCGACGAGGCGAGCGCCCGGACGGGCGAGCAGCAGGAGCCCCCGGCCGAGATTCGTGAGGGCCTGGAAACGATGATGGCAGGGGCCACCTTCTACGACCTGCACCGCCCCTGGTTCGCCTCTCGGTGAGCACCGGCTCAGGCGGTCGGTTCGAGGAACTCCAGCCGGTTGCCGAAGGGGTCGGCGCTGTAGAACCGGTCGTGACCGGGGAACTCGGGGTCCCAGGTCACGGGAGCGCCTGCCTGCTCCAGCCGGGCAGCCAGCGCGCGAAGGTCGGTGACGAGGATGCCGGGGTGCGCCTTGCGCGCGGGTACGAAGTCGGGCTCCACGCCGAGGTGCACCTCGAGCCCGCCGCCGGCGAACCAGCAGCCGCCGCGGGCCGCGAGCACCGGCGGCTTCTCGAGCTCGGTCAGGCCGAGCACGCCGCCCCAGAACTCCCGGCAGGCGTCCTCGCCGCCGGGCGGGACCGCGAGCTGGACGTGGTGCAGCCGTTCGAAGGTGTACGACGCGTCGCTCATGCGTCCTCCGCCCAGAGGTCGACGAGCTCGACCAGGTCCGCGACCGAGTCCCGGATGTGGGTCGGACGGTAGGGGAACCGCTCCACGGCCGCCGGGAGCGTCGACCCGGTCAGCACCAGGATCGTGCGCAACCCTGCCTCGAGGCCGGAGACGACGTCGGTCTCCATCCGGTCCCCGACCATGACGGTCGACTCCGAGTGCGCCTCGATGCGGTTGAGCGCAGACCGCATCATCAGGGGGTTCGGCTTGCCGACGAAGTAGGGCTCGACCCCGGTGGCCCGCGTGACGAGGGCGGCCACCGAGCCGGTCGCCGGGATGGGGCCCGCCGCCGACGGACCGGTCGGGTCCGGGTTGGTCGCGATGAACCGGGCGCCCCGGTCGACGAGGCGGATCGCCGTCGTGATCGCCTCGAACGAGTAGGTCCGGGTCTCCCCGAGGACGACGTACTCCGGGTCGCGGTCGGTCATCACGTAGCCGATCGCGTGCAGGGCCGTGGTCAGCCCCGCCTCACCGATGACGTACGCCGTCCCTCCGGGCCGCTGCTCGTTGAGGAACTGGGCGGTGGCGAGGGCGCTCGTCCAGATCGCCTCCTCCGGCACGTCGATCCCGCTGCGCGACAGCCGCGCCTGCAGGTCCCGGGCGGTGAAGATCGAGTTGTTCGTGAGCAGGAGGAACGGCAGGCCGCGGTCGCGCAGCCGTCGTACGAACTCGTCGGCGCCGGGGATCGCGGCGTCCTCGTGGACGAGCACGCCGTCCATGTCGGAGAGCCAGGCGCGCACCGGGGTCGGGGAGCTGTTCATGCCTCGATGGTGGCAGACCGCGGAGTCGTCACCGATTCGTCACCCTTCCGGGCATGGTGCCGGACATGTGACAAGGGTTACGGTCAGCGTCGCGGTTGACCCGTTCTCTTCGAATCGTCACGGAAGGACCCCTTCATGCAGTTTGCTCCCAGGGCGTGTCTGTCAGCGCGTGGCCCGGCGAAGGCGGCCGTCGCGGCCGCTGCGCCGCTGGCCATGCTCGCCAGCCTGCTCGCCGTCGCACCCCCGGCTTCAGCCGTTGCGCCGGACAGCTCCGTGTTCATCAACGAGCTGCACTACGACAACGCCGGCACCGACACCGGCGAGTTCATCGAGGTCGCTGGCCCGGCAGGGACGGACCTCACCGGGTGGTCGGTCGTCCTGTACAACGGGGGCAACAACGCGCAGTACGACAGCGACTCGCTGTCAGGCATGCTGGGGGACGACACCGGCACCGGCTTCGGGTTCGCATCGATCAGCTACCCCACCGACGGCATCCAGAACGGCCCCGCGGACGGTGTCGCTCTCCTCGATGATTCGGGTCGCGTCGTGCAGTTCCTCTCGTACGAGGGCGTTTTGACGACAGCCGCTGGCCAGAGCACGGACATCGGAGTCGCCGAAGGCAGCGCCACCGCCGCCGGACTGTCCCTGCAGCTCACCGGGACCGGTGACTCGTACGGCGACTTCACGTGGGCGTCGCCAGCCACTCAGACGCTGAACGCCGCGAACAACCAGCAGCTGTTCGTCGCCTCCGGCGACCCGGTCCCGCCGACGGTGGACTGCGAGCCCAGCGTCGAGGCGACCACCGGTGAGGGGGCCACGTCGCCGGTGTCCGCCACAGATCAGGACAGCGGCATCGCCAGTCTGGCCATCACGTCGGCCGCGGTGGACGGGATCACGCTCGACGGTTCCACCGCCCCGACCGGCGTAGGAGAAGCCGCGACCGCGACTCTCACGGTGGCTGGCACAACTGAAGTAGGCACGTACCAGGTGGAGATCACCGCCACGTCGGACGACGACGCGCAGGCCGTCTGCACGGTGGCGGTGACGGTCTCCGAGCCGCTCGAGACGACTCTCGTCTCGACCGTCCAGGGATCCGGAGCCGCCTCGCCGCTCGACGGCCAGGAGGTCCAGGTCGAGGCGGTCGTGACCTCGCTGATCACCGACAACGACGTGCTCAACGGCTTCTACGTCCAGGAGGAGGACGGCGACGCGGACGGGGACCCGGCGACGTCCGAGGGTGTCTACGTGTTCTGCGGCTCCACCTGCCCGGAGGGCCTGGCCGCGGGTGACCTGGTGGAGGTGGTCGGCACCGTCGACGAGTTCTTCGAGAACACCCAGATCAACGCCACCAGCGGTTCCGTCAGCGTGTTGGCCTCCGGCCTGCCGCGGCCGACCGCCGCCACCGTGACCCTGCCGGCGAGCTCTAGCACCGAGGACCCCGGCACGTTCGAGAAGGTCGAGGGCATGATCACGACCATTCCGACCACCCTCGCGGTGAGTGAGTACTTCAACCTCGCGCGGTTCGGCGAGATCGTCCTCACGGCGAACGAGCGCGAGTACCAGTACACGCAGACGAACGCGCCGACCGTCCAGGGATACGAGGCGTTCCTGGCTGACCTGGCGACGCGCCGGATCATCCTGGACGACGACAGCAACGACGAGAACGACGCGACCAGCGGTCCGCTGGACAACGAGCCCTACTACTACCCGACGCCGGGGCTCAGCACGGACAACTACTTCCGGGGCGGCGACACGATCACCGGCCTCACCGGTGTCATGGAGTACTCCTTCGGCGCCTGGAAGCTCCGCCCCGTGCCCGGCGAGGACTACACCTTCGAGCCCGCGAACCCGCGACCGGCCACGCCGGACGACGTCGGGGGCAGGCTGCAGGTGGCGAGCTTCAACGTGCTGAACTACTTCGCCACGATCGACACCACCTCCTCGGACGACACGGGTCCGTGCGCTCCGTCCGGCACCGAGGACTGCCGTGGTGCCGACTCCGAGGAAGAGCGGCAGCGTCAGCTCGCCAAGATCGTGGCCGCGCTCAAGACGATCGACGCCGACGTGTTCGGGCTGATCGAGATCCAGAACGACGCGGGTCTCGCCACCCAGCAGATCGTCGACGCGCTCAACGCTGCCACGGCGGACGGCACGTACGACTACATCGACACGGGTGCCATCGGCACCGACGCCATCAAGCAGGCCTTCCTGTACAAGACGGCGACTGTGCGCCCGGTCGGTGACTTCGACCTCCTCACCGAGGAGGACGACGCTCGCTTCGACGACGAGCGCAACCGACCGGCGCTCATCCAGACCTTCGAGGAGATCGCCACGGGTG
>DASSBB010000093.1:0-28903 GCA_035699145.1 Marmoricola sp.
GGTGTGCGAGTTCGCGGTCTGTGAGCTGGCCGCGGCGCTGGGGATGTCCGAGGCCGCGGGCCGGGCCGATGTCGGGCAGGCGGTCGAGCTGCGGGACCGGTTGCCCCGGCGGTGGGGGCGGGTGATGGTCGGACAGGTGCCGGCGTGGAAGGCCCGCCAGGTCGCGGCCGAGACGATCCCGTTGTCGGCGGAGGCGGCGGCGTACGTGGATGCGCAGGTGGCGCCGTTCGCCCACCAGCTGTCGTACGGGCGGATCATGCGGGCGGTCGAGGCCGCAGAGCTGCGCCACGACCCCGCCGCGGCCGCGGACCGGGCCCGGAGGGCGGGCGAGAAGCGGGGGGTGTGGACCGAGGACCGGGTCGACGGCACGAGTGAGATTCACGCGGTCACCGGCACCCCGGACGCGCACGCTTTCGACACCGCGCTGAACCAGGTGGCGTCGTCGTTGCGGGCGTTGGGGGACGACGATCCGGAGCAGGTGCGGCGGGCGAAGGCGGTCGGGGTGCTCGCCGACCCGCAGTACGCCCTCGACCTCCACGCGACCGCTGAGCTCGCCGCCGACGGCACCATCCCGCCCGAGCGCCCCCGCCGCAGCGGGACCGGGGCGGGTCGCGGGAAGGGTGCGCCGACCATTCACGTGCACCTGCACACCGACGCGATCTCGACGTTCACCGGCTCAACGGCAACCGACGGTGCGAGCACGACGGAAGGCGCGACGGGGCTGGTGGCCCGGGTCCCCCGGCTCGGTGCCCGGGCGCTGGAGACCGTCGAGCAGTGGCTGGCCGACCTGACTCCCGGGGCGGCGGTGACGGTCACGCCGGTGGTGGACCTGGCCGAGCAGATCAGCGTGAACGGCTACGAGGCGCCGGACCGGCTCCGCAACCAGGTCGACGAACGAGACGATTGTTGCCGGTTCCCGTGGTGCGGACGGGAAGGCCGGTTCGACCTCGACCACATCGAGCCCTACGTCGCGATGGATGAGGGCGGGCCGCCGGGCCAGACCTCGACGGAAAATCTGGGGAAGCTGTGCCGTTTTCACCATCGCGTGAAAACGCATTCCGACTGGGACTACCGGCGAGAACCCGACGGGTCCCTGACCTGGAGCTCACCGCTCGGGCGGACGTACACCGTCGACCACCACGGCACCCGAGCCCACGACTGACGGGTTCCACTTCGCGACCGTTTGGCAGCGAAGACCGCGGGTCGTCCTTGCGGCGCGCGCTTCTCCGCGGCAGCATCAACCCGGCAGGCGGATGAGCGTCTGCTGGCCCGTTGCCACGTGTGACCGCTCCTCACCCTTCACGGCGAACACGTCCAGCCGGCACACAGACAGGGTGCGGCCCGACTTCACCACCGCTCCCACGGCTTCGACGTGATCGCCGACGGCCGGTGCCAGGAGGTTCATCTTGTACTCGACCGTGAGCACCTCGCTGCTCTCGTCGAACAACGTCGACGCCGCATAGCCGCCGGCGGTGTCGGCGATCGCGCTCGTGGCCCCGGCGTGGAAGTACCCGTGCTGCTGGGTCAAGCTCGGCTGGAACGGCAGCGTGAGGTGCACGCGTCCCGGACCTATGTGCGACAGCCTCGCGCCGAGATGACGCATCAGCCCCTGACGATCGAAGCTTGCCCTGATGCGTGCCTGGACCTCAGGCGCAGCGTGCTCGTGCTGGTGGTCTTCCACGGCTCTCCTTGGTGGTCGTCGGGGCCAGTGTGCCTGGCAGCGGACGCGCTCCGCCGGGTCGGTAGGTTGCAGGGATGGAGACCGACGACGTCCTGACCCTGCTCAAGGACGTGGCCGAGGAGGTCGTCAACCCGCGGTTCCGAGCGCTGGCCAGTGACGAGATCGCGGAGAAGAACCCCGGCGACCTGGTGACGGTCGCCGACCGCGAGGCGGAGGTGCGGATCACCGAGGTCCTGCGCCGGGAGCACCCGGACGCACTCGTGCTCGGCGAGGAGGCCTTCGCGACGGACGCCGCGCTGCTCGACCGGTTCCGGGCAGCGGACCACGCGTTCACGGTCGACCCGGTCGACGGGACCAAGAACTTCGTCCATGGCTCGCCGGACCACGCGGTCATGGTTGCCGAGCTGCGGAACGGCGAGGCGGTGCGGAGCTGGATCTGGCAGCCACAGCACCGGAAGGGGTACGTCGCGGAGCGCGGCGCCGGTGCGTGGCGGGACGGCGAACGGCTGACCCGACCACCGCTCGGCGACGAGGTGCGTGGGGTGACCTCGCGGAAGGGGTGGATCGGCCAGGCGCTGGGAGCGATGCGGGCGCTCGACCTGACGTGGGTCTGCTGCGGCGTCGACTACCCGAAGCTGGTCGAGGGTGCTGCCGACTACGCGCTCTACCGGTGGGGGAAGCCGTGGGACCACGCTCCAGGCTCGTTGCTGCTCTCCGAGGCCGGCGGTTTCGTCGGCACCTTCGACGGCACTCCGTACCGTCCCCGCTCGGAGCCGCCGCTCGGGCTCATCGCCGCCGCCGACCGGGCGACGTACGACGCGGTGCAGAAGCTCATCCACGCCCTGCCTGGGCTCTGAGCCGGACGGAGGCCACGTCCGACGTACCCTGACCCCACGAGGCTCTTCGAGCCGCGGCCCGGCGGGCTCGACAGGAGACGCGGTCACCGGAGCATCCGCACCGCAATCTCGCGTCCACCTGATCGCGAGGGCCACCTCTGCGGTCAGAACATGAACGCCGCGGCCGGGGCGACATCAGTGCGCATCGCCCGCCACAGCTCGGCGACCGCGCCCTTCCGACGCTCGTCGACGAGCCCGGCCCGGTGCAGGGCGACGAGGTTGCCCCCACCGAGGTACGCCGCCCCGAGCGCCTCGGTGCGCAGCCGCAGCTCCGCCTCGGTCCCCACGCGCTCGACGGTCGCCTTCCCGCTCGTGTCGGCACGGATCCGCCAGCTGCCCTCGTTCCACGGGGCGTCCCGGTCGGCCACCTCGACGACCACGTCGCAGGGCGCGCTCCAGCTGCGCTGAGCCAGAGCGGCCGGCAGGTCGACCAGCCGCACCCAGAGGCTGTCGTGGGTCGCGACGTCCGACGTCGCGCGAGGTCCACCGGCCCAGAGGATCATCGGGTCGGCGACGCCGACGGTGCGCACCTGGACGCTCCCGATCAGGTCGAAGTCGAGCAGCCGCCGCAGCAGCGTGAGCCGGGCCGCGGGCTCACCGACCATCGCCCAGACGGACAGGTCGCCGGCCGGCCTCGCCTTCTCCCACTTCTGCTGCCGGCGGAACATCGCGAACCCGACGTCCACGCCGGCGCGGCGGGCGAAGAGCACCCGCCAGGGCTCCTTGTCGCGGAGGTGCTCGGGCAGCTGGAGGCAGATCCGCTCGTAGTAGGCACGCTCACCGACCACGGAGCCCAGCTCGGCGACGCGCGCGTGGCAGTCGTGCATCCGAGCGGCGACGTCGGGGTCCGAGACGGTCGCCAGCCGGGTCGTCACGTCGGCGGCCTCGCCCTCGAGGTACGGCGCGGTCAGCGTCGTACCTCTGGCGAGCGTGACCTCGTGCTCGAGCGACGCGAGGCCGTATCCGTAGCGACCGTAGATCGCCGGCTCGCTCGCGTGGAGCGCCGAGACGTGGACGCCCAGCGCGTGCGTCTCCTCCAGGTGGTGCCGCATCATCGCCGTGAGCACGCCCTTGCGACGGTGGTCGGGGTGGACCCCCACCCAGGTGAGCCCGGCACACGACACCCGGCGCACGCCGTCCGCTGCCGGAACCGCGAGCGTCATCGGGTAGACGCCGTAGACGCCGGGGTAGGTGGCGGGGTCGGATCCCGCGACGTCGGCGGCGAACCGGTGCTGGGCGGGCAGCCCGACCAGCTGCACCTCGGTGGGCGCGGCGGCGACCTCGGCGAACCAGACGGTCTCGTCGGTGGCGAGGTAGCGGTCGTCGTCGTCGGCGCGGTCCACACGGATCCGGTGCTCGGTCATGGGCCCACCCAACCGCTACCCGGGCTGCCTCCTCAACCCGATTGCGACAGCGGCCTCTGATGGGCAGAGTGCGGGGATGACTGCCTTCGTCTCGCACACCACGGTCGACTGCCGCAACGCCTACGAGCTCTCCGAGTGGTGGAAGCGAGTGCTGGGGTACGTCGACGTCGACGGCGACCCGAACCTGCCGGGGCACGAGGAGTGCATGATCCTCGACCCTGAGTCCGGTCACCGGCTGCTCTTCATCGAGGTGCCCGACGACAAGCAGGTGAAGAACCGGGTGCACCTCGACCTGCGCCCCAGGTCAGGGACGCGCGACGAGGAGCTCGCGCGGCTCGTCCAGCTCGGCGCCCCGGTGCTCGCCGACCTCCGCGACGAGCACGGGCCCGGGACCGGATGGGTCGTGCTCGCAGACCCGGAGGGCAACGAGTTCTGCATCCTGCGCTCGGAGGCGGAGCGGGCGAGCACGTGAGAAAGAATTCTCGGAGCACGTCGATCTACCGTTCCGCCGTTCGACCACTGGGTGAGAGGGTCCGCAGGGGACCCGGAACATGCAGGAGCACACCATGAAGTACATGCTGATCATGCGGGCGTCCGACGAGGCCTACGCGTCCTTCCAGGACGTCGACTTCGACACGATCCTCGAGACGATGGGTCGGTTCAACGACGAGATGATCTCCGCGGGGGTCCTCGTCGCCGCCGAAGGGCTCGACGACGCGTCGACCGGTGTCGTCGTCGACTACTCGTCCACCCCGCCGGTCGTCACCGACGGGCCCTACGGTGAGACCAAGGAGCTCTTCGGCGGGTTCTGGATCCTCGACGTCGCCTCGAAGGAGGAGGCGGTCGAGTGGGCCAAGAGGGCCCCGATGGCCGGGCCCGGCATCAAGACCGAGATCCGCCGGGTCGCGAGCATCGACGAGTTCCCGCAGGAGAACGAGTGGATCCAGAAGGAGCGCGCGTGGCGGGTGAAGACCGGCCAGCTCTGAGCACCGGGACCGGCCGACAGGCGGTCGAGGCCGTGTGGCGCATCGAGTCCGCCCGCATCGTCGGCACGCTCGCCCGGTTCACTGGCGACTTCACCCTCGCTGAGGACCTGGCCCAGGAGGCGTTCGCGGAGGCGCTGGTCACCTGGCCGCGCGACGGCGTACCACGGAACCCCGCCGGGTGGCTGCTCACCGTCGGCCGCCGACGCGCGATCGACACCTTCCGCCGCGGTGCGGCGCTCGACGAGAGGTACGCCGCCCTCGCCCGCGACCTGGGCGAGGGCGGTGCTGCCTCCGGGCAGGTCGGGGAGCCGCCGGACGCCGAGCTGCTCTGGGACCCCGACCGGGTCGACGACGACGTGCTCGCGCTGATGTTCATCGCCTGCCACCCGCTGCTGTCCGCGGAGGCCCAGGTCGCGCTCACCCTCCGGGTCGTCGGTGGGCTCACCAGCGACGAGATCGCCCGGGCCTTCCTGGTGCCGACGGCCACGGTGCAGGCACGGATCACCCGCGCGAAGAAGACCCTGGCGGCGGCGCAGGTGGCGTTCGAGCTGCCGCCGGGCGACGAGCGTCGGACCCGGCTCGCGTCCGTGCTCAGCGTGCTCTACCTGATCTTCACCGAGGGCTCCAGCGCCACCTCCGGAGCTGAGTGGATCCGGGTCGACCTGGCGCACGAGGCGATCCGGCTCACCCGCGTGCTGGCCCGGATGGCGCCGGGGGAGCCGGAGGTGCACGGGCTGCTCGCCCTCCTCGAGCTCACCGCCGCCCGGTTCCCGGCCCGGGTGCGCGACGACGGCGAGCCGGTGCTGCTGGAGGAGCAGGACCGCCGGCGGTGGGACCGCGCCGCGATCCGGCGCGGCCGGGCGGCGCTCGCCGAGGCCGGACGCGTCGGCCGCGGGCTCGGGGCGTACGGCGTGCAGGCCGCGGTCGCCGAGTGCCACGCGGTCGCACCGTCTGTCGACGAGACCGACTGGGAGCGGGTCGTGCTCCTCTACGAGGCGCTCTGCCGGTTGACGCCGTCCCCGGTCGTGCAGCTCAACCACGCGGTCGCCCTCTCGATGGCGCGCGGACCGGCCGCTGCGCTGCCCCTCGTCGACGAGCTGGCCGCAGCCGGCGCCCTCTCCGGGTCCCACCTCCTCCCGAGCGTGCGCGGCGAGCTGCTCAGCCGGCTCGGGCGGACCGAGGAGGCTCGGCGTGCGCTGCAGCGTGCCGTCGAGCTGTGCGGCAACGACCGCGAGCGCGGGGTGCTCCGACGGAAGCTCGCCGCCCTGGGCTGACCCGGCGGGAAGCTTTCTCGCGGGGTGTATCTGACGGGCCGGGACGCACTCCTCGTGGGTGAACGTGCGCATGCCGGGTCGTGGCTCCACGACCCGCCGGACGGAGGAACCCCATGGACCAGACGTGCTCGGTGGCCGAGCTCGTGCGGGCTGCTCGCAACGGTGACCAACGATCGTGGAACGACCTGGTCGACCGCTTCCTGCCGCTGGTGACCAGGCTGACCGCCCGGTTCCGGCTGTACGGCGCGGACGCCGAGGACGTGAACCAGACCGTCTGGCTGCGGCTGGTGGAGCACCTCGACGCCATCCGTGAGCCGAACGCCGTACCGGGGTGGATCGCCACCACGACCCGGCACGAGTGTCTCGCCGTCATCCGGCGGCGTGGGAAGGCGACGCCGGTCGACCCCCTCGGCGACTCCTCCATCGACCGGCTGCTCGAGGAGGAGGACCCGTGCGAGGAGCTCCTCCGCGACGAGCGGCACCGAGCCCTGCGCGCCGGGCTCGCGGAGCTCCCCGAGGACCGGAGGGCGCTGCTCCTGGTGCTCCTCGAGGACCCGCCGCCGTCGTACGCCGAGATCAGCCGCCGTCTCGGGATGCCGGTCGGGAGCATCGGCCCGACACGGGCCCGGGCCCTGGACCACCTGCGCAGCACCGAGGCGCTGAACGCACTTCTGGCCGCCCCCGCCGGGGCCGCCGAGCAGAGGAGATGACCGTGATGACGAGCTGGACCGACGACGAGGCCCTGACCCGCGAGCTCCGGGAGGCGGTGGCCGCGGAACGGGCGGTGACGGAACGGTCGCGCGAGGCGGCGTACGCCGCCTTCAGCTGGCGCACCGTCGACGAGGAGCTCGACGAGCTGCTCTCGCTCGCGCATGACTCGAGCGTCGGCGACGAGGTCGTCGTCCGCTCGGTCACCGACACCGAGCCGCGGCTCCTCTCCTTCGAGGGCGGTGAGCTTGCCCTCGAGCTGGAGGTGGTCGGGGACGACCTCGTGGGACTGGTCGTGCCTGGCCGCGCCTGTCGGGTCACGGTCCGCTCCGCCGGGGGCCGTTCGGTCAGTGTCGACGTCGCCGACAGCGGGTTCTTCTCGGTGAGCGGCGTGCCGACCGGCAACGTGCGGTTCGAGGTGGCGGTCGGCTCCTCGCAGCTTGCGACCGGGTGGGTGCTGATCTGAGCGGCTCTCTACCGGTGGTCGCCCGGCCGCAGGACCGAGCCGATGCCGGGGATCGCCTGGGTCAGCGCGCGGGCGAGCAGCGCATCGGCCGCCTGCCGCGCGGTCTCGCCGGTCCAGCTCATCCGTGCCGCGATCAGCCCGGCGACGAGCGGTGTGGAGAACGACGTGCCGCTCCACCGGGCCATCCCCTCGAAGTCGCGGACGTCGCCGGTGTTGGGTGGCTCCTTGCAGACGAACCTGCCGTAGGGGAAGGCGTTGACGAGGTCGACGCCGCTCGCGTAGACGTCCACCCAGCTGCCGAAGTTGCTGAACTCCGCACGGTTCTCGTTCCTGTCGAGCGCTCCCACCGACAGAGTCCAGGGGAAGGCGGCCGGCCAGAACGGCACCCGGGTGGCGTCGTTGCCGGCCGCGGCCACCAGCACCGTGCCCTTGAGCCGGCTCAGGTGCTTCTCCCAGAAGACCTCGAAGCTCAGCAGAGGGCGATCCTTCCGGGTCGTCGCGCCCGCGGAGAGGCTGATGACGTCCGGTCCCAGCTGCACCGCCTGGAGGAGCTGGGTCACGATCTTCGACTCGAGCACTGCTCCACCGGTCGGGAGGAACCCCTCGACGCGCACCTCGGCCCCGGGCGCGACGCAGCGGACCACACCGGCGATGAAGGTGCCGTGGCCGGCGTAGGGGTGGATGTCGTGCCGGTCGATCGTCTCGGGGTCACCGGTGACGCCGCGGAGCCACTCGGCCCACTCGACGGCAGGCGGGTGCCAGCCGGTGTCGACCACGGAGACCATCACGCCACGGCCCAGCGTCCGGCTCGTCGTGTCGACCGGCGGGAAAGGTTCCGACTCCGCCCTGACCACGTCGGGCTCTGTCGCGGGACAGCAGCTACCGACTTTCGTCACGTGCAGGACGGTGTCCGGTGTCGCCACGCCCACACCGAGCTCCCTGTCGAGCCGGTCCAGCGCCTCCGGGGTGTCCGTTCCGCCAGGAAGCGCGATCGACGTGACGCCGTCGACGAGCCCCTCCTCCGGGTCGCCGTCGACGAGCCTGCGGACCCGGTCGACGTCCTCGTCGCGCACGAGAAGGTGGCTGCGACGATAGAGGTAGAGGAAGTCGGCCGGGTCGTCGCTCCTGTTGCCGTCGTCGTCCTCGCCGTACCACCACACGTCGTCACCCCGGAGCGCCTCGACGATGTGCCCGACGTGCGCGCGGGCGCGCTCACGGCGCTGCTCCTCGGTGAGCTTGTCCCGGTGACGACCGTGGTCGGACGGGTCGCTGGAGGTGCCGTCCTGGCTCTGGTCCCGGTGGTCCATGGCTGGCCCCGATCAACGCGGTGAAAGACCTCTCAGCATATCGCCGCACGATGGACGACAGTAGAGCGACGGCGGTGGGGAGGTGAGCGACATGAGCGGGCCGGGTGGTGCCACGCCGGAGGTCGGCGAGGAGCTGTTGCCGCTGGCGCTGTCCCGACCCCAGGAGGCGCTGGCGAGGGCCGGTGACCTCCTCGCCGCCTCGTCGGACCCGGGCCTCCTCTCCTTCGCCCGCCAAGCCATCGGCATCGTCCTGCGCGACCGGGGCGACCTCGCCGATGCCGTCGCAGAGCTGCGTACGGCGCTGCGCCTCGCCCGGGCCGCCAGACGGCCGGACCGGGCCGCCGACGTCCGGGCGACCCTGGGTGCCGCGCTCGTCATGGATGGCCTCACCAGCCGCGGCCTCGCCGAGCTCGACGCGGCGGCCGACTCATCGGAGGGAGTTCTCCTGTCGCGGGTGCTGACGCGAAAGGCCTATGTGCTGAGCATGCTGGGCAGGCACGCCGAGGCGCTCGACGACATCCGTCGCGCGCTGCCGGGGATCCGGCGCTCCGGTGACCTGGTGTGGGAGGCGCGCACGCTGAACAACCGCGCCGACCTGCACCTCGCACTCGGCGCGGTGAGCAGGGCGGAGCACGACGTCGTTGCTGCCCAGGCGCTGTTCCGCCAGGCAGGACAGGAGCTGGAAGAGGTGCTCACCGTTCACAACCGCGGGCTCGTCGCCTTCCGGAAGGGCGACATGCCGGCCGCCCTCGCGCTGCTGGACGAGGCCGCGCGCCGTTACGAGGCACTCGGCGTCGACGAGCCGGAGCTCGCGATCGACCGCTGCGTGGCCTACCTGGCAGCCGGACTCACCGCCGAGGCGGTGGAGGTCGTCGGTACGGCGCTCGCCGAGCACCCTGGGCAGCCCACGCAGCGCGCAAAGCTCGAGCTGATGGCTGCCCAGGCCGCTCTGGCCGACGGCGATGCGGTTCGGGCGTTGGAGCACGCCCGTTCGGCAGGCCGGTCCTTCCGCCGGCAGCAACGGCCGTGGTGGGAGCTGCAGGCCGGGTTGGCGTCCGTCCGTGCTCGCTCCGCGTTGGGCTCCTGCTCCGTCGACATCGCGGTCTCGGTGGCCAACCGGCTCGCCGAGGAGGGTTCCGACCAGGCGCCGCTCGCCCTGACCGTCGCTGGGAGGCTGGCGGCGGAGCAGGAGCTCGCGTCGAGCCGTGGGCTCTTCGCCCGTGCTGCGAGGGGACGCCGTCGCGGGCCGGCGCTGAACCGGGCCACCGGCTGGCTGGCTCGCGCCCTCGGGTGCGCGGCCGAGGGGGACGAGCGGGGAGCCCTGCTGGCCTGCGCCCACGGGCTCGAGGCACTCGACGAGCACCAGGCGTCGCTCGGTAGCACCGAGCTGCGGGCGCTCGCCACGTCGCACGGGCGGGAGCTGGCCGAGATCGCCCTGCGCATGGCGAGCCGACGCGACGGACGGACGCTGCTCCGGTGGAGTGAGCGGTGGCGGGCCACGGCTCTGACGCTGCCGCCGGTCCGGGCGCCGGAGGACACGCCGCTGGCTGGGGACCTCGCCAGCTTGCGCGAGACCGTACGGCGGATCGAGCTCAACCGTCAGTCGGGGCTCTCGACGGTCGGCCTGGAGCGGCACCGGGCTCGGTTGGAACGGACCATCCGGACCCAACGCCTGCACACCAGCGGTGACCGGCGCGCCGCGCAGAAGCTCGATCTTGGCCGGCTCCTCGACACTCTCGGCCACACGACTCTGGTCGAGCTCGTGGCGGTCGACGGGACGCTGCTGGCGGTCGTCGCGTCGCGAGGGAGGGTCCGCCGGTACGTCGTGGGGCCGGTCGCCGAGGCGTCACAGGCGGTGGAGCTCGCCCGGTTCACCCTCCGTCGGGCTGCCCGCGGCCGACCCGGTGACCTCGCCTCGGTCGGAGCCCGGTTGGAGTCGGCGCTCCTCGGACCGGTCGCCCGGCAGCTTCCGGATGGTCCGGTCGTCGTGTCCCCGCCGGGGCCGTTGCAGGCGGCGCCGTGGGGGCTCCTGCCCGCACTGGCGCGGCGACCGGTGAGCCAGTCGCCGTCGGCGGCGATGTGGCTGCGGACTGCTGCTCGCATCTCGAGCGATGGCGGTGGCGAGGTGCTCATCGGGGGACCCGGGCTGCCGGCCGGCGGTCGGGAGCTGGTCGAGCTGGCGCGTCGGCGACCCGGCGCCGTCGTACTCGGTGAGGGCTCCGCCACCGTGGACCGAGCGCTGGCGGCGATGGACGGCGCATCGCTCGTCCATGTCGTCGCGCACGGGCAGTTCCGGCGCGACAACCCGATGTTCTCGTCCCTGCTGCTCGACGACGGTCCCCTGACCGTGCACGACCTCGAGCGGCTCGAGAGCGCGCCCCGGCGGCTGGTGCTCTCGGCCTGTGACTCCGGCGTGATGGCACCGGTCGGTGCCGACGAGCTGATCGGGCTGTCCTCCGCGCTGCTGTCGCTCGGCACCGCGGGCGTCGTGTCCAGCGTCGCCGAGGTCAACGACGAGGCGACGTGCACGTTCATGGGGGAGCTGCACGGTGAGCTCCTGCGCAGCGGGACCGTGGCGGACGCCGTCCTGGCTGCCCGGACGGCCGCGGGTCGGGACCCGGTCTCGGTGGCGACGGCGGCGTCGTTCGTCGCGTTCGGGACGTGACCTGTCGGGTCGGCTGCCCCAGGGTCAGGTCCTGGAGCCGACCCGGAGGAGGTTTCCACTGCGGTCGACGACCGCGAACTCGCGCAGGCCGTAGTCGGTCGTCTCGGGCGGCATGATGCGACTCCCAGTCGGTGGGTCCGGTACGACGCGGTCGGCCCACTCGTCGTACAGCGCCTGCGCATCGTCGACGAAGCTGTAGCAGGCCCCTGCCGTGGTCAGCGGGTCGACGTCCGGGGTCAAGGTGAAGTGGAGCTCGAGGTCGCCTCGCCCGATGATGAGGTAGTCCCACTCCTCCGGCGGCGCTCCGCGGTTGCCGAAGCCGAGCCCCGAGTAGAACTCCAGGGTCTCGTGCAGGTCCCGGCTCGGGAGAATGGGGACGCAGCGCTCTGCCATGTGCTGGAAGCTACTGCCGTTGCTGAGGCCCGTCCAGGGCGCGTCGAGCGCCATGGCTCGTCGTGCGGATGTGGGCACCAGCCGTCGATCGTCCGCCACAATGAGGCGGTGAAGCTTCCTTTGCTGGCGGCAGCCCTTGTCGGAGCCGTGCTCCTCGGTGGCCTGATCTGGCTCCGAACCAGCCACGAGCAGCCCCGGCGTTTCGAGTCGTGCCGCTGGGAGGGTGACACCCTGGTGTTGCAGTGGCTCTACGGAGCGAACGAGCGGGTCGGCGCAAGCCTGGACGCGCGTGGTGGAGGGGAGTTGACGGTTGCGCTCGCAGGCGAGGTCGGCGACGGCGACAGGGTCGACATCGGACTCTCCGGTGAAGCCCGGTTCGCCGTGTACGGCGGTCGCACCGCTGTCCGCTACGAGGACGGAACGCCGCTGAAGTGTTCGTGAGCCCGCTGCACGGTGTCCGGCGTGCACAGCGATGCCTGCCGGAATCGCGACTCGCGAGCCGTCATTGCCAACGTGGCAGGCGGCGAACCTGAAGCGCTCGCTGAACGTCAGTCGGAGGTGCAGGTGCCGTGGTCGTCGACGGTGTACGTCCGCCCGAGGGGTGAGGTCCAGGTCAGCATGCCCGCATCCGGTGGGGCGGTCGGCATGACCTCCGTCCGCCGGGGTACGGGAGGGGACAACACCGACGAGCCGCAGGAGAACCGATGAAGGCAGTGACCTGGCAGGGCGTGCACAAGATGAGCGTCACCGACGTACCCGATCCCCGGATCGAGGAGCCGACCGACGTCGTCATCAAGATCACCTCCACCGCCCTCTGCGGCTCGGACCTCCACCTCTACGAGACCCTCGCGCCGTTCATGGAGCCGGGTGACGTCGTCGGTCACGAGCCGATGGGCATCGTGCAGGAGGTCGGCAGCGCCGTGACGAAGCTGAAGGTGGGCGACCGCGTCGTCGTACCCTTCAACGTCTGCTGCGGCTCCTGCTGGATGTGTGACCGGGACCTCTACAGCCAGTGCGAGACCACCCAGAACCACGAGCACGGCACCGGTGCGAGCTTCTTCGGCTACAGCAAGCTCTACGGGCACGTCCCCGGCGGCCAGGCGGAGTACCTCCGCGTGCCGTTCGGCGACTTCCTCCCGGTCAAGGTCCCCGAGGGGCCCTCGGACGACCGGTTCCTCTTCCTCTCCGACGTGCTGCCCACCGCGTGGCAGGCACTGCAGTACGCCGACGTGCCCGACGGCGGGACGCTCCTCGTGCTCGGTGCCGGCCCGATCGGTGACATGGCCGCCAGGATGGCCGTCCATGCGGGCCACCGGGTCATCTCGGTCGACCGGGTCCCCGAGCGGCTGGCCCGGGTGGAGGCCCACGGTGCCGGAGCGGTCAACCTCGACGAGGCGGAGAAGCTCGGTGGCGTCGGGGCGTTCGTCCGCGAGCTCACCGACGGCCGCGGACCGGACTCGGTGATCGACGCGGTCGGCATGGAGGCGCACGGATCGCCGGTGGCTCAGGGCGTCCAGAAGTTCGCCGGGATGCTCCCCGACCTGATCTCCGAGCCGATCATGAAGAAGGCGGGGCTCGACCGGCTGGCGGCTCTGCACACCGCCATCGACGCCGTACGCCGTGGCGGGACCATCTCGATCGCCGGCGTCTACGGCGGGGCGATGGACCCGATGCCGATGTTCCAGCTCTTCGACAAGCAGGTGCAGCTCCGGATGGGCCAGGCGAACGTCCGGGCATGGACCGACGAGCTGCTGGCGGTGCTCCAGGACGGCGACCCCTGGGACGTCGAGTCGTTCGCGACCCACCACCTGCCGCTGGACGAGGCACCGAGTGCCTACGAGCACTTCCAGAAGAAGGAGGAGGGGATGGTCAAGGTCGTCTTCCGGCCCTGATGCGACTGCTCGTCCGAGAGTCGTCCTCACGGACGCGTTTCCGCGCTGGCTACGCCTCAACCCACGTCAAAACCGTCCGCCAGGACGACTTTCCCTCCGGTCGAGGATGGGACGGGTCGGCGGAAGTATTGACCAGAGGGGTGCAGGTGAGGCTAACCTAACCTTTGTGATCGTGTGCCACTGCAACGTCGTCACCGACGGCGACATCGCCGCCGCCCTCGACGGCGGCGCCAAGACGCTGGGCGAGGTCTGCCGACGGACCGGCGCGGCGCAGCAGTGCGGCACCTGCATCTTCTCCGTGCGCCAGGCGGTCTGCGACCATGTCAGCCGTGGGATCGCCCCGCGCGAGGAGGTAGAGGTCCGTGCAGCCAGTTGACACCCGGGTCGTGGAGCTCCTGAACGAGGCACTGACGTTCGAGCTGACGGTCACCAACACCTACTTCCTGCACGCCCGGATGCTCGACAACTGGGGGCTGCCGCGGCTCGGCAAGGTCTTCTACGACCTCTCCATCGACGAGATGAAGGACGCCGACGCGCTGATCAACCGGATCCTCATGTTCGACGGGCACCCCAACGTCCAGCGGCTCAACGCGATCCAGGTGGGGGAGCACCCCGAGGAGATGTTGCGGCTCGCGCTCGCCAGCGAGAAGGCGGCCGTCGCGCAGTTCAACTCCAGCGCGCAGGAGTGCCACGACCTCGGTGACCACGGGAGCGCAGCCGTCTTCGAGGAGATGGTGCGCGACGAGGAGCAGCACGCCGACTGGTTCGAGGGCCAGCTTGACGCGATGGCCCGGGTCGGGGTGCAGCAGTACCTCGCCCAGCAGGTCGACGCCGGGGCCGGACCGGGCTAGCCCACCTCGTTCTTCGCCGCGGAAGCGTCCGGCGCCTCGAACGTGCCGAGCCACGCGGTCAGCAGCCGCTCCATCGTCCGGGCGTCGTCGGAGGTGAGCGCGTCGAGGAGCCGTCGCTCGTTCGCCATGTGCGCGCTGAACGCCTCGTCGATCAGCTTCCGGCCGGCATCGGTCAACCCGACGATCCGCATCCGGCCGTCGTCGGCGCTGGGGCGGCGGGTGACGAGGCCGCGGGTCTCGAGCCGGTCGATCCGCTTCGTCATCGCGCCGGTGGTCACCATCGTGGTCGCGGCCAGCTCCACCGGAGCCCGTTCGTACGGCGCGCCGGCGCGCCTCAGGGTGGCGAGCACGTCGAACTCACCCTCGCTCAGCCCGTGCTCCTCGTAGACCGCACAGAGCTCCGCAGTGAGCCGGTTGGCGAGCCGGTGGAGCCGCCCGATGACGCCCTGCGGCGACACGTCGACGTCCGGGCGTTCGCGCGCCCACTCGGCCTGGATGCGGGAGACATGGTCGTCCATACCAGTGAGCATATCGCTTCCGCGGAAGGTATATATTGCTTCCATGGAAGCGAAATGGAGATGGATTGCCGTGACCGCCGTCGCCCCCGTGGCCTGGGGGTCCAACTACTACGTGACGCACGAGTTCCTGCCACAGGAGAACCCGGTCTGGGGAGCCGCCCTCCGCGCCCTGCCCGCCGGGTTGCTCCTCCTCGCCGCGGGCAGGCGGCTCCCGACCGGAGCCTGGTGGTGGCGGGCGGCGGTCCTCGGGCTGCTCAACACCTCGGCGTTCTTCGTGCTCATCTACCTCGCCGCCCAGCTCCTCCCGACGAGCGTGGCGGCGACCGTGATGGCGACCTCCCCGGTCGCGATGATGGGCGTCGCGTGGCTCGCCCTCAACCAGCCGCCAAGACCCATGCAGCTGCTCGGCGCCGCGGCCGGGATCGCCGGCGTCGCGCTGATGCTCCTCACCGGCGCGGCCGACGTGCAGCTCCTCGGCGTCCTGGCCTCGGTCGCGGCGATGGTCATGTCGGCCGTCGGGTTCGTGCTCACGAAGAAGTGGGCGACCGACGTACCCGCCCTCGACCTGGCCTCCTGGCAGCTGACCGCCGGCGGCCTCGCCCTGGTGCCCTTCGCCGTGCTGCTGGAGGGTGCCCCGCCGACGATCGCGGCTGCGGAGGCGTCCGCCTTCGCCTACGTCGCCGTCGTGGCCACGGCCCTGGCCTTCGTGGCCTGGTTCACGGGACTCCAGCGGCTGGACGCCGGCAGCGTCGGGCTCGTCGGGCTGCTCAACCCGGTCACCGGCGTCCTGCTCGGGACGGCGCTGGCGCACGAGGTGCTCACCGGGCGCCAGCTGGCCGGGATCGCGCTCGTCCTCGGCGGCATCGTCGTCGGCCAGCGCACTCCTCGGAGAACCGCCGGGGCGCCGGGGATGAGGAAGCGCCCCGAGCGCGTTACGATGGTGCCAGCACCGACCCGCGTCACAGGGTCGGAGGTTCCCATCGTGAACGGGCCGTGGGGGTCCGTCCCTTCGGTCTCCAGCAGTTCCGTGGGACCCCAGCAGATCGGTGGGACCCAGTCGCGTCCCGGAGCGGCCTGAAGAGGTCGCCCCCCGCGACGTCCCTGTCTACCCGGCCGAGCGCCGCGTGCGGACCTCCGCACCGGTGAACGGCCCGGGCGCTCCGGAGGAGGAGTCCTTGGCTCGACGAGGCCAGCAGCAGTCGGGTGCACGCCGCACGCCGGCACGCACCCCGCGGCGTACCCGCACGCGCGACAACGACGGCGTCATCCCCGTGCTCGCCCGCGCGGTCCGCGAGGTCGAGACCGCGGTCGAGCGTGGCCGGGTCATGCCGTCGGTACGCACGAAGTTCCAGGTCGTCGCGTTGCTCGTCCGCGAGGAGCGCGCCCGGCTCAAGGCGGAGGAGAGCGGCAGCGAGGCGGAGCGCGCCCAGCAGCTGAAGCGGCTCGACGGCGTGGCGACGATCCTCGCGAAGTCCGCCGCGGTCGAGACCTCGTTGCTGTCGCTGCTCGCCGAGGACGCCACCGTCTCCGAGAGCGCCCGAGAGCTGCGCCGCCGGATGCTGGAGTCGGCGGGCGTCGAGGTGCCCGAGGAGAAGGTCGAGCCGGTCGCGGCTGCCGGTCCCGCGCCGGCCGAGAAGCGCGTCGTGCCGCAGTCGGTCGTCGCACGGCAGCTCGCCAACCCCTTCCTCGCCCCCGACTTCTCCGCAGCGAGGCAGACCCAGGTCCGTCCTCGGCTGCTCGCGGGGTGGGAGCTCCTCGGCCCGCTCTTCCGCTCCTTCGAGGAGGCGAGCGGCGGGTCGAAGGCGTGCATGCCGCTGCCCGAGCCGACGTCGCTCGAGGCGCCCGGTGGCCGGCGGCTGATGCCGCACCAGGCCGAGGTCGTCGCCGCCGCGGCGGAGGGGCACCGCACCTTCCTGCTCGCCGACGAGCCCGGGCTCGGCAAGACCGCCCAGGCGCTCCTCGCCGCCCAGGCAGCCAACGCCTTCCCGCTCCTCGTCGTCGTTCCCAACGTCGTCAAGACGAACTGGGCACGCGAAGCCGCGATCTGGACCCCCCGGCACCCGGCGACCGTCGTCCATGGCAACGGCGACAACATCGACGGCTTCGCCGACATCGTCGTCGTCAACTACGAGGTGCTCGACCGGCACGTGGGCTGGCTGTCCGACTTCGGCTTCCGCGGGATGGTGGTCGACGAGGCGCACTTCATCAAGAACAAGTCCTCGCAGCGGTCGCAGCACGTGCTCCAGCTCTCCGAGCGGATCCGCACCCGCGTCGTGCGCCCGCTCCTCATGGCGCTGACCGGCACGCCGCTCATCAACGACATCGAGGACTTCCGCGCGATCTGGCAGTTCCTCGGCTGGATCGACGACAAGAAGCCGCTCGCCGAGCTCATGGAGGCGCTCGAGGAGACCGGGCTGACCCCGGCCGACCCGGGGTTCTACCGGGCGGCCCGGAGCTGCGTGGTCGACCGCGGCATCGTCCGGCGACGCAAGGTCGACGTGGCCAAGGACATCCCCGCCCGTCGTGTCGCCGACCTGCCGGTCGAGCTCGACGACGAGGCCGGCCGCTCGATCCGCGAGGCCGAGCGCGAGCTCGCCCGCCGCCTGGTCGTTCGCTACGAGAACGCCCTGGCGACCCGCACCTCCGGGCAGGTCGTCGACGGCATCGACCACGAGCTCGTCCGCCGCGTCGCCACCTGGGAGCGCGAGGACACCGCGTCGTCGACCGACGGCGAGAACGTCTTCAGCATGATGCGCCGGATCGGCCAGGCGAAGGCCGGGTTGGCGGCCGACTACACCGCCCAGCTCGCCCGCAGCGTCGGCAAGGTCGTCTTCTTCGCCAAGCACGTCGACGTGATGGACACGGCGGAGCAGACCTTCGAGAAGCGGGGGATCCGGTACTCGTCGATCCGCGGCGACCAGACCCCGAAGACGAGGCAGCGCAACATCGACGCCTTCCTCAACGACCCCGAGGTCGAGATCGTCGTCTGCTCGCTCACCGCGGCCGGCGTCGGGCTCAACCTGCAGGTCGCCTCCGACCTCGTGCTCGCCGAGCTCTCCTGGACCGACGCCGAGCAGACCCAGGCGATCGACCGGATCCACCGGATCGGCCAGGAGCAGCCGGTCACGGCGTGGCGCGTCATCGCCGCACAGACCATCGACACCCGGATCGCCGAGCTGATCGACAGCAAGGCCGGGCTCGCCGCCCGCGCGCTCGACGGCTCCGACGAAGAGCTCTCGTCGTCTGCCGACGTCCAGCTCGAGGCGCTCGTCACGCTGCTGACCGACGCGCTGGAAGGAAGCGACGGATGACCGACGCCGCCGAGGAGCGACCGACCTTCGAGGAGCTCGGCATCGACAAGCGAGTGCTCAAGGCGCTCCGCGACGTCGGCTACGAGACGCCGTCCCCGATCCAGGCCGCCACCATCCCGGCGCTCCTCGAAGGACGCCATGTGGTCGGCCTCGCCCAGACCGGCACGGGGAAGACGGCCGCGTTCGCCGTACCGATCCTCTCCCGCATCGACCTCAAGCAGAAGAAGCCCCAGGCGCTCGTGCTCGCGCCCACGCGCGAGCTCGCGCTCCAGGTCTCCGAGGCGTTCGAGCGGTACGCCGCGCACCTGCCCGGCGTCCACGTCCTGCCCGTCTACGGCGGCCAGGGGTACGGCGTGCAGCTGTCCGCCCTGCGCCGGGGCGTGCACGTCATCGTGGGCACCCCGGGGCGGATCATGGACCACCTCGACAAGGGCACGCTCGACCTCACCGAGCTCCGGTTCCTCGTCCTCGACGAGGCCGACGAGATGCTCAAGATGGGGTTCCAGGAGGACGTGGAGACGATCCTCGCCGACACCCCGGAGGACAAGCACGTCGCGCTCTTCAGCGCCACGATGCCGTCGCAGATCCGGCGGATCTCCAAGAAGTACCTCACCGACGCCGCCGAGATCACCGTCAAGAGCCGGACGACGACGGCCGCGAACACGACGCAGCGCTACCTCGAGGTCGGCCACCACCAGAAGCTCGACGCCCTCACCCGGATCCTCGAGGTGGAGAACTTCGAGGGGATGATCGTCTTCGCTCGCACCAAGCAGGCCACCGAGCAGCTCGCCGAGCGGCTCAGGGCGCGCGGGTTCTCGGCGACGGCGATCAACGGCGACATCGCGCAGGCGCAGCGCGAGCGGACGATCAACCAGCTGCGCGACGCCAAGCTCGACATCCTGGTCGCGACCGACGTCGCGGCCCGCGGGCTCGACGTGGAGCGGATCAGCCACGTCGTGAACTACGACATCCCGACCGACACGGAGTCCTACGTACACCGGATCGGGCGGACCGGCCGCGCCGGCCGCGCCGGCGACGCGATCTCCTTCGTGACTCCTCGGGAGCGGCACCTGCTCAAGGCGATCGAGAGGGCGACCCGGCAGCCGCTGACGCCGATGCGGCTCCCGACCGTCGAGGACGTCAACGTGACGAGGGTCGCGCGGTTCACCGAGGCGATCGGCGCCGCGCTGGCGTCCGACCAGGTGGCGTTCTTCCGCGACCTCGTCACCGACTACGAGCAGGAGCACGACGTGCCGGCGGCCGACGTCGCGGCCGCGCTCGCGGTGATGGCGCAGGACGGGCAGCCGCTCCTCCTCGAGCCGGAGCCCGAGCCGGCCCGTCCGGTCCGCGAGCCCCGCTCGTTCGACGGCGACAAGGGTCGCCGGCCGAAGACGGAACGCCCACGTCGTGGCCGCAGCGACGTGCCGATGGCGTCGTACCGGATCGAGGTCGGCAAGCGGCACAAGGTGGAACCGCGGCAGATCGTGGGCGCCCTGGCCAACGAGGGCGGGCTGAACCGGTCCGACTTCGGGCTGATCGACATCCGGGGCGACCACTCGTACGTCGAGCTGCCGGTGGACCTGCCGGCAGCCACCTTCGAGGCGCTCGAGCGGACCAGGATCTCCGGCAAGCTGATCGCGCTGAGTCCCGAGGGCCCTGGCGGTCCGCCGCCGCGCCGCTCGAAGGAGCAGGGCGAGCGCCCGGACTTCCAGCGCACGGAGCGCGCCAAGCCGCGGACCAAGCCGCGCACCAAGAAGCCCCGCTCCTGAGCCGACGACGACATTGGGGGCTCGTCGGGACCGCGGGGCGGGTCCTAGCATCGGCTATGACCTCCTTTCCGATGATCAGCCTCCGTCACCCGCGAGCCCACGACATCGTCGACGACCCGATCGAGATCGCCGGCGTCGGCACGGGGTTCGAGGGGACGCTGCAGGTGCGGGTCCGGAGCCACGACGGCACCGAGCTCGCCACGAAGCACTTCCAGGCCGGCGGCTCCGGCATCTGGGGGAACTTCTTCCTCCGCCTCGACGTGCCCGGCATCCCCGGCAACCCGCAGGGCACGCTCGAGGTCTTCGAGTTCTCCGCGAAGGACGGCAGCGAGATCAACAAGACGGTACGCCGCGTCGTCTTCGGCCGGGCGCTCCGCAACCCGTACACAGGATTCGCGGTCCACGAGGTCAAGGCGGGCGACACGCTCTCAGCGATCGCCGACCAGTGGTACGGCGACGCGGGGGAGTACCGCACGATCTTCGAGGCGAACCGGCACCTGCTCAACGACCCCGACGTGATCGTCCCGGGCCAGCTCCTCCGGATCCCGCAGTAGGGGCCGACCTGCGCGGCTACTCGTCCAGGCCGAGCTCTCGGCCCGCGTGTGCCAACCAGGCCAGCGCCCGGATGCTCTCCCACGACCCGGGCGAGAGCCCGGCCGCGGCATCGAGCGCGGAGCTGTGAAGGGCGCGCGACTCGGGCCGTCCCTTGGCCTCGAGGGACAGCATCGACAGGGCCTCGACGCTGGCCCAGGAACCCGCCTTCAACCCGGCGGCGGCGTCCAACGCGCGTTCCAGCGGCGAACCTGGCTCCTGGCGCTTTCCGAACACGGCAGTTCCTCCTCGAGCGGGGCGGCCACCCTATCGCCGGGCGGTCAGAGCCTTCGCATCGCTGTGGCCAGCACGACGGCCTCACCGACCTCGTCGGTCGCCTCCAGGTCGACCTCCGCCTCGATGACCCAGTCGTGGTGACCCTCGGGGTCGTCGAGCGTCTGCCGCACCTTCCAGGTGCGCCCCTCGACGCTGACGTGGAAGTGGTCCGGACCCCGGGCGTCCGCGCCGGCGTTGAGGGAGTCGTGCTCGGCGTAGTACTCCTCCAGCGCGGCGTCCCAGTCCGCGCGCGTCATCTCCACCTCGAGCGGCGGGTCGGGCCGCTCGGCAGCCGCTCGCTCGACCGCGGCGAGCCCGTCGACGTCGTCGCGGGAGGCCAGGTCGACCCTCCGGAACAGCGCGTTGCGCACCATCACGCGGAGCACCCGGTCCTGCTGGGAGAGCCGGCGCGGTGACGGCGGCGCCTCGTGCCGCTCGAGCACGTGCTCGGGGTCGGCGAGCGCCTCCCACTCATCGAGCAGGGAGGAGTCGGTCTGCCGGACGGTCTCGCCGAGCCACTCGATGAGGTCGTCGAGCTCGGGGGTGCGGTGGGAGTCGGGGACGGTGTGCCGGAAGGTCCGGTAGGCGTCGGTCAGGTAGCGGAGCAGCAGCCCCTCGGACCGGGCGAGCTGGTAGCGGGAGACGAAGTCGGTGAACGACATCCCCTGCTCGTACATCTCCCGGACGACCGACTTCGGACCCAATGCGTCCTCGGGCAGCCAGGGGTGGCTCTGCCGGTAGATCTCGTAGGTGGCGGTGAGCAGCTCGGCCAGGGGCTGGGGCCAGGTGACCTCGTCGAGCAGGGCCATGCGCTCGTCGTACTCCAGCCCCTCGGCCTTCATCTCCGCGACCGCCTCGCCGCGCGCGACCCGCTGCTGGGCGAAGAGCACCTGGCGGGGGGCCTCGAGCACGGACTCGACAACCGAGACGATGTCGAGCGTGTGGTCGGTCGCCTCGGGGTCGAGCACGTCGAGCATCGCGAGGGCGAAGTGGGCGAGCGGCTGGTTGAGCGCGAAGTCCGGCGGGAGGTCGACGGTCAGCACGAAGCGGCGACCGTTCACGTCGGGCTCGTCGAGACGGGTCAGGATGCCGGACGCGAGCAGGGATCGGCCGAGCCTCAGCGCCCGGCGCGTGAGCCGCACCTGGCTGCGAGCGTCCTCGTGGTTGTCGCGGAGCAGCCGGCGCATGACCGGGAACGCGTCGGTCTCGCGGGCGACGACGTTGATGAGCATCGCGTTGTCGACCTTCATGCGTGACACCAGGGTCTCGGGCGTGCCGTTGACCAGCTTGTCGAAGGTCTGCTCGGTCCAGACGATCGACCCCTCGGGCGGCTTCGTGCGCTGCACGCGCTTGAGCTTCTTCGGGTCGTCGCCCGCCTTGGCGATCCGGCGCTCGTTCTCGATGACGTGCTCGGGAGCTTGTACGACGACGTAGCCGACGGTGTCGAAGCCGGCCCGCCCGGTGCGGCCGGCGATCTGCTGGAACTCACGTGTGCGCAGGATCCGCTGGCGGTTGCCGTCGAACTTCGCCAAGCCGGTGAAGAGCACCGTGCGGATCGGGACGTTGATGCCGACGCCGAGGGTGTCGGTGCCGCAGATGACCTTGAGCAGCCCCTGCTGGGCGAGCTGCTCCACGAGCCGGCGGTAGCGCGGCAGCATCCCCGCGTGGTGCACGCCGATCCCGTTGCGGACGAGGCCGGACAGCGTCCGGCCGAACCCCGGGCCGAACCGGAAGTCGCCGATGTGTGCGGCGATCTCGTCCTTCTGCTCGCGAGTCACCAGCCGCATGCTCTTGAGCGCGGTCGCTTGCTCGATCGCGGCGGCCCGCGTGAAGTGGACGACGTACGCCGGCACCTGGCCGGCGTGGACGAGCTCCTCGACGGTCTCGGCGAGCGGCGTGACCGCCCACGTGAAGGTCAGCGGCACCGGCCGCTCGGCCTCGTCGACGACGCTGGTCTCCCGGCCGTTCCGGCGGGTCAGGTCGTCGACGAACCGCGACACGTCGCCGAGGGTGGCCGACATCAGCAGGAACTGGGCCTGCGGGAGCTCGAGGAGCGGGACCTGCCAGGCCCAGCCGCGGTCGGGCTCGGAGTAGAAGTGGAACTCGTCCATGACGACCAGCCCGACGTCGGCGTCCTCCCCTTCCCGTAGGGCGACGTTGGCGAGGACCTCCGCGGTGCAGCAGATGATCGGCGCATCGGCGTTGACCGACGCGTCCCCGGTGAGCATCCCGACGTTGTCGGGCCCGAAGATCTCGCAGAGCGCGAAGAACTTCTCGCTCACCAGCGCCTTGATGGGAGCGGTATAGAAGCTCACCCGGTCGGTGGCGAGCGCGGCGAAGTGCGCAGCGGTCGCCACGAGCGACTTCCCGGAGCCGGTCGGGGTGGCCAGGATGACGTTGCGGCCGCTGAGCAGCTCGATGACTGCTTCGTCCTGGTGCTCGTAGAGCTCGACTCCCTGCTTCTCGACCCAAGCCGCGAACTCGTCGTACAACCGGTCGGGGTCGGCTTCGGTGGTCGGGGGGACGAGGTCGAACAGTGAGCCAGCCATGTGCCCGCAGCCTAGCGTTGGCGACCGGAACCTCAGCGACTGCGGCCGGCCGCTGAGGAACCAGGCGTGGGGAACCAGCGCCAGATGACCGCTGACTGCGTCAGGGTCCACATCGAGCTGCACACCCAGTAGGCGAGGAGCGCCACAGGAACCACTCCTCCGGCCACAACCAGACCGAGCGCCGAGAGCGCCGGCATCATCCGCTGGGCGGTCTCCATCGCCTCAGGCAGTCCGTCGGTGACGACGTTGGGCGCGACGAGGTACTTCTGGGTCACGAACGCCAGCCCGGCTGCGAGAACGGCCATGCCTGCGACCACGGCGAGGTGTGCCGGTCCCGCCCCCAGGTAGCCGCGTCCGGCCAGCGGGACGCCCAGGAAGGTTGCCGCACCGAGCGAGGCGACCAGCTCAGGGCTCATCGCTCCGACCGGAACACCCGCCGCGACATCGGAGAGCAGGTGGTAGAGCGCCACCCAGATCGGCAGCTGCACCAGGATCGGCAAGCAGCCGAGTCGTGGCACCTGGTGCTCGGTGGCGATGCGGCGGCGCTCCTGCATCAGGCGCCGCACGCTCGCGGGGTCGGTGCGGTCGCGGTACTGCTTCGCGAGCTCCTGGAGATGCGGTCGTGCCCGGGCCGAGGCGTGAGCAAGGCGAACACCATGTGCGACCACAGGGAGAAGGGCGATGCGGACCGCGACGACGACGGTGGCGATGCAGAGCAGCCAGGTGGTGCCGGCAGAGGGGTCTGCGCCGAGCGAGGTGGTCGGACGTGTCTCGCCGAGAGGGCGAGGGTCAGACCAGTCCAGGAGCGCGCGGACGGAGCGGGTGGTGGAGAGGGTCGGTCGCCAGCCGGTCGAGGAAGGAGGCCTCGTCATCTGCGGTGGGGTGTTCCGGTGCCTGCGCTCTGGCGATCAGGGCGGCGGCCGCGTGGTCGGAGCAGCACACCGCCGCCAGCGCAACCGCCACAGCCGCCACCACGACGAGGGATGGCGAGCTTGCCGCCGAAGCCGACAGCATCGCCACGGTGGTGGCGACGATGAAGGCGAGCGCGAGCCGAACACCTGTGGTGGCCCCACCAACCGTCCGGCTCATGCCGCCGATGGTACGCCGCCCGCGGATCAGTGGCGCCGCGTCGCGCGGACGACGACGTCGTCGAGGGGGTGCTCTCGACCGCCCGGTCCGGTGAGTGTCCGGTGCCGCTCCTCGGCGGTGATGACGTCCCACCCGGCCCCGTCCAGCCGCGCTCTGACGGTCGCAGCGGTCACGGACGCCTCGGGGGGAGGAGGCTGGTCCGGGCCGTGCCCGTGCCCGTGGCCGGCGCCCGCGTCGTGGCTGTCCAGGTGACCGACGATGAGGAGGGTCCCGCCGGGCGCCACCCACGACGCGATCCGGTCGTAGAAGTCGAGCTGCGGCATCGCCGCGTGCGCGTAGTGGGTAGTGACCAGGTCGAAGGGCGTCTCCGGCTCCCAGACGCTCAGGTCCGCCTCGACCCACCGCACCCGGCCGGCCGACCCGGACTCAGCGGCACGCTCGGCGGCCCCGGCAAGCGCTTCGGCAGAGATGTCCGCTCCGGTCACCTGCCAGCCACGGGAGGCGAGCCAGATCGCCTCCGCACCGGCGCCGCACCCGGCGTCGAGTGCGGTGCCCGGCACCAGGTCGGCGGTCTCACGCGCGAGGTAGGGGTTCGGTGGATTCTCCGCCATCGACCCTGGTTCGCCACTCCGTCCTTTCCAGTGGCCCTCCCAGTAGCCCTTGTCGAACCCGTGCGTCATCCGTCGTACTCCCTCGTTTGTTTCGACGATCTCCCCGGAGAATGACAGTGTTCACCTCTTCGCCGCGGGAGTAGCCATCATGCCCAGCCGTATGGATATCGTCACGTTCCGCGACCCGCCGCCGCCGCCGGGGGAGTCACCGTGGGTTGCCGGCGCCGGACCACAGGTCGGAGTGTCGGTCGTCGACCCGGACCCCAGCTGGCCGGCGTCGTACTCCAAGCTGGCGACGAGGATCCGGGCGGCGTTGGGCTGGCGGGTCCTCGATCTCGACCACGTCGGATCGACCTCGGTCCCGGGTCTCCCGGCCAAGCCAATCATCGACATCGATCTCACCGTGGCGGACCCCGACGACGAGGCGGCGTACGTTCCTGCTCTCGAAGCGGTGGGGTTCGAGCTGCGGGTCCGTGAGCCCTGGTGGTACGGCCACCGGTGCCTTCGGGCCGGCCAGCCGCCGTGTCACCTGCACGTCTTCGGCTACGACAGCCCGGAGCTGGTCAAGCACCGGATCTTCCGGAACTGGCTCCGCGGCAACGCCGGTGAGCGGGAGCTCTACGCACGGACCAAGCTCGAGGCCGCCGAAGCGGCGAACGCGGGCGGGGAGCACTCGATGCAGTACAACGCTCGCAAGGAAGCGGTGATCCACGACATCTATCGCCGCGCCTTCGTGGCAGCCGGTCTTCTCGCCGAGTGACGTGTCGGCCGTGCCCGGACTCGCCGCAGCCGGCGCTATAGCGTGGCGGGGTGCCTGTTCCCGAGTTCATCGTCCGGCTGCGACAACGGATCGGCCATGACCTGCTGTGGCTGCCCGGGGTGACGGCCGTCGTGCTCCATGAGGACGCGGTCCTGCTGGTGCGACGGTCCGACAACGGCACCTGGGGGCCCGTGACGGGCATCGTCGACCCGGGCGAGCATCCTGCTCGAGCGGCGGTGCGGGAAGTGCGCGAGGAGACCGGCATCCACTGCGTCGTCGAAGAGCTGGTCTGGGTCAACGTCACCGAACCCGTCGTGCACGTCAACGGGGACCACGCTCAGTACCTGGACCACACGTTCCGGTGCCGATATGTCGAGGGCACTCCTCACGTGGCGGACGACGAGTCTCTGGAAGTCCGCTGGTGCCCCCTCGGCGACCTGCCCCCGATGAAGCCCAGCCTTGTCGACCGGATCTTCACAGCGGTCGAGCATGCCGGGGCAGTCCGGCTCACCTAGCCACTCTCCCGGCTGAGCATGGGACGCGGGTCCGGCCACAGCACTCACTCGTCCGGGGGTTCTCGACCGTCGGGTGGCCGGTCGGTCGGTCCGCGGTCGCGGGTCCAGGTGTCGCTTCCGGGTGGTCTGAACTCGGGCCGCCGGTCGGTGCCGAGCCGGACCTGCCAGGGGGTGCCGTGGATGATCCGGTGGTGGGCCCCGCACAGGAGCACCAGGTTGTCCAGGCTGGTGGGGCCGCCGTCGACCCAGTGGACGATGTGGTGGGCGTGGCACATCACCGGCGGGCGGCGGCAGCCGGGGAACGCGCAGTGCTGGTCGCGCAGGACCAGGGCGACCCAGATCGCGGCGGTGACCAGCCGTTGGGTGCGGCCGACGTCGAGGATGCTGCCGTCGGGACCGAGGACGCCGGGGATCAGGTCGGCGTCGCAGGCGAGCCGCCGGACGGTGGCGGGGTCGAGCTGTTCACCGAGGGTGGTGGTCGCCTGCCCGGCCCCGTCCTTGAGGTCGTGGTAGTCGAGGGTGACGACCAGTTGGGGGATGCCGCCGTGGCACTCGGGCAGCGCCCCGGTGGCCTGGGCGGTTCGGGCGAGCTGGATCAGGGCGTCGAACATCCGGGTGCCGTGGTCGCGGGGGTCGCGGCCACCGTGGCCACCGGCCTGGCACTCGTGGCTGGTGCACACGCCGTCGCCGCCGCAGGCCCCGACTTCGGCGGGTTGGGGTGCGGCGAGGGAGAGCAGCACGGTCTTGAGCAGCAGCACGTCTTCTCGGGATCCGGCCAGCCGGCCGTGGCCGCCGCCGAGCCGGTCGAACCCCAGGGTCAGGTTCCGGTTCAGGTGCGCGGCCCGTTCGGTGCGGTCCAACCCGCGTTCCAGGGCGGCGTCGATGCCGTCGGGGTCGACGACCTCCAGCACGTGCCGGCCGGCGCGTTCGAGGTCGTCGGCCGACAGCCGTCGCGCCTGGTCGAGCAGGAAGACCACGGCTTTGTCCCGCAGCGACCGGTCACAGGGCAGCTTGTCCACCGCGGTCGCGATGACCTGGACCTTGACCCGGGACACGGTGCCCGCGGCCAGCGCGTCAGCCAGCAGCGGGAACTGGTCGAGGTGGCGGGCCAGCCGCACCGCCGCCGACCCGGCGTTCTTGCGGCCACCGGTGGTGTGGGTCAGGTAGTCCTTGGCCGACGCCCAGCCGGCGTCCTGCAACGCCGCCTGACCGGCGGGACCGGCGTCGAGCTCCCCGACGACGGCGAGCTCGAGGCCGTCCAGCTTCGCCCGCAGGCTGGCGACTGCCTCCAGCGTCGCGCACAGCTCACCACCGGGCCGTGCCGCCCACATCGTCTCGGCCGCCTGGTCCACCAACCCGGCCGCCTCGGCGAGCGCAGCCACCGGTCCGGCCGGCCCGGTCGGGCCGGCGGCCGAGGGCGGCGACGCGGTGCTGGTCATGACCTAAGGCTTCCGGCCACCACCGACAGTTCCATGGCCCGATCCCACATACCGAGACACTTTCCGAAATTATTTTCGACTCAGGATGGCGGCGGCCGCCAGATCCTCAGACCGGTCCAGCAGGCGTCGCGGCCGCGCTCGGGATCGTGCCCTGGCGCCGGACCGATGCGATCGCAGACGCACGCTCCTGCTTGAGCGGACGGACTTGCGCGGTCAAGGGCACTGAGTCTGGAAGTCACTTCCCGCCGAAGTGCCACTGGCACTCGTCGTAGCCTGCTTCGTACTCATCCTGAGTGACGGGAACTACGAGGTCGAAGGTGTGACTGCGGGAGTCATCGTCGAACGTGAGGACGGTGGAGACGTAGCCAGACAGAATGTCGTCGAGGCTGTCACGTTGCACATAGAAGGACAGCTCGAGCACGCCGGACGACTTCGACTTCACCGTCAGGGCTTGCAGGACCAGGCCACCGCGGTCGGGGTCGAAGGTACAGCCGTCACCTTCTGCATCGAAGGAGAAGTCCGTGACGGTCGGCAGGTCAGCAATCGCTTCCGCCGCCGGGTTGAGTGACTCATCGCTGCTCGCCGAGAAGGCCGCGACTGCGCCCACGAGTCCGAGCGCCACTGCCGCAGTACCGACGACCTTCGCGATGCCATAAGCCATGTCCGAACAGTAGGGGGTTGGAAGCAGCGCCGCCGCCATTCTCGGCTAAGTGCACGAGACGTGCCTTCTCGGTTCGTGTCGACGCTTGAGCCGGGGCAAGGCCACCCCGCGCACATGGCGATGACCGCTCATCCCGCATAGCGTGCGCTGCGGCCGTCCAGTCATGCCGCTGTCGGGACCGAAGCGCCCGACCATGCCGCTGTCGGGACCGAAGCGCCCGACCATGCCGCTGTCGGGACCGAAGCGCCCGACCATGCCGCTGTCGGGACCGAAGCGCCCGACCATGCCGTTGTCGGGACGGAAGCGCCCGACCATGCCGCTGTCGGGACGG
>DASSBB010000094.1:0-35193 GCA_035699145.1 Marmoricola sp.
GCAGATGCGGATCGTGTTGTTCTCGGAGCTGTTGATCGCGTCGGAGAGGTCGAAGCCGACCTTCTTCGCGTCGACGTCGAACGCCGCGACGAACTCGATGTCGGAGACGTGGTACTCACCGAACTTGACGTGCATGAGGCCGGGAACATTCGCCTCGGGGTCGGCGTCCTGGTAATACTCGACGCCTTGGATCAGGGACGAGGCGCAGTTGCCCACGCCCACGATGGCCACTCGTACGGAACCCATCGGGCTCTCCTTCGTTCTTCAGGTTGCTTCCGTCGGTTTGCTGGCCTGGCCGCCGCTGCGCTCCACGGCGATCAGCTCCGAGAGCCACGACACCTCGCGCTGCACCGACTCCAGGCCGTGGCGCTGCAGCTCCTTGGTGTAGCTGTTGTGCCCCCGCGCGGAGTCCAGCTGCTGCTGGGCCCGCGCGAGCCGCTCCTCCAGCCGGGCACGACGTCCTTCGAGGATCCGCAGCCTGATCTCGCGGTCGGTGCGACCGAAGAAGGCGAAGCGGACGTCGAAGTTGTCGTCCTCCCAGCTGGCGGGACCGGCGTCGGACATCAGCTTGGCGAACCGCTCGTCCCCCAGGGGGGTGAGCTCGTAGACGATGCGCTGGCGCCGGCTCACGCCGGCTCCCTTGCCCGTCCCGCCCACGGCGCCCGCTTCCGGCGTCGTGACGTGCTCGGTGATCGAGCCGGCTCTGAGCATCTTCTTGAGCGCCGGGTAGAGGGAGCCGTAGGAGAGCACCCGCCCCCAGCCCAGGACGATGTTCAGCTGCTTGCGCAGCTCGTAGCCGTGCATGGGGTTCTCGTGCAGCAGCCCGAGGACTGCGAGCTCGAGGGTCTCCCCACGTCTGGTCACCTGTGATCCGCCTCGCGTTGGTCGTGCGTCGGTCTCGTTGACTATCGAACAGACGTATCGTAGCGATATATCGGGCCCTCGTGAACCACCGGGTCCGGCGTGGCCCCGAAGAGCTCCCTGTGAGCTCGCTGTGAGTCCCCTGGGATCCGTCGGTTTCGGCCGGGCAGGACCCGGATCACCCGTAGGCTGGGGTGTTGGAACCCGCAGCGCGGGGCATCCTGGCGAGGATCGACGGCCGGCCGGACATCGGGACGGGCCGGGCGACATCCCCCAATCACCCCATCACCCCCCCACCCCCACACGTGCGAGAGAGTCATTCGTGAGCGGACAGCGCAGAGAACCCCGACCCGGGCAGGGCGCCCGGACGACGGGATCGGCCGGCAAGGCCCGCAAGCCGAAGGGCAAGTGGTCGCGCGGCTGGCGGCTGTGGGTCAAGCGGCTCGGCATCGTCGGGGGCACCCTCGTCGCGCTCGGCCTCGTGCTCTTCGCCGTCGCCTACGCGCGCACCGACATCCCGGACCCCAACGAGGGGTTCGAGGCGCAGACCAGCTACGTCTACTACTCCGACGGCAAGACGGTCCTCGGCAAGTTCGCCGAGCAGAACCGCACCAGCATCGAGCTCTCCGAGGTCCCCGACCACGTCGAGGCGGCCGTCATCGCCGCCGAGGACCGCTCCTTCTGGACCAACCAGGGGATCGATCCCAAGGGGATCCTCCGGGCGGCGTTCAACAACGCCTCGGGCGGTGACACCCAGGGTGCGTCGACGATCACCCAGCAGTACGTCAAGGTGTTCTACCTCAGCCAGGACCGCACCTGGTCCCGCAAGGCCAAGGAGGCGATCCTCTCCCTCAAGATCCAGCAGCAGATGGACAAGGAGGAGATCCTCGAGGGGTACCTCAACACCATCTACTTCGGTCGTGGCGCCTACGGCATCGAGGCCGCCGCCCGCGCGTACTTCGGCATCCCGGCCAAGGAGCTGAACGTCAAGCAGGGCGCCGCCCTCGCTGCGGTGATCAACTCGCCCAACAACTACGATCCCGCGGACGGCAAGGCGGCGAAGGCGGCCCTCGCCTCGCGGTACCGCTACGTCATCCAGGGCATGGAGGAGGCGGGCACCCTCCCGGCGGAGCTGAGCGGCTCCCCGCGTGCCGAGAAGCTCCCGAAGTTCCCGAAGATCGAGGCCGAGAGCCAGTACGGCGGCCAGCGCGGCCACGTCCTGAAGATGGTCCGCAGCGAGCTCGGACGGCTCGGGTTCAGCGACGCCGAGATCGACGGCGGCGGGCTGCGGATCACCACCACCTTCACCAAGAAGGCGATGGACGCGGCCGAGGCGGGGGTCCGCGCCGAGCGGCCCGACCTCAAGGAGCTGCACGTCGCGGTCGCCTCGGTCGACCCGAAGACCGGGGCGCTCCGCGGCATGTACGCCGGGCAGGACTACCTCGACAGCCAGCTCAACTGGGCCGTCGAGGGCGGGGCTCCGGGCTCCACGTTCAAGCCGTTCGCCCTCGCGGCCGCCTTGAGCAGCGGCTTCTCGCTCGAGTCGACCTTCGACGGCAGCTCGCCGCTCGAGGTGGCCGGCACCGAGTTCAGCAACCAGGGCGAGGGAGGTGGCACGAGCTATGGCACCGTCAGCCTGCTCACGGCCACGGAGAAGTCGATCAACACCGCCTACGTCCAGATGGCCGACAGCCTCCCTGGTGGAGTCGGCAGCGTGATCGACACCGCGGTCGCGATGGGCATCCCGCGCGACGCCCCCGGGCTCGACGAGAACCTCAGCACGGTGCTCGGGTCGGCGACGATCAGCCCGATCGACATGGCCAACGCCTACGGCACGATCGCGGCCGAGGGGCAGGCGAAGGACGTCTACGTGATCGAGAGCGTCCGGAGCTCAGACGGTGGCAAGCCGGCGTACAAGCACCGGGTCAAGACGGACGAGGCGATCTCGGAGGAGGTCGCGGCGGACACGTCGTTCGCTCTGCAGCAGGTCGCCGCGGTCGGCACGGGCACCAACGCCAACGTGATCGGCCGCCCCATCGCGGGGAAGACCGGCACCGCCACCGACGACGAGGGGCGGGTCCGCTCGTCCTGGTTCGTCGGCTACACCCCGCAGCTGTCCACCGCGGTGATGTACAGCCGCGGCAACGGCAACGCGCCGCTCGACGGCTACCTCGACACGTTCTACGGCGGCGAGCACCCCGCGCGGACCTGGGCAGGGGTCATGGGGGCGGCGCTCGACGGGGCGGAGATCCTCGAGTTCCCGGAGCCCGCGCACCTCGAGCACACCGCCGAGGCGCACGAGCCGACGCCCACCTTCACCCCTCCGCCTCCTCCGACCGACGAGCCGGAGCCGAGCCGCACGCCGCGGCCGGACCAGCCGGACGAGACCGAGGAGCCGTCGCCGACCGCCGAGCCCTCGCCGACCGGGGAGCCGTCGCCGACCGGGGAGCCGTCCCCGACCGGGGGATCGACGCCGACCGTCGGGCCGACGCCGACCGGAGGCCCGGGGCCGACGAAGGAGCCGGGGCCGACCCGCCCCGCCGACCGGCCCGGTGGCCGCGACGACCCGGGGGGCGACGGCACGGGCGGCGAGTAGCGTTCTGCGCGTGACTCCACGCCCGCGACCGCCCGTCGCGCGTGGAGCCGTTTCACGTGGAACCGTCGTCGTAGCCCCGACCCGTGAGGACCCGGTGGCTCGCCTCGCCAGCGAGGCGGTCGGAGGTCCCTCCGGACGACGTTCGGCCGGCCACCCCTGGTGGATCCCGGTGCGGGTGGTGCTCGCGGTCGCCTGCGTCGCCTGGCTCCTCGCGATGGTCCAGAAGGCGCCGTGCGCGCTCGACGGGTGGGGCGGGGACGACAGCCGCTACGCCCAGATGTGCTACTCCGACATCCCGTACCTCTACGTCCCCCGCGGCCTCGCCGAGCGTGAGGTGCCGTTCAGCGACTCCGCCGGGCGGTACCCCGACCTCGAGTACCCGGTCCTCATCGGCTGGTTCGCCTACGGAAGTGCGGTCGTCACCCAGGCGGTCCACGGCTGGCCCGACCTCACTCCTCGCCGCGAGGTGCCGGCCGACGCCGTCCATGCCGTCGACGGGGTCGACGACGAACGTCAGACGTTCTTTCCCGTCACCGCGCTCCTCCTGGCGCCGTTCGCGCTGCTCACGGCGTACTTCCTCGCGGGAGCGCACCGCGGCAGACCGTGGGACGCGATGGGGTACGCCGCAGCGCCGGTGCTCGTAGTCACCGGGCTGATCAACTGGGACCTGATCGCGGTGGCCTGCGTGGCCGGTGCGTTCTGGGCGTGGTCGCGGGACCGCCCGCTGCTGACCGGCGTGCTGCTGGGGCTGGGGGCCGCGGCGAAGCTCTACCCCCTGTTCCTGCTCGGGGCGTTCCTCGTGGTCGCGCTCCGGCGCGGACGACTTCCCGCGTTCGGCCGTGCCGCGACCGGGGCCGCGGTGACCTGGCTGGCCGTCAACGTGCCGGTGGTGGTCTACGGGTTCGAGGGGTGGACGGGGTTCTGGTCGTTCAACGCCGACCGCGGACCGGACCTCGGCTCGCTCTGGCTGGTGGCCTCACGAGCCGGTCATCACGCCTCGGTGGAGACGGTCAACACGGTCTCCTGGGTGGTCTTCCTCGGCGTCTGCGTCGGGGTGCTCGTCCTCGGGCTCCGGGCCGCCCAACCCCCCCGGATCCCGCAGCTCGCGCTGCTGGTCCTGGTCGGGTTCCTCGTCGTCAACAAGGTCTACTCGCCCCAGTACGTCCTCTGGCTGCTCCCCGTCGCCGTCCTCGCTCGGCCGCGCTGGCGGGACCTCATGGTGTGGCAGGCCGGGGAGCTCTTCTACTTCGCGATGGTCTGGGTGCACCTCGGCTCGTTCACGGCGCCGGCGCTGCCGGACACGCCGGACACCGCCTACTCGTGGGCGATCGTCGTCCGGGTGGCCGCCGAGCTCTACCTCGCCGCCGTGGTGGTGCGGGACGTCCTGCGGCCATGGCGGGACCCGGTCCGGCTCACCGCGGCGGCGGCCGGGGGGCGGCTCGACCACGACCCGATGGAGCCGGTCAGCCGTCGGTGACGACGGTGCGGTCGAACGCCGTGGCGGTGAACCGCACCCGGACGTCGACCTCGGTGCCGACGGGCGGCACCGCCACGCCGCTCGGGAGGAAGAGCATCGACGCCTGCATGTGGGGCGGTTCGGCGAAGAGCCGCTGCTTGCCACTCACCGTGAACGGCGAGCGCACGAACCCGGCTGCGTCGAGGCCGCCCTTGGCGACCCGCGCCGCCCGGTCGCGCAGCGTCGCGCCGCCGGTGGGCGCCTCGAGCCCGATCCCGTGCGCGGTGCCGCCGGAGACCACGACGATGTGGCCGTGCTTCGGCGCCGTGCGGCCGCGGTAGCCGAAGACGTCCCCGCGCTGCACCTCGTGCGCGTCGAGCACGGTGGCCCGGGCCCGGAGCGCACCCCGGTCCCCGAGCCAGAGCGCCGTGCCGATCCGGGGCCGCAGCTCGAAGTCGCCGTACGACGCGCGCAGCGACCGGAGCTCGGCGTCGGTGAGGTGCGAGACGAAGACCCGCCGCGCGTCGATGCCGCTTGCCACGATGTCGGTCATCAACCGCTGCACCTCGCTGAGGTGCGACTCGTGGGACATCGGCAGGTGGAGGGCGAACCCCTCGACGTCGACGCCGTCGAGGTGAGCGGCAGCGTCGCGGAGCCCGCGGGCGGTGAACCCGTGGCGCAGCATCGAGGTGAGCAGCTCGAGGACGACCCGAGGGCGGCCGCCGCTCGCCGCGGTGAGTGCCTCGAGGTCCTCGCGGCGGCCGAGCGTGTGCACCAGCCGGGGGTCGTAGGTGGCCCGGGTCTCGAACGGGCGCCACGGCGTGAGCACCAGCACGTCGTTCGCGAATGCCTCCTCGACGTCGGCCACCTCGGCGTACGTCCCCACCGCGACGGTGTCCGCGCCGAGCTGCTCGGCGACCTCGGCGAGCCGCCGGTTGCCGAAGCCGTAGCCGTTGCCCTTCGCGACCGGGACGATCCCCGGGTGGGTCGCCGCGAGCTGCGCGAGATGGGCCCGCCAGCGGGGGCCGTCGACGTAGAGGGTGAGCATCCGGGCTACCCCCGCCGAGCCATGTAGAGGGCGAACGCCTGGTAGAGCAGCCTGCTCACCGGCAGGTCCCACTCGCCGGCGTGCTCGACCGCCTCACCGCCGGTCCCGACCTTGAACTGGATGAGCCCCACGTGGCTGTCGTCGGCGTCGAGGGTGTCGGTGATGCCCCGGAGGTCGTAGACGTCGGCGTCGGAGGCGAGCGCGTGCCGGATCATCTCCCACTGGACGGCGTTGGAGCCGCGGACGTCGCGCTTCTCGGTGGAGGAGGCGCCGTAGGAGTACCAGACGTGGCCGCCGACCTGGATGAGGATCGTGCTCGCGACCAGGTCGCCCTCGTGCTCGGCGGTGAAGAGCGCGATCCGGTCGGGGTCCTCGCGGCCGAGCGCGTCGAACATCGTCCGGAAGTAGCTCTTCGGCCGCGGCGTGAAGTGGTCGCGCTCCGCGGTCCGGACGTAGAGGTCGTGGAACCGGCTCAGCTGCTGGTCGTCGGGGGTGACCCGCTCGGTGACGACGCCCTCCTTGGCCGCCTTCTTGATGTTGCGCCGCCACTGCTGGTTCATCCCCTTGAGGACGTCGTCCTCGGTCCTTGCCGTGCCGTCCGGGGCTCGCAGCGGGACCTGGAAGTTGTACCGCGGCTGTCCTGCGGCGAACCCGCCCTCGGTGGCCTGGAGCCGCCAGCCGAGCTCGGGGAGCTGGGAGACAACGCGGGCGCCGGTCGCACCACGCTCGGTCGGGGTCAGGTCGTCGAGCCTCTGCACCGACTCGTCGGCGACGCCCTGCTTCACCGTCGCGGCGTCCCAGCGGCGGATGACGACCGGCGGACCCATCCGGATCCCGAACGCCCTCCGCGCCTTCAGGTGGGCGACCATCGGCGCCAGCCACTCGGCGAGGTCGTCGGCCGCCCAGTCGATGACCGGCCCCTCCGGGAGGTACGCGAGGAACCGGCGCACCTTCGGCAGCTGCCGGTAGAGCACCAGCCCGGCGCCGACGAGCTCCCCGTCCTGCTCCCACCCGATCGACTCCGGATGCCACTCGCTCTTCACCTCACCCCACGCGGGCACCTGGAGGAAGCTCGCGCTGCGGCGGGACGCCACGAACCGGAGGTGCTCCTCGGCGGTGATCGTGCGGACGGAGAGGGAGGAGGTCACGCTGCCCGAGCCTAGTGGGTGCGTTGGGGGGTGACGGTTTCCCATGGGATGCAGGCGATTGTCAGCTTCCCACGGGTTGCAGCCAGTGGGAAGGAACAGTTCGTCGTGGGAACCCCGGGGCGATGACCCTGCTGGCAGACCAGGGGGTACGCCGGGCACGGCCGGCCGGGCGGCGCCCCGGCCGGTGCTCGTCCTCAACCTGGTAACCCCCTGCACTCCCCACAGCGAGATGTTGACCGCTCGACGGTCGGGAGCGGCGTACCGACCCTGTCGACATGACCACCGCACTCGCCGTCCTCCGCACGATCACCGCCCGCCACGGCTCCTTCCAGCGACGGGAGGCACTGGAGGTCGGCTTCAACGATGCGTCCCTCCGGCGAGGCGTGCGTCGCGGCGTGCTCGTGCGGGTGCGCCACGGTGCCTACGCGTTCGCCGACGACTGGGTAGGCCTCGACGACGTCGATCGCCATCTGGTGCTGGCAGGAGCGGTGCTGCGCTCGCTGGGGCCGGTCGTCGCGGCCAGTCACCACACCGGGTCGCTCCTCCACGGCCTCGAGCTCTGGGACGCCGACCTGTCGAGGGTGCACGTGACCCGGCTCGACGGGGGCGCGGGCCGGACCGAGCGCGACGTGGTTCATCACGAGGGGGTGTCACTCGACACCGACGTGGTGCAGGTCGGGAACCACCTCGTCGTACGGCCCGTTCGAGCGGCTCTCGAGTCTGCCCTCATCACCGGAGTGGAGCAGGGGCTGGTCGTCGTCGAGTCCGGGCTGCGCAAGGCGCGATTCACCCTCGACCAGTTGGCCGCGCAGCACGCGCTGATGCGGTTCTGGCCGGCGGCGGCGCACTTGCAGCTCGTGACTCGGCTGGCCGATGTGCGGTCGGAGTCCGTCGGGGAGTCGCGATCGATGAACCTCTTCTGGGCGCAGGGTCTGCCTCGTCCCCAGCAGCAGTTCGAGGTGTACGACGCCGGTGGCCGGCTGGTGGGGACGACGGACTTCGCCTGGCCCGAGCACGGCTTGCTCGGCGAGTTCGACGGGAAGGCGAAGTACCTTCGCTACCTTCGGCCCGGAGAGGAACCGGGTGACGCTGTGTTCCGCGAGAAGCAGCGGGAGGACCGGCTGCGTCGGGTGACCGGGTGGTCCATGGTGCGCCTGACCTGGGCCGACCTCTACGATCCGGCGCGCACCGCGGCGTACGTTCGGTCGCTCATGCGCAAGGCCGCCTGACCGCCCCCGCCGACGCTGCCGGTCGTCCGACCCGGCAAGGTTCCCACGAAGAACGGTTCCATCCCACTGGCTGTAACACGTGGGCAGCTGACAATCGCCTGCATCCCATGGGAAACCGACGCCGTCAGAGCCGGGAGCGGAGCCAGTCGAAGTCGGCCTTGTGGCGCTCGGCGGGCCCGGGGGTCTCGGCGATCACCGGGGCACCGGCGGCCCGGACGAGCTGGACGAAGGCGTCGTGGTCGAGCATCCCCTCACCGAAGCTCGTGTGCCGGTCGGCGCCGGAGTCGAAGGGGTCCCGGCTGTCGTTGGCGTGGACGAGGTCGATCCGGCCGGTGAGGGCGAGGAGCCGCTCGACGGCGGTGTCGAGGGCGATGCCGCCGGCGTGGGCGTGGCAGGTGTCGAGGCAGAAGCCGACCATCTCCGCCCCCTCGGCGGCTGAGACCGCGTCGAACACGCGGCCGATCCGCTCCGCCTCTCGGGTCATCGCGTTGCCCCCGCCGGCGGTGTTCTCGATGAGGATCGGGATCTTGAGGTCGGTCGCCGCCACGGCCTTGCGCCAGTTGTCGAAGCCCTTCTCGGGGTCGTCGCTGGCGTTGACGTGGCCGCCGTGGACGATCAGCCCCTTGGCCCCGATCGAAGCGGCCGCGTCGAGGTGCTGCTGGAGGAGCTTGCGGCTCGGGATCCGGATGCGGTTGTTCGTGGTCGCCACGTTGATGATGTACGGCGCGTGGACGTAGAGGTCGACGCCGGCCGACTCGGCGGCGGCCTTCAGGGCATCGGCTCCGCCGTCGTACCGGATCTCGGGGCCCTTGTAGCTCTGCGGGTCGCCGAGGAAGAACTGCACGAGCGTGGTGTCACGGGCCTGCGCCTCGGCGACGGGGTCGGCCTGGTCGACGTGGGCGCCGATGCGGATCGTCTCGCTCATGCGCACCAGGCTATGTCGGGCCGGTGGTCACCGGCGGACGGGGACGATTTCAGCCGACCGGCTCCCCGCTGGTAGCCTGTCTCGTCCGCTCGACATGAGCCCACCGATGGGCAGCCGCCGGCGGACACGACGGCCCTGAGGGTCCGTCGCACGCAACAGCCCTCCTGCCACGGATCGTCCGTGGCCGCCTGAGTCCGAAGGAGGTGGAGACTGCTTTGCGTACCTATGAAGTGATGGTCATCCTCGACCCCAGCCTCGACGAGCGCACCGTGGCCCCGTCCCTCGACACCTATCTCAACGTCGTCCGCCAGGACGGTGGACAGATCGAGAGTGTCGACGTGTGGGGGAAGCGCCGTCTGGCCTACGAGATCAACAAGACCGCCGAGGGCATCTACGCCGTCATCGACCTGAAGGCGGAGCCGGCCACGGTCAAGGAGCTCGACCGTCAGCTCACGCTGAACGAGTCGGTGCTGCGGACGAAGGTCATCCGGCCGGACGCCCACTGAACGTCCCCTGACGGGCTGGCTCACCTCGGGGCTCCATCCGGAGCGTCATCCACAGCCGCGCGACGGCCGGCTCGCCGATTGTCGGTGGGCCGGTCTAGGTTCAGGTCGAACGACAAGGTCGAAGGAGCGGGACCGTCCGGTCCCCTGACGAGGGAGTCAACCCCATGGCAGGCGAAACCCCGATCACCGTGGTCGGAAACCTCACCGCTGACCCGGAGCTGCGCTTCACCCCCTCGGGTGCTGCCGTCGCGAACTTCACCGTGGCCTCCACGCCGCGGACGTTCGACCGGCAGACCAACGAGTGGAAGGACGGCGAGGCGCTGTTCCTCAACTGCTCGGTGTGGCGGCAGGCGGCGGAGAACGCTGCGGAGTCGCTCGTCCGCGGCATGCGGGTGATCGTGCAGGGGAACCTCAAGGCGCGCAGCTACGAGACCCGCGAGGGCGAGAAGCGGACGGTCTTCGAGATCGACGTCCAGGAGGTCGGCCCCAGCCTGAAGTACGCCACCGCGAAGGTCCAGAAGACCTCGCGCTCCGGTGGGGCGCAGGGTGGCCAGGGCGGCGGTGGCGGCAGCTACGGCAGCGGGGACGACCCGTGGTCGACCGGCGGCGGTCAGGGCGGTCAGGGTGGCGGCGCCCAGGGTGGGTCCCAGGGTGGCGGCAACCAGGGCGGCGCCTGGGGCGGGCAGCAGGCCGCCCCGCAGAACGACCCCTGGTCCACCGGCGGCAGCGCCGGCGGCTCCACCGACGAGCCCCCGTTCTGATCCCGGCCCCGATCCCGGGCTGAACCAGACGCTCCCGGCAAGGCCGGGGCAGCACGACAAGCACACGACCAGCAACCATTCCGGGCTCGGCCCGGGCTCACAGAAGGAGCACCACAATGGCGAAGCCGGTTCTGCGCAAGCCCAAGAAGAAGGTTTGCCAGTTCTGCAAGGACAAGACGGCGTACGTGGACTACAAGGACACGACGCTGCTTCGCAAGTTCATCTCCGACCGCGGCAAGATCCGCGCGCGTCGGGTCACCGGCAACTGCGTCCAGCACCAGCGCGACGTCGCCACCGCCGTGAAGAACGCTCGCGAGGTGGCACTGCTGCCCTACACGTCGACCGCGCGCTGAGAGGGGACCAGAAGATGAAGCTCATCCTGACCCACGAGGTGACCGGCCTCGGCGCCCCCGGCGACATCGTCGAGGTGAAGGACGGCTACGGCCGCAACTTCCTCATCCCGCGCGGCTTCGCGATCCGCTGGAGCCGCGGGGGCGAGCGGACGATCGACTCGATCAGGGCCGCCCGCAGCGCCCGGACGGTCCGTGACCTCGACAAGGCCAAGGAGATCAAGGCCTCGCTCGAGGGTTCGACCGTCGACGTGCCGGTCCGCGCCGGCGACGGTGGCCGACTCTTCGGCGCCGTCACGGTCTCCGACATCGCCGAGGCGATCAACCGGTCCGTCGGCGGCTCCTCGGACGTCGTCGACAAGCGCAAGGTCATGGTCGGCAACCCGATCAAGTCCCTGGGCTCCCACCAGGTGGTCGTCAAGGTCCACGACGAGCTCGAGGCGACTGTCAACCTCAACGTCGTCCCGGCCTGACGAGGGCTGACCAGGCCTGACGAGGGCCCGACCACGGCCGCACGACACCAAGCCGCTCCCGGTTCGCCGGGGGCGGCTGTGTCGTGGTGCTCGGCTCGCGCGTCAAGGGGCCCAGGTCCGCCTGAGCACGGCGTGCTCGGGGCCGACCTCCGTGATCCGCGTGACGCCGAGCAGCCGGAGCGTGCGCGCCACCTCGTCCCCGAGCAGCTGAAGCGCCCGGTCGACCCCGCGCTCGCCACCGGCCATCAGCCCGTACAGGTACGCACGACCCACCATCCCCGCCGTCGCGCCGAGCGCGCGGGCGGCGACCAGGTCAGCGCCGGACATGATGCCGGTGTCGACGAAGACCTCGGCCCGGTCACCAACGGCTGCCGCGACGTGCGGAAGGAGCTCCAGCGGCGCCGGAGCGCGGTCGAGCTGGCGACCACCGTGGTTCGAGACCACGACACCATCGGCACCGACGTCGACGACGCGGCGCGCGTCATCGACCCGCTGGACGCCTTTGACGACGAGCCGACCGGACCAACGGCTCCGCAGCCAGCTGAGGTCCTCGAACGTCACCCTGGGGTCGAACATCCTGGCTACCAGCTGTTCCACGGTTCCGTGCCAGGAGTGCAGGGAGGCGAACTCCAGCGGTTCGGTGGTCAGCAGGTTCAGCCACCACGAGGGGTGTCGCGCCATGCCGGCCAGCGTCCTGGGCGTCAGCGTCGGAGGGATCGTGAGACCGTTGCGCACGTCGCGCAGCCTCGCCCCACCGATGGGGGTGTCCACGGTCAGCATCAAGGTGTCGACGCCGGCCCGCACCGCCTGCTCGATGAGCGCCTCGCTCGCGGTCCGGTCCTGCCACAGGTAGAGCTGGAACCACTGGCGTCCACCGGGCACCTCGCGACGCAGCTCCTCGATCGAGGTCGTGCCCATCGTGGAGAGGGTGTAAGGAACGCCGGCCCGGGCCGCTGCTCGCGCGACGGCCACCTCACCTTCGTGGTGCATCATGCGGGTGAACCCGGTGGGGGCGAGCACCAGCGGCAGGGCGCTGGACGTCCCCAGGATGTCGACCGACGTGTCGACCTCCGAGACGTCCCGCAGCACACGGGGGCGGAACTCGATGTCGGAGAAGGCGGCACGGGCGCGCGCGAGGCTCAGCTCCGCCTCGGCGGCGCCGTCGACGTAGTCGAAGACGGACAGCGGCGTCCGTCGCCGGGCGATGGTCCGCAGGTCGTCGATCGTGTGGGCTCTGGTGAGCCTGCGATCGACCGCATTGACCTCGAGCTTCCGCCGCTGGAGCAGCGGGCTGAGCTCCGACCAGCGAGGCATCCGACGGGTGACGCGCCGCGTCGTGAGCTCCTCCGGGGGTCGCACCATTGCTGGATAGTGACACAATTGTTGCCGCGGATCGGCCGCCACCTCGGACGCAGCCCGGTCGCCGGTGGCTACTCTGCTGGGACGCGCAGCCGCCGTCGTCGTACGCCGGTCGACGGCACGAACTGGTCGCACCACCCTGATCGCACCGCTCACCTCACCCTGGAGAACAGAATGCGCCTCAAGCCCCGCACCGTCGCCGTCAGCTCGGCGGCCGCACTCCTCCTCGCCGCCTGCGGCGGCGGCGACGGCGATGACGCCGCCTCGGCAGACCTGACCGGCGAGGGCACCGGGGAGAGCTGCGTCATCGACGCGCCCGTGCCCGTCGGTGCCGCGCTCAGTCTCACGGGAGCGGCGGCCAGCTACGGCGAGTCGCAGCAGAAGGGGCTCGAGGTCGCGAAGGCCGAGCTCGACGAGAAGGAGGGCGTCGAGTACGACCTCACGGTCGAGGACGACCAGACCGACCCGCGGCAGGGGATCACGGTCTTCGAGCAGTTCGTGGACGACGGGGTCAGCGTCATCATCGGCCCGACGCTCTCCAACACCGCGTTCCAGGCGCAGCCGATCGCGCAGGAGGCCGGCGTGCCGGTGCTCGCGATCTCCAACACGGCCTCCGGCATCACCGAGCAGGGTGACTACATCTTCCGCGACTCGCTGACCGAGGCGCAGGTCATTCCGCAGACGGTGGAGACGGCCAAGGAGGCCTACGGGCTGGAGAAGGTCGTCGTGATGTACAGCAACGACGACGCGTTCACCGAGTCGGGCTACGAGGTGTTCGAGCAGTCGCTGAAGGACCAGGGGATCGAGATCATCGACACCCTCACGTTCTCGAAGGACGACACCGACTTCCGCAGCCTGCTCACCGAGGCCAAGAACGCGAACCCCGACGCGATCGTCGTCTCGGCCCTCATCGAGGCTGCGATCCCGCTCGTGACCCAGGCCCGCCAGCTCGGCATCGAGGTGCCGATCATCGGCGGGAACGGCTTCAACAACCCGCAGCTGATGGCCGACGCCGGCGAAGCCGCGGAGGGGGTCGTCGTCGGTGCGGCCTGGAACTCCAGCTCGGACAACCCCGAGAACCAGAAGTTCCTCAAGGCCTACGAGGAGATGCACGGCTCGGCCCCCGACCAGTTCGCCGCGCAGGCCTACACCGGTCTCATGCTGATCGACCAGGCGGTCCGGGAGAGCTGCGCCGGAGGTCCGGACGACATCAAGGAGGGGCTGGCGGCGATCGAGGACGTGCCCACCCCGCTCGGGGAGCTGACCATCAACGAGAACCGGGACGCCGAGCACGAGGCGGTCGTCCAGGTGGTCGAGGACGGGGAGTTCACCGTCCTCGAGTGAGCCCTACGGCGTGACCCTCACCGGACAAGGACCACCATGCAACAGCTGTTCAACGGGCTCTTCATCGGCTCCATCTACGCCCTCTTCGCCATCGGCTTCACCCTCGTCTTCGGGATCCTGGACCGGCTGAACCTCGCCCATCCGGCGGTGTTCGCGGTGTCGGCGTTCGTGGGGATCGGGCTCGTCGAGGAGGCGGGTCTCTCGATCTGGGTGGCCCTCGCCTTGGTCTTCGTGGTCGGCGCCATCCTGGGACTGCTCATCGAGCGGGTGGCGTTCCGGCCGCTGCGGAACCGGCCGGACGCCCACTTCGCCGGGCTGATCTCCTCGATCGCCCTGGCCGGGATGTTCATCGCGCTGCTGCAGGCGTACTTCGGCCCGAACACCCGTCGGTTCCCGGCGGGCACCTTCCCCGACGATCGCTTCGAGCTGCTCGGCGCCCGGGTGACGCTGATGCAGGCGCTGATCGTGGTGCTCTCCCTCGGCCTGGTGGTCGCGCTGACGTGGCTCGTCGGCCGGTCCCGGCTCGGGCGGGCGATGCGGGCGATCGCGGAGAACCCGACCGCCGCCCGCGTGCTCGGCGTGGACGTCGACCGGGTCACCGCCACGACGTTCGCGATCTCCTCGGCGCTCGGCGCGGTCGCCGGCGTCCTGTTCGCGATCAACGTGAACAGCGCCCAGCTCGGCATGGGCTCGGCGATCGAGCTGAAGGGGCTGGCGGTGATCGTGGTCGGCGGGATGGGCTCGCTCCCCGGGGCCCTGGTCGGCGGCCTGCTCCTGGGGATCGCGGAGGTGTTCGCGATCCAGTACATCGGGTCGTCCTGGCGGGACCTGATCGCCTTCGGGCTCCTCTTCCTCATCCTGCTGGTCCGGCCGCAGGGGCTGTTCGGGAGCCGGAAGGTGCGCGAGGTCTGATGTTCACCGAGGCCACCGTCACGTTCATCGCGCTGGGGGCGATCTTCGCCTACTCCTTCTACGCGGTTCTCGTCGCCGGCCAGCTGAGCCTGGGCCAGGCCGGGTTCGCCGGCATCGCGGCGTTCAGCGCCGTCGCCCTGGTCCCCGAGCCGGAGGAGCTCGGCGAGCTCCCGACGCTGCTGCTCGCCATCGTCATCGGCATGGTCGTCGGCGCGGTCGCCGCCGTGGTCCTCGGCCTTCCCACGATGCACCTGCGCGGGGTCTTCCTCGCGATCGCCACGCTCGGCTTCGCCGAGGCGATCCGGATCCTGATCCTCAACATGGAGTGGACCGGCGGCGCGCAGGGCATGTCGGTGCCGAAGATCCTCACCCCCGGCATGGCGTGGGTGGCGCTGGCTCTGGTCGCCTACTGGTTCTGGCGGCAGGGGCACTCCCGGTACGGCCGCGCCCTCGAGGCGATCCGTGAGGACGAGCTCGCGGCGCGGGCCATGGGCATCGACGTCGGCCGGCACCGCCTCTCGGCGTTCGTCGCCGCGGGCGCCGTCGCCGGCCTGTACGGCGTGCTGTGGGCCTACTACGTCCGGCTGATCGCCCCTCAGGACTTCGCCTTCACCGCGGCGATCGACGGGCTCGTGACCGCGGTGGTGGGCGGCTCGACCATGTTCCTCGGCCCGTTGCTGGGCAGCGGCTTCCAGACGATGATTCCCGAGCTCCAGCGAGCCATGGGCATCGAGGCCGGCTGGATCCGGCCGTTCCTGTCCAGCCTGCTGCTGCTCGTCGTGATCCTGTTCCTCCCCGGCGGCCTCGCCAGCTTCATCCCGCGCCGGACGCGGATGCCGACCACGCCCAGCGACGAGGTGGGCAGCGACCACCATGGCCTGAGCCACCGTCGGCACCCGGCCGAGGGCGAGACGGTGGCCGAGGTCCGCGGGCTGGCGAAGGAGTACGGCGGCGTCCACGCCGTCCGCGGCGTCGACCTGGAGATCCGCAGCGGTGAGGTCGTCGGGCTGATCGGACCCAACGGCGCCGGCAAGACCACGCTGGTGAACATGATCAGCGGCCTGGTCCCGCCGACCTCGGGGACGGCCACCGTCCTCGGCGTACCGGTCGGGCGGACGCCTGTGCACAAGGTGGCCGGAGCCGGGGTCAGCCGGACCTTCCAGCACTCCAAGCTGTTCGCGCGGCTCTCCGCCCTCGACAACGTGCTGGTCGGCGGACACCTGGTCACCCGCCCGACGTTCCTGCGACGGCTGCTCTGGCTGCCGTCCGCGCGGCGGGAGGAGCGCGAGGCGCTCGCCCACGCCGCGCGCTGCCTCAACCGGGTCGGACTTGCCGACAAGGCAGCCACCCGGGCCGCTGGGCTCTCCTACGGTGACCAGAGGCGGCTGGAGATCGCCCGGGCGCTCGCGGCCGACCCGTCGCTGCTCATCCTCGACGAACCAGCCGCCGGGATGAACCACGTCGAGGCCGCGGCGCTCTCCGACCTGATCCGGTCGCTGGCCCGGGACGGGCTCACCATCCTCTTCATCGAGCACAACGTGGGCATGGTGCTCGGCACGTGCGACCGGATCGTCGTGCTCAACTTCGGCGAGGTGCTCGCGACCGGCACGCCCGCGGAGATCGCGACGAACCAGGCGGTGATCGACGCCTACCTCGGGTCGGCCGACGAGGACACGACGGGGCCGACGACGGCCGAGGGAGCGGGGCTGAGCTGATGAGCGACGACCCGATCCTCAGCGTGCGGAACCTGAAGGTGACCTACGGACGCGTCGAGGCTGTCCGCGGCGTGTCGTTCGACGCCGCCCCCGGCGCCCTCGTGACGCTCGTCGGCGCCAACGGCGCAGGCAAGACCTCAGTGATCAACGCCGTCTCCGGCATGCTGCGGCCGCGGGCCGGCACGATCACCTTCGAGGGGCGCGACGTCACCCGCACCCCTTCCCACCGCCTGGTGGAGCGGGGGCTGGTGCAGGTGCCCGAGGGCCGGCAGATCCTCGCCACCCTGACCATCGCGGAGAACCTCCAGCTCGGTGGGTGGCACCGTGGCGGAGCGGCCCAGAAGTCGATCGAGGAGATGTACGACCGGTTCCCCGTCCTGGGCGAGCGCCGGGACCTGCCGGCCGGCTCGCTCTCCGGCGGCGAGCAGCAGATGCTGGCCATCGCGCGCGCCCTCGTCGCCGCTCCCCGGGTCATCCTCATGGACGAGCCGTCGATGGGGCTGGCACCCAAGGTGGTCGACGAGGTGTTCCGGGTGATCGTGGAGATCCGCTCCTCGGGAACCACCGTGGTGCTGGTCGAGCAGAACGCCCGTCGGGCGCTCCGCGCCGCCGACCACGGCTACGTCCTGCAGACCGGCGAGGTGGTCCACTCGGGGCCGGCTGCCGAGCTGCTCGCGGACCCCCGCATCGTGCAGGCCTACCTCGGCGTCGAGGGCGAGGCGCCCTCGCAGCCCCCGGGCGGCAGCTCGCCGGCGTGACGCGGTGCCGACTCAGGCGCCCGCGACCATCCACGTGTCCCCGTGGGCGCGGCGCACGAGGACCGCGGCTCGTCCGCCGATGAAGCCGGCGCCGAACGCCACCCACAGCCACAGGAGCGCCGGGTCGCCGCCCGGCGCCAGCGCCACCGACGCCAGCGCGAGCGGGACGAAGAGCACCGTCACCACGACACCGCCGGCGGCCAGGTAACGCCCGTCCCCCGCCCCGATCAGCACCCCGTCGAGGACGAACACGACCCCGGCCGCGGGCTGGAAGAGCGCAGCGACGAGCAGCACCTTCGCCAGCAGCGACACCACGTCGGGGTCGTCGGTGAACAGCGGGCCGAGCACCGGTGCCGTCAGCGCGAGCAGCGCGCCGGTGACGACCCCGGACACCAGGCCGATCCTGATCATCCGGTCGGTGGCCCGGCGCACCCGATCGAGGTCACCGGCACCGAGCGCGGCGCCCGTGATCGTCTGCGCGGCGATGGCCACCGCGTCGAGGGCGTAGGCGAGGAACGTCCAGACCGTCATCGCCAGCTGGTGGGTCGCGGTCGCCGTCGCGCCGAGCCCCGCCGCGCACCAGGTGGTGACGACGAGTGCGGCCTGGAGGCTCAGCGTGCGCACGAGCAGCGGCCCACCGGCTCGCGCCGAGCGCCGGACACCGGGAAGGTCCGGCCGGAGCGACGCCCCCGCGCGGACGGCCGCCCGGACCACGACGGTCACGAGCGCGACCGCGGCCCCGAGCTGGGCGAGGACCGTGCCGATCGCGGAGCCGGCGATGCCGAGGTCGAGCCCGTAGACGAGGAGCACGTTGAACGCGATGTTCGCCAGGTTGGCCGCCACCGCGACGTACAACGGGGTGCGGGTGTCGTGGAGCCCGCGCAGCACCCCCGTCGCGGCGAGCATGAGGAGCATCGGGAGCAGCCCGAGCCACGAGAGGCGGAGGTACGTCGTCGCCTCCTCCGTCACCTCCGGTCCGGCCCCGAAGGCGGCGATCAGCGGGTCGGTGACGCTCAGCCCCGTGGCGGTGAAGAGGACGCCGATGACGACAGCGAGCCACAGGCCGTCGACGCCCTGGGCGAGGGCGCGGGCGTGCTGCCCGGCGCCGACCTGCCGGGCGACCGCCGCGGTGGTCCCGTAGGCGAGGAAGATGCACAGCCCGACCGCGACCCGGATGACGACGGAGGCGATGCCGAGGCCGGCGAGCTCGGGCGTGCCGAGATGCCCGACGATCGCGGCGTCGGCGAGGAGGAAGAGCGGCTCGGCAACCAGGGCGAGGAACGCCGGCACCGCGAGTGCGACGATCGAGCGGTCGACCTCGCGGGTCTCAGCACTCCGGCGGTCGCGCACGAGGGCAACCTACCCTTGCCAATTCCGCGCGGCTGTGCCTGTGGAGAATTCGCGGGTTGCTGTGAGTTATGGGGGTGTGGTACCAGCGCCAGCCGCTGTTCCGGGGGAGCGCGGCAACTGGTCTCGGCGTGTCTTTAACTTTCTCTTCTCCACATGGGTGGATCGGGTTTTCGCAGGTCAGAGCCGGTTTACCGGTCAAGTGACGGATGTTCTCCACAGTTGTGTGAACAGGCTGTGCACAGTGTCGGCGGCGTGTTCCACATGGCCCGTCCGGTTATCCACAGGGGCTGTGGAATGCGGGGTTGGGGCGGGCCGCCGCGGGGGCGTACGGTCACGGTCTCGTGCCGTCGTCCGAGTTGTGTCGGTGGCAGTCCCTACCGTCCCAGGCACGACAGAAAGGGGCAGCGGATGAGCGTGGCCGAGCAGTCCGGCGGACCGGAGGCCCCCCTCGCGTCGCCTCCCTGGGACCCTGAGTACGACGCCGCGCTCGGCCTCTCCTCCGGCGGCCCCGGTGGCGGTTCGGACAGCGGTCGTGGCTACGGCGGCGGCCACGGCGGGGACCGGATGCCGCCGCAGGACGGTGACGCCGAGATGTCGGTGCTCGGCTCGATGCTCCTCTCCAAGGACGCCATCGCCGACGTCGTGGAGACGATCCGCGGGACCGACTTCTACCGGCCGGCGCACGAGACGATGTTCGACGCGATGGTCGACCTCTACGGCCGCGGCGAGCCGGTCGACCCGATCACGGTCTCGGCCGAGCTGGGCCGCAGGGGCGAGCTGGTCCGGGTGGGCGGCGCGCCGTACCTCCACACGCTCTCCGCCTCGGTCCCGATCGCGGCCAACGCCGGCTACTACGCCGGGATCGTCCGGGAGAAGGCGATCCTGCGCCGCCTGGTCAGCGCCGGCACCCGGATCGTGCAGATGGGGTACGCCGGCGAGGGGATCGTCGACGACGTCGTCGACGCGGCCCAGCAGGAGGTCTACCAGGTCACCGACAAGCGGACCTCGGAGGACTACGCCCCGCTCAGCGCGATCATGGAGGCGACCCTCGACGAGATCGAGGCGATCTCCAACCGCGGCGGCGAGATGACCGGGGTCCCCACCGGCTTCGCCGATCTCGACGAGCTGACCAACGGGCTGCACGGCGGACAAATGGTGATCATCGCGGCGCGTCCGGCGGTGGGGAAGGCGCTGGCGCTAGACACCCCGCTCGCCACGCCAACCGGTTGGACCACGATGGGCGAGGTTCAGGTTGGCGACCAGCTCCTCGGCGCCGACGGCCGCCCGACGACGGTCGTAGCCGCGACGGACGTCATGACCGGACGACCTTGCTATGAGGTGGCCTTCTCCGACGGGTCGACGATCGTCGCCGACGAGGAGCACCTGTGGCTCACCGAGTCGAGGCGCTGCCGGAAGTCGCGCTGGGCGGCGGTCAACAACTACAACCGCGCCCGAAACCAGCGCTCGTGGCCCGAGGTTGTCACGACGCGTGAGATCGCCGCGACGCTACGAACGGGCAAGGAGCGCCGGGCCAACCACGCCGTTCTGAACGCTCTCGCCCTGGAAGCGGCACCGAAGCAGCTCCCCATCCCGGCCTATGTCCTGGGGGCCTGGCTGGGGGACGGGCATTCCGCGGAGTCACGGCTCACCAGCGAGTCGAGCGAGATCCCGATGTTCATCGAGGCCGAAGGAGTGCGGTGTGAGTCGCGCGGGGGCATGCTCTACTCGCTGAAGATCGAAGCTCCGAGGTGCGAACCACGGTCATGCGACGTCTGCGGTGCCGAGTTCGTGCCTCGGCATCCTCGCGTCTCCACCTGTGGCCGAACCTGCGGTCCCAAGAACAAGGGCGCTCACCTCGAGCGGCTGTCCTGCCCGGACTGTGGTCAGCCCTACTCAGGGGAGGCAATGAAGTGCAATGAGTGCCACCGGCACCACGGTTCCTTCACGGCGTTGTTGAGGCAGGTGGGCGTCCTCGGCAACAAGCACATCCCTTCCGACTACCTCCGCGGGTCGATGCAGCAGAGGCGGGATCTCCTTGCCGGGCTGCTGGACACGGATGGCACGGTCGTCCGCCAGAGTGGATCGGTGCAGCTATGCGTGACGAGCGCGCGGCTGGCGGATGATGCCTACGAGCTGATCGTGAGCCTGGGCTACCGGTGCAGTCGCACCCGGAAGCGGGTGCGTGGCCGGTCGGAGGCGTCCTCGACCGCGCACATTCTCACGTTCTCCACCTGCGACGACGTGTTCCGCCTTCATCGCAAGGCGGTGCTCCACAAGGAGACTCGTCCGAGCACCACTGTCCGCATCGGACGTCGGTACATCGTCGAGGTGAGGCCGGTGGACTCAGTGCCGGTCCGGTGTGTGCAGGTGGACAACGAGGACCATCTCTACCTGGCCGGCCGCTCCATGATCCCGACGCACAACTCGACGCTGGCTCTCGACCTGTGCCGCGCGGCGAGCATCCAGGCCAACCAGGCGTCGGTCATCTTCAGCCTCGAGATGACCCGCAACGAGATCACCATGCGACTGCTCTCGGCGGAGGCGAAGATCCCGCTCAACCACATGCGCAACGGCCACATGACCGACGACGACTGGTCGAAGCTGGCCCGCAAGATGGGCGAGGTCTCCGCGGCGCCGCTCTTCATCGACGACAGCCCCAACATGACGATGATGGAGATCCGCGCGAAGGCCCGCCGGCTCAAGCAGCGCCACGACCTGCGGCTCATCGTCATCGACTACCTGCAGCTGATGACCTCCGGCAAGAAGGTCGAGTCCCGCCAGCTCGAGGTCTCCGAGTTCTCCCGCCAGATCAAGCTCCTGGCCAAGGAGCTCAACGTCCCGGTCGTCGCGCTCTCGCAGCTCAACCGTGGCCCGGAGCAGCGCTCCGACAAGCGGCCGATGCTCTCCGACCTCCGCGAGTCGGGATGCGTCACCGCGGACACCCGGGTCATGCGGGCGGACACCAACGCCGAGGTGACGATCGGGGAGCTGATGGAGAGCGGCGCTCGGGACATCCCGGTCTGGGCGCTCGACGACCGGCTCAAGCTCGTCCCCCGGACGATGACCCACGCGTTCCCCAGCGGCGTGAAGGACGTCTACGAGCTCACGCTGACGTCCGGCCGGAAGATCCGCGCGACGGCGAACCACCCGTTCCTCACCTACGACGGGTGGAAGCCGCTCGGCGAGCTCACCGAGGGTGCGCGCATCGGCGTGGTGCGCCACGTGCCGCCCCCGTTGCAGGTCACGCCCCGTGACGACCACGAGGTAGCCCTGCTCGCGCACCTCATCGGCGACAGCTCGTTCCTTGAGCGGCGGCCGATCCGCTACGCCAGCCAGGACGAGGCTTGCCTTGCGACGGTCGAGTCGGCCGCCTGGCACCTGTTCGGCATCACCCCCGTGCGGGACGAGCACGACGCCGCCCGCGTCGCCACCCTCCGCCTCCCGTCACCGCACCACCTGACCCACGGCCGACGGAACCCGATCGCGGAGTGGCTCGACGGGATGGGACTTCTCGGGCTGCGCAGCCACGAGAAGTTCGTGCCCGACTGGGTGTTCTCGCTGCCGAAGGAGCAGGTCGGGCTCTTCCTCCGCCACCTGTGGGCGACCGACGGCTGGGTCCACTCCCCGGGTGCAGGCCAGGGCCGGATCTACTACGCCTCGCCGAGCCGCCGGCTGGTGGATGACGTCGCCAGGCTGCTCCAGCGCTACAACGTGTTCACCGGGATCAAGGTTGTGAAGAAGGCCGGCCACCGCGACGGTTACCACCTCCACGTCACGGGTGCCGAGAACCAGCTGCGGTTCCTCGAGGAGATCGGCGTCCACGGCGAGCGCGGGGGGCCCGCCAAGGTGCTGGCACAGCATCTGCTCGCCATCCGGCCCAACACGGACCTCGACACCATCCCCGTCGAGGTCTGGGACCGGGTCAAGAGGGTGCTGAACGACTCCGCCCTGTCCCAGCGGGAGCTCTCCGCCTTGAGGGCCAGCCGCGCAAGGCTGAGCACGACGGCGAAGAGCGCGCCGAGCCGGCAGCGGATGCACCGGGTCGCCGAGGTGCTCGGCGACGCGGAGCTCGACGTGCTGGCCACCAACGACGTGCTGTGGGACTCGGTGCGCTCGATCGAGCTCGTCGGCCCGCAGGAGGTGTACGACGCCACGGTCATGGGGGTCCACAACTTCGTGGCGAACGGGATGAATCTGAAGAACAGTATCGAGCAGGATGCGGACATGGTGATCCTGCTCCACCGCGAGGACGTCTACGAGAAGGAGTCGACCCGGCCGGGCGAGGCCGACCTGATCGTGGCGAAGCACCGCAACGGCCCGACCCGGGACGTCGTCGTCGCGTTCCAGGGGCACTACTCCCGCTTCGTCGACATGGCCCACGGCTGACTCGCACGAGGTGACGCCACTCAGCTGCTCCCGAGAGGTGGGCGCACCCGGGCGCCGCCGAGGCGAGCCCGACCAGCTCCTCGGGGCGAGTGCTGCCACTGCACGTGGTCTACACTCGGCCCGAGCCGTCCTCAGGGCCGCGTGAGCCGGCCGGTGCGGCTGGACCGATTCTCCGCCGGCGAAGGGCCGCCCCATGGCACTACGGATCGTCCTGCACATCGGCGCCCCGAAGACCGGAACGACGTACCTGCAGAGGCTGCTGTTCCAGAACCAGGCGCCGCTGGCGGAGGCAGGAGTCCTCGTCCCCGGGCGCCGACGCCTCCACGCCTCCGCCGCCACGAGCATCCGGCAACCGCCGAACGGTCCGCACCGCGTGGACTGGGAGCGGCTGGTGGCGGAATCCCAGGCGTGGCCGGGCACCGTGGTCCTCAGCAACGAGTGGTTCTGCATGGCGAACGCGCGCAGCGCGCGTCGCGCGTTGAGCGAGCTCGGCGATGTCGAGAAGCACGTGGTCTTCACCGCTCGCGACTTCGTCGCGCAGGTGCCCGCCGCGTGGCAGGAGAGTCTCAAGCTCGGGATCTCCACCCGGCTCGAGGAGTTCGTCAGTTCACTCGAGACCGACCGCGGTCGGTGGCGGTGGTCGGTGCTGGACCCGGCTCTGGTCCTCGAACGGTGGCGCAACGACCTGCCGGCGGAGCACCTGCACGTGGTCACGGTCCCACCGACCGGCTCGGAACCGACGTTGCTGTGGCGGCGGTTCGCGGAGGCATGCGGCTTCCCCGCCGATGCCTGCGACACCGAGGTGAGCCAGACCCGCGAGTCGGTCAGCGTGGAGGCCGCCCGTCTGCTGCAGCTGGCGGGCCCCCGGCTTCGCGACGCGCTGGACGCCGACACCAGCCACTGGAGCGAGGCCTACCGGTGGATTCAGCGGTACCTCTCCCACGACCTGCTCGGTCCGCGCGGTGGGAGGAAGATCCGTCTGCGGGAGCGCGACGTCGACGCGTTGCGGACGCGGTCGGAGTCCTCGGTGAAGTCACTCACCGCCGCCGGCTATGACGTGGTGGGGGACCTGGACGACCTCACCTCGGCCGAGCCGGCTGCCGACGCCGTGCATCCCGACGACGTCACGGACGCCGAGGTGCTCGACGTGGCGTTGCCGCTCCTCGCGCAGCTACTGGGCGACGTGCGGGCGGAGAACCAGCGCGCCTCCGAGGCCGAGCGACGCCTGCGCGCGACAAGCGCGGACGCCGGCCGAGAGCATCCCGGGCGTGCATCCGAATTCCGCCGCCGGTTCCTGCGCGGGGGTTGACCGCGACCCAACGCGGATCCGCTCCACCAGCGCCGTCCTCCGACACCTGGCGGCGCCCTCACCGCCCACTCTCGCGCTCATCCCTACCTCCCGCACCGGGGGCTCCGCGGTCACACCGCAGTACGACGCCGCGCGCTTCGTCGACATGGGCCCCGGCTGACGTTCGACCGTGAGGTCCGGCCTCAGCCCGGCCCGTCCGGATGGGCGAGGTCGTAGGCACGGGCGAGCTTCTGGGGGACGACCATCCGCCAGGCGTCGACCACGAGCTCGCGCGCCTCCGTCGGGTCCAGCGCCGCAAGGTCGGCGTGGACCCAGTTGAAGCGCAGGTCCGAAGCCGCCGGCACCTGGAACTTGCGAGGCTCGCTCTCGACGAGTGCTGCCCGCTCCTCCTTGGGGAACGCGAAACCCATGACGCTCTCGTCGAGGGAGAACGCGACGTAGACGATCTGGTTCACCCGGAACTTCAGCCGGCCGCGCACGTACACCGGGTAGGAGCGCTCCAGCTCCCCACCCAGCGCTCGGACGTCGTCGATCACCGCCATGCTCGGAACCCGTCGGTCACCTCGCGGACAGGCCGCCTGCCCGCTCCGTCCAGTATCCGCACGGCGTGCCCGGCATCGTCGCTGCTCGCCGTAGCGGTGCCACCGTCACAGCCTGAGGCGCAGCCGCGCGATCGAGAGCCGTCGGACGGAGTCCTCGGGCTATCGCCCGGCGTGCTCGTGGGCTGCGCCGAGCTGGGTAAGGAGGGCGGCGTCCAGCTCCTCGGCGCCGTGAAGCGTCGCACGGTGCGTGACCATCGAGTTCCAGGTGCCGGCGGGCACCAGGCGCTCGTGAACCACGCCCGGGTCGAGCTTGAGGCCGATGTCGAGCCGCTCGATGAGCGGCGCCACGAGGGCGAACTTGCGGCCCGCGCGAGTGAAGCCGACGTACGCCCTGGTGGGTTGGACACCGGTGTCGCCCCCGAGAGCATGGACGTGCTGACAGAGCACGTCGTACGTCGCCCTCCACGCCCCGCGCCGACCGGAGAAGACCGCGGCGACTCCGTCGTCCGTGGCCCCGGTGGCGCTGGCGGGGAGCGCGTCCTTGAGGACCGCGACGACAGCCATGGAGTGCCCGCGGCCGAGCCCGTGGTCGGCCGCGAGCCACGAGATGACGTCGGCGGCCTTGAGGTCCGGGCCGCTCAGCCCTCGACGACGGGCCTCGCGGACGAAGTCGTCGGGACCGAGCCCGGTCCTCGTCCGGATGGTGTCGAGATAGCCCTGGAAGCTCATGCTTCTCTCCTTTCGGGGTCTTCCTGGTGAAGATGGAGGCCGAGTGCGATCAGCCACGCGATGCCGGTGAACAGCGCGACCCGCTCAGCGATCCCGGAGGGCAACGCCGGGCCGCCGTCGGCGTACGAGATCCCGGCCATCACGCTTGCGCCAACCCACGCCACGGCCAGCACCACTGCTGCCAGGAGCCCCCACCGGTGGGAGAGCATCCTGCGCGTGACCAGGCACGTCGCGATGAGCCCGACGAAGGTGAGCCCGCCACCGACCTCATGAAGGACGCCGTGCCACGTCACCGCCTCGTCGTACCGGGTGCCGGGCGGGGCGTCGCTGACGAAGACCCCGGCGAGGACCAGTCCGACACCGGCGACCGTGATCCACCGGCCGGACCAGCGCCGTCCGCTCCGGTCGCGGACCGGCCGTCGCAGGGCCAGGGTCGCCAGCCCGGCGAGGGTGAGGGCGGCGATGTTGACCCAGCCGTCCGGTCCCAGGCTCAGGTGGCTGACCCAGTGCTCCACTTCCGAGACGTCGGAGCGGAGCGCGTCCTGGGCCAGGACGACCGCGACGAAGGCGGCCAGAAGGGCGGCGACGAGTCGGGGCGGGACGGTCATCGACATGCAGTGACGTCGCACGAGCCTCGGCGGTTTCGACGCCTGCTCCGAAATATCCCGCGCTCCCATGTCGAAGCCGGGGTTGTCCGTTCGACGTGTGGGCGTGGCCAGCAAGGAGAAGTACGGCGCCCGCGCTCCGGAGCCGACCGACCAGGAGGAGACCCGATGACCACCACCCGCCCGAGTGACAGCCGGGAGCTCGACACACCGGCTGCGGTGACCCGGTCGATGCTCGGCTGGGGCGTCCTGGCCGGCCCGATCTACCTGGTCACCGGCATCACGCTCGCCCTGACCCGCGACGGCTTCGACCTCACCGAGCATGCGCTGAGCCTGCTGATGCTCGGTGACGGCGGCTGGATGCAGCGCACCAACCTGCTGCTCAGCGGCCTGCTGTGCCTGGTCGCCGCCATCGGCATCAGCCGAGCCGTCGCCTACGACTCCACCCACACCCGTGCCGGGGCTCTCGTCGCCGTGTTCGGCGTCGGAATGCTGGGGAGCGGCGCCTTCGCACCCGACCCGATGCACGGCTTCCCCGCCGGCATGGAGGAGGTCGTCACCGCCTCCGGGATCCTGCACATGGTCTTCGGGCTGGTCCAGTTCCTCAGCCTCACCGCAGCCGGCATCACGCTCGCGCGCTGGTCCTCACGCCGCGGCGACGACAGGCACAGCATCGGCTCTCGCGCCCTCGCGCTCACCGCGCTCGTCGGGTTCCTCGGCGGTGCTGCGCTCGGCCAGCATCCTCTCGGCATCGCGCTGCTGTGGGTGGCTGTCCTCGCCGCCTACGGCTGGATCGCCACCACCTGCCTCTACCTCTGGGGGGTCGTACCGCATCCCGACCGGACCCGCCGCTGACCCACCTTCCCAACGAAAGGAACCACCATGCGCGCCATCACCGGCAGCTTCTTCATCTCCCTCGACGCTTTGCTCCTGGGCCTCAAGACCTTCGAGGAGTGGACGTCGTGGCCGATGCGGCCTGATCCCGCCTACCGACACCCCAACCCGGAGCCCACCATGACCCAGACACCAACCGCCTCCGCCCGGACCACGACCGCGCGGCCTCCGAGCGGATCGCTACGCCTCGCCGCCGGGGTGCTCTCGCCGGCCCTGTTCCTCCTCGTCAGCTTCGCCCAGATGCCGTTCAACCCGGGGTTCGACCTGACGCGGCACGCCTTCAGCTACCTGAGCATCGGCGACACCGGCCCGATCCAACAGACGAACTTCGTCGTGATGGGGCTGCTCAACCTCGTCGCCGCCACCGCACTCCGCTCGTACCTCCCCGGACGGCTCGGCACCGCCGCCGCGGTCCTCCTCGCCGTCGACGGCGTCGGCCAGGTCGTCGCCGGCATCTTCACCCTGGACCCGTCCAACGGCTTTCCGGAAGGCGCCCCGACCGGCCTGCCCGACACGGTCAGCGCCCACGGCAACCTCCACGGGTTGGGCTTCGCGCTCTCGATGGTCTCCTGGGTGCTCCTCCTGCTGGTGCTCGCGCGCCGCCACGCCAAGGCGTCCGAGCGAGGCTGGGCAAGGGCCAGCGTCGGCTGCGCGGCGGCGCTGCTCGGCACCGCCGCCTGCCTGATGACCGACTTCGGAACCGCCCTCCTCTACGTCGTGCTCACCGCGGCGTGGCTCTTCACCGGTGCCACGTTCCAGCACCTGCGGACCCACCCATGAGCGGGAACCGCCCGGAACCCGACCAGTTCGACCCGCACGCCCTTGCACATGCAGGTAGATACCTGCATGATGGTCACATGGCCGACGAGAACACCTTGGACCCGGTGTTCAAAGCGTTGGCTGACCCGACCCGGCGCCTCCTGCTCGACCGTCTCCGTCAGCGGAACGGTCAGACGCTCAGCGAGCTCTGCCGGAGTCTCGAGATGGCGCGTCAGTCGGCGACGCAGCACCTCGACCTGCTGGCGAAGGCCAACCTCGTCACGGTCGTCCGGCGCGGGCGCGAGCGGCTGCACTACCTCAACCCCGCGCCGATCCACGACATCGCGGAGCGGTGGATCGCGGCGTACGACGCGCCTCGACTGGCCGCGCTCACCACCATCCGACACCAAGCAGAGGAGTACGCAATGACAGAGTCCACGGCACCCGTGCCGACGTACGTCTATGTGACCTACATCCGCGCGGCAGCCGAGCAGGTGTGGCAGGCGCTGACCGACGCGGACCTGACGGCGCGCTACTGGGGGCACGCCAACATCTCGGACTGGCAGGCCGGGTCGCCCTGGGAGCACCGGCGGGTGGACGGCTCCGACGCCGTCGACGTGGTCGGCACGGTGCTCGAGGCAGAACCGCCGACCCGGCTCGTCGTCACCTTCGAGGACTCGGACGAGGAGCGGTCGAGCGGCCCCTCCGTCGTCACGTTCCTGGTCGAGCCCCACGACGACATCGTCCGGCTCACCGTGACGCACGAGAACCTGCCGAACGTCGACATGCTGAACGGGATCTCGAGCGGCTGGCCCGCCGTACTCGCCAATCTGAAGTCCCTGCTGGAGACCGGCGACGTGCTCCCGACGGCTCCCTGGGAGATGCCACGGGCGGCAAGCGCATGAGCATCGAACTGTTGCGTCGGGCGGCCGACTATGCCCGCGACGTCATGGCGGCGCTCCCGAGCGACGACCTGCGGCTCCGCACCCCGTGCGCCGACTGGGACCTCGCCAGACTGGTCCTCCATGTTGCCGACTCGGCCGACGGGCTCGTGGGACTGGCGGAGACGGGAGACCTCGCCATGCCGGACCCGCCACGGGTCGACGCTCCTGCCCCGGTGTCCGTCGCCTACGCGTCGATGGAGAGGCTGGCGGCCACGCTGTCGACCGCCGCCCCGACCGAAGCCACTGCCTCAGCGGCGGACGCAGGGGCCATCGAGCTCACCATGCACGGCTGGGACATCGGCGTCGCCCGCGATCCGCGCCATGCCACCCCGGCGGAGCTCGCGAACGACGTCTACGAGCTCGCATCCGCGCTCGTCCTCGATGATGCGCGCGGCTCGCGTTTCGGCCCGCGCATCACCGTCCCTCCCGACGCCTCGCCCAGCGACCGCCTGGCGGGTTTCCTCGGCCGACGGCCGCCGGTCGCGGTGACCGGCCGAGCGGGTCCTGCCCTCGCCGCCGGCGGCGCTGCCTGAGGTCCGCTCCGGGGAGGCAGCCTTGTCCCGGATGGACGGCGGGGAGAGACTGGAGGTTCGGGGGTGCGAGGCGCCCGGCCTCGCGGAACGGGCGAGGTGATGCCAGATGAACCCCAACACCCTGGTCGTGACGGTCGAGGCGACCCACCAGTCCCTCCGCCAGCGGCTGGACGAGGCGACCCGCCCGCGCAAGGAGCCTGAGCACCCACGCGCGGCCCGCGCCCGCGTCAACGCGTTCATGGCGGCCACGAGCCGCCACTTGGCCGCGGTCGACGAGGCGCTGCTCCCCGAGGTGGCGCGGCGGATGCCGGACGGCCGGAAGCGGGTCACGAGCTACCTGCACGAGGCCCGGCTGCTCGAGCAGGCGCTGGTGCGGCTCAAGGCGCGGTGCTACGGCGAGCTCCACATGGCGCACGTGCCGTGGGCCGAGGTCTGGGGCGACGTACGACGCCAGCTGGCGAGCCACAACGAGAAGGAGCTCGCGCTGACCCGTGAGGTCACGGCCGACCTGGCACCGGACGTGTCGCAGGCACTCGCCGACCGGGTCTACCGGGCCGAGCTCAGGGCACCCACCCGCGGCCACCCCTACCTCCCGCACCGGGGGCTCCTCGGCCACACCGCGCGCCGGGTGTGGGCCGTCGCCGACCGGTTCTGGGACGCCACCGAGGGACGCGAGATCCCGCCGCCGGTCCGACCACGGCCGAAGGACCACAGCCACGAAAGCCTGCTGTCGCAGTACCTCGTCGGTGAGCCGCTGATGGACGCCGACGCACCGGTCGTCACGCACCGTCCGCACCGGCGCCGGGCCGGCCGCGCGAAGGCCCGCGGAGGGCGATGAGCGACCTGCCCCTGCTCTCGTCCGCCAACGCCCACTTCGTCACCGACACCCTCCTCATCGGCGGCGACCTCGACTACCGGTCGCGTGAGCTCGCCGCGGAACAGGTCATGGAGCTTCACGAGGCGGGGGTCACCCACATCATCGACGTCCGGGTCGAGTGGTCGGACCAGGACTGGGTCGTCGAGCTGCTGCCCGGCCTCGAGTACTTCCACCACGGCATCGACGACGCCGGCCAGGCCGTGCCCGCCCAGTGGTTCCAGGCCGGGGTCGACTACGCCATCGAGGCTCTCGAGTCCGGTGGGGTGGTGCTCACCCACTGCCACATGGGGATCAACCGGGGACCGTCGCTGGGGTTCGCGGTGCTCCTGGCTCTCGGGTGGGACGCGGTCGGCGCGCTCGACGCCATCCGCAGGGTGCGACCGATCGCCTTCATCGCCTACGCCGAGGACGCCCTCCGGTGGCACCACCGCCGCGAGCCGGCCGCGCTCGACCGCGACCTGCGTCGGCTCGAGGAGTGGCGGCACGACCACGACCTCGACGTCGAGTCGGTGATCCGGCTCAAGCGGCAGCAGGGCGAGTGACCGATCCAGCGCGAACGATTCGGTTGCTTTCCCAAGGTTTCGCCACTTGGGCGCGGATCGTCGGTGGGCCGACCTACCCTGGTGCAGCACGGTGACCAGGAGGAGGACCGGAGCATGTCAGAGCTGACGGGCACGTCCCGTGAGGTCCTGGCGCTGCGCAACCTCCACGACCTCATCACGACGGTCCACGCCGTGCAGGACCTCGAGGAGGTCCTCAACACCACCGCGCAGGGCGTCGTCGACGTCCTCGGGTTCCAGGTCGCGGTCATCAACATCGTCGACCCCTACGGGTTCGTCGAGGCGGTCGCCGTCGCCGGCGACGAGGACGCCGTCCGGACCCTGAAGTCCCGACGGATGCCGCTCGCCCAGTTCATCGAGGAGTTCGAGATCGCCGACGAGTGGGGGATGCTCCGCTTCGTCCCGCACGACCGGCTCCCCGACGACGCGGAGAGCAGCTGGATCCCCGACCTCGAGCCGCTCGACCTGCCCGACGCCTGGCACCCGCTCGACGCCCTCTACTGCCCGCTGCGCGGTCCCACCGGTGAGCTCGTCGGAGTGCTGAGCGTCGACCTCCCCGTCGACCGGATGCGCCCCGGCGCCCTGAGCCGCCAGGTCCTCGAGATGTACGCCGTCCAGGCCGGCCTGGCCATCCACCACGCGACCGAGCGGGAGCGGCTGAGGGAGCGGATCCGGCTCGCGGGCGCCACCCGCCGGATCGTGGAGACCGCCTCGCGCGAGCTCGACCTCGGCAAGATCGTCGACACGGCCTTCCGGCCCCTCGTCGACGGCTTCCGGTGCGACCGGGTGCTGATCCGCGTCTTCGACGCCGAGCACGACGGCGCCCACGGCCACGAGCTCGCCCGCGGGGGAGCGACGTACCCCCCGGACCTCGTCCAGCGCGCCCGGCCGCGCATCGCCGCGGCGACCGACGCGACGGACGTCAACGACCGGATGCTGGAGGTCGGCGAGCGGATCGCCCGCACCTGCTGGTCCCAGCACCGGACCTGTGTCATCGACCCTCTCGTGGACACCTCCGCGGGGCTCGTCGACACCGGCGAGCGCGCCCTCGTCGACCTGCTGCTCTCCTCGCTCGACGGCGACACGCTCGTCATCGTGCCGCTCGGCGCCGGCATCCACTGCCTCGGCTACCTCACGTTCGTCCGGGCGGCGCCGGTGACCGGGTGGACGCAGGCTGAGGACGAGGCGGCCCTCGTGGTCGGCCGCGAGATCGGCCGTGCGGTCGACCGCGCGCGGCTCTACCAGCGCGAGCGGCTGCTCGTCGCGGAGCTGCAGGAGCTCGACCGCTACAAGGGCGAGATGATCGCGACGATCACCCACGAGCTGAAGAACCCCCTGACCTCGATCGGGGGCCACGTCGAGCTCCTCCAGGACGAGGAGGTCGCACCGGAGAGCGTGGAGGCGATCGCCCGCAACGTCGGGCGGCTGCAGACGCTCGTGGAGGACATGCTGCTGCTGACCAAGGTCAACGACCCGCGGCGGCCGTTCCTGCCGAACCGCGTCGACCTCAGCGCGCTCATCGAGGAGACCCGCGACCTGCTCGCCATCCAGGCCGCCCGCGGCGGGCTGACGCTGGACGCGAGGGCGGTACGACGGGACGTGGTCGTCGAAGGCGAGCGCGACGACCTGGCGCGGCTGCTGGCCAACGTCGTCGGCAACGCCGTCAAGTACACCCCCTCCGGCGGTCGGATCGACCTCGAGCTCGAGCTCGAGGAGACCGGAGCCACGGGCCGCCCCCATGCGGTCTTCACCTGCACCGACACCGGCATCGGGATCGCCGAGCACGACCTCGTCACGCTGTTCGACGAGTTCGACCGCTCCTCCAACCCGGTCGCCCACAGGGTGCCCGGCACCGGCATCGGACTGGCGATCGTGCGGCGCATCGTCGACCGGCACCGCGGCTCGATCGGGGTCGAGTCGAAACCGGGGGAGGGCAGCACGTTCCGGGTGCGGCTTCCCCTGGGGAGCGGTCCTCGGTGATCGAGCCGCTCCAGGTCGGCCTGGCCGCCGCCTCGCTGCTGCTGGCCCTCGTGGCGGTCGGTCACATGGTCGTCGACCGCAAGCCGACCCTCTGGCTCCTCGGCGGGCTCGTCCTCCTCGAGGCGGGGCTGTTCGTCCAGCTCGTCGTGGGGGTCGTCCAGCTGGTCGCCGGCGACCAGGACGTCGTCGCGTTCACGTTCGTCGGCTATCTCGTCGGCATCCTCCTCATCCTCCCGCTCGGCACGCTGTGGGCGCTGGCCGAGCCGACCAGGTCGGGCACCGCGGTGCTGGTCGTGGCCACGCTCGTCGTACCGTTCCTGATCCTCCGGCTCGAGCAGGTCTGGACTGCCGGTGGCTGAGCCGGGACGCCGGTCCACCAAGAACGGTCCGGGCCGGGTCCTGGTCGCGGTCTACGCGGTCTTCGCGATCTCCGCCATCGGGCGCAGCTCCGTCCAGCTGCTGACCAAGGCCGACGAGGCGCCGGTGCCCTACGCGCTCTCCGGCCTGGCGGCACTCGTCTACGTCGCCGCCACCCTCGGCCTCGCCGAGGCAGTGCCGTGGTCCCGCGGGGTGGCCTGGACGGCGGTCGCCGTCGAGCTCGCCGGGGTGCTGACGGTCGGCACGGTGAGCGTCCTGCGACCGGAGTGGTTCCCCGACGCGACCGTGTGGTCGACGTTCGGCCAGGGGTACGGCTACCTGCCGGTCGTGCTGCCGGTCCTCGGCGTCGCCTGGCTGCTCAGTCGCCGTTCTCGGCCTGCTCCTCCTCGACCTTCTGCTTGATCCGGCCCATGCCGGGGATCTTCGTGAGCAGCTCGTTGAGCTCGCTGGAGACGTCGAGCAGGTCGTGGAGGTCGGGGGCGACGCTCTGCAGCGTGCGCAGCATCGGCAGGATGTCCCGCTCGAGCTGCTCGACGAGCAGCGGCATGCGGTCGACCAGCCCGACGAGGGCGTCGACCTCGCGCGGGCTCGTCGTCTCGGCGAGCCGCTCCAACGTCGGCTGAAGTGCCGTCAGCGACGGCTCCAGCGCAGAGACGAGCGCGTTGGTCCGGCGTACCGGCTCCTCGGCGCGAGCGATGAGAGCCTCCGCGTCGCTCCGCGTGCCCTCCATCCGCGAGGTGAGCGCGTGAGCCTCGCTGCGCGTGCCCTCCATCCGCGAGGTGAGCGCGTCGGCCTCGCTCCGCGTGCCTTCCATCCGCGAGATGACCGCGTCGGCCTCGCTCCGCGTGCCCTCCATCCGCGAGATGACCGCGTGGGCCTCGCTGCGCGTGCCTTCTGTCCGCGAGACGAGAGCCTCCACCTCGCTCCGCGTCCCCTCGATCCGCGCGATCAGCGCGTCGACGTCGGCGACCCGCCGCCCGGCGTCGGCGACCAGCTGTCCCCCGTCGTCGACGAACCGGGCCGCGTCGGCCAGGAGCCGTCCGGCGGCGCCGAGCAGCCGCTCGACCTCGTCGAGGAGGCTGCTCGTCCGAGGAACCGAGGCCAGCAGCAGCTCGATCGCCTCCGCCCCGCGCTCGACGAGGACGAGGACGTCGCGGGGACCCGGGACCGAGGGCAGGCGCATGGGACGACGCTAGCCGTGGCTCCCAGGGTTGTCCCCACCCCGACGGGGGAAGGTCCGTGCATGACCAACCTGACCTCGCTGACCCTTGTCTGCACCTTGAAGCCCTCCCCCTCCGAGTCGAGCTCGGCGCTGCTCGGCAGCCAGATCGGCGCCGAGCTCGCCGCCCGCGGCGTCACCGGTGACGTCGTTCGCGTCGTCGACGAGGGGGTGAAGTTCGGGGTCACCACCGACGAGGGCGACGGCGATGGCTGGCCGGCGATCCGGCAGAAGATGCTGGCGGCCGACATCCTCGTCATCGCGACCCCGATCTGGATGGGGCAGCCCGCCTCGGTCTGCAAGATGGTCCTCGAGCGGCTCGACGCCGAGCTCTCCGAGACCGACGACCAGGGCCGGATGGACACCTTCGGCAAGGTCGCGATCGTCGGCGTCGTCGGCAACGAGGACGGCGCCCACCACGTGACCGCCGAGTGCCTCCAGGCCCTCGACGACGTGGGGTTCTCGATCCCGGCCAACGGGAGCACCTACTGGGTCGGCGAGGCGATGCACAGCACGGACTACCAGGACCTCGACGAGACGCCGGAGAAGACCGCGTCGACCACGAAGACGGCCGCAGCGAACGCCGTCCACCTCGCGAAGCTGCTCAAGGAGAGCGGCTACCCGCCGGCGTGAGCCACCCCCCACCCGCCTCGTCCGATTGGCCGCGCACCATGTGACGCGGCCAAT
>DASSBB010000095.1:0-43044 GCA_035699145.1 Marmoricola sp.
GCCAAGGGCCCGGCGAAGAAGTCCGCGGCGAAGAAGACGGCGAAGAAGCCTGCAACCAAGAAGACCGCGGCGAAGAAGACAGCCACCAAGAAGAAGGCCGCGGCGAAGAAGTCCGGACCCCGGGCCCCCCGGGACGTCATACGCGTTGGCTGCTGGGACGACCAGGTCGGATGACGTCTCCGGGGGGCCCGCGCGGACGTCATTCGCGTTGGCTGCCCCGGCGACCGGTTCGGATGACGCAAGGGCGCGACGCATAGGGTGAGCCGGTGAGTGCAGGAGGTACGGCGGACAGCGGCTCGGTGCCCGGCTCGGTGCTGGGCATCCCGGCGTTCCGGAGGCTCTGGATCGGGCTCGGCCTCTCCAGCCTGGGCGACTGGCTCGGGCTCCTCGCGCTGACCGCGATGGCCAACCAGCTCGCCGACGGCTACGCCGCGAAGAACTACGCGATCGCCGGCGTGCTCTTCCTCCGCGTCCTCCCCGCACTCGTGATCGGCCCGCTCGCGGGGTACGTCGCGGACCGCATCGACCGCAAGGTGACCCTGATCTGGGGCGACCACGTCCGCGGGGTCCTCTTCCTCACGATCCCGCTCGTCGGCACGCTCTGGTGGGTCTTCGTCGTCACGGTCCTCGTCGAGGCGGTCAGCCTGGTCTGGGGTCCGGCCAAGGACGCCACCGTCCCCAACCTGGTCCCACGACGCCGGCTCGAGGCGGCCAACCAGCTCAGCCTGGCGACGACGTACGGCTCCGCGGTTCCGGCGGCTCTCCTCTTCTCCCTGCTCACCCTCGTCGACCGGGTCGTCCCGGGGCTCATGGGGGTCTTCGAGCGGGGGGCGGTCGACGTGGCGCTCTACCTCAACGGGGTGTCGTTCATCGTCTCGGGGCTCGTCATCGCGACGCTGCACGCGATCCCCCGGGGGCCGGCCGACCTGCACGGCGAGGGCAACATGGTCGCGGCGGTGCTCCACGGCTGGTCGTACGTCGCCCGCACGCGCGTCGTGCGCGGGCTGGTGATCGGGATGGCCGGCGCCTTCGCCGCGGGTGGCGTCGTGGTCGGGTTGGCGCGCACCTACGTGGCGGACCTCGGGGGCGGCGACGCGGGGTACGGCGTCCTGTTCGGCGCCGTCTTCACCGGCATGGGGCTGGGGCTGTGGCGCGGGCCGCGGCTCTTCCGCCGAGCCAGCCGGCGGCGGGTCTTCGGGGCAGCGCTCACCGGCTGCGGCGTCGTGCTCTTCCCGCTGGCGCTGGTGCCTCACCTGCCGGTCGTCGCAGTCCTCGCAGTGGTCGTCGGTTTCCTCGCCGGCGCCGCCTGGGTGACCGGGATGACGCTGCTCGGGCTGGAGGTGCCCGACGAGCTCCGTGGCCGGACCTTCGCGTTCGTCGGGTCGATGGTGCGGCTGGTGCTCGCGCTGGTCCTCGCGGTCGCCCCGCTCGTGGCCGGCGCGATCGGGGTCGTGGCGTTCGGACCGGTGAACAGCGCCGGTGACCCGCTGTTCAGCTACCGCGGCGCAGCGGTCACGATCCTGCTGGCGGCCGCGCTGATGACGGCTGTCGGTGTGCTCTCCTATCGTCAGATGGACGACCACGAAGGGCCCTCGCTGTTGACCGACCTCGGACAGTCCCTCCGCATCCCGTCCGGCTCCTACTCCCCGACCGGGTGCTTCGTCGCGCTCGAGGGCGGCGAGGGCGCCGGCAAGTCGACGCAGGCCGCTCGCCTGCAGGCGTGGCTCACCGCCGAGGGGTACGACGTGCTCCTCACCCACGAGCCGGGGGACACCGAGATCGGCCAGAAGCTCCGCCGGATCGTCCTCGACCCGGCGACCGGGTCGATGTCGGACCGGACCGAGACGCTGCTGTACGCCGCCGACAAGGCCGAGCACGTCCACCGCGTGGTGCGGCCGGCGCTGCAGCGGGGTGCCGTCGTGGTCACCGACCGCTACGTCGACTCCACGCTCGCCTACCAGGGAGCGGGGCGCGACCTCGCCGACGAGGAGGTCGAGCGGATCGCCCGCTGGGCCACCGGCGACCTGCGGCCGCACCTGACCGTGCTGCTCGACCTGGAGCCGCAGGCGGGGCTGACCCGGTTCGAGGAGCGGGACCGGATCGAGGGCGAGTCCCTGGAGTTCCACGAGCGGGTCCGGGCGATGTTCCTCCGGCTCGCCGCGGGCCACCCCGAGCACTACCTGGTCGTCGACGCCCGCAAGCCGGTCGAGGAGATCGAGGCCGCGATCCGGGCGCGGGTCGAGCCGTTGCTCGACGGAGCGACGCGAACCGGCAGGACGCGGGTCCTGCCCACGCTCGAGGAGGGCCGGTCGTGACCGTGTGGGACTCGCTGGTCGGTCAGCGCCGGGTGATCGAGACGCTGCAGCAGGCCGCCGCCGGCCAGGGGATGAACCACGCCTGGCTCTTCACCGGGCCGCCGGGGTCGGGGCGCTCCAACGCCGCGATCGCGTTCGCGGCGGCTCTCCAGTGCGAGTCGGCCGGGTGCGGCGAGTGCGAGGCGTGCCTGACCACGCTGGCCGGCTCCCACCCGGACGTGACCGTCCGCCGCACGGAGCGGATGATCATCTCGGTCGACAGCGCCCGCCAGTGGGTCCGCGACTCGACGTTGATGCCGGTGCGGCAGCGGTGGCAGGTGATCGTGGTCGAGGACGCCGACCGGCTCCACGAGCGCGCCAACAACGCGCTGCTCAAGGCGATCGAGGAGCCGACGCCACGCACCGTCTGGATTCTCTGCGCCCCCCAGCCCGACGACGTGCTGCCGACGATCCGCTCGCGAACCCGCCACGTCAGCCTGGCCACCCCGCGGCCCGAGGAGGTCGCGGAGTTCCTGACCGAGCGGTTCGACGTCTCCCCGACCCGGGCCGCCCACGCCGCCCGGGCGAGCCAGGGACACATCGGCCGGGCCAAGGCGCTCGCCCTCGACGAGTCGACGCGGGGACGGCGCCGCGAGGTCGTGCAGCTCCCACCCCGGCTCACCTCGCTCGGGGCCTGCATGACGGCGGCGCAGAACCTCTTCGAGGTCGCGACCGCGGAGGCGACCGCGCGGAGCGACGAGAGTGCCGCCAAGGAGTCAGCCGACCTCGACACGCTCTACGGCACGGACCGACGGGCGCGCTCGACGCGGTCCGCGAAGGCCGCGGCCGGCGAGCTCGCCAAGGAGCAGAAGGCGAGGTTCACCCGCAGCGTGCTCGACGCCGTGGACAGGTCGCTGACCGAGCTGCTCTCGGTCTACCGTGACGTGCTCTTCGTGCAGACCGGCGCCGGTGGCGGGCTGGTCAACGAGGAGGACCGGCCGGCCGTCGAGGAGCTCGCCCGCAGGACCACCGCGGAGAGCACCCTCCACCGGATCGACGCGATCTACCAGGCCCGCGAGCGGATGCTCGAGTTCAACGTCCCACCGTTGTTGGCGCTGGAGTCGATGATGGTCGCGTTGAGGACCGACTGAGAGGGAACACTCGCGTGACCGTCGCACCCGGCCGCACGGCCCGTGCCCGTCGTACGGCTGCAGCGTTGCTGGTGACCGGCGCCCTGGCGTCATGCTCGGTCCTCAGCGACGGGCCCTCCCTGGAGTCCAAGCCCATCGGCGGCGTCGCCGCGTCCGTCGACACTCCGGCGAAGCTGGAGCGCTTCTACGAGCAGGAGATCCGCTGGCGTGAGTGCCGGGCCACGATGGAGTGCGCCGAGATGCAGGTGCCGCTCGACTACGCGGAGCCCGGCGGCGACCGGGTGACTCTCGCCCTCCTGCGGGTGCCGGCCACCCACGCCGACCACAGGATCGGCTCGCTCGTCGTCAATCCGGGCGGCCCAGGCGCGTCCGGGGTGGAGTACGCCGCCAGGGCCGACGTCTACTTCGGCAACGAGCTCCGCGCTGCCTTTGACATCGTCGGGTTCGACCCGCGAGGCGTCGGGGCGAGCACTCCGGTGGACTGCGTCACCGACGCCCAGCTCGACACCTTCATCGCCTCCGACCCCGGGCCCGAGACCCTCCCTGAGGCTCGGATGAGCGACGCGCTCATGCGCGACTTCGGGAACGGGTGCCTCGAGCTGAGTGGCGACCTGGCCCGGCACATGTCGACCGAGGAGGCGGCGCGGGACATCGACGTGCTCCGGGCGGTGCTCGGCCAGGAGCGGCTCGCCTTCTTCGGCGCGTCGTACGGCACGTTCCTGGGCGCGACGTACGCCGACCTCTTCCCCGAGCGGGTCGGCCGCATGGTGCTCGACGGCGCCGTCGACCCCTCGCTGGGCTCCGTGCAACAGGCGCTGATCCAGGCTCAGGGGTTCGAGGTCGCGCTCCGGGCGTACGTCGAGCACTGCGTCGAGGAGGACGACTGCTACCTCGGCGGCTCCGCGGACGAGGGCATGCGGACGATCCAGGAGCTCCTCGAGCGGGTCGACGCCCAGCCGATCCCCGGTGACTCCGAGCGGGCGCTGACCCGGGGGTGGGCGACGCTGGGCATCTGGGCGCCGTTGTACGCCGAGCAGAACTGGCACCTGCTCGACACCGCGCTCTCCCAGGCGCTCGACGGCAACGGCCGCGCGCTGTTGGCCCTCGCCGACGCGTACGTCAGCCGCGGGCCCGAGGGCTACGTCGACAACTCCGTCGAGGCGCTCCACGCGGTCAACTGCCTGGACCGTGACGATGCGATCACGTCGAAGCAGGCACTCCGGCTGGTGCCGTCGTTCTTGGAGGCCTCGCCCACCTTCGGCCGCACCTTCGCGTTCGGGCTCAGCTCGTGCCACTCGTGGCCGGTGCACACCGGCAAGGGGCCGGTGGAGCTGACCGCCCCCGGCGCCGCCCCGATCCTCGTGGTGGGCACGAGCCGCGACCCGGCCACCCCCCTGGCGTGGGCGGAGGCGCTCGCCTCGACGCTCTCCTCGGGAGTGCTCGTACGCCGCGACGGTGACGGCCACACCGGCTACGGCTCCGGCAACGACTGCGTCGACGAGGCGGTCGAGAAGTATCTCGTCTCCGGCGATGTGCCGGACGGCGACGTCGACTGCTGAGGTCGGGTTCGTCCCGGTCCGTGCCGGCCTCTATACTCGTCCGGCGTGGCCGGGCTCGTCCTGGCCGCGAGGCCGCCTTAGCTCAGTCGGTAGAGCGATTCACTCGTAATGAATAGGTCGTCGGTTCGATTCCGACAGGCGGCTCCGACAACCTGGCCCTGACCAGCGAAACGCTGATCGGAGGGCCTTTGTCATGGCCTCCGAGTGACACGTTTGCGACGCGATTGCCGTCGAAGGGTGCTCACGCCGCGCCCTCTTCGCTGTTCGTCGGGTCGGTCCTCGGCCGCTCGAAGGCGTGCGCGGCGAACATCCGGGCCGTCGCAAATCACTCGCAAGCCCATCAGCAGGGGTCGGCTGATCAGCTCTGGGCGACGAGACGGGACCAGTTGGACCGCCACCGGCAGGAGTCGGCGGACGGGGCGTCGTGACCGCCTAACAGGAACGCTCATGCGGCGCATTGGCGGAATGGGCTACATCGCCAGCGCGCGCGTCAAGCTAATCTTGACGCTGGTCTGTCGTCAAGGCACCCTTGACATGTGGAGGTCATGCCGTCTGCCAGCAAGCACGGCATCCACGACGCTGACGTCGACCACGCCTGGCGGAACGCGACACGACTGGTCGAGTACGAGTACGAAGGCGAGGAGCGGCTCCTGGTCATCGGTCCGGACCGTCACGGACTGAATGGTCGAACTGGTCGCCGTTCCGGCCGGTGAGCCCACCCGGATCATCCACGCCGACCGCCTGCGACCGACGTTCTACGACTACCTGAAATGAGGTGACACGAGATGACCAAGACCAAGTCTGACCACGACCGCACCGGCCTTGACCAGCTAAACCCGGCCGACCACCCCGCCCGTGACGCCGCGCACTTCCGGCGCATCCTCGCCGCGCGCGAGAACCTCGCCGCTGCTGAGCAGGAGCTGCGCAACGCCGTCCGGGCCGCCCGCGACGCCGGGGACTCCTGGAGCCTCATCGGCGCCGCCCTGGACACCACCCGCCAGGCCGCCCAACAGCGCTTCGGAGCCTGACCGCCCGACCACTGCCGCGAAGGTGCTTCCTGTCGGGCATGCCCGACAGGCGGTGTGACGTACCTCGAGCATTCGACGAACTGCAGGCCGACGTGGGTGCGATGTCAGTGCTTGAGCCGATTCATTGTTTCCAGTTGTCATCCTGGCCGCAGCTGCTGGGCCTCACCTTCGGTCCGAAGGCCGTCATCGCCGAGGAGTTCGCCATACCCGGAGTCGAGGAGGTGGTGATCTTCGGCTCGTGGGCTGGCGCGGTACGCCGGCCAGGGAGGTTCGCCCGCACGACATCGACGTGCTGGTGGTCGGCACGCCCGTTGAACCGCCCCTCGCGCTGCGGTGGTGAGCCACATGACGGTCAAGGACGCGGCCCGGCCGCGGCCGCCTCGACCTCGCGCCGCACCACCTCAGGCGCTTCGTAGGGCACGAGGTGGCCGACACCGGCCAGCTCGACGTAGCGCGCACCGGGGATCAGCTGAGCCAGCCGCATGCCGTTCCGGACGGGGCTGAGCGGGTCGAGCTCGCCGTGCACCACGGTCGCCGGCACCCTGAGGTTCCGCAGCCGGTGGGCGCCGGACCACCCCGCGATGGCCCTCGCCTGGTCCTGGACGGCTCCACGCGGCGTCACCCGGGCGACGATGGCACCGGCCAGCTCGTCGACCACCTCGGGGTGCGCCTCCGCGAACCCGGGCGCCGTCGTGAGCCCCCAACGTGACCGCATGAACTCGTCCAGCGGCTCGCCGGGCCGGGGGTTGTCCAGCATCAGGGTGCTCATCCTCGGCGGCGGCAGGGTCACCTCCGGGATCGGCGGCCGGCTTCCCAGCAGCACCAGGTGTGCGACGTGGTCGGGATGGCGTAGTGCCAGCTCCTGGGCGATCATCCCGCCCATCGAGAGCCCCACCACCACGGCGGAACCGGCGTCGAGGTCGTCGATGACGGCGCGGACGTCGTCGGCCAGGTCCGCGATCGTGTACGGGCGGGGCATGCGACGCGACCAACCGGTTCCCCGGTTGTCGACGCGCGCAACCGTGAACCGCTCCGAGAGCGCCTCGACCAACCGTTCCGGCCAGACCAGCCCCGAGGCCGTCCAGCCGTTGACGAGGACCACCGGCGGGCCGTCCCCGGTCACGTGCACGTTGACCGTGGTCGACCGGGACGAAGTGGAGCCGCGCTGCACCAGTGGCCGGGCCCACGCCTCCCACCTGATGCCGCTGTTCACGGTGCGGGCGAACCACGGTGCCGTCGTGATCCCCCGTTCCTCGAGGAGCTGCAGCGCTCGGCCGGCGAGGACGACCGGCAGCTCGGTGGGCCGCTGCCCGACGGTCATGCCAGGTCCTTCCGCAGGAGCTTCCCGGTGGGGTTGCGCGGGAGCTCGTCGACGAAGGCCACGTCGCGGGGGACCTTGTGCCGCGCGAGTCGGGAGCGCACGAAGTCACGGACGCCGTCGGCGTCCAGTGTCGCGCCCCGGGCCGGTACGACGAACGCCTTGAGCCGCTGGCCGTAGTCGGGATCCGGTACGCCGACCACCGCCGCCTCCGCGACCTCCGGGTGCTCGGTCAACAGCTCCTCGACCTCGAACGGATAGACGTTCTCGCCGCCCGACACGATCATGTCGTCGTCGCGACCGTCGACGAACAACAGGCCGCTGCGGTCGAAGTGCCCCATGTCGCCGCTCGACACCAGCCCGTCGACGACCTCCTTCCCCCCGCCGTCGGTATAGCCCTCGAACCGCGAGCCGCTGCCCACGAAGATCCGCCCGGTCTCGCCCTCGGGGACCGGCCGGCCGGAATCGTCGAGGACCCGGACGACGCTCCCGGTGGCAACGCGCCCGGCCGTGCCCGGCTCGCGCCGGAGGTCGCGGGGACGGGCCACGGTCGCGATCGCCACCTCGGTCGAGCCGTAGACGTTGTAGAGGACCGGCCCGAACCGGTTGAGCGCCGCGGCGGCCAGCGGCGCCCCGAGCGCGGAGCCGCTGGCGGCGATGTACCGCAACGTCGAGGTGTCGTAGCGGGCGAGCACGTCGCCGCCGAGTGCCAGGATCCGCTGCAGCATCACCGGCACCACGACCAGCGCGTCGGCACGGTGCTCCTCCACGGCGCGCAGGGTCGCCTCCGCGTCGAACGACGGCGCGAGCACCGCCGTCGACGACAGCGCGATCCCCATGCCGAGGTGGGCCAGTCCCCAGGCATGGAACAGCGGTGCCGCGATCACCACCGTGTCCCGGGAGCGGATCGGCAGTGACGCCAGGAGGGGCGCGGCCACCTGCGTGGCGCTCGACGCGCCGCGACTCGCGCCCTTCGGCCGCCCCGTCGTGCCGGAGGTGAGGATCACGCTGCGCCCCTCGCGCATGCTCGCCAGCGTCGGCGCCGGCCACCGGCGCCCGGCTTCGCTCGCCAGCTCCGCGAGCGAGACTGCCAACAGCGACTCCCGGTCGCCATGGCGTACGACGTCGGCGAACTCGTCGTCGTGGAGGAGCACGTCGACGGCCTCCGACGACAGCACCTGGTCGAGCTGCGGTCCAGCGAACCCGGTGTTCATGAACACCACGTCGGCCCCGAGCTTCCACGCAGCCACCATGCCGAGGACGAAGCCGCGGTGGTTGCGGGCGAGCAGCCCGACCTTTCCGCCGTTGCGCACACCACGGTCGTGCAGCACCCGGACGGCCGCGTCGCTCAGCGTCCACAGGCGTCCGTAGGAGAGCGAGCCGTCGTCGTCCACCACCGCGGGAGCCAACGGGTAGCGCGCCGTGGCGCCGGCCAGCCCTCGGGTCATCAGGTTTCCTGGCGTGGCCATGGCCATCATCGCGCGGGGCAACCGGTCGGGGCGCTCGAAGCGCACCGAGGCCTTGGCCAGCAGGGCCGCCGATGTCACCGCGCCGGTCACCGTGCGGGCTCTCATCCGGTCTGCACAGCCTCGTCGATGCCCACCGTCGCCATCGTGGACCACATCTCCTCCACGAAGTGCGACAGCACCAGCAGGTCGTGGCACCCTCCGTCCGGGGGCTGGACCTGGTCCTTGAACAACCCTTCGGGCTCGAACCCGAGCCCGGCGAACATCGCCACGGTGGGTTCCTGGTCGGCCACGACCTCCACGACGAGCTTGGTGACCTGCAGCTGCACGGCGGCGGCGAGCGCCGCCCGAGCCAAGGCGCGCGCGAGCCCGCGGCCGCGGTGGGCCGGCTCCACGACGAGGTGCAGGTGCCCGACGTGGCCGCTCCAGCCGCGGCCGCGGACCACCGCGGCGATCCCGACCGGCATTCCGTCGACGAACGCGATGAGCCGGTTGCGGTCCGGGGACTCCGCGTCGCGCGCCCAGCCCTCGACGACCTGGGGGTCCCGGATGTCCTCGTGGAGGAACGCATGCTCTCCCTGCGGGATCCGTCCGAGGAGCTCCTGGACCGGCGACACGTCCTCAGGCGTCATCCCGCGGATCTCCACGGGGATGCTTTCGCTCGTCATCGGGTGTCTCCTTCGGTGACCGGGTCGGAGTGCCGCCTGAGCCAGTCGCCCAGAGCCGGAAGGTACTTCTTGTGCGCGGTGCGGCCGACGACCAGGCCGACGTGGCCGGCGGGGTGGCGGAACTCCTCGGCGTCGTCGGAGCCCACCAGCCCGGTCGCCGGCATCGACGACTCCGCCGGGACGAGGGTGTCCTTCTCGCCCAGGATGTTGAGGAACGGGACGGTGATCGCCGAGAGGTCGACCGTTCGGCCCCCCAGCGGGACGTGCCCGGTCATGAGCAGGTTGCGCCGGGCGAACAGGTCGACGGTCTGCCGGAAGGCGGCCCCCGGGAAGGGGATGTGGTCGGTCGCCCAGTGGGTCATCACCTGGTGCGCCGCGACGTACTGGTCGTTCCAGAGGTGCTGCCACAGGTCGACGTACTGGGTGATCTCGCCGATGGGCTGCACCACACGCATCGAGTTCAGCATCACGTCCTCGGAGACGTTGCCGGTCTGGTCGATGACCTGGTCCGGCTCCAGCCGCCCCTGCTGGAGCAGGGTGGTGAACGGTCCCATCCGGCTCCAGTCCACCGGGGTCGCCTGGACCGCCAGGCTGCGCACAGGGCTCGCGTTCCCGGCCACGGACAGCATGCTCATGACGCCCCCGAAGCAGTAGCCGAACACGTTGACCTCCGAGTCGGTCAGCTCGGCCACATGGTCGATGATCCGGGGGATGTAGCCGTCGGTGTAGGTCTCGAGCGTGTTGGCGGCCTCGAGCTCGTCCGGGACGCCCCAGTCGACGAGGAAGACGTCGAACCCCTGGCCGAGCATCGCCTCGACGACGCTGTTGCCAGGCACCAGGTCGAAGACATAGCTGCGGGAGACCAGGCTGTGCACGAAGAGCAGCGGCGTCCGCACCTGCCGGTCGTCGCTGCGGTACCTCCACAGCTCCGCCTTCTCCGACCGCCAGACGACGTCGCGCGGCGTTCGGCTCAGGGTCGGCCGACCGACTCCCGCGGCGTGCTTGAGCCCGTTGCGCAGCCGCAGGACCGACCGCTCGGCGTCGCGGCGTACCCGGGCCGCCAGCTCACCGGGGTCGAGGGTCGTCGCCACTGGATTTGGCCCTCCTTGTCCGCGTGGTGGCGGGCTTGGTGGGTCCGCCCGGCTCCGGAGCGGCCTTCTCCTGCCGGCTCAGCTGCACCTTCAGCTCGCTGACCTCGCGGTTGAGCCGGCCGATCTCCTGGAGGATGCGCGTCACGTCGGTGGCGGCGGGCAGGTTGAGCCGGTGCAGCACCCCGCTGCTGGACCGCGCGATCCGGTGCTCGACGGCCTTGCGTGCGCGCATCGCCAGCCCCACCGCGATCGCGAACTCCTCGGAGCGGACAAGGGCCTCGACGTGCGGCCCCAGCGCTCGCTCGGCGCCGTTGATCGGCTGGCGCCACAGCGGTGTGTCCGCCATCAGAGCACGCTCTCCCGCAGCGGGCCCTTGAGGACCTTGCCGCTCGCGTTGCGTGGCAGCTCGGGCACCACACGGAGGTCAGTGGGAAGCTTGTACGCCGCCATGTGCTCCCGTGCCCAGGTGCGGAGCTCGTCGACCGTCGGCTCGTCCGCCGCGTCCTTGAGCACGACCACGGCCACCGGTGTCTCGCCCCAGTGGGGGTGCGGCCGCCCGACGACGGACACATCGGCGATGGAAGGGTGACCGGCCAGGACGTTCTCCACCTCGGCGCAGTAGATGTTCTCGCCACCGGAGATGATCATGTCCTTCTTGCGGTCGACGACGAAGACGAACCCCTCGTCGTCGACGCGCACCAGGTCACCGGAGTGGAACCAGCCGCCGGCGAACGCCTCCTTGGTCGCCTCCTCGTTGCGCCAGTAGCCCTGCATCATGGTCGGGCCGCGGTAGACGATCTCGCCCACCTGTCCCCGGGGCACGTCGCGCATCTCGTCGTCGACGACGCGCACCGAGATCGTCGGGACCGGCCTGCCCACGGAGCCGATCTTGCGCAGCGCGTCGTCACCGCCGAGCACACAGGTCACCGGGGACATCTCGGTCTGCCCGAAGACCGCGACGTTGACGGCGTCGGGGAACACCTCGGCCATCTGCTGCAGCAGCGTGACGCTCGCCGGCGCGGCTCCCCAGCACAGGTGCTTGAGGCTGGAGAGGTCGTGCGTCGGCACCGACGGGTCGTTGCAGAGCATCTGCCACTGCGTGGGCACGAGGAAGACGCTGTTGACGTGCTCATGCTCGAGGAGGTCGAGGACCGGACCGGGCGCGAACCGCCCGGTGGGCAGGATGACGGTGCACCCGCCGATGAGCATGATCGGCGCCAGCACGCCGATCGCCCCGATGTGGAACATCGGTGACGCGCAGAGGTTCACCTCTCCGTCGTCGACCAGCTGCCAGGCGCGGATCACGTTGAGGGCCTGGGCCTGCAGGTTCTGATGGGTGAGCACGGCACCCTTGGGGTGCCCGGTGGTCCCGGAGGTGTACATGATCAGGGCCGGCGTGGACTCCTCGACGTCGGGTGCGTCGGTGAGTGCACCGTCCTCCGAGAGAAGCGCGTCGTACTGCTCGGCGCCTTCCCCTGTCTCCGCGCCACCGCGGACCACGACGGTCACCCCGGCATCGAGCCCCGCCACGGCCTCCCGGACCGGCTCTGTGAAGTCGCTGTCGCACGCCACGACCGTCGCGCCCGAGTCCTGGAGGATGTAGGCGATCTCGTCGGCGCTGAGCCGGAAGTTGACCGGCACCGCCATCGCGCCGAGGCTGTTCGCGGCGAGCACGATCTCGACGTACTCGGGCCGGTTCGACATCACGATGGCCACGCGGGACCCCACGCCGACCCCGCGCCGGGCGAACGCGGCGGCAAGGGACGCCACCCGCTCCTCGAGCTGCGCCCAGCTCAGCCCCTCGCCCTCGAAGCGCAGGGCGGGCCGGTCCGGGCTCTGGAACGCGTGGCGGCGCAGCTGGGCGACCCAGTGGCTGCGCCGGGCAAGGCGGGGCTGCTCGACCGACTGGAAACCCGCCATCGCCCATGCCTCCTGGTGGTCGTGCGCGTCACCGTCCGGTGACACAGGTCACCGTAGTTGCGCGGCCGACCTGAGCCAACCGCCACGCCAACCGGCGAACCCGCTCGCGCTCTTGGCAGGCCCCGCGGTGTCGAACTAGGGTGCCGATCCACTGCGCCGGTTTCCACCGGCTCGCCGATCGGAGACCACTGCCATGGACCCGACGAACCCGTTGGATGCCTTCCGCCTCGACGACCGCGTCGTCGTCGTGACCGGGGCGAGCTCCGGGCTCGGCGTCGGGTTCGCCCGCGCACTGGCCGGCGTCGGAGCCCACCTGGTCCTCGGCGCCCGGCGCGTGGATCGGCTCTCGGCGGTCGCCGACGACCTGCGCGAGCTCGGCGCGGACGTGCTCGCCCGGGCCACGGACGTCGCCTCTCCCGAAGCATGCCGAGCGCTGGTGGACGCAGCCGTCGAGCGGTTCGGTCGCGTGGACGTGCTGGTGAACAACGCCGGGGTGGCGACGGTCACGCCGGCCTCGCGGGAGAGCCCCGAGTCGTTCCGCGGTGTGCTCGAGGTGAACCTGCAGGGGGCGTTCTCCATGGCGCAGGCGTGCGCTCGGGTGATGCCTCCCGGATCGGCCGTCGTGAACGTCGCCAGTGTGCTGGGCATGGTCGCGCCGCGGTTCCCGCAGGCGTCGTACGCCGCGAGCAAGGCCGGCCTCATCGGTCTCACCCGGGACCTGGCGCAGCAGTGGTCGTCGCGCAAGGGAATCCGGGTGAACGCCCTGTGCCCCGGGTTCTTCGCCAGCGAGATGACCGCCGAGGGGGAAGACGTCATCCGGGACATGGTCGCTCGCAACAGCATGCTCGGCCGTCTCGGCGAGCAGCGTGAGCTGGACACCGCCCTGCTCTTCCTGGCGAGTCCGGCGTCGTCCTACGTCACGGGCACGACGCTGGTGGTCGACGGCGGGCTCACCGCACTCTGACCTCGCCGAGCGGGGCAGCTCGTCGGCCGCTTCGGGTCACTCCCCACCTCAGGCCGGCTCCTCGACCACGTCGAGCCCTCGGAGAGCGGGGACCAACCTGACCGTCACCGCCATCAGCAGCAGGCCCGTGGCGACGGCGAAGAGCACCGGCTGCACGCCGTACCTCTCGGCGGCGACGCCGGCGCCCAGCTGGCCGAGCGGGGGAGCGGCGTAGAAGATCGCAAGCTGTACGCCGTACACGCGGCCGTGCTGGTCCTCGGGGAACCGGTCCTGCACGAGGCTGTTGAGCAACGGCTCGAGCGGCCCCCAGGCGAGCCCCAGCAGGAACGCCGGCAGCAACATCACCGCCGCCGACGGCAGGAAGGCCAGCGGGACGTAGGAGAAGGCGGTGAGCATCATGAACACCGCCGTCATCCGGTAGCGGTTCATCCGGCGTGCCACCCAGCCGTAGCCGAACGCGCCGACCATCCCGCCCGCCGCCATCGCGCTGATCACGGCCCCGAAGGCCGCCGGTCTCCCGGCGTCCTCGAAGTGGACCGGCAGCAGCACCGACTCGGTGGGCATGTAGATCAGCCAGATCGCGGCGACGGCGAGGGTGAGCAGCCAGACCGGCCGGTCCGCGAGGAGGGCGCGGAGCCCGACCCGCGACGATGCCCAGGCGCCCACCTCGGCGGGCACGGCGAGGGCGTCGCGCCCGGCGCGGTTGGGTACGTCGATGAGCAGCACGGTGAGGGAGGCGAGGAGGAAGGCGGAGAACGCGACCCACATGGTTCCTACCGTGCCGATCGTGGCGATGCAGAGCGCACCCAGCATCGGCCCGACCACCCACCCGGCGGCGAAGACCCCTTCGTGCACGCCGTTGACGTCATCTCGGGCGACCCCGGAGGCGCGGGCGACGTCCGGGATCAGCGCCTTGCGAGCGGTGTAGCCGGCCGGGTCGAAGGCCGCCCCCAGCACCGTCAGCACCAGGATCGCGGTCAGGTCGAGCGCGCCGAAGAGGTCGAGGACCGGGAACAGCGCCACCGAGACGGCGCTGAGGAGGTCCGAGACCGCGGACACGACCTTGCGGCCGACCCGGTCGACGACCACCCCCACAACTGGGGCGAGAACGATCCCCGGGAGGCCGGCCAGCGCTCCGGCGAGCCCTGCTGCCGCCGGCGACCCGGTGCGCTCGAGGATCAGCCAGGGGATGACGATCATCACCAGCGAGTTGGACACCCCGCCGAGCACGTTGGCGGACTCCAGCAGCACGAGCGCACGGCGGCGGGACACTCCGCCATCCTGTCAGCGCGGCGTCGGGGGTCGCGCGTACTTTCGGCGCACGCCCGCGAGCGGCACCACCACGTCCGGCTCTGAGCCCGGGGCTATGCGCCGCGGACGTTGGTCAGCTCGGCGAAGACGACGAGGTTGCCGGTGTGCTTGCCGATGCTCGGGTCGAAGCTGCTGCAGGTGATCAGCCGGAGCGTCGGCTCGCTGACGTTGCCGCCGTAGACCAGCTCGGTCGGGAACCGGTCCTTGGCGAACTCACGCAGCGCGGTGACGTGGAAGACGACCGTGCTGCCGTCCTTGCGTTCGACGGTGACCTTGTCGCCGGGGCGCAGCTCGGCGAGCTCGAAGAAGACCGAGGGGCCGCTCTGCTCGGTGGCGACGTGGCCCTCGATCACCGCAGGGCCGGGCTGGCCCGGGGTCGGTGAGTTCTCGAACCAGGCTGCCTTGTCGAGGTTCGGCCCTGGCTGCGGCACGGCGAGAGAGCCGTCAGGCGCCTTGCCGAGCGCCAGGAGCTCGGAGCTCACGCCGATCGCCGGGATCGAGATCGACACCGGGCGGGACGGCCCGAGCGGCACCTCTTCGGCGGGTCGGACCCGATCGGCTTCAGCACTGGGGGTCGGTGTCGGTGTGGCGTCGACCCTCCCCACCGGGGCGTCCAGCTGCGGCGGGGCGGGCTCCTGCGACGTCACCGCGAGGACGATGAGGACGACGCCGATGACGGCGGCCACCAGGGCGAGCACGAGCCCGCCCCGGCGGCCACCGTTCACGGTCATGTCACGAACCATCCGAGGACGGCTCAGGAAGCCTCGGCGTTGGCGCGCCGGCGGTGGCCGACGAGGCCGATGCCGGCCATGGCGAGCAGCCCGCCGCCGACCCCGAACAGGCCGAGGTTCTCCACGCCGGAGGTCGAGCCGCTACCGGTCTCCACGCCGCCGGCGGGCATCGAGCTCAACGCCCCGCAGAGGGCGGGCGACGTCGCCGCCAGCGGAAGCTCGGGCACCAGGTTGCTCTTGGCCTCGGCCGCCTCCTTGGACAGCGTGGCCGGGTCGAGGCCGTGGACCACGATCACACCGGTGCCGCCCGCAAGCGAGTCCAGCGTCTTCTCGTCCAGGGTGATGGTGCGGTGGTAGTCGACGCTGCTGCCGCCGGGCGCGATCTTGATGTTGGTGCCCGCGGCCGCGCTGGTGTCGCCGCTGACCGACAGCGTCGTGCCGATCTCGCCGTAGGAGGGCGCACCCTCCACCGTGTCGACGATCCCGTCACCGTTCTTGTCCGCCGACGCCGGCGGGCACTCGCCCTCGGCCCCGATGTGGATGTGCTGCACGTGGGGGTACGGCGCGTCCATGAACGTCTCGGGCAGCCCGCTCCAGCTGAGGTCGATCGTGGCCTGGTCACCCTCGACGGTGATCGAGGCCATGCCCGAACCCGACGAACCGTTGAGCGGGTCCAGCGTGGTCTGGTAGGAGCCGTTGGCGTGGTCGGCGAAGGCCGCGGTCGGCGACATCACCACCGCGAGCGACGCGGCAGCCAGTGGTGCGAGCATGCGCATGGACTTTCCCATGAGATCTCCTCTCGTGTGGCGCGTCACTTCCCTGCTTGTGCGAGCGAGCGCCTTCGGGAGGGGTTCGCGGCATGCCCGACGGCGGATTGGTCCAATCCGTCGGTCATCGGTGTGCGAACCCAGACGTGGAACGACACCCGAGGCGATGGGAGCCGCAGATGAGTCGTACGACCTGGTTGGGCACCCTGGCGGTGCTGGGCAGCATCCTGCTGACGAGCTGCGCGGCCTCGGAGGCCGGCACCACCCACGACTCGAGCCACTCGACGCACACGATGCCCGACGGCACGGTGATGGACGACTCCGCGATGGCCGAGCCCGAGACGCGGAGGCCATCCGCAGCGGCGCGCATGGTGTGCGCCGGGGATGTCGTCGAGGACGTCACCCGGATCCTCGCGGTCACCGACGCTCCGGACCCGGTCCCGTCCTGGACGGAGCCGGTCTTCACCTGCACGTACGAGCTGGAGGCCGGCCCGCTCGTGCTGTCGGTGCACGACGCGACCGATCCGAAGGCGGGCCGCGACTACTTCGAGTCGCTGCGGAGCCGGCTCGGCGAGGTGCAGAAGCTTCGCGGCCTGGAGTCGTTCGGGCTGCCGGCGTACGAGACCGATGACGGCTCGGTCGTCTTCCTCCGGGACGGCAAGACGCTCCACGTGGACGCCACCGCGCTCCACGGCGATCTCGGCCCCGACGGCTCGCTGAGCCGGAACGACGTCGCCTACGCCGTGGCCGCGAGCGTCATCGCCTGCTGGACCGAGCACGCCTGACCACAGCGCTACGACGGGCTGCGTCCCGCGGCATCGGAGGACTCAGCGGTCGTCGAGGAGCAGGGCGCGCATGGAGGAGGCGAGCCACCGCTGGAACCGGTCCTCGGACCAGCCACGTCGCTGGACGATCAGCGCATAGCTGCCGGGGTCGTTGAGGATCCACAGCACGTCGATCGCCGCCTCGACGTCGAGCCCTGGACGGAGCCGGCGACGGAGCACCTCCCGCTCGACCACCATGGCGGCGCCGGCCCGCCGGCCGGCCAGCCACCGCTCCCACAGGGCGCTGATCTGCGGATGGGAGTCGGTCGCCCGGTGCACCGCCTCGACCACCGGGGCGGCGCGTCGGGCGATCGTGACGCAGACCGCGGCGTAGGCGTCGAGAACGTCCTCGGCCGTGGTCGCGCTCCAGACCGGCTGGAACCACGGCCGTTCTCGCACGGGCACGGGAGCGTCGTCCCCGGCGAGCGCCTGGTCGAGCACCTCGGCGAGCAACGCGTCCTTCGAGCCGAACGTCGCCGTCACCGTCGGCCGCGCGACTCCGGCCGCTCGCGCCACGTCCTCGAGCGAGGTGCCTTCGTACCCGCCCTCGACGAAGAGCCGGGTGGCCGCGGAGACGATGGCCCCCCGGGTTCGCCGCGCCGACTCGGCGCGCACGGTCGACGAGTAGGGCCTCTTGCCAGGGGACTCCATGCGGCTTACCTTACTGACTATTGAACATACCGTTGTGCTGACCAAAAAGGTGGGTCGATCATGACAGCTCCGGCCGCGCCGTACGTCCTGGCACCCGACGAGGGCGAGCCGCTGTGGTTCCTCGCCAACCTCGTGACGCTGAAGGCCACCGGCGAGCAGACCCACGGAGGGCTCACCGTGGCGGAGTTCGTCAACCCGCCCGGGTTCGCCCCGCCACTGCATCGGCACACCGTCGAGGACGAGATGTTCTACCTGCTCGCCGGCACGGCGGTCTTCCACTGCGCCGGTGAGGCGCTCGCCGCGCGTCCCGGCGACTTCGTGCTGCTTCCGCGGGGCGAGGCGCACACCTTCGTCGTCGCCGAGGAGGAGCCGATGCGATGCCTGCAGCTCACGACTCCTTCAGGGTTCGAGGCGTTCGCTGCGGCGGTCGGCGCCCCGGCGACCGAGCGCCGGCTGCCCGATCCGGCCCCGTTCGACCCGGCCATGCTGGGACATGCTGCCTCCCGCCACCACATCGAGATCCTCGGCCCTCCGCCCACGCGCGCGACCGGCTGACCGGTCGGGTTGCTGGTTCCGTCCGACGTTCGAGAGGGTGTGGGCGAGCAGCCGGGCGGCCCGGCAGCCATGCGGCCGACAGCCCGAGAGGTGTGCCAGTGACGCGGAGCCCGGACACCCGTCCAGTCGACCTCGTCCTTCGCGGCGCCCCGGTCTACCGCGACGGCCGCTGGGACGGTGACTGCCTCGCGGTCCGCGACGGGCGCATCGTCGCGCGAGGGTCGTACGACGACGTGGCCGGCCTGGTCAGCCCGGCGACCCGCGTGGAGCGGCTGGACGGCCGGTGGCTCCTTCCGGCGTTCCACGACGCGCACGTCCACCCGGTGCAGGCCGGGCTCGAGATGAACCAGTGCGACCTCACCGGCCTCACCGAGGTCGAGTCGTACGTCGACCGGGTGGCGTCGTACTCCACGGCACACCCGGAGCGGGAGTGGGTCACCGGCGGCGGCTGGTCGATGGACTCGTTCCCCGGGGGAGTGCCCACGGCGGAGCTCCTCGACCGCGTGTGTCCGGACCGCCCGGTCTTCCTGCCCAACCGGGACCACCACTCCGCGTGGGTCAACACCCGCGCGCTCGAGCTGGCCAGCGTCGACGCGGCCACGCCCGACCCCGCCGACGGACGGATCGAGCGGAGTCCCGACGGCACGCCGACCGGAGCGCTCCACGAGGGAGCCATGAGGCTGGTCGGTCAGCTCGTCCCGGCGCCGACCGAGGGGCAGCTGCGCGCCGCGCTCCTGACCGCCCAGGCACACCTGCACTCGCTCGGCATCGTCGGCTGGCAGGACGCCCTCGTCGGTGCCGGGCTCGGCATGGTCGACACCCTGCCGACCTACCTGGCGGCGTACGGCGACGGGGTGCTGACCGCCAAGGTCGTGCTCGCCCTGTGGTGGGACCGCGGCCGTGGGCTCGAGCAGCTCCCGGAGCTCGTCGACCGGCGGCGGCTGGCCCGCGAGGCCGGTGTCCGCGCGACGAGCGTGAAGATCATGCAGGACGGCGTCTGCGAGACCCACACCGCGGCGATGCTCCACCCCTACCTCGACGGCCGGGGCGGCGTCACGGAGAACCGGGGGCTGTCGTTCATCGAGCCGGCCGACCTCGCTGCGTTCGTGGCGGCGCTGGACGCCGAGGGGTTCCAGGTCCACATCCACGCGCTGGGGGACCGGGCGGTCCGCGACAGCCTCGACGCTGTCGCGCACGCCCGGTCGGTCAACGGTTTCACGGGAAACCGGCACCACCTCGCGCACCTCCAGGTCGTCGACCCGGCAGACGTCGCCCGCTTCGCGGCGCTGGACGTAATCGCCAACGCTCAGCCGCTCTGGGCCTGTCGCGACGAGGCGGTCGAGGTGCTGACCCTGCCGTTCCTCTCCGAGACGGCGCGGGGCCAGCAGTACGTCTTCGGCTCCCTGCTGCGGGCCGGTGCCCGGCTCGCCTTCGGCAGCGACTGGCCGGTCTCCAGTGCCGATCCGTTGAGCGGCATGCACGTCGCGGTCAACCGTCAGGAGCCGGGCGGCCCCGGCGACGTACCTCCGTTGCTGCCGCACGAGGCGCTCACGGTCGTCGACGCGCTGGCCGGCTACACGACCGGCGCCGCCTTCGTGAACGGGCTCGAGAGCTCGACCGGCCGCCTGGAGGTCGGGTACGCCGCCGACGTCGTCGCGGTCGACGCCGACATCCTCGCCATCGACGAGGCCTGCCTCGCCGAGGTGAAGGTCTGCAACACCTTCGTGGACGGGCGCGAGGTCCACGCCTCGTAGCTCACTGCTCGTCAGTCGGGTCGGCGTCGTCGACTGGCACCATGGGGTCCGTGCCGCACCCCCGCCAGGTCGACGTCGTCGTCATCGGTGGCGGCCAGGCCGGACTGGCGACCGGCTTCTACCTGCGCCGCGCCGGGCTGACCCCGGGCGAGGAGTTCGTCATCGTCGACGCGGCCGACCGCCCGGGTGGTGCGTGGTCGCGGATGTGGGACGGGCTGCGGCTCTTCTCGCCGTCGTCGTTCTCCTCCTTGCCCGGCTGGATGATGCCGCCGTGGAGCGACGACGCGGGCTACCCGCCTCGCAGCCACGTCGTCGACTACCTGGCCCGCTACGAGCAGCGGTACGACCTCCGGGTGGCCCGACCGCACCGGGTGCGGGCGGTGACGCGTGCCGAGGAGCGGCTGCTCGTCGATGCCGGCGACCTCACGCTGGCCGCACGCGCGGTGGTCTCCACGACCGGCACGTGGGACCAGCCGTTCTGGCCGTCGTACCCGGGGATCGGCGAGTTCCGGGGTCGGCAGCTGCACACCGCCGACTACCGCACACCGGAGGAGCTCGCCGGACAGCAGGTGGTGGTCGTTGGAGGAGGGAACTCGGCGGCACAGCTCCTCGCCGAGCTCTCCACCGTCGCCGACACGACGTGGGTGACCACCCGACCGCCGCGGTTCCTCGCTGACGACGTGGACGGCCGGGCGCTGTTCGCGACCGCCCGGGCCCGGATCGAGGCACTGGGGCAGGGTCGCGAGCACACAGGGGTCGCCGGGCTCGGGGACATCGTGATGGTGCCGTCGGTGCGCGAGGCCCGGGAGCGTGGCGCCCTGCAGGCGGAGCCCATGTTCAGCCGTCTCACCCCCGGCGGCGTGGCGTGGGCCGACGGGACGACCCGGCATGCCGACGTGGTGGTCTGGTGCACCGGCTTCCGCCCGGCGCTGCACCACCTGCGGTCGCTGGGGCTGCGGGGCGGTCGCGGCCGCATCGCCGTCGGCGGGCCGTCCGCCACGCAGGCGGCCCAGGAGCCCCGGTTGTTCCTGGTCGGCTACGGGGACTGGACCGGGCCGGCGTCGGCGACGCTGGCGGGAGTCGGGCCGTCGGTGAAGGCGACGGTCGGCCTCCTGACGGGTTGAACGCTGTACCCCCGGGGGGTATAGTCGCGCCAGACATGAGCCTGAGGAGGCAACCGATGAAGGACAAAGCCTTGAACGCGATGGCGGCGAGCGCCACGCTGCACTGCCTGACCGGCTGCGCCATCGGGGAGATCCTCGGGTTGATGATCGGCACGGCGATCGGGCTCAGCGCCGGGCTGACCGTCGTACTCGCCGTAGCCCTTGCATTCGTCTTCGGCTACGCGCTCTCGACCCTGCCGCTGCTGCAGGCCGGCGTCGGGTTCGTGGCGGCGCTCCAGGTCGTCTTCGCCGCGGACACGCTGTCGATCGCGACGATGGAGGTCGTCGACAACCTGGTGATGCTGGTCATCCCGGGCGCGATGGACGCCGGGCTCGTCAACCCGATCTTCTGGGTGTCGATGACGTTGGCCCTCGCCGTCGCCTTCGCCGCGGCGTTCCCGGTCAACCGCTACCTGCTCGCCAAGGGCAAGGGGCACGCGTTGACCCACGAGTACCACCACGGGCACGACGGGCGTGCCGACCATGCCGAACACCACGGCAACCACGAGTCGAGGAGCTGAACGACATGGACACCAAGACCCTCGCGGCGGCAATCGCCGGCTTCCTGCTCGGCGGGCTCACCGTCTCCGTTGCCGCCTCCCTCGAGGACGGCGAGGAGAGCGGCGGTCACGAGACGACGAACAGCCAGGTCGTCCTCCGGGACCGTTGAGTCGACTTGCGATCCAGCCGTCCCTCGTGCCGGTGAGGCCGACCCTCAGAGCACGACCGTGCCGCCGGTGCGCCAGTAGACGCCGCCGTCGCGGGTGAGGAACGCCTCGTCCACCAGGTAGCGGCGAAGGGCCGCGAAGTCGTCGTGGTACCCCAGCAGCACCTCGTTGACCACGGGCTCCGGATAGGTCCGTCCCAGCTCGAACTCCTGCGCGATGTGGTCGAGCACGAGCAGCAGCTTGCTGCGCTTCGTCGGCATGACCACCAGCCGTCCGTCCTTGATGAACCGCGCGACGATCTGCGCGGGGTCGGACCCGCTCATGGCATCGAGACTAGGGCGCAGCCCCGCATGAGGGGCGGTTGAACACAGTACGAGGGGCGGTTGAACACAGTACGAGGGGCGGTTCGACGAAGGGGCGGTGGGGTTGCGAGATTGTGCACTGCGTTCATCTGCACGCCCTGAGCCCGGTTCCGGAACGCTCGGGGGATACACAATGGCGGTTGTCGGGACGCAGCGCGCGTGGGCACCCCACCCCCCCGCCCGCGCCGTCCGGCGGCCGCCCCAGGGCCGCGCGTCCCGGCGAGGCGCGGTGCCGAACCCCACACGGCATCGCGCCCACCGTGAGCCCCCCGGCGCGCTCCAAGCCGCCGGGGGGCACCCGGCTGGACTTCGCTCAGCGGATCGGCATCCCGGAGATCGTCCGGGCGATGACGAGCCGCTGAATCTCCGACGTCCCCTCGAAGATCGTGTAGACGCGCGCATCGCGGGCCATCCGCTCGACCGGGTACTCGCGGGTGAACCCGTTGCCGCCGAGGATCTGCATCGCCTTGCCGGTCACCTCGACAGCGGCCTCGCCGGCGTACAGCTTGGACATCGACCCCTCGGCACCCTCGAACTTCTTTCCTCGAGCGGCCATCCAGGCGGCGCGCCAGACGAGGAGGCGTGCGGCGTCGACCTGCGTGCGCATGTCGGCGAGCATGAAGGCGATCGCCTGGTTCTCGATGATCGGCCGCCCGAACTGGACCCGCGACCCGGCGTAGTCGAGGGCGCACTCGTAGGCCGCACGGGCGATCCCGACGGCCTGGGCGCCGACCGCGGGACGGGTCCGCTCGAAGGTCGCCATCGACGGCTGGCTCCGACCGGTGCGGGCACCCTCGCGGGCCAGGGCCAGCCGTTCGTCCAGCCTCTCCTTGCCGCCGAGCAGGCAGCTGCCCGGGACGCGGCACCCCTTGAGGACGACCTCGGCGGTGTGGGAGGCGCGGACCCCGTGCTTGCCGAGCTTTTGCCCCTGGCTCAGCCCTGGCGTCCCGGGCGGTACGACGAAGCTCGCCTGGCCCCGCGCCCTCAGCCCGGGGTCGACGACGGCGGTGACGACGTGGACGTCGGCGATCCCGCCGTTGGTGACCCAGGTCTTGGTCCCGTCGAGGACCCACTCGTCGGTCGCCTCGTCGTACCTCGCGCGGGTCCGCATCGCGCCCACGTCGGAGCCGGCGTCGGGCTCTGAGGAGCAGAAGGCGGCGACCTTGACGTCGCCGGGGGCACCGAACATCAGCGGCATCCACTCGCCCATCTGCTCGTCGGTTCCGTTCGCGCGGACCGAGGCGGCGGCCAGCGTGGTGCCGACGACCGCGAGGCCGATGCCGGCGTCCCCCCAGAACAGCTCCTCCATCGTGATCGGGATGCCGAGGCCGGCCTCGTCGAAGCTCTGGGTCGCGAAGAAGTCGAGCGAGTAGAGCCCGATCTTGGCGGCCTCCTCCAGAACCGGCCAGGGGAACTCCTCCCGCTCGTCCCACTCCGCGGCGACCGGACGGATGACGTCGGCGGCGAACCGGTGGACCCACTGCTTCAGCTCGAGGTGGTCGGGGCCCAGCTCGAAGGAAGGCGTCGTCATGGGGAGAAGGTAGCGGCCGACGATGACTACCTCTGAGCGGCGACGTCCTCGAGCCAGTCCCGAAGCACGGCGAGCGTGCTCGGGGTGATCGCGTGGCCGCCCGGGTCGCGATGGCCGGTGACGGTCGCCCCCGACCCGCCGTGGAGGTACGACCAGGTCCGGTCGAGGAGCTCGCGCGGGATCACGGTGTCCGCCTCACCCTGGGCGACGAGGACCCGGCTGCCGGCCAGGCGGTCGGGGTCGACCGGCACGCCCGCGTCGAACGGGAGCGTGCCGAGGAGGACGGCCGTGCCGGCGTACCGCGACGGCGCGGAGAGCAGCAGTCCGCCGGCGAACGCGGCACCGCCGCTGAACCCGACGAGCACCACCGGCCGGTCGCCGGCGTCGTCGAGCCACCCGCGGAACCACGCCATCGTCTCGGCCAACGAGGCGGCGACCGGACGGCCGATGCCGCGGTTGGCGAACCAGGCGTAGCCGCCGCCCTCCGCGATCGGCGCGCGGACCGCCGCGTAGGAGAGCCCGTCGGGGAGGTGGTCGGCGAGCTCGATGATCGAGCTCTCGTCGGCGCCGCGGCCGTGGAGCAGCACGACCAGCGGCGCACCGGGGTCCGTGGACCCGCGGCGCGCCACGGTCGGGGCAGGGAAGCCGTTCACGCGACCGGGGCGATCCGGCCGAGGGTGCGGGTGCCGCCCCACCGGCTGATCTCGCCGGCGAGGTCGAGCCGGTCGACGGGAGCCGAGCTCTCGTACTCGCCCCAGGCCTCGCGCGGAAGCATCCACATCACCTCGAACTCGTTGCCGTCCGGGTCGACGCCGTAGACGCTCTTGGTGGCGCCGTGGCTCGACTGCCCGGTGTAGGCACCGAGCTCCTGGAGCAGCGACCGCGCCTCGTCGAGCTCCTCGATCGTGTCGAGCTGCCACGCGAGGTGGTACAGCCCGACCGTTCCCTTCGACCGGGGCGGGGCCTCCGCGCCGAGCCCGAACAGACCGAGGTCGTGGTGGTTCTGCGAGCCCGGCATCCGGAGGAACGCGGCGTTGGCCCGGGGCTCGCGGGTGACCACCTCGGTCCCGAACGCCCGGGAGTAGAACTCCAGGGCGCGCTCCAGGTCGGAGACGAAGAGCACCGCGTGGTTGAGGCGTACGGCGGAGATGGTCATCGGGTCCTCCTCAGGCCTCGGTCGGCGTAGCGATCGCCGAGACGTCGAGCTCCAGCTTGATCTTGTCGCTGACCAGGACGCCACCGGTCTCGAGCGCGGCGTTCCAGGTGAGCCCCCAGTCCTTGCGGTTGATCGTCGTGCTGCCCTCGAAGCCGACCCGGAGGTTGCCGAAGGGGTCGGTCGCGGTGCCGGCGTACTCGAAGTCGACGGTGACCGGGTTGGTGACGCCCTTGATCGTGAGGTCGCCGGTGACGACCCAGGTCGTCGCGTCGGTGCGCTCGACGCCGGTGGCGACGAAGGTCAGCTCCGGGAAGGTCTCGACGTCGAGGAAGTCGGCGGAGCGCAGGTGGCCGTCGCGGTCGGCCTGGCCGGTGTTGATGCTCGCGGCCTTGATGCTCAGCTTCGCGCTCGAGGAGCCGGGGTTCGCCGAGTCGATCTGGGCGGTGCCCTCGAACTCGTCGAACGAGCCGCGGACCGTGGTCACCATCGCGTGGCGGGCGGAGAAGCCGATCCGGGTGTGGGTCGGGTCGAGCGTGTAGCTGCCGGTGAGCTCGTCGAGGCCCATCGGGGCGGCGGCAGGCGTGCCGGCGGGAACGGCGGCGGGGGTGTTATTGCGGAAGCGGTCGAGGAAAGCCATCTGTGTCTCCTGAAGATTGAAGTTTCAACTGATGAGGAGACTCTACGCCGACCAGGTTGAAGTGTCAACTATCGAGGTCGAGCGGCTTGTCCTCGCCGCCGAGGAGCGGCACGACGAGCCACAGCCCGGCGAGGATTGCGAGCGTCACCCCGCTCGAGACGTACGCCGAGACGCGACCGACCACCAGCGAGAAGACGAGGAACACCACGCCGCACATCGTCACCGCGAGGAGGGTGAGCCCGGCCCGAGCGGCCTGGTTGGCCGCCTCGATGAGCCACTCCTTCTCGCTCTTGCCGAAGAGCACACGGTGGAACGCCACGGGGGCGATGAGGAACCCCGCCGCAAGGATCGACGAGCAGACCGTGACGAGGTAGGCGACCTTCTCGGCCTGGTCGATCTCGTCGAACCGCGACGAGAACGGCAGCGTCAGCAGGAACCCGGTGAGCACCTGGACGCCGGTCTGCGCGACCCGGAGCTCCTGGAGCATCTCGTTCCACTTGCGCGTCGACCGTTCCCGCGGGCTCTCGTCCCGGTCGGTCTCGCTGCGTTCCTCCGCCACGTCCTCAGCCTCCGGAGAACAGTCTGCACCCCTTGCCCGTTCGTCCGAATGCTTTATAGCCGACGCGGTGCGTGGAGGGGTTGCAGATCAAGGCAGGGCTGGCAGGATGCCGGACATGACCGATTCCCCGCGAATGGTTCAGGACGCTCCATCGGGCCGGCGAGAGCCGGGAGGAGACGTGGGTATGGACGGGGGGGTCGCGGAGGCCCTCGTGCGGACGCGCCGGTTCTTCACCAAGGCGGAGGTGTCGGAGGACCTGAGGTCGCTGCACCGCAAGGGCGGTCGCGAGGCGGACTCGTTCTACCGCGACCGGTGGAGCCACGACAAGGTCGTCCGGTCCACCCACGGGGTGAACTGCACGGGGTCGTGCTCGTGGAAGGTCTACGTCAAGGACGGGATCATCACCTGGGAGACCCAGCAGACCGACTACCCGTCGGTGGGGCCGGACTCACCGGAGTACGAGCCGCGCGGCTGCCCGCGGGGTGCGGCGTTCTCCTGGTACACCTACTCGCCGACCCGCGTCCGCTACCCCTACGTCCGGGGCGTCCTGCTCCAGATGTTCCGCGAGGCCAAGAGCCAGCACGACGGCGACCCGGTCGCGGCGTGGTCCCACGTCGTCGCGAACCCGGCCAGGGCCAAGGCCTACAAGTCGGCGCGAGGCAAGGGCGGACTGGTCCGGGCGACCTGGGACGAGGCCGCCGAGCTGGTCGCGGCAGCCCACGTCTACACGATCAAGAAGTACGGGCCCGACCGCGTCGCCGGGTTCTCACCGATCCCGGCGATGTCGATGGTCTCGCACGCCTCAGGGGCGCGGTTCGTCAACCTGGTCGGCGGCTCGATGCTGTCGTTCTACGACTGGTACGCCGACCTCCCGGTCGCCTCCCCGCAGATGTTCGGCGACCAGACCGACGTGCCCGAGTCCGGTGACTGGTGGAACGCCGGCTACCTGGTCATGTGGGGCTCGAACCTCCCGGTCACCCGGACCCCTGACGCCCACTGGATGACCGAGGCACGTTACCGCGGCCAGAAGGTCGTCGTCGTCTCGCCGGACTACGCCGACAACGTGAAGTTCGCCGACGAGTGGCTTCCGGCCAGGCCGGGCACCGACGCCGCCCTCGCGATGGCGATGGGGCACGTCGTGCTCAAGGAGTTCTTCGTCGACCGGACGACGCCGTACTTCGCCGACTACGTCAAGAAGTACACCGACCTGCCGAACCTGGTCTGTCTCGACGAGGTGGGCACCGACGGCGACGGTGCGACCACCTACCGGGCCGGGAAGTTCCTCACCGCGGCAGACCTTCCCACCCACCAGCACGACGAGAACGCGCACTTCAAGACGGTCCTGATCGACGGGCGGAGCGACGAGCCGGTGGTGCCGAACGGCGCCCTGGGTCACCGGTTCGGCGACGCCGGCGTGGGCCGGTGGAACCTCAACCTCGACGGCGTCGACCCCAAGCTCTCCCTCATCGACACCTCGCACGACGCGGTGCTGGTGCACTTTCCTCGCTTCGACAACGTCGACGGCTCCCCGGGTGACCTTCCTCGCGGTGTCCCGGTCCGCCGCGTCGGCGGACGGCTGGTGACGACGGTGTTCGACCTGTTGCTCGCGCAGTACGGCGTCGGGCGCGACCGGCTCCCCGGCCACTGGCCGACCGGGTACGACGACCCCTCGTCGCCGTACACCCCGGCCTGGCAGGAGCAGATCACCGGCGTGCCGGCGTCTGCCGCCGAGCGGATCGGCCGCGAGTTCGCCCAGAACGCCGAGGAGTCCCAGGGACGCTCGATGATCGTGATGGGCGCCGGCACCAACCACTGGTTCCACTCCGACACGATCTACCGCTCGTTCCTCACGCTGACGACGCTCACCGGTTGCCAGGGGGTCAACGGCGGCGGCTGGGCGCACTACGTCGGCCAGGAGAAGGTGCGGCCGATCACCGGCTACACCCAGGTCGCGAACGCCCTCGACTGGAACCGGCCGCCGCGGAACATGATCCAGACGGCGTACTGGTACCTCCACACCAACCAGTTCCGCTACGACCACTTCGGGGCCGACACCCTGTCGGCGACCACCGGCTCGGGGCAGCTCGCCGGCAAGACCACCGCGGACGTCATCGCGCAGAGCGCCCGCATGGGGTGGATGCCGTCGTACCCGACGTTCAACCGGAACCCGCTCGACCTCGCCGACGAGGCCGACGCCTCGGGGCGCCCGGTCGCGGAGCACGTCGTGGAGAAGCTGAAGTCCGGCGAGCTCGACTTCGCCGGAGAGGACCCCGACGCCCCCGAGAACTTCCCGCGGGTCCTCTCGATCTGGCGCGCCAACCTCCTCGGCTCCTCGGGCAAGGGCAACGAGTACTTCCTCAAGCACCTGCTCGGCACGGACGCCTCGCTGCGGGCGACCGAGGCACCCGAGGGCAGCCGGCCCAAGGACGTGGTGTGGCACGAGACGGCGCCCGAGGGGAAGCTCGACCTGCTGATGAGCATCGACTTCCGGCAGACGAGCACCACGGTGTTCTCCGACGTCGTGCTGCCGGCGGCGACGTGGTACGAGAAGCACGACCTCAACACCACCGACATGCACCCGTTCGTGCACTCCTTCAACCCGGCGATCGCCCCACCGTGGCAGGCACGGACCGACTGGGACGCGTGGCAGACGATCGCGACGAAGTTCTCCGAGCTCGCGGTCGGCTACCTCGGTGTCCGCAAGGACGTCGTCGCCGTGCCGCTCACCCACGACACCCCGGACGCCATGGCGAACCCGCACGGCGTCGTGAAGGACTGGAAGGCCGGTGAGTGCGAGCCGGTCCCGGGGGTGACCATGCCGAAGCTCGCCGTGGTCGAGCGCGACTACACCGCGATCGCCGACAAGATGAACGCGCTCGGCCCGCTGATGGACACGCTGGGCGCGACCACCAAGGGCGTCACCTTCGAGCTCGGCCGACAGGTCGAGTACCTCAAGCGCAAGAACGGCACCGTGCGGGGCGGCGTCGCGGACGGGCGGCCCTCGCTCAAGCGCGACATCCACGTCTGCGAGGCGATCCTCGCGCTGTCCGGCACGACCAACGGCGCCCTGGCCACCCAGGGGTTCAAGACCCTCGAGAAGCGGACCGGGGTCCGCCTCGCCGACCTCGCCGAGGAGCACGAGGGGAAGCAGATCACCTTCGCCGACACCCAGGCCTCGCCGGTGCCGGTGATCACCTCGCCGGAGTGGTCCGGCTCTGAGACCGGTGGCCGCCGGTACTCCCCGTTCACGATCAACGTCGAGCGGCTGAAGCCGTGGCACACGCTGACCGGCCGGATGCACTTCTACCTCGACCACGACTGGATGACCGAGCTCGGTGAGGGGCTCCCGGTCTACCGGCCGCCGCTCAACATGGGCGCGCTGTTCGCCGAGCCGGAGGTCGGCAACGTCGGCGAGCTCGGCGTGACCGTGCGGTACCTGACCCCGCACAACAAGTGGTCGATCCACTCGGAGTACCAGGACAACCTCTTCATGCTGTCGCTGTCGCGGGGCGGCCAGAACATCTGGATGAGCGACCGGGACGCCGAGAAGGTCGGCATCAAGGACAACGACTGGATCGAGGCGGTCAACCGCAACGGGGTGGTGGTCGCCCGGGCGATCGTCTCCCACCGGATGCCTGAGGGGACCGTCTTCATGTACCACGCGCAGGACCGGCTGATCGACGTGCCGATCGCGGAGACGTCGGGCAACCGCGGCGGGATCCACAACTCGCTGACCCGGCTGCTCGTCAAACCGAGCCACCTGATCGGGGGCTATGCGCAGCTCGCCTTCGCCTTCAACTACCTGGGCCCCACCGGCAACCAGCGCGACGAGGTGACGATCATTCGTCGCCGCTCGCAGGACGTGGAGTACTGACATGCGCGTGATGGCTCAGATGGCGATGGTGATGAACCTCGACAAGTGCATCGGGTGCCACACCTGCTCGGTCACGTGCAAGCAGGCGTGGACCAACCGCAGCGGCACCGAGTACGTCTGGTTCAACAACGTGGAGACGAAGCCCGGCCTCGGCTATCCCCGGACCTACGAGGACCAGGAGAGGTGGAAGGGCGGCTGGGAGCTCACGAAGCGCGGACGGCTCAAGCTGAAGGCCGGCGGGAGGTTCAAGAAGCTGGCCACGATCTTCTCCAACCCCAAGCTTCCGTCGATCAACGAGTACTACGAGCCGTGGACCTACGACTACGCCACGCTCACCGACGCCCCGGCCCAGGACCACAGCCCCGTCGCGCGACCCAAGTCGCTGATCTCCGGCAAGAACATGAAGATCGAGTGGTCGGCGAACTGGGACGACGACCTCGGCGGCTCGACGGCCACGGCGCACCGCGACCCGATGCTGAAGAACATCGCCGACAAGGTGAAGTTCGAGTTCGAGCAGACGTTCATGTTCTACCTGCCCCGGATCTGCGAGCACTGCCTCAACCCGTCCTGTGCCGCGTCGTGCCCCAGCGGCGCCATCTACAAGCGCTCCGAGGACGGGATCGTGCTCGTCGACCAGGACCGCTGCCGTGGTTGGCGGATGTGCGTTTCTGGTTGCCCCTACAAGAAGGTGTACTTCAACCACCGCACCGGCAAGGCCGAGAAGTGCACGTTCTGCTTCCCGCGCATCGAGGTCGGGCTGCCGACCGTCTGCGCCGAGACGTGCGTCGGTCGGCTCCGCTACATCGGCTTGGTCCTGTACGACGCCGACCGGGTGCTGGAGGCCGCCTCGGTGCCCGACGACCACGATCTCTACGAGGCCCAGCGATCGGTGCTCCTGGACCCCGACGACCCCGAGGTGGTCCGGGAGGCGGAGCGGGCGGGCATCCCCCGGGACTGGGTCGAGGCCGCGCAGCGGTCGCCGATCCACGCGCTGATCAACAAGTACAAGGTCGCGCTGCCGCTCCACCCGGAGTACCGCACGATGCCGATGGTCTGGTACATCCCGCCGCTGTCGCCGGTCGTCGACGTCGTGAAGGACACCGGCTTCGACGCCGAGGACAAGGGCAACCTCTTCGCAGCCATCGACGCGCTGCGGATCCCGGTCGAGTACCTCGCGGAGCTGTTCACCGCCGGTGACGCGGCTCCGGTGGACCGGGTGCTGAAGAAGCTCGCCGCGATGCGCTCCTACATGCGTGACATCAACCTGGGCCGGGAGCCCGACGGCTCGATCCCGGCGGCGGTCGGCATGAGCGAGGAGGAGATGTACGACATGTACCGCCTCCTGGCGATCGCCAAGTACGACGAGCGCTACGTGATCCCGCCGGCCCACGCCGAGCAGGCGCACTCGCTGGAGGAGCTCGGCACCGAGTGCTCCCTCGACTACGAGGGCGGTCCCGGGATGGGCGGGTCCGGTCCCTTCGGAGAGGGCTCGGGTGCTCCCACGCCGATCGCGGTCGAGAACTTCCAGATGCTCCAGAACCGCCAGACCTCGGACACGATGGCCGGTCCGGCCGGGAAGTCGGGACGCGTCAACCTCCTCAACTGGGACGGCAAGGGGTCCCCGAGCGGGATCTTCCCGCCACGCTCGGACGGCCCGGGCGAGGTCCGAGAGGCGACGACTCCGCACACCGACGACGACGGGGCGACCGGTCCGGGCGGCACGGGTGGGCTGACCGGTGGGGCGGACTTCCGATGAGCCGGAAGCCTCCCCAGCCGTCGCTCTCCGACGACCAGCTCACGGTCGCCTGGCAGTCGGCGTCGCTGCTGCTGAACTACCCGGACGAGCGGCTGCTCGGCCAGGTCGGGATGATCCGGGCCGAGACCCGCCGGCTCCCGGAGCCGGTCGGCGGGTCGCTCCGCGCCTTCCTCACGCACCTGGAGTCGGCACCGCTGGAAGAGCTCCAGGCCGAGTACGTCGAGACGTTCGACACCCGGCGCCGGTGCAACCTCTTCCTCACCTACTTCGCCCACGGCGACACCCGGAAGCGCGGGGTCGCGCTGCTCCGGTTCAAGCAGACCTACCTGCGCTCGGGGTTCGTGCTCGACGGGAGCGAGCTGCCGGACCACCTGTGCGTCGTGCTGGAGTACGCCGCACTCGTCGACCACGAGCTCGGGCGGCAGCTCATGCTGGACCACCGGGCCGGGCTCGAGCTGCTCCGGCTCTCCCTCGCCGACATGGAGTCACCGTGGAGCCCCGTGGTCGACGCGTTGTGCGCCACGTTCCCGCGCCTGCGCGGTGACGAACAGGAGGCGATTCGCCGGCTCGCCGCCGAGGGGCCGCCCGAGGAGGAGGTCGGGCTCACGCCGTACGCCACCCCCGGGTTCGACCCCGGTCCCGCGGTGCCGTCGGGGCCCCCGGGGAACCAGGGGCCTGCCCTGCTGCCGATGCCGTCGTTCCCAGGAGCCCGCTGATGGACACCTTGCTGTGGGTGGTCTTCCCCTACGTCTGCCTGACCGTCTTCGTCGTCGGGCACTTCTGGCGCTACCGCTACGACAAGTTCGGGTGGACCACCCGGTCCTCGCAGCTCTACGAGGACCGGCTGCTCCGCTGGGGCTCACCGCTGTTCCACTTCGGGATGCTCGGCGTCGTCGGCGGCCACATCATCGGGTTGCTCGTGCCACGGTCCTGGACCGAGGCCGTCGGCATCGGCGACCACCTCTACCACTACGTCGCGGTGGTCGGTGGACTGCTGGCCGGGATCGCGGCGACCGTCGGCATGGTCATCCTCATCTACCGACGACGCACCGTGGGCCCCGTCTTCTCGGCAACGACCGTGATGGACAAGGTCATGTACTTCTTCCTCGCCGTCGTCATCCTGCTCGGCATGTGGAACACGATCGCCGGGTCGATCTTCACCCTCGGCGGCGAGTACAACTACCGCGAGGGCGTCTCGGTCTGGTACCGGTCCTTCCTCGCCTTCCAGCCCGACGCCTCCCTGATGGCGGAGGCGCCGCTGGGGTTCCAGCTGCACGCGCTCTTCGCGTTCGCGCTCTTCGCGCTCTGGCCGTTCACGCGGCTCGTCCACGTGTTCAGCGCGCCGGTCGGCTACGTGACCCGGCCCTACATCGTCTACCGCAGCCGGGACGACCGCGAGCTCGGGAGCCATGCGCCGAGGCGCGGGTGGGACCGGGTCAAGTGAGCGGCCCGTGGGGTTGCTCGAACTCCGCCCTCGTCCGCACGCGGGCCAGGCAGACCCGGGGCTCGACGAAGGGACGCAGGGAGACCTCGGTGTCGGCCTCGCCCAGGCTCTCCAGGGTGCCGCGAAGGAGACCGCGGTGGACCCCGCAGACCACGTCGGGGCTCTCCTGTGCGAGGTCGAGGAACGGGCAGTCGACGAGGGTCAGCTCGGCGGTGCGTCCGCCCTCCTCGGTGCGCACCTCCGGGAGGTAGCCCCAGCCGTGCAGGCGGTCGAGCGTCTCGCCGACCTTGCCGAGCCACGCGCCGGGGGTGTGCGCCTGCGGCCCCGGCTCGGGCTCCGGGGCGGCGCGGCGGACGGCCCAGCGATGGCCGGCCTGCTCCGGGGTGAGCCGTTCGCCGTTCTCGGTCTCGGTCCAGTACTCGGTCAGCAGCGCCGTCAGCGCGCGGAGCGGGCCTGCGGCGTCGGTAGGCGCCGGAAGGGGCCGGGTGGGCACCCGGTAGAGCTTGCGCGGCCGGCCGACGCCGCCGCGGCGGAACCACGACTCGACCAGGCCCCCACCTTCGAGCTGGTCGAGATGGAACCGGGCGGTCGTCGTGTGCAGCTCGAGGTGGGCGGCGACCTCGGCCGCGGTCATCCCGGCGGCGGCCCCGCCTGCGGGTGCACCGGTGGTCCGGTTCCCGGTCCGGCTGGCGGAGTCTGCGAGCAGGTCGACGATCCGCCGGCGGACCGGCGAGTCGAGGAGCGAGAGAGGCGGTGGCGGCCCGCTCGGTGGTGTTGCCATGGTCACGCTCCTCCTTCGGGGATTTCCGTTGCGACGAGTCTACTACGTGGCGTAGTTTGACAGTCGTTTGATGGACACTTCATAGGAGCGGTCATGAGCGACGGGTCTGCTGGTCCGAGCCGGGTCCTGACTCTCTCGAGCGTCAGCTTCACCGTGATGTTCGCGGTCTGGCTGATGTTCGGCATCCTCGGCAAGCCGATCAGCAAGGAGTTCGGCCTCTCGGAGGTGCAGCTCTCCTGGATCATCGCGGTCGCGGTCCTCAACGGGTCCCTGTGGCGGCTCCCGGCCGGCATCGTCACCGACCGGATCGGCGGCCGGAAGGTGATGACCTTCCTCCTCGTCGCCACGGCGGTCCCGACCTACCTGGTCGCCCGGGCCGACAGCTACGCGGTGATCCTCGGCCTCGCCTTCCTGATCGGCTTCGCCGGCAACGCGTTCAGCTCCGGGATCGCCTGGAACTCCGCCTGGCAGCCGCGCGACCGCCAGGGGTTCGCGCTCGGCCTGTTCGGCGCCGGCAACGTGGGCGCGTCGGTCACCAAGCTCATCGGCCCGCCGCTCATCGCGGGCACCGCCGGCGCGACGTACCTCGGGTTCGTCGAGGGCGGCTGGCGGCTGGTCCCGGTCGTGTACGCCGTGCTCCTGCTCGGCCTGGCGGCCGCGACCTGGTTCCTCGCTCCGCACGACGACCGGGTGCCCGGCTCCGGGCTGCCCCTGCGGGAGCAGCTGGAGCCGCTGCGGGAGCTCCGGGTGTGGCGGTTCGGGCTCTACTACGTGGCGGTCTTCGGGGCGTACGTCGCGCTCGCCGCCTGGCTGCCGACGTACTACATCGACAACTTCGACGTGTCGCTGCAGACCGCGGCGCTGCTGACCGCGCTCTTCATCTTCCCCGCCTCGCTGCTGCGGCCGGTCGGCGGCACGCTGTCGGACCGGTTCGGCGCCCGGCGGGTCATGTACTGGACCTTCGCGTTGATGCTGCTGAGCACCGGTGTCCTCATGATGCCGAACGGGCACATCGTCATCGACCACGCCGACGGCTCGCAGACCGAGCACCTCGGGTACAGCCTGGGGATCGCCTCCTTCACCGTGCTGGTCTTCCTGCTCGGCTGCTCGATGGGGATCGGCAAGGCGGCCGTCTTCAAGCACATCCCGGAGTACTTCCCCACCAACGTCGGCTCCGTCGGCGGCCTGGTCGGGATGCTCGGCGGGTTGGGCGGCTTCTTCCTGCCGCCGCTGTTCGCCTACACCAAGGCGTGGTCCGGCTTCCCGACGAGCACCTTCTTCGTGCTGTTCGTCCTCACCGCCGTCTGCGCGGTGTGGATGCACTGGACGGTGATGGACATGCTGCACCGTGAGTCGCCCCAGCTCGCCGGGCGGATCGAGCACCCGTCCGGTCTGCCCTCGCTCGTCGGTCGTCGCCGCGAGCGCGCCGCCGTACGTCCGACCCCTTCAAGCGCACCCGTCTCAACCCCTGACCGCGAGGAGACCCACGCATGAGCACCACGACGAACCGCTCCGGAGAGTGGCTGGAGTCCTGGGACCCCGAGAACGAGGAGACCTGGGACAAGAAGCTCGCCTGGACGACGCTGTGGATCACCACGTTCTCGCTCACGATGTGCTTCGCGTCGTGGTTCCTCGCCTCGGCGATCGCGCCCAAGCTGACCAACCTCGGGTTCCCTTACACCGACGACCAGCTCTACTGGCTCGTCGCGATGCCGGGGCTCGCCGGCGGCCTGATGCGGCTCGTGTTCATGGTGCTCCCCCCGATCCTCGGCACCCGCAAGATGGTCACCCTCACCACGCTGCTGCTGCTCTTCCCGGTGCTGGGCTGGGGGATCCGGGTGCAGGACCCCACCGCGCCGTACTGGGAGCTGATGCTGCTCGCCTTCGTCACCGGCATCGGCGGCGGCGCGTTCTCGGGGTTCATGCCGAGCACGTCGTACTTCTTCCCCAAGCGGATGCAGGGCACCGCGCTCGGACTCCAGGCCGGCATCGGCAACTTCGGCGTCTCGCTCGTCCAGCTGCTGACGCCGTGGCTCATCGGGTTCTCCTTCTGGGGGATCCTCGGCGCCTCGCAGGAGATGAAGGGGCTCCCCGGCGCCGGGCCCGTGGAGGTCTGGTACCACAACGCCGCGCTCATCTACGTGCCGTTCATCCTCGTCGGCGCCGTCCTCGCCTGGACGATGCTGAAGTCGGTGCCGATCACGGCGAACGTCCGGCAGCAGTTCGACATCTTCAAGAACCAGGACACCTGGTGGATGACGCTGATCTACATCATGACGTTCGGCACCTTCGCCGGGCTCTCGGCGCAGTTCGGTCTGCTGATGAAGAACCTGTACGGCGGCGGCAACCCGGAGATCGTCGCGGGGGTCGGGGCGTCCGCGCAGCTGCTCGTCGACGGGTACTCCGTCCCCGACCCGTTCAAGTACGTCTTCCTCGGCCCGCTCGTCGGGGCCGCGGCACGCATCGTGTTCAGCCCGCTGACCGACCGGACGGGCGGCGCGCTGTGGACGCTGATCTCGGGGATCGGGCTGATCGCCTCGATCGCGTTCACGATGACCGCCCTGCACCCGGACACCTCGTCGGCGGCCGCGCTGGAGTCCGGGTTCGACAAGTTCCTCTGGGGGATGCTCGCGATCTTCCTGTTCAGCGGCATCGGCAACGCCTCGACGTTCAAGCAGATGCCGATGATCTTCGAGCGCCGGCAGGCCGGCGGCGTGATCGGCTGGACGGCGGCGATCGCGGCGTTCGGGCCGTTCTTCTTCGGGATCGGTCTGACGATGATGACCGCGACGATCTTCTACGCGATCGGCATCGCCTGGGCAGTGATGTGCGTGGCGATCACGTGGTTCCGCTACGCGCGGCCGGGGGCGCCGAAGCCGAGCTGAGCCTCAAGCGGTGATCCGCGAGTCGTCGGGTCCTCGGCCGAAAAGTCGGCCGAGTCGTCGGGTCCTCAGGCCGGGTCCAAGAGCGCCTCGGCGACCGTACGGACGCTGGGGCGCTCGAGCCGCGCGGCGGCGGCGACCGCGATCCGCGTCGACAGGAGGACCGGGTGCAGGAGCCGACCACCGAGGAGCGCGACCAGCCGGTCCCGGCCGTCGACGATCCGGTCGTGGTCCGCTTGCTGAGCAGCCAGCTGCTCGGCCAGCTCCCACGCGCGCTGGCGGGCCCGGCCGATCGACCAGCCGGCCACCTCCTCGTCGAGCCCGCCGCAGACCTTGTCCATGAGGTCGGTCCACGGAGAGACCCGGCCCAGCGCTTCCTGCATCCGGTCGACCATCTCGGCGAGCACGTCGTTGAGCCGATCGAAGTCGCCGCGCAGCTCGGCGATCTCATCCCCGTCCTGGATGCTCGCCGCGGCGATGCCGAGGTCGAGGTTGATGTGGGCGTTCATGCCGACGAGCACGTGCTGGAGAACGAGCACCGAGTGGCGCGGAGTGCTGAGGGCGACCCGCCAGGAACGGCTGGGGGCTCGCCCGGTCCGGTGCTGCTCGGCGGCGTCGAGGAACCGCTGGGCGAAGACCACGTCGAACCGTTCCATCCGCTCGTCGTCGTCGAACTCGCCGTCCCGCACGCCGTCCCGGATCCGTGCCGTGACCGTGCGGTAGACGCAGGTGAAGTACCCGAGCGGATCGTTCTCCTCCACCGTCCGGTCGAGCAGGCGGTCCATCGCCACGAGAACCTCGTCGATCGTCTCGGGATGGGTCACCCGGTCAGTGTCCCGGCGTGGCGGCCCCGTGTGCATGGCCCACCCGGGTCAGCCGAGTCGTCGCGTCCTCGGCCGTCCAGACTGCCGAGTCGTCGCGTCTTGGGCCGTCCAGCCCGTGTGGTGGGGCTCCCAGGCGGGTACGTCTTCCCCATGAGCGAGAGCACCCCGGACGCCGGGACCCAGAACACCGAGCCGGAGCGCGACAACCCGAGCTCGGGGAACCCGCAGACGGCGCCGGCGGCGGAGGGTGACACCGCCCCGACCGAGCACGAGCCGGGCGGCGTCTCGACGGCGGCCGGCACGACGGGCGGCGACCCCGGCTCCATCTCCGACGACCAGCTCCCCGAGGACCTCCAGCCGTCGGACGACAACCCGCTCGCCCAGCCAGCCGACCCCGACGCCGACGAGGACAAGGGGATGAGCCTCGGCGAGGACGGCCCACAGCCATGACCCGGCGGCCCACCGCCGTACTCGCGTCTCTCGCGCTGGGAGCGACGCTCCTCACCGGCTGCTCCGAGGGCGAGGCCGAGCGCGCCGTCGACCGGGCAGCCGACCGCGTGAAGCGCGAGGTCGGCGACCTGCCGGACGTGAACTGGGAGAAGCACGGCAAGAAGCTCAAGCGCCGGGTCGACCAGCTCGCCGAGAAGGCCGACTGCTCAGAGCTGCGGAAGCTCGCCAAGCGGGAGGCGAACGACACCGAGGTCACGAGGTACATCAAGGCCCAGCTCCGCCAAGCCTGCTGACCGCGCAGACGCTTGAACCGCCCTCGGTGCTGCGTCGAGCCGCCCGGGACGCGGGTACGACGACCAGCGACCGTTCTCCGACGCAACGCTCGGATCCGACCCTTGGAATGGCGCTTTGCGTCGGAAACCATGGAGCGCCCTCGTTGTAAGACGGTCCGAGGGCGGTTCAACCCGGCACCGAGGGCGGTTCAACAGTGTTGGTCGCTTGACCGACTTTGTCCGGAACACCAGAGTTGCCCCTGTGCACCACTCCGGACAGCCGTTCGCGGCTGAGGAGCAGAGCCGTCAAGGTGATGCAGCGGGTCTCCGCCGAGGAGCTGCGCCGGCGCAGACGGGCCGCGGTGGACGCCGTACGCGAGGTCGCCGACCTCGAATTCGTCAACGGCGGCGGCGCCGGCAGCCTGGAGCGCACCGCGGCCGAGGGTGTGGTCACCGACGTCGCCGCGGGGTCGGGGCTCTTCGGGCCCGCCCTGTTCGACCACTACTCGGGGTTCCGCCCGGCGCCGCACGCCTGAGCCTCGGGGACCGGGTCTGGTTCCGCCACGCCAAGGCGGGCGAGCTCTGCGAGCACGTCGACACGCTGCACCTCGTGGAGCAGGGTGCGGTGATCGGCGCGGCGGCCACCTATCGTGGCGAGGGACGGACGTTCCTCTGACGAGGGACGCCGACAGGAGGGAACGCACGTGGCGCGCATGTCGGCCGGCGACCGTCGGGAGCTGCTGGTGGAGGCGGCGATCCGGGTCATGACCCGGGAGGGCGTCGCCAAGGCGACCACCCGGGCGATCGCCGCGGAGGCGGAGATGCCGCTCGGGGTCTTCCACTACGCGTTCCGCTCCAAGCAGGAGCTGATGACGATGGTGACCGAGACCATCGCGCGCCAGTCCAAGGCCGAGATCGACGCCGCGGTGCTCGGCGAGGAACCGCCCGAGCTGCTCGACCTCGTCCTTGCCGGGCTCTACGCCTACTTCGACCACGTCGTCCAGCATCCTCACGAGCACCTGGTGACCTACGAGCTGACCACGAACGCCCTCCGGGACGAGGAGCTCCTCGAGGTCGGCAAGCGTCAGTACGACTACTACCTCGAGGAGAACGCCGCCCTGCTCGAGGCGGTCGCCGAGCTCATGGGGTTCGAGTACACCGAGCCGCTCCCTGTCATCAACCGCTACGTCTTCTCGGTCATGGACGGGCTCGCCCTCAACTGGCTCGCCCGCGGCGACGAGGACGAGGCACGCGCTGTGCTCGACCTGCTCGCCCGGACCCTGACCACGCTGGTGAGACCGACTGGAGGCGCCGATGAGTGAGTCCGTGACCGAGAGCTGGGTGCACGGCGCTGCCGGCTCCCTGTTCGACGTCGACAACCTCCCGTACGGCGTGTTCGCGCGCCCCGACGAGGACCCACGGGTCGGCGCGAGGATCGGGTCCTACGTCGTCGACCTCGCCCCGCTCGCGGCGACGTCGTACGACGCCTGGGCCGGCGTCTTCTGGCACGGCTCGCTCAACGCGCTGCTCGCGGCCGGCCCGGAGGTGTGGGCGGAGGTGCGGGGGTGGCTCCACGACCTGCTCCTCGACCCGGCGGCGGAGGAGATGGTGGCGCCGCACCTCGTCCCGCTCGACCAGGTGACGATGCGGCTGCCGTTCGAGGTCGCCGACTACGTGGACTTCTACGCCTCGCTCGACCACGCGTCGAACGTCGGCCGGATCCTGCGTCCCGACTCCGAGCCGCTGCTGCCGAACTGGCGGCACCTGCCGGTCGGCTACCACGGCCGGGCCGGGACCGTCGTCGTCTCCGGGACCGACGTGCGCCGGCCCTCCGGCCAGCGGAAGCCGCCGGACGCCGCGGAGCCGCTCTTCGGCCCGTCGACCCGGCTGGACATCGAGGCCGAGCTGGGGTTCGTCGTGGGGGTGCCCAGCCGGCTCGGCGAGCCGGTCGCGGTCGACGGGTTCGCGGACCACGTCTTCGGTGTGGTCGGGCTCAACGACTGGTCCGCCCGGGACATCCAGGGGTGGGAGTACGTCCCGCTCGGCCCCTTCCTCGGCAAGTCGTTCGCGACGAGCGTCTCGGCCTGGGTCACGCCGCTGGCCGCCCTCCAGCACGCCCGGGTCGAGCTGCCGGGCCAGGACCCGCAGCCGTTGGACTACCTCCGCGTCGACGAGCCGGCCGGGTTCGACATCGCCGTCGAGGTCGAGCTCAACGGCGAGGTCGTGGCGCGGCCGCCGTACTCCTCGATGTACTGGGCGCCCGCCCAGATGCTCGCCCACCTCACCGTCAACGGCGCCTCGTTGCGGACCGGCGACCTCTACGCGTCCGGGACGATCAGCGGGCCGGAGCGCGAGCAGCGCGGGTCGTTCCTCGAGCTGAGCTGGGGAGGGCGGGAGCCGTTCACCGCGGCCGGCCAGGAACGGACGTTCCTCGAGGACGGCGACGAGGTGGTGCTCCGCTACACCGCGCCCGGCGAGCGCGGACCGATCGCGCTCGGCGAGGTCCGGGGGCGCGCCCTCCCGGCCCGGTGATCACCGGCCTGCTCGCCCTGCTCACCTGCCAGCTGGTCGGTGAGCTCCTCGTCCGGCTCCTCGACGTGCCCGTCCCCGGCCCGGTCGCCGGGATGGTCGTCCTCCTCGTGGCCCTCCAGCTCAGGGAGCCGCGGAAGGACGCGGGGGTGGTCCGGGCGGCCGAGGGGCTGCTGCGTCACCTCCAGCTCCTCTTCGTCCCGGCCGGCGTGGGGGTCGTCGAGCACCTTGCGGTCATCGGTGCGTCCGCCGTACCGCTGGTCGTCGGGCTGGCCGTCTCCTGGTTCGCCGCCCTCGCGACCACCGCGGCGGTCGCGGCCGGGCTCCTCACGCTCGGCCGGCGGAGGGCCGAGCGATGAACGTCGTCGAGGCCTGGGACGCCGTGCGGAGCTCGCCGGTCTTCGCCGTGGCGCTGACGCTCGCGGCGTACCGCGCCGGGACCTGGCTCCGCGGCCGCTCCGGCGGCAGCGCGTGGGTCAACCCGGTCCTGGTCGCGATCGTCGTCGTCGGTACGACGCTGTGGGCCGTCGACGTCGACTACGGGACCTACCTGGAGGGCGGGTCGATCATCGCGATCTTCCTCGGCCCGGCGACCGTCGCGCTGGCGTGGCCACTCCACCTCGAGCTGAGGCTGGTACGACGCTCCGCGGGCCCGCTCCTCAGCGCGATCGTCGTCGGCTCCGGGGTGGCCGTCGTGGTGGCGGTGGTCGTCACCCGGTCGCTCGGCGGCGACGAGCTGCTCGCACGATCCATGGCGCCGAAGTCGACGACGACCCCGGTGGCGATCGCCCTCTCCGAGACGGTCGCCGGGGTGCCGGCGCTCACGGCCGTCCTGACGATCCTCACCGGCATCCTGGGTGCGGTCGCCGGCCCGCGGCTCCTCACGCTGCTGAGGGTCCGCGACGAGCGGGTCCGCGGCCTCGCGGTCGGCGTCTCCGCGCACGGCATCGGGACCGCGCAGATGCTCCAGGAGAGCCGGACCGCGGGCGCCTTCTCCGGGCTCGCCATGGCCCTGTCCGCGCTCGCCTCCTCGGTGTGGGTGCCGCTGCTGGTGCCGCGACTGACGTGAACGTGGTCGGTGCGGCGCGCGCCGGCCGTGATCCCGAGGTCGGTGGCCGGTTGTGTGGACAGGTCCCGCCCGGCCCGACAGGATCGTCGGGGGCAGACCGTCACGAGAAGGAGCCGTTGCGATGACGGAGCGTCCAGGCCGCCCGGCCGCCCCGGCGATCGACCCCGAGCGGCTCTACGCGGAGCTCGAGCGGGCGATCCTCGGCAGCGCGCGCTCGCTCAACCGGGTCCAGGTCGCCGAGCAGGCGGGGGTGCCCCTCGACCGCGCGATCGAGCTCTGGCGCGCCCTCGGGTTCCCGGGCACCGACAGCGACACCGAGCCGCGGTACTCCCAGGCCGACGTCGAGGCGCTCCGGCTCGTCGGGTGGCTGGTCGAGACCGGGTTCATCGACCAGGCGGTCGAGGTGACGCTCGTGCGCAGCATGGGGCGCAGCTTCGCCCGGCTCGCGGAGTGGGAGATCGCGGAGCTCTCGGCAGCCGCCCTGGCCGGGTCGATGGAGACCGACCAGTCCCGGCTCGAGGAGCTGATGACGAGCCTGATCCCGGTGGTCGAGGACCTGCACGCCTACGTCTACCGGCGCCACCTCGCCAACGCGGCCGCCCGGATGCTCCTGCTGCCCGGAGGTGACGACGGCGTCCGGATGGCCGTCGGGTTCGCCGACATCGTCGGGTTCACCCGGCGCAGCCGCGGCCTCTCGCAGGCCGAGCTGGCCCGGCTGGTCGAGACGTTCGAGGCGACGTCGGCCGCGATCGTGACCAACCACCGCGGCCGGGTCATCAAGACGATCGGCGACGAGGTGCTCTTCGTGGCCGACGACCCGGTCGACGGCGCCCGGATCGCGCGGGCGCTGGTGGAGGCGCACGACGAGGAGTTCCCCGAGGTCCGGGTCGGGGTGGCGTACGGCGACGTGGTCAGCCGGCTGGGTGACGTCTTCGGTCCCGTGGTCAACGTCGCCTCGCGGCTCACCTCCATCGCCCGCCCGGGCCGGGTGCTCGTCGACCGGGACCTGCACGAGGTGCTCCAGCCGCTGACCGA
>DASSBB010000096.1:0-2465 GCA_035699145.1 Marmoricola sp.
GAGCCGCACGACGATGCCGTCGTACCGCGACACGTCGCCGAACGCGTAGTGGTAGGCGCACGGCCCGAGCTCCTCGGTGAGGAGGTCCTGGTGGAGGTCGAACGCCGCGACCACCTGGTCGTTGGGGTCCTGGCGGACCAGCGAGAGCATCAGCCGAGCCTCGGGCGGCAGGTCGATGGCGAGCTCCGGCTCGTCGGCGAGGACCCACCGGTCGAACCTCTGCCCCGCCGGGAGGTCGCCCCGCACCGAGCCGTCCGCGAGGACGTAGCGGAGGAAGTCGTTGTTCCCCTCCCCCACGTGGTGGTCGGCGTTGTAGCGGATGCCGCGCTCGAACCCGGACGGGTTGCCCAGCGGATAGATGATCACCTTGAGCCCTCGTTCGTGGGCATGGTCGACGATCTCGTCGAGGTGGTTGAGGACCGTCAGCGCGCCGGCGACCTCGTCGCCGTGGATCGTGCCGCGCACGACGACCACGCGGTCGGACGGCCCGATCTCCGCCGACGCGATGCGCATCAGCTCCCAGTCGCCGGCGCGGTAGCGCAGCAGGTGCGAGGCGTGGACGAGGTCGCCGCGGGCGTCGACCTTCGCGCGCAGCAGGTCGTGGTACGCCGCCGCCGGCATCGCCGTCGTGAACATGCCGCCATCCTGCCGCGTGAGCCGCATGGTGTGTCATGGTGCCGATGACCCGTCCCCGCCACTCCCCCGTCCACCGGCTCCTCGCCGGCTCCGGAGTGACCAGCCGCGCCCGCGCCGTACCCGACGTCACTGACGCGCCTCAAGCCGACGGTGCGCCGTCCTGGCAGCGGCTCGTCGCCGAGTCGACCTCGCCGCTCGAGGCGGCCCGGCTGCTCGGCGCCGGTCCGCGGCTCGTGCGGATGCCGCGCGGCGACGGTCACGTGGTCGTCGACGTGCCGGGGTGGCGGGCGCCCGAGCTGAGCGGGTTGCCGCTGCGGCGCTACCTCGCCTGGCTCGGGTACGACGCCCGCGGCTGGGGGTTCGGCACGAACACCGGCAACCCGGTCCGTGACGCGCAGCGGCTCACCCGGGCGGTCGCCGAGCTGGCGGACTCGTCCGAGGACCGGGTCTCGCTGGTCGGGTGGAGCCTCGGCGGCGTGATCGCGCGGGAGGTGGCCCGGTCGCGGCCGGACCTCGTGCGGCGGGTCATCACCTACGGCACGCCGGTCGTCGGGGGTCCGAACCACACCGTCGTCGCGGGCGCCTACAGCCACGAGGTGCGGGACGAGGCGAGCCGGGTGACCGGCGAGCTGCACGCGTCTCGGCCGATCACCGTGCCGTTGACGGTGATGTACAGCCGGCGCGACGGCATCGTCTCCTGGCCGGCCTGCCTCGACCGGCTGTCGCCCGACGTCGAGCACGTCGAGGTGCGGTCGACCCACGTCGGGATGGGGGTGGACCCGGACGTCTGGGGCGTCGTGGCCTCGCGGCTGGCTGGGGTCCCCGGAATGCACTGACGGGCAGGGGTGTTGAGCGAGCATGGAGACCACCCCTCACGACCACGATCTCGTCGCCCCTCCCGTGCAGTTCCCGGGCGATGCCGCGCCGCAGTCGGCCTTCCGGGTGGCCCACGACCTGCTGTCACGTCGTGCTCCGGTCGAGGCGCTCGCGGTGCTCGAGCCTGCGCTTGCCGAGGAGCCGAACAACACCGGGCTGCGCTCGCTCCGCGCGTGGGCGTACATGCTTCGCGCCCAGCTCGGCCCCGCCGAGGACGAGCTGACCTCACTGGTCGCCGAGAACCCCACCGACGTGTGGGCCCGGCACGCCCTCGGGCGGGCGCTGGAGGGGCAGTCGCGCCACGCCGAAGCACTGCCACACCTGCGCCTGGCAGCGGCCATGAGCGGCGACCCGGAACATGCCGCGGCCGTTCGCCGGGCCGAGGCAAGACTCGCCGAACGCAGCGGCTGAGCCGGAACACCGCGTTCAGCCGTCACCCAGTGCTGGGTTTGAACCGTCGCGCGTGCTGGTGCGGGTCTAGGGCCGTCGGCGCTTCGTGCGGGTGATCTGGGTCTTGCCGTCGGTGCGATAGGCCACCTCGTAATCGGGGTGGTGGACCATCGTGTGGTGCCGGGGGCAGAGCAGGGTGCCGCCCTTGACCGATGTCTTGCCGCCCTGGGACCAGGGTTTCTTGTGGTGCACGTGGCACCACGCGGCCGGGGTGGTGCACCCGTCGGCGGTGCAGTGCTGGTCGCGGAGGGCGATCGCGATGCGTTGGGCCTTGTTGTGGAGCCGGATCGTTCTGCCTTGGTCGAGGACCTCGGAGTCGGAGCCGAGTACGGCGGGGATGATGCCGGCCTGGCAGGCCATCACCCGGGCTTCGGGGGCGGAGATCAGGGTGCCGGTGTCGAGGCAGGCCGCCTTGAGCCCGCCGAGCAGGGTGTCGAGGGTCATGGTGACCACCACGGTGGCGTTCGAGCCGCCGGCGACCGGGAGCCCGTCGACGGGGAACC
>DASSBB010000097.1:0-29522 GCA_035699145.1 Marmoricola sp.
ACGACGCCCGGCCCCCGGGTGACGACGTGCGCGACCGACACCGCGTCGGCGGGGATGGTGGCGAGCGTGGTGACGTCGGGTCCGTGGGCGAGGTCCTCCTCGAGGGCACGACGGACGACGTCGACGGTGCCCGCCGGGAGGCGGTAATCGGTGGCTGGGGTGGTCATGCGCTCAGCTCCTCGTGGTCGGCATGGGTGCGGATGTCGCCGCCGGACAGGCGGCTGGTGACCGGGCGCCGCCAGGCCGGGTCCGCTCGGGGGAAGTCGGTACGCCGGTGGCTGCCGCGGCTCTCGCGACGTACCAACGCCGCTCGGGCGACCAGGGACGCGGCCACCCGCAGGTGTCCGTTCTCGACGTCCGCCGCCGTGGCCGGCCGGTCCGCGGCTGCGAGGTCGTCCAGCTCGTCGACGAGCCGGGCCAGACCGGACTCGTCCCGGCTGAGCCCCGCCGAGCGCGTCATCAGCTGCTGCAGCCGCTCCCGGTGAACGGCCGGCATGCCCGGCAGCGAGGGAGTGACCGAGACGTCCCCGAGGGGGCGTGGGAGCCGCTCGGCGAGGAGCTCTCCGGCCCGGGCCCCGGTGGCGAGCGCCTCGAGGAGCGAGTTCGAGGCGAGCCGGTTGGCGCCGTGCATGCCGGTCCACGCCACCTCGCCGACGGCGAGCAGCCCCACGACGTCGGTGACCCCGGCCGTGTCGGCCTGCGCCCCTCCACAGTGGTAGTGGGCGCCCGGGGCGACGGGCACGAGGTCGCGGGCGGGGTCCACGCCGATCGCCCGGGTCGCCGCGATGAACCCGGGAAACTCCCGGGCGAGGGTCGAGGCGCCGATGTGGGTGGCGTCGAGGTAGGCGTGGGGGAGCGGCCCGGTCCGGATGGTCGCGTGCAGCCGGGACGCGACCACGTCGCGGGGCGCGAGGTCGGCGAGCGGGTGCACGCCCTGCATGACCGGCCGCCCCTCGTGGTCGCGGAGCACCGCACCCGCGCCGCGCAGCGCCTCGGTGACCAGGGGCTGCTGACCGGACCCGTCCCGCCCCGTCCAGAGCAGGGTCGGGTGGAACTGGACGAACTCCGCGTCACCGATCGTCGCGCCGGCCCGCAGCGCGAGGGCCAACCCGTCGCCGGTCGCCTCCCGCGGGTTGCTCGTCGAGGCGTAGAGCTGTCCGAGGCCGCCCGTGGCCAGGACGACCGCACGCGCGGTCAGCCGGTGTCGGACTCCCGCGCGGTCGAGGAATTCGACCCCGGCGACCCGGCCCTGCGGGTCCACGAGGAGGTCGCTCACCGTCGCCTCCTCGACGACCTCGACCGGCCGGGCGCGGACCGCGGCCGCCAGCGTCCGGCTGACCTCGGCGCCGGTCCGGTCGCCGCCGGCGTGCACGATCCGGTCGAAGCGGTGTCCGCCCTCCCGGCCCAGGTCGAGCTCCCCGGCACGGTCCCGATCGAGACCGGCTCCCAGCCGGACGAGCGTCTCGACGACCCCCGGGGCTGCTCGCACCAGGTCGAGCACGGCCTCGTGGTGGCAGCGCCCGGCGCCGGCGGTCAGGGTGTCCTCCAGGTGGTGCTGGGGCGAGTCGCCGGGAGCGAGTGCGGCGGCGATGCCGCCCTGGGCCCATGACGTGGCGCCGTCCCCCAGCCGGGTCTTGACGAGCAACGCCACGCTCCTCGTGCGAGACGCGGCGAGCGCTGCGCTCAGCCCCGCAGCCCCTCCTCCGACCACGACGACGTCGACGTCGTGCCGGTCGCTGGGGCTCCTCATCCCGCGCGTCACTCGCCGCTGCCGACGTTGCCGATGGCCACCATGCGCTCCACCGAGCGACGCGCCCGGACGGCCACGTCCGGGTCCACCTCGATCACGTGGGTGCCGTCGCGGAGGGAGGCCCGCAGCTTCTCGAGGGTGGTCATCTTCATGTAGGGGCAGCTGGCGCTCTCGTTGACCGCTTCGAAGCTCGTGTCCGGGTTGGCCTGGCGGAGCTGGTGGAGCATGCCGACCTCGGTGGCGACCAGGACCTTGCCGGCCCGCGTCCGGCGGGCCTGCTCGAGCATCCCGCCGGTCGAGAGCACATGCGTCCGGTCCGCCGGCAGGACGCCCTCGCCGGCGAGCCACAGCGCGGAGGTGGTGCAGCCGCACTCGGGGTGCACGAAGAGCTCGGCGTCCGGCTCGGCCGCGACCCGGGCCCTCAGGTCGGTGGGGGAGATCGCCGCGTGCACGTGGCACTCGCCGAGCCACAGCCGGATGTTCGACCGGCCGGTGACGCGCTGCACGTGCGCGCCGAGGAACTGGTCGGGCAGGAACAGGACCTCCCGGTCCTCGGGGATCGAGCTGACCACGTCGACGGCGTTGGAGGAGGTGCAGCAGACGTCGGACTCCGCCTTCACCTCGGCCGTGGTGTTCACGTAGGCCACGACGGCTGCTCCCGGGTGCGCCGCCTTCCACTCCCGCAGCTGTGGGGCGTCGATGGTGTCGGCGAGGGAGCACCCCGCGTCCGGGTCCGGGAGCAGCACCGTGCGGTCCGGCGCCAGGATCTTCGCCGTCTCCGCCATGAAGTGGACCCCGGCGAACACGATGATGTCAGCGTCGGTGCCGGCGGCGAGCCGGGACAGCGCCAGGGAGTCGCCGACGTGGTGGGCGACGTCCTGGACCTCGGGTGACTGGTAGTTGTGCGCCAGGATCACCGCGTTCCGCTGGTCGGCGAGGGTGCGGATCTCGTCCTGCAGCCCGGTCCTGGTGAGTGTCGTCGCGCCCATCGGTCAACCCGTCGTCCTGGTTTTCGCTTCTCAGTCGAAAACTGGTGGGGGCGACGATAGCATCGGCGGCGTGGTCGACGCGAGAGGAGTGCCGCGGGTGGACGCCTTCCGGCACGAGGTCCTCGCGGTGACGCTCCAGGTCCGCGACGACAGGCTCTGCGTGCTGCTGTGGAGGCGCGGCGAGCAGCCACACCGCGGGCGGTGGTCGCTGCCCGGCGGGCCGCTCCTCGCGGAGGAGCGGCTGGGCACCAGCGTCGCCCGCCACCTCGCGGACAAGGTCGACGTGCGCAGCATCGCCCACCTCGAGCAGCTGGAGACCCGCAGCGATCCGGGACGCGACCCGCGCGGCCGGGTCCTGGCCACGGCGTACGTCGGAGTCGTTCCGGCCGACGCCGAACCGGCTGTCCCGTCGGACACCGCCTGGCACCCCGCGGACGCCTTGCCGCGGACGGCGTTCGACCACGGCTCCATCGTGGCCTCGGGCGTCGCCCGGCTGCGGGCCAAGCTGTCCTACACGAACATCGCCTTCGCCCTCGCGCCGCCGGAGTTCACTCTCGGCGAGCTGCGGGGCCTCTATGTCGCTGCGCTCGGGTACGACGTCGCGGTCACGAACCTCAAACGGGTCCTGACCCGACGGGAGCTCATCCAACCGGTCGGCACTCGCGCCGCGTCCGGGCCGGCCGGCGGACGCCCGCCAGCCGTCTACCGGTTCCGCGCTGCCGCCCTGGAGGTCACCGACGCCGGCGCCGTCTTCCGCGGCACCGGCCGGGCGTGACCTGACTCGCCCGGGTGGCCCGAGGCGCGTCGTACCTCCGCGCCTCAGGTGGGCCCGAGGCGCGTCGAACCTCCGCGCCGAATTCCGTCCGTGCGGACGCGATTCTGGTCGCGATCGCCGTGTTCCGACGCGAGATCGTCCGTGCGGACGAGCTTTCGCGGGCCGCGCCCGCCGTACGCCTCGTCGGACGTCGAGATTCGCGCACGTGCGCTGTTCTGACGGCGACTCCGGGGGTTCGGGCGACGATTCGAGCGCAGGTGCGCGAAATCGGGCGCCCGCCCCGCCTGACCCGGCTGGATCAGCGGCGGCCGATGAGCCGTGCCCAGCTGATGCTGTACGCGGAGCCCGGCTTCGCGGCGGTGCCGTGGCCGGTGCGGGCGAGCGCGAGGTCGATCCGCTCGCTGTAGTGGGAGTCGAGGGAGCTGAGCCGGTGTGCAAGCTCGGTGGGTGACATGGTTCCTTCTCAATAGTTGGTTGTTCAACTATTGTGACCGATGACCCTTGACTTTCACGAATCCTGGCGGTATGAGGTGCGGCACAGCGCGGCCCGACTACTCGTACGGCGGCGTGCTGTCCGCCACCACGGCGCCCCGCTCGCCCGGTGGCCGCTCGGCCCCGATGGTCGAGTCCTTCAGGGTCTGTCGCTCCGCCTCGCCGTTGACCGCCGCTCCGCCCACGACCAGCAGGACGGTGGTCCACAGCCAGACCATGCTGATCGCGACGCCGGCCAGCGAACCGTATGTCGTCTCGTACGTCCCGAGCCTCTGCACGTAGGCGAACAGGGCGACCGACGTGGCGACCCAGAGCACCGTCGCAGCCACGGCGCCGCCGGTGATCCACCGCCAGCGCGCCTGCTTCCGGTCCGGAGCGAAGCGGTACAGGACGGCGAGCACACCGACCAGCAGCAGGCCCAGTGCCAGCCAGACCGCCACCGGAGCGAGCGCCTGCACGGCGACCGGAGCATCGTCCGTGGCTCGCGAGACGAGCCCCCCGGCCGCGATCACCGCTCCCAGCATCAGCGCACCGGCGAGCACGAACGCCAGCCCCAGGAGGGTCCGGCGAAGGAACCCTCGGGTCTCGGTCTCGTGGTAGGCGACCGTCAGTGCGTCGATGAGGGACGTCATGGCGGTCGTCGCGGTCCCCAGCGCCGCGAGGAGACCGGCCAGGCCCCGCACGGTGAGCACCTTGCCCGAGGCGGCCGTGATGCTCGTGAGCTGGTCCGCGACCAGCGGCTGCACCTGAGGAGGGAGCAGCTCAGCGACCTGCGAGAGCTGTGAGAGGGCCTGCTCGGGGGTGTTGACCGCGCCGTAGACGGACAGCGCCGTCACCAGCACGGGCGCGATCGAGAGCACCGCGAAGAACGCGATCCCCGCGCTGAGCAGGGGGAGCCGAGCGACCACCATGTGTCGCCCGGCGCGCCGCAGGATCTGCCGCCACTCCGCCGCGGGAATCCTGCTCGGCGCCTCGTGCGAGGTGGCCGAGGGATCGAAGCGGTTGCCGGTCGTGGTCGCCTCCGGGCGTGTGTTCGTCGTGCAGGACCCGTGCCCCGGTGGGCACCCCCCAAACCAGGTGGCCGGTCCGGGCGGCGGGGGTCAGCGGGGGTCAGTAGCCCCTGGTCACGACGTTCCGCAGCTCCTCGCCGACGCGGAGCCGCTCCAGCTGGTCGACCACCAGGCGGCGTGCCCGGTCGTCCCACCCGGTCGCGCCTCCGCCGGCGTGAGGCGTGATCAGCGCGCCGTCCAGCGTCCAGAGCGGGTGGTCGACGGGCAGCGGCTCTGGCTCGGTGACGTCCAGGCCGGCGCGGAGCCGTCCGGTCCCGACCTCCGCGGTGAGTGCGTCGTGGTCGACGATCGCACCGCGCGCGACGTTGACGACGATCGCTCCGTCGGGGAGCCGGGCGAGGAACGCCGCGTCGACCAGCCGCGTCGTGTCGTCGGTCAGGGGCAGCGCCACGACGAGCACGCGGGTGGCCGGGAGCCGGTCCACGGCCTGGTCCAGGCTGAGGACCCCGTCCCGTGGGGTCCTGCCGACGAGGCCCACCTCTGCCCCGAAGGGGCGTAGCGCCGACGCCACGCACTGCCCGATCTCACCGGCGCCGAGGACCAGCACCTGCTGGCCGTCGAGCGTGTCCGGCTCGTGCCGTCGCCAGGTCCGGTCGCGCTGCTGCGCGGCGTACGTCGGCAGCTGACGCAGCAGGCTCAGCGTCAGGGCGACGGCGAGCTCGGCGGTGCTGACGCCGTGGATGCCGCGGCCACCGCAGAGGGTGACCCCGTCAGGGACGAGCGACGGCCACGGCTCGACCCCGGCGGAGAGCAGCTGGACCACCTCGAGCCGCGGCAGCAACCCGAGTGCCTCACGGAGCTGCTCCGAGCCCAGGCCGGCGGCGTACGGCGCCACCCAGACCCGGACCTCGTCGAGCCCCTCGGCTCGACCTTCACCGTCCCAGGCGAGGACACGGACCCCCGGGACGTCGAGCGACCCGGCGAGCTGGCTGGGGGCGGCGGCGCGCAACGGCTCCATGCCGACCAGCGTGTCAGAGTTCTGCCATGTCGAGCACGGGGCACGTCGAGGAGATCGGCCGGCGGCGCGCGTGGACGATCTGGGTGGTCGCCATGGCGGTCTACCTGCTGGCCGTCTTCCATCGCAGCTCGCTCGGGGTCGCCGGCCTCCTCGCCGCCGACCGCTTCGACATCTCCGCCACCCAGCTGGCGCTCTTCACGGTTCTCCAGCTCTTCGTCTACGCCGGGATGCAGATCCCCGTCGGGGTCCTTCTCGACCGGTTCGGCGCGCGGGCGATGCTCCTCGTCGGGCTGGCGCTGATGACCGCCGGCCAGCTGGCGTTCGCCTTCGTCACGTCGTTCCCGTTGGCGGTGCTGGCCAGGGCGGTCGTGGGTGCGGGTGACGCGATGATCTTCGTCAGCGTGATCCGGCTGGTGACGCTGTGGTTCCTGGTCCGCCAGGTGCCGGTCGTCATCCAGGTCACCGGCCCCGTCGGCCAGCTCGGGGCCGTGGTCGCCGCCACCCCGCTCTCCTTCGCCCTGCGCGAGTTCGGCTGGACGCCGGCCTTCGCGGTCATGGCCGGCGTCGGGGTGGTTCTCATCGTCGCGGTGGCCTGGACGGTCAGCTCCTCGCCGTACCCCCGCAAGGGCGCGGAGCGCGTGAAGCTCCGCGCGCTGACCCGGCAGCTCCGGTGGGTCTGGGGCAACCCGGGCACCCGGCTCGGGATGTGGTCGCACTTCACCTCGCAGTTCTCGATGACGGTCTTCGGGCTGCTCTGGGGGTTCCCGTTCCTGGTGCGCGGCCAGGGGCTGTCCCCGGACGCCGCCGCCAACCTGCTGATGCTGATGATCGTGTCCGGCCTGGTGAGCGCCTCCGCCCTCGGGGCGCTCGTGGCGCGCCACCCGTACCGCCGTTCACAGCTGGTGCTCGGCGTCGTCGGAGCGATCGCGCTGGTGTGGACGGTGGTCCTGCTCTGGCCCGGCCGGTCTCCGCTGTGGATGCTCATCGTGCTCGTCTGCGTGATGGGCGCCGGGGGGCCGGCGTCGATGGTCGGGTTCGACCTGAGCCGGTCGTTCGTGCCGTTGGAGGCGTCGGGACGAGCGAACGGGGTCGTGAACGTGGGCGGCTTCATCGCGTCGTTGGTGACGCTCTTCCTGGTCGGCGTGGTGCTCGACGTGCGGAGCGGCGGGACGGCGGCCTACGACCTCGACGACTTCAAGTGGGCGATGTCGGTGCAGTACCTCGTCTGGGCCATCGGCGCCGCCCAGATCGTGCGCTACCGGCGCAAGGCCATCGCACACCTGCACCGCGAGCACCCGGGAGCCGCGGAGGCGATGCAGCGTGGCGAGCCGTTCGTGCACCCTGGGTTCGCCGACCGGGAGGGTGTCTGAGCGGTTTGTCATGGCCCATGCGGGTCATGCCACCGGCGGTCGGTAGGCCCATCCTGGGAAGGAGTCCCGAGACCCAGGAGGCGTCATGGCCACCGACATGGTGCTGCACGTGTCCGAGCCGGATGCGGACCTGGCGCGCCTCGACGACCTCGCCCGGTCACTGCGGGCCGAGCTGCTCGAGGTCGACGCGACCCGGACCGTCGTACCTCTCGAGACCGGGCAGGCCCCCGAGGGAGCCCGGTCGGGGCTGGCAGCGGCCGCCGGAGCGCTGCTCGTCACCGTCCAGCCTCAGCTGGCGGCCGTGGTCAAGATCGTGTCGCTCCTGCGTGAGTGGTTGGTCCGCGGGGGCAGCGAGAAGCGGATCCGGCTCGAGGTGGACGGCGACGTCATCGAGCTGACGGGTGCGACGACGGAGCTCCAGGACCGCCTGGTCACCGAGTGGATCTCCCGGCGGAGCCACGGGTGACCTGCGGTGGCTGGGCAGCGGCTCGCCCTCATCGTCGCCAACGACGAGTACGACGACGCGGGGCTGCGCCGGCTGAACGCGCCGGCGCAGGACGCGGACGCGCTCGCCGACGTCCTCGGTGACCCCGGTGTCGGTGGCTTCGCCGTCGAGGTGCTGCACAACGAGACCGCCCAGAACGTGCGGACCGCCGTGGAGGACCTCTTCGCCGACCGCTCGTTCGACGACCTCCTCGTGCTGCACTTCTCCTGCCACGGGGTGAAGAACGCCGAGGGCGAGCTGTTCCTGGCGATGAGGGACACCCGTCCCAACCGGTTGGCGTCGACCGGTGTCGCGGCGGGGTTCGTCAGCGGCCAGATGGCGACGAGCCGCGCCCAGCGGATCGCCCTCTTCCTCGACTGCTGCTACGGCGGCGCCTTCCCGCGCGGGATGGTCGTGCGCTCCAGCGGGGAGGCGGCCGTCGGGGAGGCGTTCACCCGTCAGGACGAGGTCGGCGAGGGACGCGGCCGCGTGGTCGTCACGTCGTCGAACGCCATGCAGTATGCGTTCGAGGGTGGCGAGCTCGCCGCCCTCGAACAGCAGCCCTCGGTCTTCACCGGAGCGGTCGTCGGGGCCCTCACCTCGGGGGAGGCCGACCGTGACGGCGACGGATGGGTCGGCGTCGGGGAGCTCTTCAACTACGTGAGCGACCAGGTGCGCCGGATCGCTCCGGAGCAGACCCCGCAGATGTGGACGTTCGGCCAGCAGGGCGACATCCTCGTCGCTCGCTCTCGGATCCGGCGGGTGACACCGGCGCCGCTCCCGGCCGAGGTCCTCGAGGGGATGAGCAGCGAGCTGCCGCCGCTGCGGTTCGGGGTCGCCGACCTGTTGCGGGAGCGGGTCGGCTCGGCCGACCTCGGCGTCGCGCTCGCGGCGTGGCAGGCCCTGGGAACGATGCTGGAGGACGACAGCCGCAAGGTCGCCGAGCTCGTTGCCCGCGCCCGTGAGCAGGCCGTCCTCGGCCTCGAGCCGCCCAGGCTGACCCTCACCCCAGGGGAGGCGGCGCACGTCCGGCTCTCCGGACCGCCGCTCGCCAGGGCGGTCACCGCCCGCCCGGAGGCCCCGTGGCTCACGGTGGAGTACGACGACACCGGACTGGTCGTCAGCGCGGCCGCAGGGGCGTCGGGATCCGCGACCGTGACGGTGGTGGGGCCGGTGGGCGAGGTGGCACTGCCGGTGCAGGTGCACGCGGCTACGGAACCCGTCGCGGAGCCGGTGACGACACCCGTTCCCGAGTCGGTCCAGGCGGCTGGCGAACCGCGACCGGAGCCGGAGCGGCGACGGCCGGCGGGTGCGACGTACGGCTGGCTCCTGGTGGCGCTGGTGGGGCTCCTGCTGCTCGTCGCCAACCTGCCGGGGGCCGACGAGTACGAGAAGGCTTGGTACAACTCCGACACCGGCGGTGTGGAGCCGCGGATGTGGGGCGACCCGTACGTGGTCGGCTCGTTCGTCGTGGTGGTGGGCAGCGGCTGGGCGCTCCGCCGCCGGCTCGCCGTCGGAGCGACGTGGAGGCCAGCGGCGGGCGCCTGCTTCGGAGCCGCGGTGTTTCTCCTGGGGTCGGCGTCGTCGGTGCTCGCGGAGGGGCAGCTGACCGACGAGCGCAACTGGGCCTGGGGGGTGACGCTGGCCGGCTCGCTCGTGGTGACGGTGGCGGTCGCCCTGCTGGTGCGTCCGACGGTCGAGGTCAGGCGGCCCGGGCCGCTGTTCGCTTCACTGCTCATCGGGACGGCTTTGCTCGTGGAGACCCTTCTTCTGGGGCTCGGCCCGGAGTCCTACAACAACGTGCGGGGGTGGACGGTGCTGGTCTTCCCGGTGCTCCTCGGGGCGCTCGGCACGTGGGCGCTCGGGACACCTGACCCTTCGACGCGTTCCTTCGCAGCGGCGGCCGCCGTGACGTTCGCGGCGGTGCAGGCGCTCTGGGGGCTCACCATCCTCCGGGCGCTCGACCTGGACTACTACTCCGAGACCGGCAACGTCGTCACGTTCGCCGTGACGGTCGTCCTCGTCCTCGCGCTCGTCGCGGCGGCGGTCCTGCCCGGGCGTCGCCAGGCCGGCTGACCCAGCCTGGGTCGGTTCGGACGTGCAACCCCCGGCCGAAGGACGGAGAGACGGCTGGTTCTGGGGGAGGCTGCACGTCGGAGCGGTCGCTGGCCGGCAGAGACGGCGTCAGAACCGGGACTGAAGCCGGCGCACGAACTGCCGGGTGCGCTCCTGCCGGGGCGACACGAGGACCTCAGCCGGGGGCCCCTGCTCGACGACCACGCCGCCGTCCATGAAGACGACCTGGTCGGCCACGTCACGGGCGAACCCGAGCTCGTGGGTGACGATGAGCATCGTCCACCGCTCGTCGGAGAGCTCCTTGATGACGGCGAGGACGTCGCCGACCAGCTCGGGGTCGAGCGCCGAGGTCGGCTCGTCGAAGAGCAGCACGTCCGGCCGCATCATGAGGGCGCGCACGATGCCGACCCGCTGCTGCTGCCCGCCGGAGAGCCGGAAGGGGTAGGCGTCGCGCTTCTCGGCGAGCCCCACCCGGGCGAGCAGCTGCTCGGCCTCGGCGACGGCCTCGGCGGAGGAGCGCTTCTGGACCCGGACCGGTCCCTCGACCACGTTCTCGAGGACGGTCATGTGCGGGAAGAGGTTGTAGTGCTGGAAGACCATCGCGCTGCGGTCCCTCAGCCTGGTCGCTTCCCGCTTGGCGAGGGGACGGGAGAAGTCGACGTCGACCTCGGTGCCGACGGTGACGCGGCCTGCATCCGGCTCCTCGAGCCCGTTGAGGCAACGGAGGACCGTGGTCTTCCCCGATCCCGAGGGACCGATCAGCGTCACCACCTCGCCCGCCCGGACGCTGAGGTCGATCCCCTTGAGCACCTCGTGGTCGCCGAACGCCTTGTGCAGCCCCGTCACCGTGAGGAGCGGGGCGTCGCCGTACGACGCTTCAGTGGGCGACATAGCGGTCCAACCTCTCCTCGAGCACCGACTGGCCGACCGACAGCACGAGGCAGACGACCCAGTAGATCGCGGCCGCCTCGGCGTACACCACCATGAACTCCCGGCTGAACGCGGCGATCTGCTGTGCCTCCCGGAACATCTCGGTGACGAGGATGAGCGAGGCCAGCGACGTGTCCTTCACCAGGCTGATGAAGGTGTTCGACAGCGGCGGCACGGAGACCCGGGCGGCCTGCGGCAGGATGATCCGGCGGAGCGCCAGGCTGCGGGGCATCCCGATCATGTGCGCCGCCTCCCACTGGCCCTTGGGCACCGACAGGATCGCGGCGCGGATCACCTCAGCCGCGTAGCCCCCGACGTTGAGGGAGAAGGCGATGATCGCGCTCGGCCAGGGCTCGATCCTCACGCCGATGGACGGCAACCCGTAGAAGATGACGAAGAGCTGGACGAGCAGGGGCGTGCCGCGGATCACCGACACATAGCCACGTGCGAGCCCGGAGACGACCCGCACCCGGCTGAGCCGCATGAGCGCGACGAGCAGCGCGATCGCCAGCCCGAGCGCGAACGAGGCGAGGGCAAGCGGGATCGTCCCGGTGAGGGCTCCTCGCACGAGCGGCCACAACGAGCTCCTGACCAGCTCCCAGTCCATGCCGGAGGTTAGCGCGAGACGTCGGTGCCGAAGTACTTCTGGGAGATCTCGGCGAGCGTGCCGTCCTCGCGCAGCTTCGCCAGCGCGTCGTCGACGGCCTTGACCAGGTCGTCACTGCCCTTGCGGAACGCGAACGCGTTCCGGGCGGCGTCGTCGGTCCGGGCGGCGATCTCCAGGCCGGTGTCCCCGCCCTCCGTGCTCTCGTAGTCGAAGAACGTCAGCTCGTCGTTGACGGTCGCGTCCACCCGTCCCTGCCGCAGCAGCTCGACGGCCTGGGCCCATCCCTCGACCGCCTCGACGTCCGCGCCGTTGTCCTTCGCGAGCTCGAACCAGTTGCTGGTCAGCGACTGCGCGGTGGTCTTCCCGTCGAGGTCCTCGAACGAGGAGATCTCGTCGTTGCCCTCGAGGACGACGATGACGCCCTTGCTGAACGTGTACGGCGTGGAGAAGTCGTAGTCCTCCTTGCGGTCCGCGTTGATCGAGACCTGGTTGGCGACCACGTCGAACCGGCCCGCCTCGAGCCCCGCAAAGATCGCGTCCCACTGGGTCTCCTCGAACTGCACGTCGACGCCGAGCTCCTCGGCGACCGCCTCGGTGACCTCGACGTCGTAGCCCGTCAGGTCACCGGAGCCGCCCTCGTGGAAGGTGAACGGCGGGTAGGTGCCCTCGGTGCCGACGGTGATGACGCCCTCGTCCTGGATCGACTGGAGGGTCGCGCCCTTCGCGGTCGCCTCGTCGTCGCCCTTCGTCGAGTCGGAGCCGCCACCGCAGGCGGCGAGCCCGACGAGGAGCGTGGTCATGGTGCCGGCGAGCGCCAGGCGGCGGGCAGGGGAGGTCCGCTGGAAGAAGTTCGTCATGCCAGGTGCAGCACCGCCGGCCGGCGATCCATTCCGATCGTGAGTGAGGAGTGGGTCACGCCCGCGTCTGGCTAGCCTTCGAGGATGACGCTTCGCCCTCGCCCCGACCGCGCCCAGGTCGTCGCCGCGGCACCGGGCGCCGGCTCCGGCAACTGGGCCGGGGCGCCGAGCGCGGTGCTCGCGGACGGGACGTTCTGGCTCGCCTACCGGGTCCGGCGGCCGCTGGACCAGGGCCGGGGCGTCGCCGTCGTCGTGGCCGCCTCCCAGGACGGGGTCGGCTTCGAGCCGGTCGTCGAGATCCACCGTGAGCGGTTCGGGGCCGAGTCGCTGGAGCGGCCGGCGCTGGTGCCGCTCGGCGCCGGTGGCTGGCGGATCTACCTCAGCTGCGCGACGCCGGGCTCCAAGCACTGGTGGATCGAGTCGGTCGACGCCGCCGCGGTCGCCGGGCTGGACGCGGGCCGTCGTACCGTCTGCCTGCCCGGCGACGACGGCGAGGCGGTGAAGGACCCCGTGGTCGAGCGGACCCCGGACGGCTGGCGGATGTGGGTGTGCTGCCACCCGCTGGACGTCGCGGGGGCGGAGGACCGGATGCGCACCCGGGTCGCGCGGTCGTCCGACGGCCTGCGGTGGAGCCTCGGGGACGTGGTGCTCGCGCCGAGACCGGGTGCCTGGGACGCCAGGGGCACGCGGGTCACGGCCGTCTGCGGTCAGGAGCCGCTCGAGGTCATGTACGACGGGCGCGCGACCGCCGAGGAGAACTGGCACGAGCGGACCGGCGTCGCGCGAGGGAGCGAGGCGGGGCTCATCGCCGAGGACGGGCCGCCGACGGGGTCGTCGCACTCCGACGGGGCCCTGCGCTACGCGACCGTCGTCGGCCTCCCGGACGGGGGCCGGCGGCTCTACTACGAGCTGGCCCGTCCGGACGGCGCACACGACCTCGTGACCGAGCTCATGGGAGCATGAGGCCGGCGAGGCCGGTCATGCCTCGGCGTCGGTGCACGCTCGTGAGTCCTCGGCGAGATCAGCCGGTTCTCGTGATCCTGACCAGCTCGTGCGCCGCTCCGATCGACGGAGCGGCGGCGCGGCAGGTGAGCTGTCGCTTTCCGCCCAGGTCGGCGTGGACCCGCACCTCCCAGCGCTCGCCGTCGACGTCGAAGACCACGGTCGTCTCGGTCCCGCTCCGTGCGTGGTCGACGAGCGGGAACGGCGCTGCGCGGTCGACCCCGAGGTGTCGGCGCAGGTGCACCTCCGCGGCCTGGACCGAGAACGGGTACGACGAGCGGCCCCGCAGGTGGTCGAGGTCGAGCCGCCCCTCTCGGTGGGCGCCCGCGAACGCAGGGGCGTCCTCGGGTTCGAGCCGGCCGTAGTAGAGCCCTTGCGGGAGCACCAGCACGTTGGCCGCGAAGCGGTCGCCGCCGATGTGGGACACCTCCCAGGTCTGTCCCGGCGCGGCCCGCGCGAGCGCCGCGCACAGGGGCCGGCCGCGCTCGGCGCAGCAGGCGTCGTGGCGGCCGTGGGTGCAGGCGAGGAAGAGCGGCCCGGTACGGCGCTCCCAGCCGAGCGACCGACCGGCGCCGAGCCCGGAGAGGTCGTGGTCGAGCAGCTTCTCGACCGAGTCGAGCTCGACCGACTCGAGCCACGGGTGCTGGGTGTGGACATGGGCCGCGAAGACCGACACCGGGCCGGCGACCGACCGGCCGGGGCGCCTCGCCAGGAGCGGCCGCACACGGTTGTGCTCCTCGAGCCCCTGCAGCAGCTGCTTGACGGTGTCCGGCAGGCGGCTGTCCCGGACGGCGTCGACGCCCCACGGGCCGGGGCACTCGACGACGAGGAAGGCCCGCACGGTCGACGCCGTGCCTTCCTGGGGCTCGCTGCGCTCCAGGCTGGCCAGCGAACAGCGGAACCCGGACCCCGGCGGGGTCATCGGGCGATCCGCAGCAGACCCTCGCGGACCAGCCGACGGGCGACGACCAGCCGGCTCTCGGCGTCGAGCCACGGCTCCAGCTCGGCGACCCTCAAGGAGCCGCGGTCGCGGACCAGCTCCAGCACCGGGGTGAGCCGCAACGGCATCCGGAGCTCACGGTCGCCCAGCAGCACGACGAGCCGGTCGGTCCCGGGGCGCAGCACGCAGGCCGCGGTCGGCCTTCGCTCGACGACCGTCGCGTCGTCCATCCGGTCGAGGACGACCAGGTCGGTCAGCCCGTGCCGCAGGGCGGGGGTCCGGTCGGTGAGGAACGCCGCGGACCGCCGGGCGACCACCTCGGCGGGGTCCACCTCGGCGAGCGCTTTCGTCCAGGCGGTGACCTCGTCGGTCAGCCGGGTCACGAGCTCCGAAGGGTCGTCGAGGTAGCCAGCCGGCAGCGCGGCGTCGTACCTCTGGTCGGCGAGCAGCGTCTCGCCGAGCTCGCGCAGGGCGTCACGCACGGTCACCTGGTTGATCCCGACGGTGACGTGGAGCGAGGCCTCCTCCTGGCTGCGGGCGGAGTGAGGCGTGCCGGTGGGAAGGTACATCGAGAGCCCGGGCTCGAGGAGCACTCCGCGCACCTCGTCGTCCTCCACGAGCTCCCACTGCTTGCGGCCGTGGGTCTGGAAGACGAAGACGTCGTGGCTGTCGCTGTGCCGGGCGAACCCCTGTGAGCCGGGTGGGGTGAGGTACGCGTTGGCCTGGCAGGGGTGGCCCAGCGCGAGCTCGAGGCCACGGACCAGCTCGGTGAGCGGCGGGTGGTACCGGTGCAGCCCCTGGAGGACCACGGTCGCGCCGGCGTCGAAGAGGGCGAGCACCTTGCGCCCGTCGACGAGGCCGGTCAGCGGCGAGCCGGCCAGGGTCGCGGACCGGGTGAACTCCGAGCTCGGCAGCACCGTGCCGTCGCGGACGACCCGCAGGGCCGGGGTACGGAGCGCGCTGCTGGTGAGCAGCCGGTCGACGTCGTCGAGCTCGAGGAGGCCGACGAGCTCTTCCGGGCTGGTCTGGTGGAGGTGCACGCGGGACGCCCAGACCTTCTCGCGGAAGGTCCGGGCGTCACCGCTGAGCAGCTCGAGCGCGTCCATCCGGCTCAGGCGTCGGTCCCGTCGGCGTCGCCGCCGTCGCTGCTGTCGCCGTCCGTGGTGTCGGTCGAGTCGCCGTCGCTGCTGTCGGTGCCGTCGGCGTCGCCGCCGTCGGTGCCGTCGGTGCCATCGGCGTCGCCGAGCCCCATCTGCGAGGGACCGTCGGGACCGCCGGCGGTCTCGATGTCCTCGTCCTTCACGGGCTCGTTGGGGGTGGTGGTCATGGCGCTCCTCTGGTCGTGGCGCGCGGACGCGCCGGTTGCCTGGCTCCTACCCCGGAGTGTGGCAGTCATGCCGCCGGTCGTCACGGGGGCGGCGCTGCGGTTTCCCATGGGATGCCGGAGATTGTGTGCTCCCCACGTGCTGCAACCCATGGGAAGCACACAACCGGCTGCATCCCATGGGAAACCGACGTCGGGCGCCGGCCGGCGTTGCTCGTCGCGCAAGGATGGCGGCATGACCACGCCATCTGCCGAGGACACGACCGCCGACGACCTCGAGCGGCGGGTGCACCGGCTGCTCGAGGAGCACCCGCCTTCCACCACCGACCGGCTGGCGTTCCTCCGGGCCCGGTTCGACGCCGGGCTGGCCTGGGTGCACTTCCCCGAGGGGCTCGGCGGGCTCGGCCTGGCGCGCCACCACCAGGCCCGGGTCGACGCGCTGCTGCGCCAGGCGGGGGCGCCGGACAACGACCCGCGCCGCAACGGCATCGGTCTCGGGATGGCGGCGCCGACGATCCTCGCCTTCGGCACTGATGAGCAGGAGGAGCGGTTCCTGCGCCCGCTGTGGACCGGAGAGGAGGTCTGGTGCCAGCTCTTCTCCGAGCCCGGCGCGGGCTCCGACCTCGCGGCTCTCGCCACCCGGGCGGTGCCCGACGGCGACGAGTGGGTGGTCAACGGCCAGAAGGTGTGGACGTCTGCGGCCCACGAGGCCCGGTTCGCGATCCTAGTGGCCCGGACCGACCCCTCGGTGCCCAAGCACGCGGGGCTGACGTACTTCATCTGCGACATGACCGACCCCGGCGTCGAGGTCCGGCCCCTGCGCCAGATCACCGGCGAGGCGGAGTTCAACGAGGTGTTCCTGACCGACGTGCGGATCCCCGACGCGTACCGGCTCGGCGCGGTCGGGGAAGGGTGGCGGGTCGCGACCGCCACGCTCAACAACGAGCGCGTAGCGATCGGTGGCGGGGCGGACCGCGAGAGCGGGATGGTGGGGGTCGTCGCGCGGACGTGGCGCGAGTGCCCTGACCGCCGTACCCCAGCGCTGCACGCGCGGCTGCTCCGGCTGTGGGTCGAGGCCGAGGTCGCGCGGATCGCCGGGGAACGGCTCCGGCAGAAGCTGGCGGTCGGGGCGCCGGGGCCCGAGGGCGCGGCGATGAAGGTGACGTTCGCGCGGCTCGCCCAGGAGCTGAGCGGGCTGGAGGTGGAGCTGCTCGGCGACGACGGGCTGCGCTACCAGGACTGGACGATGCGGCGGCCGGACCGGGTCGACTTCACGGGGAGGGACGCGGGTTACCGCTACCTGCGCGCCAAGGGCAACTCGATCGAGGGCGGCACCTCCGAGGTCCTGCTCAACATCGTGGCCGAACGCGTCCTCGGGCTCCCCCCGGAGCCGCGTGCCGACAAGGACGTCCCCTGGAAGGAGCTCCCACGATGACCCGGCTCGACCTGCTCAGCACCGACGTCGAGGACTCGCTCCGCGACACCGTCCGCTCGCTGCTCACGGCGCGGTGCACCCCCGACCGGGTGACGGCGGTGTACGACGGCGACGACTCGGTCGCCGCCCCGTTGTGGCAGGCGCTGGTCGGTGAGCTCGGCCTCGGCGGGCTGCTGGTCCCCGAGGAGTACGGCGGCGCCGGTGCCTCGGCCCGCGAGGCGGCTGTCGTCCTCTCCGAGCTGGGCCGTGCTGCCGCACCAGTGCCGTTCTTGACGAGCGCTGTCGTGGCGACGCTTGCCGTCCTGCCGTCGGGGGACTCCGACCTGCTGGGCGGCTTGGCTTCCGGGTCGGTGACCGCCGCGCTCGTGGTGCCGCTGACCGCGGGCCCCTCGTTCTCGCCGGTCGCTCGTGCGTCGGCCGGCCGGGTGACCGGTGCCGTGCCGGTCGTGGCAGGCGCGCTCGAGGCCGACGTGCTGCTGGTGCCGGCGTCCGACGGGCTCGTCGCGGTGGATCCCGCATCATCGGGGGTGGTCGTGTCGCCGGTCGTCTCGCTGGACATGACGCGTCAGCTGGCTGACGTGGCGTTCGAGGGCGCCTCTGGTCGCCTGCTCCCCGTGGGTCCGGACGCCGTCGGTGCTGCGTTGCAGGTCGGCGCGGCGTTGCTCGCCTCGGAGCAGGTGGGGATCGCGTCGCACTGTCTCGAGGAGACGGTCGCCTATCTCAAGGAGCGACGGCAGTTCGGGCGGGTGCTGGCGAGCTACCAGGCCCTGAAGCACCGGCTCGCCGACCTCTTCATCCAGGTCTCGTCGGCCGAGGCGGCCGCGTCGTACGCCGCGGCGGTGGCCGCAGCCGCCGACCCGGACCTGCCGGTGGCGACCGCGGTCGCGCAGGCCTACTGCTCGTCGGTCGCCGTCCGGGCGGCCGAGGAGGCGGTCCAGCTGCACGGCGGGATCGGGATGACGTGGGAGCACCCGACGCACCTGTACCTCAAGCGCGCCAAGGCCGACCAGCTCGCCTTCGGCTCCCCGGACCAGCACCTGAGCGCCCTGGCCGAGCTGGTCGACCTCCCCGCCTGACCGCGCGCTGTTGAACCGCCCCTCGTGCTGGGTTGAACCGCCCTTCGCGCTGGGTTGAGCCGCCCCTCGTGCCGGCCACGACGAGCGCAGGCCGCTTTCCGACGCAAAGCTCCATCTCACGCGCTGAAACGGAGCTTCTCGTCGGAGACCGCGGCCAGCCGCGCGGACAGCCAGCACGAGGGGCGGTTCGACGCAGCGTCAGGGGCGGTTCAACGGTGGGGGTGCGGGGAAGCCACGTAGGCGGTCTCCTCCGGCGGCATCAGGATCCAGAGCACCGGGTAGATGAGCAGCTGGCTGCCGGGGATCACCATCAGCAGCAGCACGAAGAGGAGCCGGGCCATCCAGGGGCCGATGCCGAACCGGCGGCCGAGGCCGGCGCAGACGCCGCCGAGGACGCGCTGCTCGCGGGGTCGGACCAGCCCCTGCTGGGCGAAGGTCTGGTGGATGTCGTTCATGGTGGTTGCACTCTCTCGAACAGGAAGACCGGGCCGACCCCGGCGTACTCCACTCTGCGCGATGGAAGCGCCCGACCACATCGGGCGAACCCCTGACCCGACCCGGGTTCGTCCCGGAGGACAAGACCAACCACTACCGTGGCGAGCGTGAGCATCGACGTGCGCCCCGCGACGGCCGAGAGGTACGACGAACTCGCCACGATGGTCGGCCCGAAGAAGCCGACTTCCAGCGTCTGCTGGTGCCTCAGCCACCGCCTCGACGCGAGGACGAACCGGGAGCTCGTCGGACCGGCGCGAGCGGAGTACGTCCGCATGCTCTGCAACCGCGACGTCGCTCCCGGCGTCCTGGCCTACGAGGACGACGAGGTCGCCGGTTGGGCCGCCGTCGCGCCGCGGTCGGAGCTGCCCTTCGCTCGGTCCACCAGGATCCCGCACGTCGACGACCTGCCGGCCTGGTCGGTCTGGTGCATCCGGGTGCGCCCCGGCCACCGCGGCAAGGGGATCTCGCACGCGCTTCTCGGGGGCGCGGTCGCCTACGCGAAGGAGCAGGGGGCACCGGTGGTCGAGGGGTACCCGGTGGACAACCAGGGCGCCAAGGTCGACCTCACGATGGCGTACGTCGGCACGCGCGGGGTCTTCGAGCGCGCCGGCTTCACCAAGGCCGCCGACACCGACGCCGTCTCCGCCGGCATCCCCCGCGTGGTCATGCGGCTCGACTTGCGCTGACCGTTCATGCGCGTCCGGCGCGCACCTGCTGGGCGAGGACGGCCGCGGTGGTGCGGACCTCGCTCCGCAACGCCGTCCAGTCGTCGGCCACCTCGCCTCGGTAGGCCCGCCGCGCCAGGTCCAGCACCGTGCGCGACGGCTCTCCGAGCCCAGGGAGTACGACGCGCGCAGCCTCGTCCTTGGCCACGATCCGACCGGTCTCGACCGTGAGGACCATCCGGGCCAGCGTCAGGAGGACGTTCCGTTCGTCGCCGTCGAGGTCGCCGAGCAACGACGGCAGGACGTCGTGCATGGCCCGCCGCAGGTCCGAGGGCGGGACCGGGTCGAGCAGTCGTGCCGCCTCGGGCCCGAGCAACGGCCGGGAGTGCTCGAGGACCGTCGTGAGCAGCACCGCCACGTCGGGGTCCACCTCCCTCGGCGGGAGCGCCCCGGACCCGAAGCTGTCCCGCAGCCACTCGCCGTACTGGAGGTCACGGACCGGCGGGTGGCGCCACGGCACGACGTCGTCGCGGACCAGCGAGGTCACCTCGAGCGGCCGACCGGGGCGCACGGTGGCCCGACGGCCGGAGTGCGCGAGGAGAAGCTCCAGCAGGCCACGCCGCTCCACGGCGGAGAGCGAGCGACGGGTGACCAGCAGCAGGTCGAGGTCGCTGTCCGGGCGCAGGCCGCCGCTCACCGAGGAGCCGTAGAGGTACAGCCCCAGCACACCGCCCGGGTCGTCCTCGGAGAGGCGGTCGGTCAGGAGCTCCAGGACGACGGCATCGCGACCGCTGACAGGAAGGAGCATGGCGGTTCAGCCGACGCGGGCCAGGTGCACGAGGCCGCCCTGCTCAAGGAGCCGTTCCTCGACGACCCGCAGTCGCAGGGCGGGGGACGCCGCGACGTACGACGCCACCGTCCGCGTCTGGTCGGGACCCACCTGGAGGATGGCCGCGCCGCCGTCCGCCAGGTGCCGTCCGATCAGGTCGACGCACGTCCGGACCAGCCCGAGGCCGTCCGGGCCGCCGTCGATCGCGGTCACCGGGTCGTCAGGGTGGCCGGCGACCTGCGAGGTCGGCACCCACGGCGGGTCGGCGATGACGAGCGCATACCGCTCGTCGGGCTCCAGCGCGTCGGCCATCCGGCCCTCCCGGATCTCGACGGCCCCGGGGCCGCGGGCGAGGTCGGCGTTGACCCGGGCGTAGCGGCAGGCTGTCGGGTTCTCGTCCACCAGGACCAGCCGGCGGTCGGTCCCGTCGAGTGCGAGGAGCCCGATGTGGCCGGCGCCGGAGCAGAGCTCCAGCACGTCGCCGGGCGGCAGGTCGGCGAGCAGCTGAGCCGCCCAGGCCGACTGCATGACGGTCCACGGGCGCGGTTCGAGCACCCGGTCGTCGTACGCGATCGTCAGCGGGCCGAACCGCGTGAGCCGCACAGGCGGCGGCAGCGTCTGCGCGCCGTCGGTAGGGGTCACGCCGCTCCCGGCAGCCACGGGTGACCGAGCACACGCCCCTCGCGGACCAAAACGATTCGTCGTCGCATGGGGGATCAATCTACCCTTGCTTGGTGTCTACCAGTATCGAGCAGTCCAGCCCGCCCCATGACGACAAGCTCGACAAGGGCGTCCTGATCATCGCCGGCGTCGTCGTCCTCGGCGCCATCATGTCGATCCTCGACATCACCGTCGTCTCCGTCGCGCTCCAGACCTTCCAGCAGGAGTTCGACGCGACCTCCGCGCAGGTCGCCTGGACGATGACCGGCTACACCCTGGCGCTCGCCAGCGTCATCCCGCTGACCGGGTGGGCCGCCGACCGGTTCGGCACCAAGCGGCTCTACCTCATGGCGGTGCTGCTGTTCACGGCCGGCTCCGTGCTCTGCGCGTCGGCGAGCTCGCTGGAGATGCTCGTCGGGTTCCGGGTGCTCCAGGGAATCGGCGGCGGCATGCTGATGCCGCTCGGCATGACGATCCTGACCCGCGCCGCAGGTCCCGAGCGGGTCGGCCGGGTGATGGCGGTCCTCGGCATCCCGATGCTGCTCGGCCCGATCTTCGGCCCGATCATCGGCGGCTGGCTCATCGACGCCGCCTCGTGGCACTGGATCTTCCTCATCAACCTGCCGATCGGGCTGGCCGCGCTCGTCTACGCGTGGATCGTCCTGCCGAAGGACCACGTCGAGCCGTCGGAGACCTTCGACTGGGTGGGCATGCTGCTCCTCTCGCCGGGGCTCGCGCTCTTCCTGTACGGCGTCTCGACGACCCCCGAGACCGGCACCCTCTGGGACCGCGAGGTGCTGGTGCCGGCCCTCATCGGCGTCGCCCTCATCGTCGCCTTCGTGCCGTGGGCGCTGCGCGAGCGCAACATCCACCCGCTCGTCGAGCTGCGGCTGTTCAAGAACCGCGACATGACGGTCGCCGTGGTCGCCATGGCGCTGTTCGCGACGGCGTTCTTCGGCGCCAGCCTCCTGTTCCCGCTGTACTTCCAGCAGGTCCGCGGCGAGGACGCGCTGAGCGCCGGCCTCCTCCTCGCGCCGCAGGGAATCGGCGCGATGATCACCATGCCGATCGCCGGGATCCTGGCCGACCGGATCGGCCCCGGCAAGATCGTGATCGTCGGCATCGGCCTCATCACCGCGGGGATGGCGGTCTTCACCCAGCTGACCGACACCACGTCGTACGCCGTCCTCATCAGCGCCCTCTTCGTCATGGGGCTCGGCATGGGCGCGACGATGATGCCGATCATGGCGTCGGCCCTGGCCACGCTGACCGCGCACAACACCGCGCGCGGCTCGACGCTGCTCAACATCGTGCAGCAGGTGGCCGCGTCGCTCGGCACGGCGCTCTTCTCGGTGCTGCTGACCAACAACATCAAGGACCAGCCGAACGGCGGCGCCTACCTCGGCCTCCTGCAGCAGATGCAGGGCCTCGCCGGGGAGCAGCTCGCGGCCGCCCAGGCAAAGCTCGCACAGATCATGCCGAAGGCGCTGCCGGAGCTGGGGGAGGCCTACGCCGACGTGTTCGTCGTGGCGACCATCCTCGTGGCGATCGTGCTGATCCCCGCGTTCATGCTGCCGCGGCACAAGCCCGACAAGCCCGTGGACCCGACGGCGCTGGCCGGCCACTGAGCCGGCTTCCGCAGTGGCCGGGCAGGATGACGGGATGACCAACGCCGAGCCGCACTGGTCCGACCCGGGGGTGGAGACCGTCGCGCCCGGTGTCCACCGACTGCCGCTGCCGCTGCCGATGGACGGGCTCAAGGCGGTCAACGTCTACGTCCTCGAGACCGAGGACGGGCTCACGTGCATCGACGCCGGCTGGGCGGTCGACGCCTCGCGCAAGCAGCTCGAGGAGGGGCTCCGGTCGATCGGCCACGGTGTCGGCGACATCACCCGGTTCCTCGTGACGCACGTCCACCGGGACCACTACACGCAGGCGGTCACGGTCCGCCGCGAGCTCGGGCGGGCGACCATCGAGCTCGGTATCGGTGAGAAGCCGGTCCTCGACGTACTCAACGGCGGGCAGCTCGACCACGACCCCACGGTCACGCGGCTCGTCCTGGCCGGCGCCCACGACACCGCCGCCGGCTGGCGCAGGATGTTCGAGGGCGCGGACCCGGACCTGGAGATGTGGGCGTCCCCCGACGTGTGGCTCGAGGACGAGCAGGTGGTCGAGGTCGGGGACCGACGGCTCCGCGCCGTACCGACACCCGGGCACACCGCCGGACACTTCGTCTTCGCCGACGAGAAGGCCGGTGTGCTCTTCGCCGGCGACCACGTGCTCCCGACGATCACCCCGTCCGTGGGGTTCGAGCTGGTGCCGGCGCGCGACCCGCTCGGCGACTTCATGGGGTCCCTTCGCACCGTCCGCGACCGGCTTCCTGACCTCCGGCTGTTGCCCGCCCACGGTGCGGTGACGGAGAGCTCGCACCGGCGGGCCGACGAGCTGCTCGCGCACCACGACCGCCGGCTGGAGCTCTGCCTCGGTGCGGTCGAGCCGGCAGGCTCCACGGCGTACGACGTGGCGCAGCGGCTGACCTGGACCCGGCACGAACGGGCGCTCGCCGAGCTCGACGTGTTCAACACCGCCCTCGCATCGATGGAGACGATGGTGCACCTCGACCTGCTCGCGTTCCGTGGGCAGCTCGTGCGCGAGCACGTCGAGGGCACGATGGTCTACCGACCGGCGGTTGGCGAGCCGGGCTAGCGTCGAGGGCGTGCTCACGCCCCTCGCTCTCGAGCTCGACCGCCAGCTCGACCGGCTCGTGGAGCTCGGCTACCCGGCTCTCGCCGGCCTCACCGTCGAGGCGTTCCGGACGCTGGCCCAGCCGCTCCGGCCGCTGGTGCCCGCGTCGTCGTACCTCCTCGTCGTCCGCTCCACCCTCGTGCCGACCGTCGACGCCGTCGAGCGGTGGACCGTGGCCGGCAAGGCCGGGTGGACCGACATGGCCGACGAGCTCGCCGGGTTCCGGCCGACGGCCGACGTCGCCGTGCCGGACGCCGACCTCTACCTCCTCACCGATGTGAGCACCGGAGCCGAGACCCTCGGCGTCACACCCGCCGACGCGCTGCCGCAGATCGCGGCCCACGGCCGGACGCCGCTGACGATCGACGAGGGCGTGGCCCTGGTGACCCAGCACCCCGACGTCTTCGAGACGCACAACGCGTTCCAGGCGCTCGGCTCGCGGGCGGCGAACAAGCGGATCCCGTCGTTCTGGGTGAGCAAGGGCGCGCCCCGGCTGGGTTGGTGCTGGCTCAACAACCCGCACAGCTGGCTGGGTTCCGCCTCCGCGGAGGCGAGGCTCGCCGCCTGAACGACCGGTGTAGCGTGGAGCCCGAACGACAGGGGAGCGCCACCCGGCGCTGAGAGTGCGGAAACGGCCGCAGACCCTCGAACCTGAATCCGGTTAGCACCGGCGGAGGAAGTCGAGCTCTTCCCGCACACCGTGAGGGACCCTCCCAGACCCATCGGGAGATGCGCATGTCACATCGAGGCAGAGGCCTCCTCGCAGCGACGATCACGGTCGCCGCGCTCGCCGCGCTCGCCGCCTGCTCGCCCGGGGCGACCAACGACTCGGGAGAGGCGAACGACACCGTCACGCTCGTCACCCACGACTCCTGGTCGGTGCCCGACGAGGTGATCGCCGCCTTCGAGGAGGAGAGCGGCTACCGGCTCGAGGTCGTGCCGAGCGGGGACGCCGGGGCCTTGACCAACAAGCTGGTGCTGACGAAGGGGAACCCGCTCGGCGACGCGGTCTACGGGATCGACAACACGTTCGCGACCCGTGCCGTCGACGAGGGCGTGCTGGCCGAGCACGTGCCGGCCGACCTGCCGGCCTCGGCCGAGCAGTACCGGCTCGAGGGCGCCGCGGGAGACCAGCTCACCCCGGTCGACTGGGGCGACGTCTGCGTCAACGCCGACGACCGGTGGTTCGCCGCCCACGACCTCGCTCCGCCGCGCACCCTCGACGACCTGCTCGACCCGGCGTACGAGGGGCTCCTCGTCACCCCCGGCGCCTCCTCGTCCTCGCCCGGCTTCGCCTTCCTGCTCGCCACGATCGGGAAGTACGGCGTGGACGGCTGGCAGGACTACTGGACGCGGCTGCTCGACAACGGCGCCAAGATCGTCAGCGACTGGTCCGAGGCCTACGAGGTCGACTTCACCGCCGGCGGCGGGGGCGGCGACCGGCCGCTCGTCGTCTCCTACCACTCCTCGCCGCCGTTCACGATCCCGGAGGGCGAGCGTCGTCCGACGACCAGCGCGCTGCTGGAGACCTGCTTCCGGCAGGTGGAGTACGCCGGCGTGCTCGAGGGGGCAGCCAACCCGGAAGGCGCGAAGGCGCTGGTCGACTTCATGGTCGGGGAGACCTTCCAGGAGGCGCTGCCGGAGAACATGTACGTCGTACCCGTCGACGACACCGTCGACCTGCCGCCGCTCTGGGAGAAGTGGGCTCGCCCGGCGCCGCACCCCATCACCGTGCCGGCGGAGGAGATCGCCGAGCACCGCAGCGAGTGGATCCGCGCGTGGAGCGACGTCACCGCGCGGTGAGCCCCGGTGGGCAGAAGCGGTACGTCGCGCTGGCGGCCGCAGCGGCCGCCGTCCCGCTCGCCGTCCTCGCGGTCTTCTTCGTGGTGCCGGTCGTCGGGATGCTCCGGCTCGGCTTCTTCCCCGACGGTGAGCTCGACCTCGGCGGAGTCGTCGAGACGCTGGCGCGGCCGCGGGTCGGCCGGGTGGTCTGGTTCACGGTGTGGTCGGCGTCGCTGGCCACCGCGGTGACGGTCATGCTCGGTGTGCCGGTGGCCTACGCCCTGCACCGGCTGTCGTTCCCGGGCCGGCGGATCCTTCGGGGGCTGGTCGCGGTGCCGTTCGTGCTCCCGACCGTGGTCGTCGGCGTGGCGTTCCGGACGCTGCTCGCCGACGCGGGGCCCCTCGGCTTCCTCGGGCTGGACGGGAGCGCGGCCGGCATCGTGGCGGCACTGGTCTTCTTCAACGTCTCGGTCGTCGTGCGCACCGTGGGGCCGTGGTGGGAGGCGATGGACCCCCGGCGCGAGGAGGCTGCCGCGGCCCTCGGCGCGACGCCGCTGCAGGTGCTTCGAACGGTGACGCTGCCGGCGCTGCGACCGGTCGTGCTGTCGGCGGCGAGCGTGGTCTTCCTCTTCTGCGCCACGGCGTTCGGGGTGGTGCTCACGATGGGCGGGCTCCGCTACGCCACCGTGGAGACCGAGATCTACCTGCTCACCACGCAGTTCCTCGACCTCCGGGCCGCGGCGGCGCTGTCGGTGCTCCAGATCGTCGTGGTCGTCGTCCTCCTCGTCGTCACGGGGCGGACCCGGCCCTCGCCGGTCGAGCGCGTCACCGTCGATACCGTTGCGCGTCGGCCGCGGGGCACCGACCTGCCCGCCCTGATCGTGCTCGGCCTCGCCCTGCTGCTCGTCGTCGCGCCGCTCGGGACGCTCGTCGTCCGGTCGCTGCGGGTCGACGGCGGCTGGTCGACGGAGTACTACCGTGCCCTGGGCGACGCCGACGCCTCACCCGCGCTCGCGGTCCCGGTCGGGACCGCGCTGGAGAACTCCTTGCGGATCGCCGTCGACGCCACCCTGGTCGCACTCACCCTCGGCCTCGTCGTCGCCGTTCTGGTGACGAGGCGCACCCGCCGGCCGGGGCCGCGGAGGCTGCTCTCCCTGTTCGACGGGATCTTCATGCTCCCGCTCGGGGTCTCGGCGGTCACCGTCGGGTTCGGGCTCCTGGTCACCCTCGACCGGCCGCCGCTCGACCTGCGGGGCAGCCCGTGGCTGGTGCCGGTGGCGCAGGCGATGGTGGCGCTGCCGCTGGTGGTACGCACGATCGTGCCGGTCCTGCGCAGCATCGACGAGCGCCGTCGCGAGGCGGCCGCCACGCTGGGCGCCGGTCCGCTCCGGGTGCTGGCGACCGTCGACCTACCGGTCGCCTGGCGTCCGGCGCTCGCCGCCACGGGGTTCGCCTTCGCCGTGTCGCTCGGGGAGTTCGGCGCGACGAGCTTCCTCGCCCGCCCGGACGCGCCGACCCTGCCGGTCCTCGTCTACCAGCTCGTCTCCAGGCCCGGCGCGGACAACTTCGGGATGGCCCTCGCCGCTTCCGTGGTCCTGGGGCTCGTCACCGCCGTGGTCATGCTCGCCGTCGAGCGGCTCCACCTGCGCGGCGTGGGAGCCTTCTGAGGTGCTGGAGACCTCGCACCTGACCGTCACCTTCGGCGACACCGTCGCGGTCGACGACGTGTCGCTGGAGCTGCCGACCGGAGAGGTGCTCGCGGTCCTCGGCGCGTCCGGGTGCGGGAAGTCGACGCTGCTCCGGACGGTCGCCGGGCTCGAACGGCCCGACGCCGGAGCGGTGCTCTTCGACGGCGTCGACGTGACCGGCGTCCCCGCCCACCGGCGCGGGTTCGCGCTGATGTTCCAGGACGGCCAGCTGTTCCCGAACCTCTCGGTCGGCGACAACGTCGGCTACGCGCTGCGGCTCCGGCGTACTCCTCGCGGTCAGCGCGAGCGGCGCGTAGCCGAGCTGCTCGCGCTGGTCGGGCTCCCCGGCTTCGCGGCGCGCGAGCCGACCACCCTCTCCGGTGGCGAGCAGCAGCGGGTCGCGCTCGCCCGGGCGCTGGCGGTCCGACCGAGGCTGCTCCTGCTCGACGAGCCGCTCTCTGCGCTCGACCGCGACCTGCGCGAGCGGCTCGCCGTCGAGCTCCACGACATCCTCCGCGTCGAGGGGACCACCGCGATGCTCGTCACCCACGACCACGACGAGGCCTTCGCCGTCGCCGACCGGATGGCCGTGATGCGGGCCGGCCGGATCGTCCAGACCGGCACGCTCGAGGAGGTGTGGCGCCACCCCGCCGATGCCGAGACCGCGCAGTTCCTCGGGTACGCCGCGGTGGTGACCGGCCCTGCGGCGGAACCGCTCTTCACGGTGGCCGGTCGTCGCGCGTCGGCGATCGCGCTGCGCCGGTCCGCGCTCCACGTGGCCGGCTCCGGCCCGCTGTCCGGGGTGGTGCGCTCGGCCCGGCTCAGCTCGGGGGAGAACCGGCTCGTGGTCGACGTCGACGGGGTCGGCAGCCTCGATGCCGTCGCCGGCATGGATGTCGGTCTGCGGGCAGGGGAGCGGGTCCGGCTGGAGCTCGACACGAGCCGGGTGGCGTTCCTGGACAGTGGCCCCTCGGGCACGGGCTCGGCTGGTGACAGCACTCACGCCGCGCGCCGCCATATCCGGGGGCGGCGCGCACGCCGTACTCCCTAGACTGTTGTCCTATGAAACGACCCGCGTACGGACTGCTCGTCGGAGTAGCTGTCCTCATCGGGGTCGTCGCCGTCGTGGTCTCGATCGCGCTCGACGAGAGGCTGCGTGACCCGGAGGGGTTCCTCGGACCGGCATGGGTGCGGCTGCCGGCGATGGTGCTCGGCGCGTTCCTGCTCGACGTCGTGCCTCGCTCCCTGTGGCGCGCCCGATTCCGCGCCAGGAACGTCCTGACCGAGGCGAGAGCGCTGGTGCGCGAGCACTGGTCCCGCGAGCGGATGGCGCTGGTGGTCATCGGGCTGACCAGCTTCTACGTCACCTACGTCAGCTACCGGAACCTCAAGAACTACCTGCCGCGGTTCTACACGACGATGGAGGACCCGCTCCTCCACAAGCTCGACCTCTGGCTCTTCTTCGGCAACGAGCCCGCCACGGTGCTGCACAACGTGTTCGGCGAGACGTGGGCGGCGCACGTCTTCGCGTTCATCTACCTGCTCTACCTGCCGCTCGCCCCGATCAGCCTCGTGGTCTGGCTGGTCTGGTCCCGCAACCTCACCTACGGCTACTGGTACGCCACCGCCAACTGCCTGACCTGGACTCTCGGCACGATCAGCTACTACCTGATCCCGACGATGGGGCCGAACTTCTGGTACCCCTGGCTCTACCGCGACCTCGACGTCACGGGGGTGAAGGACCTCCAGGACGCCTTGTGGAACGGCAGGCAGGACGTCCGGTTCCCCCTCAACCCGTTCAGCGACTCCATCCAGAGCGTCGCCGGGTTCGCCTCCCTGCACGTGGCGTTGACGCTCGTCATCGCGCTCGTCGCGCACCACACGGTCCGGCACGCACCGATCCGGTGGGCGGCGTGGGTCTTCTTCGGGCTCACGGTGATCTCGACGCTGTACTTCGGGTGGCACTACATCGCCGACGACGTGGCCGGCGCCGTCATCGCCCTGCTCGCCGTGTGGCTCGGCGGGATCGCCACCGGGCAGAAGTTCGAGAGGTACGGGCTGCGGTCGAGACCGACGACGAGCTCCGCCGGGGTGCCGGTGGAGGACGACGACGAGCCGGACCAGGCGACACGGTGAGGACCGGTTCCACGACGCTATAGCACCCTGTCTTGGTCAAGTGAACAGAACGGACAAACCCTGTCCAAAAGACTTAGTCATTCCTGTTTGCTTCCTAGCCGTTTGATGTATGCTCGACGCAGGAGATCCGGGGGGATCTCCGACAGAGCAGAACAAGGCGACAACCGGATCACCAGGAAGTCAGTATCCCGCTTCCTGCGACTCGGGGATCACGGTTCTGACTCCGGGCACTGTCTCAGCCTCCCAATGGGACAGAGCCCCCGAGGTCCCGTCCGAGCCTCCCAATCGGACGGGACCTCCTTCTTTTTGCCCTCCCCCCACCGTTGAGCCGCCCCTCGCGCTGTGTTGAGCCGCCCCTGGCGCTGTGTTGAGCCGCCCCTGGCGCTG
>DASSBB010000098.1:0-3376 GCA_035699145.1 Marmoricola sp.
ACGAGCGAGGCCCACCGCCGCGGAGAGCGCCTGCTCACTCGCCGTCTTCGTCGTTCTCGAGCTGCTCCCAGACGTCCTTGCACTCGGGGCACACGGGGAATCGCTGCGGGTCGCGGCTGGGCACCCACACCTTGCCGCACAGGGCGACGACCGGGGTGCCCATCACCATCGCCTCGGTCAGCTTGTCCTTGTCCACGTAGTGCGCGAAGCGCTCGTGGTCACCGGGCTCCGCCGGCGCGTCGGACGGCCGGGTACGGGTGTCCTGGATGGTCTCGGTTCCGGGGCTCAGCTGGGTGCTCATGATCGACCAGTCTAGGACAGTAAAGACAGTCCCGGTCAGCAACGAGCAGGTGCGAGCAGACCTCGCCTCAGTTCATCCCCGGGTCCAGCGGGCGGGTCGAGACCCACGCCAGCTCGCCCGGTTGGCGACGCAGCACCCGGCCCCACAGGCCTTCCGGCTCCGGCCCGAACAGGTCCCCGGGGGCCGAGGGCACGACGTACCAGGACCCCTCCTCGATCTCGGCGTCCAGCTGCTCGGAGCCCCAGCCCGCGTAGCCGGCGAAGACCCGCATCCCGGTGAGCGCCGGGGTGAGGAGCTCCGCGGGCGCGTCGAGGTCGACGATCCCGGTGCTGCCGAACAGCCGCCGGAAGCCCACCGGCTCCTCGGCGTCCGGGCCGCTACCAGCGGCGGCCAGGCCCGCGACGGCCAGCGCCGAGTCGGTGGCGACCGGACCGCCCTGGAAGATCACGTCCGGACCCGTCAGCACGACGTCCCAGCCCGGCAGCACCTCGGCGACCGGCACCGGTGAGGGCCGGTTGAGCACCACGCCGAGCGCGCCGTCCTCGTCGCGGTCGAGCAGCAGCACCACGGCATGCGCGAAGTTCGGGTCGACAAGGGCCGCGGTCGCCACCAGCAGGCTGCCGGCCCGAGCCGACGCGGCTGCGTCGCTCATGGCAGCGGCGGGGTGGGCACGCCGGCTGCCTCGCGTACGGCGCTCGCCACCGCGGTGTGCACGTCGGCGTGGAAGACGCTCGGGATGATGTAGTTCGCGTTCAGCTCCCCGTCGGTGACCGTCGAGGCGATCGCCTCCGCGGCCGCGACGAGCAGCGAGTCGTCGATCCGGGTCGCGGACGCGTCGAGCAGGCCGCGGAAGACCCCGGGGAACGCGAGCACGTTGTTGATCTGGTTCGGGTAGTCCGAGCGACCGGTCGCGACCACGGTGGCGTGCATCCGGGCCTCCCCCGGGTCGATCTCCGGCGTCGGGTTCGCGAGCGCGAAGACGATCGACCCCTCGGCCATCCGGGCCACGTCCTCGCCGGTGAGCAGGTTCGGCGCGGAGACGCCGATGAACACGTCGGCGCCGTCGATCGCGCCGGCGAGGTCGCCGGTGACGTCGGCGGCGTTCGTGACCTCGGCGAGCCAGCGCAGCGAGTCGTGCAGGCCCGGGCGGTTGCGGTGGATGATGCCCTCGACGTCGGCGACCACGACGTTCTCGGCACCGGCGTGCAGCAGCAGGCGCAGGATCGCCGTACCGGCAGCGCCCGCCCCGGACATCACCACGCGTACGTCGGCGAGGTCCTTGCCGACGACGCGCAGGGCGTTGGTCAGCGCGGCGAGCACGACGATCGCGGTGCCGTGCTGGTCGTCGTGGAAGACCGGGATGTCGAGCACCTCGCGCAGCCGCGCCTCGATCTCGAAGCAGCGCGGCGCCGAGATGTCCTCGAGGTTGATCCCCGCGAAGCCCGGTGAGATCGCCCGCACGATCTCGACGATCGCGTCCGGGTCCTGGGTGTCGAGGCACAGCGGCCAGGCGTCGATGCCGGCGAAGCGCTTGAACAGCGCGGCCTTGCCCTCCATCACCGGCAGCGCGGCGGCCGGACCGATGTTGCCGAGGCCGAGCACGGCGGAGCCGTCGGTGACCACGGCGACCGAGTTCCGCTTCACCGTGAGCCGGCGGGCGTCCTCGGGGTTGGCGGCGATCGCCTCGCAGACCCGCGCGACCCCGGGCGTGTAGACCATGGAGAGGTCGTCGCGGTTGCGGATCGGGTGCTTGCTGGCCATCTCGATCGTGCCGCCGAGGTGCATCAGGAACGTTCGGTCCGAGACCTTGTGCACGACGAGGCCCTCGAGCAGGCGCAGATCCTCGACGATCCGCGCGGCGTGGTCGGTGTCGGCGGCCGCGCAGGTCACGTCGATCCTGAGCCGGTCGTGCCCGGACGCGGTCACGTCGAGTGCGGTGACCACGCCACCGGACCGCTCCACCGCCGTGGTCAGCCGGCTGATCGCCGTACCTCCCGCAGGAACCTCGAGCCGGACGGTGATGGAGTACGAGATGCTCGGTTGCGTCGCCACCCCCTCATCGTGTCATGCGGCCGGTCGGTCAGGAACGGTGCTGCGGACGTGACGAGCCCCGGCCGCGACGCCTCGGGGGAGGGAGGGAGGTGCGTCGCAGCCGGGGCCGGCTCGGGGAGCTCAGGCGACCAGGGCCGCCTTGAGCCGGCCGACGAACGACGCGTGCCGCGTCGGCTCGTCGGTGGCGCGGTGGCGGGGGTCCTGTCCCACCGCCGAGGTCGGGACGTACGCCGCTCGGGCCTGCTCCTCGAGCGCCCGGCCGACACGCTCGGCACGCTGGTCGCCCACGCCGGCGCGGCCCGCCATTGCGGCCAGCATCAGCCGGTCCTTGCGGCGCGAGGTGCGCAGCGCCGTGGCCATCTCCTCGGAGGTCGGCTGCTCGGTGTAGGCGTCGAGGATCCGGCGGACCCCGTCGAGCTCCGCGGCGGTCTCCCGCCACGCGGTGAGCACCGCGTGCTCGAGGTCGGTCGGCGTGTCCATCAGGGCCCGCTCGATGTGGCCGGCGAGCCGGGTGTGCCAGCGCAGCGCGAGCGCGGCCAGCAGGGCGAAGTCGTCGTCGAAGGTCTCGGCGACGCCGGGGAGGTCGGTCGGCAGGATGCCGTCTCGACGGGCGTTCGCCTCGTGGACGACTGCCCGGAGAACCTCACCGCGGCGGTGCACGGTGTCCCAGGTCGTGGGTGCCATGGTGGCTCCTTTCTTTCACGTACCGTCGGTACGTACTAAGGGTATGCCCACATACTCTCGGTATGCAAACGCGGAGCCCCTGTGGCCTCGGTCACTCCCGGGCCGTACCGCCGGTCGGACTTATGCTCGCGGGATGACGGTCTCCAAGAAGGTGCTGCGGAAGGTCTCGCACACCACCCGCCGGCAGGACTACTCCGCCTCCACGAAGCGGGCCCTGGTCGAGGTCGCCACCGAGCTCTTCACCGAGCAGGGGTACGCCGGCACCAGCCTCGACGAGATCGTCGCCGGCGCCCGGGTCACCAAGGGCGCGCTCTACCACCACTTCAGCGGCAAGCAGGC
>DASSBB010000099.1:0-4683 GCA_035699145.1 Marmoricola sp.
ACCGTCATCATCGGCGCCGGGCAGTCAGGCCTCGCGACCGGTTACCACCTCAAGCGTCGCGGCCGCCCGTTCGTGATCCTCGACGCCAGCTCCCGTGTCGGCGACAACTGGCGCCGACAGTGGGACACCCTCAAGCTCTACTCCCCCGCGCAGTACGACGGCCTGCCCGGGCTCCCCTTCCCGGCAAGGAAGTGGGCGTTCCCGGGCAAGGACCAGGTCGGCGACTACCTGGAGAGCTACGCGCGCCACTTCGAGCTCCCCGTCGCCCTCGAGACCCGGGTGCAGGCGCTCGAGCGGGAGGGAGAGCAGTACGTCGTCACGACCGACCGTGGAAGCTACCGCTGTGACAACGTCGTGGTCGCCACCGGGACGTTCGGCCGCACCCCCCGGGTCCCGGCCGTCGCGGACCGGCTGGACCCGTCGATCCTGCAGCTGCACTCGAGCGAGTACCGCCGGCCCGGACAGCTCCGCGACGGCCCGGTGCTGGTCGTCGGCGCGAGCCACTCCGGGAGCGACATCGCCCTCGAGGTCGCCGAGACGCATCCCACGATCCTCGCCGGTCGCGACTGCGGCCAGATCCCGCCGCGGCTGGAGTCGCGCAGGATGCACCTGCTGTTCCCGGTGCTGCTCTTCGCGTGGCGGCACGTCCTCACCCGACGGACCCCGATGGGCCGCAAGGCGATGCCGCAGATCCGCTTCCACGGCGGCCCGATGCTGCGGGTCAAGCGTTCAGACCTCGAAGCCCGCGGCGTCGAGCGCGTCACGTCCAGGATCGAGGAGGTCCGGGACGGCCTGCCGGTGGTCGACGGCACGCCCCGCGAGGTGGCCAACGTCGTGTGGGCGACCGGCTTCCGACAGGAGTTCGACTGGATCCGGCTGCCGGTCCTGGGCGAGGACGGCTACCCGCGGGAGAACCGTGGCGTGGTCAGCGAGGCGCCCGGGCTCTACTTCTGCGGGCTGAGCTTCCAGTACTCCTTCAGCTCGATGCTCCTCGCAGGGGCGGGCCGCGACGCGGCGTACGTCGTCGACCGGCTCGTCGCCCGGCGGAAGCAGCCCTCGAGGCTCCCCGCAGCCGCCTGACCCGTCGTAGGCTCAGGGTCGGAGGTTCCGTGATGGGCGTCGAGCTCGAGCAGGCGCGGGCGGCCTTCCACCGGGGTGACTGGGACGTCGCGTTCGAGGGCTGGTCCGCAGCAGACACCACCGCGCTGACGCCTGCCGACCTCGAGGACCTGGCCACCGCGGCGGAGCTGCTCGGCCGCCACGACGAGACCGTCCGGGCCCTCCAGCAGGCGTTCGTCTGCTGGCAGCAGGAGGACGACCTGGCACGCGCGGTGAAGTGCGCGTACCGGTTGGCGATGACCACCGCCGCCCACGGCGAGCCGGCGATGTTCGCCGGCTGGACGTCCCGCGCCGAGGGGCTGGTCGCGGAGATCGGCGAGGACGTCCCCGAGCGCGGCTGGGTCGCCTTCCTGAGGATGTTCCGCGCCCTCGGCACAGGCGCGTACGCCGACGCGGCGGCGGCTGCCGACGAGGCCGCCGCCACCGGACGCCGCCACCACGACGCGGACCTGATCGCGATGGGGCTGTGCGCCCAGGGGCGGCTCACCATCTACTCGGGCCGCGTCGCGGAGGGCCTGGCGCTGCTCGACGAGGCCATGGTCCGCGTCATCGCGGGCGAGGCGTCACCGATCGTCGCCGGCCACGTCTACTGCACGGCGATCGAGGGGTGCCAGGAGATCAGCGACTTCGGCCGGATGGCCGAGTGGACCTCGGCCCTCGAGCGGTGGTGTGCCGCGCAGCCGGGGCTGCTCGCCTTCACCGGCCAGTGCGCCGTGCACCGGGGCCAGCTGCTGCGGGTCCGCGGCGAGTGGTCCGCGGCCCTCGACGAGCTCGACCGGGCCACGCAGCGCTACCGGCAGGTCGGCGCACCCGACGCTGCCGGGCTGGCGGCCTGCGAGGCAGGCGACGTGCACCGTCTGCGGGGCGACTGGGAGGAGGCCGACGCCGCCTACCAGGTCGCCGCCGACCACGGACACGACCCGCAGCCCGGTCTGGCGCTGCTCTGGTTGACGCGCGGCCGGACGGATGCCGCACGCGGAGCCATCGACCGGCTGCTGGCCGAGGGCGGCGGACCGGTCCAGCGCTGCCGGCTGCTGCCCGCCGCGGTCGAGGTCCTGGCCGCGTCCGGCGCCGTCGAGCAGGCGAGGCAGGCGGCCGGCGAGCTCGGCTCGCTGGCGGCCGCCTTCGGCTGCGTGGCCCTGGACGCGATGGCCGCCCAGGCGTCGGGCACCGTCGAGCTGACTGCCGGCGACGCGTCCGGCGCCCTTCCCTACCTGCGCAAGGCGCACCAGCTGTGGACGCGAGCGGAGTCACCTTACGACCGCGCGAGGGTCCAGCTCCTGATGGGGCGCGCCCTGGCGTCGGTCGGTGACCAGGACTCCTCGCGACGAGAGCTCGAGGCGGCCCGGTCGACCTTCCGCCAGCTCGGGGCCCGGCCCCCGGCCGACGAGGTCTCCCTCCTCCTCGCGCCACCGACCCTGCCGGCCGGTCTCACCGCCCGGGAGGTCGAGGTCCTCCGGCTCGTCGCCTCAGGGCTCAGCAACGCCCAGATCGCCACCGACCTCGTGCTCAGCGAGAAGACCGTCGCCCGTCACCTGTCGAACATCTTCGGCAAGCTCGACGTCGGCTCACGGACCGCCGCGACGGCGTACGCCTTCGAGCACGGGCTGGTGTGACGTCACAGCACCTGCTCGCCGTACATCTCCCCCAGCGGGTCGGCGATCAGCTCGACCCGGGCCCCGTCGGGGTCGGTGAAGTACATCGACACCTCGCTGTGGACGACGTACGAGACTCCGGCCTCGTCGAGCCGACGCCCGATCGACGCCCACTGATCCGGCTCGACGGAGATCGCCACATGGTGCAGCCCGCCGAGCACCTCCGCATAAGGCCCCACCTCGAGCCCCGGGAAGTCGAAGAAGGCGAGCAGGTTCTCGTTGCCGATGTCGAAGAAGAAGTGCGAGGAGCCCGGATAGTCGCGGTTCTCGATCAGCTCGGTGAGCGGGAAGCCGAGCAGCCCTTGATAGAACTCGATCGTCCGCTCGACGTCGCCGCTGACCAGCGCGGTGTGGTGCAGCCCGCGGGCCGTCGAGGAGGGACGCGCCGCGTGGGCGCGGAGGTGCCGCTCACGCAGCTGCCTGCGGTGCTCGCCGATCTCCGCCAGGTCGCGACCCGGCCCTGCCTCGGTGTCCGTCATGCCACCTCTCCCTCGGTCGGACCGGCTGCCGCCGCTCTGGACAGCATGCCGCCCGGGTCCGACGATGCCCAGGGCCTTCGGTCGCTGGGTACCGTGGGTCGCTCCCGCTCCTGCATGACGTGCCCGGGATGCGGGTAATACTGGACAGCAATCCTCGGTCCCGGTGACGGGTCCTCCCACTCCGCAGACGGGACTGCTCGTGACCGGCAACACCACGCACCGCTTCAGCAACACTGCCATCCTCAGTGTCAGCAGGTCAGAGGCATCCAGGATCGTCACCTCCGACGACCTCGACGAGCAGCTGGCGTCCACCTACGCCCGGGTCGGGCTCCGCCCCGGGCTCCTCGAGCGGCTTGCCGGTATCCGCGAGCGCCGTTGGTGGCCGGACGGGGTCACGTTCGTCGACGGTGCCGCGATGGCAGCGGAGAAGGCGATCTCGGAGAGCGGCGTCGATCCGGCCTCCTTCGGACTCATGGTCAACACCTCCGTCAGCCGCCAGTACCTCGAGCCCGCGACCGCCGTGACGGTGCACGACGCGATCGGGCTACCGCCCTCCTGCCAGAACTTCGACGTGACGAATGCCTGCCTGGGGTTCGTCAACGGCATCGAGATCGCCGGCGCCATGATCGACGCCGGGTTCATCGACTACGCCCTGGTCGTCGACGGCGAAGACGCCCGGGGTGTCCAGGAGGCGACGATCCAGCGGCTGTCGGCGCCCGACGTCACCGCCAAGGACGTGGTCGCCCAGTTCGCCACGCTCACCCTGGGCTCGGGCGCAGTGGCCATGGTCCTCGGCCGGGCAGACCGGCACCCGGAGGGCCACCGGGTGGTCGCAGCCGTGAGCCGGGCCGGGACCGAGCACCACGAGCTCTGCGTCGGTGACAACGACCTGATGCGGACCGACCTCAAGGGGCTCCTCGACGCCGGGCTGCAGCTGTCCGTCGACCTCTGGGCCGACGCCACGAAGGAGTTCGACTGGGGCCAGGGAATGGACCGCTACGCCATCCACCAGGTCTCCCAGGTGCACACCGACGCCCTGTGCGAGAAGCTGGGCATCGACCCCGAACGCGTTCCGCGCACGTTCCCGGCCTTCGGCAACATCGGCCCGGTGTCGGTGCCTTTCACCCTCGCCGGGGAGGTCGACGCCCTGTCGTCCGGGGACCGGGTGCTGCTCATGGGGATCGGGTCCGGGCTGAACGCGTCCTGCGTGGAGATCGTGTGGTGAACGAGGGGTCCACGGGGGTCCTCCTGCCTGGTGTGGACCCGGAGTGGTCCCGGAGCGTGACCGTGAGGGACACCTCTGGAGCGTCGCACCGCTGGCACGTGCTGGACAACGGGGCCGAGCCCACGATCGGCACGCTGCTGTGCGTGCACGGCAACCCGACCTGGTCGTACGTCTGGCGGCGCATGCTCGCCGCGGCGCCGACCGG
>DASSBB010000100.1:0-2559 GCA_035699145.1 Marmoricola sp.
GACGACGCGGCTGCGACGGAGGCTCCGGCTCCCGCCGCCAAGGCGGCCCCCAAGCCCGGCCCGAAGCCGGTGGCTCCCGAGCCCGTCGAGCAGACCGCGCCCGAGCTGCCCGAGCAGCTCGAGCAGCCGGAGAACTTTGAGCAGCCGGAGCAGCTCGAGGAGCCGGCTGCGTCCGCGGCCGAGCCGGACGCTCCCGGAGCGAAGCCGACCCCGCCGCCGCGTCCGTCGGCCCGCCCCGGCGCGCCGCGTCCGGGCAACAACCCGTTCTCCTCGACCCAGGGGATGGGTCGCCGTCCGGCCGCACGCAGCGACCAGGGCTCCGGCGACCGCCCGCCGCGCCCGCCCGCCGGCCGTGACGGAACCGCGCCCCGCCCCGCAGCAGGCGGCGGAGCCGGCCGCAGCGGCATGCCGCGGCCGAACCCGGCGATGATGCCGAAGTCCCCGGCCGCGTTCGGCGCCGGACCGGGCGGCCGTCAGGGCGCTCGCCCCGGCGGCCGTGGCGGCGGGCCCGGCGGTGCGCCCGGTCGCGGCGGTCCGCGCGGAGGCGCGCCGGGCCGTCCGGGCGGTTTCGGCCCCGGCGGCGGCGGTCGCGGACGTCCCGGCGGTCGCGGGTCGACCCAGGGCGCGTTCGGTCGCCCCGGCGGTCCGAGCCGTCGCGGTCGCAAGTCCAAGCGGCAGCGCCGCCAGGAGTTCGACAACATGCAGGCGCCGACCATCGGCGGCGTGCGCGTCCGCAAGGGCGAGGGCGAGGTCGTGCGGCTGCCGCGCGGCGCCTCGCTCACCGACTTCGCGGAGAAGATCAATGTCGACCCGGCGTCGCTGGTGCAGATGCTCTTCCACCTCGGCGAGATGGTCACCGCGACCGAGTCGGTCAACGACGCGACGCTCGAGCTGCTCGGCGAGGAGCTCAACTACACCGTCCAGATCGTCTCGCCCGAGGACGAGGACCGCGAGCTGCTGGAGTCCTTCGACCTCGAGTTCGGTGAGGACGAGGGCACCGAGGAAGACCTCGCGGCACGTCCGCCGGTCGTCACCGTGATGGGTCACGTCGATCACGGAAAGACCAAGCTCCTCGACGCGCTGCGCAGCGCGAACGTGGTGGCCAAGGAGGCCGGGGGCATCACCCAGCACATCGGTGCCTACCAGGTCGCGACCGAAGTCGACGACACCGAGCGTCGGATCACCTTCATCGACACCCCGGGCCACGAGGCGTTCACCGCCATGCGTGCCCGTGGTGCGCAGGCGACCGACATCGCGGTGCTGGTGGTGGCCGCCGACGACGGCGTGATGCCTCAGACCGTCGAGGCGCTCAACCACGCCAAGGCGGCCGAGGTGCCGATCGTGGTCGCGGTGAACAAGATCGACGTGCCGGCGGCGGACCCGCAGAAGGTGCGCGGCCAGCTCAGCGAGTACGGCCTGGTTCCCGAGGAGTACGGCGGCGACACCATGTTCGTCGACGTCTCCGCTAAGAACCAGCTCAACCTGGACTCGCTGCTCGAGGCGATCGTGCTCACCGCCGACGCGTCGCTGGACCTGCGGGCGAACCCCGACCAGGACGCCCAGGGCCTCGTGGTCGAGGCGCACCTCGACCGTGGGCGCGGCCCGGTGGCGACCGTGCTGGTCCAACGCGGCACGCTGCGCGTGGGCGACTCGATCGTGGCCGGACCGGCGTACGGCCGGGTGCGCGCCATGCTCGACGAGTTCGGCGCGAACATCGAGGAGGCGGACCCGTCCCGCCCGGCGATGGTGCTCGGTCTGACCGCCGTTCCCGGCGCGGGGCAGAACTTCATCGTGGTCGAGGACGACCGGGTCGCCCGTCAGATCGCGGAGAAGCGGGAGTCCCGCGAGCGCGCAGCACTCCAGGCCAAGCGCCGGGTGCGCCGTACGCTCGAGGACTTCATGGCCTCGATGGAGAAGGGCGAGAGCCAGGAGCTCAACCTCATCCTCAAGGGCGACGTGTCCGGCTCGGTGGAGGCCCTCGAGGACTCGCTGGCCAAGATCGACGTCGGGGAGGAGGTCGGCATCCGGGTGATCGACCGCGGTGTCGGTGCGATCACCGAGACCAACGTGGACCTGGCCGCCGCGTCCGACGCCATCATCATCGGCTTCAACGTCCGCGCCCAGGGCAAGGCCACCGAGATGGCCGAGCGCGAGGGCGTCGAGATCCGGTACTACTCGGTCATCTACCAGGCGATCGAGGAGATCGAGGCCGCCCTGAAGGGCATGCTCAAGCCGGAGTTCGAGGAGGTGACCCTGGGGCAGGCGGAGATCCGCGAGATCTTCCGGTCCTCCAAGATCGGCAACATCGCCGGCTGCATGGTCACCAGCGGGACGATCCGCCGCAACGCCAAGGCACGGCTGCTGCGCGACGGTGCGGTGGTCTCCGACAACCTCGACCTGGCGTCGTTGCGCCGCGAGAAGGACGACGTCACCGAGGTCCGCGAGGGCTTCGAGTGCGGTCTGGTCCTGCGTGGCTACAACGACATCAAGCAGGGCGACGTGGTCGAGTGCTTCGAGATGCGGGAGATCCCGCGGGCCTGAGGCCCGACCGGTTGAGGG
>DASSBB010000101.1:0-11774 GCA_035699145.1 Marmoricola sp.
ACGAAGATCCCGGCCGAGGGCGGGGCCGTCATCGCGGCCAACCATGTCTCGCACGTCGATCCGGTGACGTTCGCCCACTTCATCTACGACCACGGTCGGCTGCCCCGGTTCCTCGCCAAGGCGGAGCTCTTCGACGTGCCCGTGGCCGGTCGCATCATCGCGGCGATGGGCCAGATACCGGTGCGCCGGATGAGCGCCGACGCGTCCATGGCGTTCTCCTCGGCCGTCGAGGCGGTCCAGCAGGGGAAGCTGGTCATCGTCTACCCGGAGGGGACGATCACCCGGCAGCCCGAGCTGTGGCCGATGGTCGGGAAGACCGGTGCTGCCCGCATCGCGCTGACCGCCGGAGTGCCCGTCGTACCCGTCGCGCAGTGGGGGGCGCAGGAGCTCCTGTGGCCCTATGCCAAGCGGCCCCGACTGGTGCCGCCGAAGCGTGTCCATGCCAAGGCGGGTGACCCGGTCGACCTCGACGACCTCCGGGGGCTTCCGGTGACGCCGGAGGTGCTGCGGCTGGCGACAGACCGGATCATGGACGCCATCACGACCCTGCTGGAGCAGCTGCGGGGCGAGGACGCGCCGACGGAGCGGTTCGACCCGAGGCGGCAGGGCGTCCGTCCGATCGGGAACCCGCACCCCCATGCGTCCCGGACCAACCTGAGGAGGAAGCGCAGATGAGCAGGATCGCTGTCTTCGGCGCCGGATCGTGGGGTACGGCGTTCTCGCTGGTGCTGGCCGACGCGGGTCACGGGGTCACCATCTGGGGGCGTCGTGAGGAGCTCTGTGCCACGATCAACGAGAAGCACGAGAACCTCGACTACCTGCCGGGCGTCGAGCTCCCGCACGGGGTGCGAGCGACCCACGACCCCGCGGAGGCTGCCGAGGGCGCCGAGCTGGTCGTCCTCGCGGTCCCCTCGCAGACGCTGCGCGCCAACCTCGAGGAGTGGGCGGGCGTCCTGTCGCCGCAGGCAGTCCTGATGTCGCTCATGAAGGGCGTTGAGCTCAACACCCTGAAGCGGATGAGCGAGGTGATCGCCGAGGTCACCGGCGCCGGTCCCGAGCGGATCGCCGTGCTCACCGGGCCGAACCTGGCACGTGAGATCGCGAACCGCGAGCCGGCCGCCAGCGTCGTGGCCTGCGAGGACGAGGCCGTCGCAGCGCGGCTCCGCGAGCTGCTCCACGGTCCCAACTTCCGCCCCTACTCCAGCGTCGACGTGGTCGGGTGCGAGCTCGGAGGCGCCTACAAGAACGTGATCGCGCTCGCCGTCGGGATGGCGGTCGGGCTCGGCTTCGGCGACAACACCACTGCGTCGGTGATCACCCGTGGCCTTGCCGAGAGCGCCCGGCTGGCGGTCAAGCTCGGGGCCGACCCGCTGACCCTCATGGGGCTCGCAGGGCTCGGCGACCTCGTCGCGACCTGCTCGTCACCGCTCTCCCGCAACCGCACCTTCGGCGAAAAGCTGGGGCAGGGGCTGACCACGGAGGAGATCACCGCCTCGACCCGTCAGGTCGCCGAAGGCGTGAAGTCGTGCGGGTCCCTGCTCGCGCTGGCGCAACGCAACGAGATCTACGCCCCGCTGGTCCAGGCGGTGCATGCGGTGATTGTCGGGGAGCTGTCGACCGGCCAGATGATGGCGAGCTTCATCTCCCGGGAGACCAAGCACGAGCGCGACTGACCCCGCACCCCGAGCTCAACGTGAGGGCACCTGGTCGAGCGCCTGGGACAGGTCGGCCCACAGGTCCTCGACGTCCTCGATGCCCACGGAGAGCCGGATGAGCCCCTCGGGGATCGTCGCCGGCTCCACCTTCCACCGGCGGCGCCGCTCGAGCTGCGACTCCACGCCGCCGAGACTCGTCGAGTGGACCCACAGGCGGGTCGACCGGGTCACCAGGTCAGCCGCGAGCGCTCCCTGGGCGGTCACCATCGCGACGATCCCCCCGAAGCCGGGATAGCGGACCTCGGCCACCGCCGGGTGCTCCTCGAGCCGGCGGGAGAGCTCGACGGCGTTGGCCTGGGCCCGCTCCAGCCGCACGGAGAGCGTGCGCAGCCCACGCAGGGCGAGCCACGCCTCGAACGGCCCCGGCGCGTTGCCGATGAGGTCGCGCCGCTTCTTCATCACGTCGTACAGCTCGTCCGAGCCGGTGACCACCGCACCCATGAGGACGTCGCTGTGGCCGGCGATGTACTTCGTCGCCGAGTGCACGACGAGATCGGCGTCGAGCGACAGCGGCTGCTGCAGCAGGGGTGTGGCGAACGTGTTGTCGACGACGACGTAGGCGCCCGCGTCGTGCGCGGCGGCGATCACAGGAGCCAGGTCGACCACCTCGAGCGCCGGGTTCGTCGGCGACTCGAGCCACACGATCGCTGCGTCGTCGCACGCCTTGATCAGCGCCTCCCGGTCGGTGACGTCGACCAGCCGGACCTTGATCCGCCCGCGGGCCTCCAGGTCGGCGAGCTGCATCACCGTGCCGTTGTAGGAGTGGCGGGGAGCGACCACCACCGCGTCGCTCCCGACGAGGTCCAGGATCGTCGCGACGGCGGCGAGCCCGCTGGCGAACGCCAGGCAGCGGCCGCCCTCCAGGGCCCCGAGCGCCTCCTCGAACGCCGTCCACGTCGGGTTGCCGTAGCGGCCGTACTCGACGTCACCGCCCGCGACGTACGTCGAGGCGAGGGTCACCGGCGCGTTGAGCGGCTCGTCGGGGTCGTGGGGAGGCCGGCCGGCGGTCACCGCCAGCGTGGCGGGTCGCAGGGCCGGAGCGTCGTCGCGGAGGTCAGCCATGCGGCCAGGTTAGGGTCGAGCCACCATGAGCGACCTCACCGCCCCCCGCTCCGAGACGTCCGCCAAGCCACGCGTCGCCGTCCTCTTCGGCGGCCGCTCCAGCGAGCACGCGATCTCCTGCGTCACCGCCGGCAGCGTGCTCCAGGCGATCGACCGCGAGAAGTACGACGTGGTGCCGATCGGCATCGCCGCCGACGGCCGGTGGGTCCTCGAGACCGGGGACCCGGCGCGGCTCGCCATCACCGATCCCGAGAAGCTGCCCGAGGTCGACCCGGCGCTGCCGGTCCTCTCGGTCGCGCACGACGGCGGCGCCGGGACGCTGGCCGTCCACCAGCCCGGCGACGCCCCGCACGCGCTCGGCGCGGTCGACGTGGTGTTCCCGGTGCTCCACGGCCCGTTCGGGGAGGACGGCACGATCCAGGGGCTCTTCGAGATCGCCGACGTGCGCTACGTCGGCTCCGGGGTGCTCGCGTCGTCGGTCGGCATGGACAAGCACTACATGAAGGTCGTGTTCGAGGGCGCCGGCCTCCCGGTGCTGCCCTACGCGGTGCTGGGCGACCGGCGGTGGCGGCACGACCCGGAGGGGTGCCGGGCCGAGGTGGACGCGCTCGGCTACCCGGTCTTCGTCAAGCCGTGCCGCGGCGGGTCGAGCATCGGGATCAGCAAGGTCGGCTCTCGCGTCGCCCTCGACGCAGCCGTCGAGGAGGCCCGGCGGTGGGACCCCAAGGTCATCGTCGAGGCGTCCGCCGGCGTCGGCGCCCGTGAGGTCGAGTGCGGCGTCCTCGACCGGCTCGGTGACCGGTCGCCCGAGGCGAGCGTGGTCGCCGAGGTCACGGTCGCGGGGGACCACGACTTCTACGACTTCGCCGCGAAGTACCTTCCCGAGGAGAGCACCCGGCTCGACGTGCCGGCCGAGCTCGACGAGGCCGTCGCCGAGAGGGTGCGGGAGCTGTCGGTCGCAGCGTTCGAGGCGCTCTCGTGCGAGGGGCTGGCCCGCGTCGACTTCTTCCTGCTCGACGACGGGCGGCTCGTCATCAACGAGATCAACACGATGCCGGGGTTCACGCCGACCTCGATGTTCCCCAGGATGTGGGCGGCCTCCGGGGTGGACTACCCGACGCTCGTGGACCGGCTCCTCGAGCTGGCGCTGCACCGGAGGACCGGACTGCGCTGAGACGGTCGCTAGAGGCACCGGCCGGTGCGGTCGGTGTGCTCACGCACCGTCCCGGCCAGGTCGACCATGGCAGCGGCCGGGGGCCAGTGCTCGCTCGGCAGCCGGAGCTCCACGAGCGGCTCCCGGTGGACGGTGGTGATCGTGACGGCGCCCTCGTCCTCGGGCGGGGTGTCGGGCAGGTACCAGTCGACGCCGTTCACGGTGGTGCAGGCGGCCACCGCGTCGAAACCCTCGGGGAGATCGACCCCGCAGCGCAGGACGATCGCCGGGTCTCCCCAGGCGGCGCCCCACCCGTCGGCCGGGGTCACAGCACGGGCGGGCAGGTCGGCGACCGTGTCCGGCACGTCGTCCAGCAGCGAGCGGCACGCCTCACGGTCCTCCGCGGCGGGCGGGTCGCCCGCGACGTCCACGGCGCCCGAGCCGCACGCGCCGAGCACGAGCAGCAAGGGGAGGAGCAGCGTGGCCGGACGTGCGACGGCGCCCGCGTTCATTCGAACGGGGCGCCGTCGCGGCCGCGTGGTGGTCAGGGGGTGGCTCAGATGTGCACCACGGGGCAGGTCAGGGTGCGCGTGATGCCGTCCACCGCCTGCACGCGCGCGACGACCAGCTTGCCGAGCTCGTCGACGTTGCTGGCCTCGGCGCGAACGATGACGTCGTAGGGACCGGTGACGTCCTCCGCCAGGGTGACGCCCTTGACGTCTGCGATGGCGGCAGCGACTTCAGCGGCCTTGCCGACGTCGGTCTGGATCAAGATGTAGGCCTGGACGACCATGGTGTGCTCCTGTCTTCGGACCGGACCGGGGACGAGCCCTGGAAGGCGCCCTCAACCTACCGCGTGCCCGGGCCGGTCGGAACCGGCGCCGACCCATCGGCTTGAATGCGAGCCATGAGCCGCGACCAGCTGCCCCCGCCCGGCACGACCCTCGCCGACCTCGGCGAGTTCGGCGTCATCGAGGCGCTCACCCGGGGGTTCGCCCAGGGGGCGGACGTCCTCCTCGGCCCCGGTGACGACGCGGCGGTCGTCGCGGTCGACGGTGGGCGCGTCGTCGTCTCCACCGACGTGCTCGTGGACGGTCGCCACTTCCGGCGGGACTGGGCCTCGGCGTCGGACGTCGGCCACCGCGCCGCCGGCCAGTCGCTCAGCGACCTCAACGCGATGGGGGGGCGGACGACCGGGATCGTTGTCGGCCTCGCCGCCCCGGCCGATCTCGAGGTGGCCTGGCTCCTGGACCTGGGACGCGGGCTCGCGGAGGAGTGCGCCCTCGTCGGCGCCTCCGTCGTCGGAGGTGACCTGACCCGGAGCGAGGTCCTCACCATCTGCGTCACCGCGCTCGGCGTCGTGGAAGGGGAGCCGCTGCGCCGGGACGGCGCCCGCGCCGGGGACGTCGTCGCCCTCCGGGGACGCCAGGGGTGGGCGGCGGCCGGGCTCGCCGTCCTCGGCCGCGGGTTCCGGTCGCCGCGGGCGGTCGTGGAGGCCTACCGGCGCCCCGAGATCCAATACGGCGGCGGCGCCGAGGCGGTCGCGGCGGGAGCGACGAGCCTGGTCGACGTCTCCGACGGGCTCCTGGCGGACCTCGGCCACGTGGCGGCCGCCAGCGGCGTCGTGGTGGACCTCCGGTCCGAGGCGTTCGTCGTCGACGAGCCGCTCCGGGCCGTCGGCGCCGCGCTCGGCGTCGACCCGCTCACCTTCGTGCTCGGCGGCGGGGACGACCACGCGCTGGCCGGGACCTTCCCGAGCGGCACCGAGCTGCCGGCCGGGTGGACGCGGATCGGCGAGGTGCTCGACGCCGGGGAGGGAGCCCCGGAGCACCGGGTCACCGTCGACGGGGCGGCCTACGAGGGCGCGACCGGCTTCCGCCACTTCTGAGTCGGGCCCGGCTGTGGGCCGGGAATTCCGTCCGTACGGACGACCCTCGCGCCGGATCCCGCGGTTCGGCCGAGAATCGGGTCCGTACGGACGATTTTCGGCGGTCCCCGGTCCGCGTCGGGCGGTCCAGCCGGCCCTGCGGCGTACAAGATCGCGCACCTGCGGCGGATCCGGCGCCCGAAGCCGTGAACGGCCCGTCAGGGCGGCGCAGGTGCACGACTCTCGACGTCGCCACGAGCGGCCGTACGCCGACGGGCGCTGGGTCCGGCTGCAAGTGCGGGAAAAGCAGATGAGCCGCCCCGAGGGGCGGCTCACCGGGACGACGCGGTCGGTCAGCGGCTGACCTTGCCGGCCTTGAGGCAGCCGGTGCACACGTTGAGCCGCTTCGGCGCGCCGTTGACGGTCGCGCGCACACGCTGGATGTTCGGGTCGAAGCGACGCTTCGTGATCTTGCGGGACCAAGGCCGGTTGTTGCCGAAGCCCGGGCCCTTGGCGCAGATGTCGCAGACGGCAGCCACCGTGAACTCCTGGATTGAAACTCGAGGTCAGAACAGAGTCCGGTGTCAGACCGGACAACCGCGCTAGCGTATCGGATCCCGCGCGGTCGACGCCAATCGTGACGTCGCTACCCTGTGCCCACAGAAGGGCGACCGGTGGCGCGACCGGGGAGCGGGGTGAGCTGGTGAGGACCATGGCGGAGCTGGGTGACGGCCGCGCCCTGTCCACGCTGGTCCGTTTTGCCCGGCTCTCGCTCGACGCCCTCGGCCGGGCCCGCGAGGAGATCGACGCGCTCAACGTCTACCCGATCCCCGACGGCGACACCGGCACCAACCTGTTCCTCACGTTCGAGTCCGCCCACGAGGCGCTCCACACCTCCTTGCAGGAGCGGCGTGGTGAGGAGGCGGCCGACCTCGCCGCGGCGCTCTCGGCGTACTCCCGCGGGCTCCTGCTCGGCGCCCGCGGCAACTCCGGCGTGATCATGTCGCAGCTCGTCGGCGCGCTCCTCCGGCGGATCGCGACGGCGGCGCCCGACGAGCGCACCGCCGAGGTCTTCGCGGCCGGGCTCGACGAGGCCACGGCGGCGAGCTACGCGGCGGTGGGACAGCCGGTCGAGGGAACGATCCTGTCCGTGGCGCGGGCCGCGTCCGAGGAGGCGATGCGGCTCGCCTCCGACCCGTCGGTCCGGACCGCCGCGGTCATCGAGGGGGCCGGCCGGGCGGCGCGCGAGGCGCTGGCGCGGACCCCGGAGCAGCTCGACGTGCTCCGTGACGCCGGGGTCGTCGACGCCGGTGGGCGTGGGCTCTGCCTCGTGCTCGACGCCGCGGAGTCGGCGTTCACCGGGCGGCGGGAGCTCCCGGGGGGCGACCGGTCGCGGCGCGTCATCCCGGTCCTGGCGCCGCCGGCGAGGGGCGACCTGGCCGAGGGGGGCCCGTCCTACGAGGTGATGTACCTCCTCGACGCCGACGAGGAGACGATCCCCGCTCTCAAGTCAGCGCTGGCGCCGCTCGGTGACTCGCTCGTGGTCGTCGGTGGCGGCCGGCTGTGGAACGTCCATGTGCACGTCGACGACGTCGGGGCCGCGATCGAGGCGGGGCTGACCGCCGGTCGGCCGCACCGGATCTCGGTCACCCACTTCGCCGAGCAGGTGGACGAGGCTCGCGCCAAGGCTGCCAAGCCGCGCGAGCGGAGCGGCCGGGCGGTCGTCGTCCTCGCGTACGGCGACGGGCTGGCACGGGTCTTCTCCGATGCCGGTGCGCAGGTCGTGCAGCCGTTCGTCGACCGGCGCCCGTCGGCCGGGGAGCTGCTGGAGTCGATCCTGACCACCGGAGCGGCGGAGGTGGTCGTCATGCCCAACGACCGTGACGTGGTGCCGGTCGCGGAGGCGGCCGCCCGGATCGCCGAGCAGGACGAGGGCGTCCGTGCGGTGGTGATTCCTACCACCGCGCAGGTGCAGGCGATGGCGGCGCTCGCGGTCCACGAGCCGGGTCGCCCCTTCGAGCAGGACCTCGTCGAGATGACGGCGGCCGCCCGGCACGCGCGGTCCGGCGCGGTCACGATCGCTGCGCGGCAGGCGATCACCAGCGCCGGACATTGCGAGCCCGGCGACGTCCTGGGGGTCGTGGAGGGCGACTTCGTCGTCGTCGGCCAGGAGCTCCTCGACGTCGGCGTCGAGGTCGTCGAGCGGATGCTCGGCGGTGGTGGCGAGCTGTTCACGGTGGTGGCCGGGGCCGGCGGTGAGCTGCTCGCCCAGGCGTGCGCCGAGCACGTGGCGGCCCACCATCCCACCGTCGACGTGCTCGTCTACGACGGGGGCCAGGAGCGCTACCCGCTGCTCTTCGGGGTGGAGTGATGGCCGTCGGATGGGGCACCAGGCTCGCCACTGCGGTCGCGGGGTTGGCGAAGCCGCTGGTCGACCACCTGGGGCTGCAGACCGTCGGCGAGCTGCTCGAGCACTACCCGCGGCGCTACCTCGACATGGACGAGATCAGCTCGACCGAGGAGCTCGTCGCGGGTGAGCTCGTGACGCTCGTGGTGCAGGTCGGGCACGCCAAGGTGCACCCCTACCAGGACAAGCGGACGCACCGCACCGCCTACCGCACCGAGGTCCAGGCCCACCTCGGGGACGCCGACATCTGGATGACCTTCTTCGACCGGCACTCCCGTGCCGCCCACGGCCGGCTCGAGAAACAGCTGACCCGGGCACGGAGCGTCATGCTGTCGGGAAGGCCCCGGACGAACTCGTACAAGCGCGGGCGCTGGGAGCTCATCCACCCCGAGATCACCGACGTCGAGGACGACCCCACCAAGCTGATGCCGGTGTACCCCCTGTCCGGCAAGCTGTCGAACCAGCAGGTGCGCAAGGCGGTCCGGATCGCCCTCGACGTCGTCGAGGAGGTGCCCGACGTCCTGCCCGCCCGGCTCGTCGAGGAACACGGGCTGCTCGCGGTCACCCAGGCGCTGCGGTGGATCCACCGCCCCCAGGACCGGCGACAGGCCGGCGCCGCTGCGAAGCGGCTGAAGTTCGACGAGGCGTTCGTCGCCCAGGTGGCGCTGGCCCAGCGGCGCCAGGAGCGGCGGCAGCTCCGCAGCCGGCCCCGGACCGGCCGACCGGGCGGCACCTTCGACGCGTTCGACGCCCGGATGCCCTTCGAGCTGACGCCGGGGCAGCGTCGGGTGGAGGAGGCGGTGCTGGCCGACCTCGCCGGCGATCACCCGATGCAGCGGCTCCTCCAGGGCGAGGTCGGGTCAGGCAAGACGGTCGTGGCGCTGCGCGCGATGCTGCGGGTCGTCGACTCCGGCGCCCAGGCGGCGCTGCTGGCCCCGACCGAGGTCCTCGCCCAGCAGCACCACCGCTCGATCACGGCGATGCTCGGCGACCTCGCGGAGGCGGACCGGCTGGGAGCGGCGACCGAGGCGACCCGGGTGGCGCTGCTGACCGGGTCGCTGCCGGCAGCCGCCCGCAAGGAGGCGCTGCTCGAGGCCGCCTCCGGTGCGGCCGGCATCGTCGTCGGGACCCATGCGCTCCTGGAGGAGCAGGTCCAGTTCGCCGAGCTCGGCCTCGTGGTCGTCGACGAGCAGCACCGGTTCGGGGTCGAGCAGCGTGCCGCGCTGTCGGAGAAGACCGGCGGGCTCCCACCGCACGAGCTGGTCATGACCGCGACGCCGATCCCCCGCACGGTCGCGATGACCGTCTTCGGCGACCTCGAGACCTCGGCGCTCACCGAGCTGCCGGCCGGACGCCGGCCGATCCAGACGACGGTCGTGCCGCTGGCGGACCAGCCAGGCTGGTTCGACCGGGTCTGGGCCAGGGTGCGCGAGGAGGTCGGCCGCGGCCACCAGGTCTACGTCGTCTGCCCCCGGATCTCGGAGGGCGACGCCGAGACGACCGACGAACCGCTCGACGTGGAGGAGGACTCCAGGCGCCCTCCCGCCGCCGTCGAGGCGGTCGCGCCGGCGCTCGCCGAGGGCGCGCTCGCCGGCCTCCGGCTCGCCGTCCTCCACGGCCGGCTCACCCCCGACGAGAAGGAGCGGGTGATGCTCGCCTTCACCGCCGGGGAGATCGACGTCCTGGTCTCAACGACGGTGGTCGAGGTCGGGGTCGACGTCGGCAACGCCACGACGATGGTGCTGCTCGACGCCGAGCGGTTCGGCGTCTCGCAGCTGCACCAGCTGCGCGGACGCGTGGGGCGAGGCGGCCACCCGGGGCTCTGCCTCCTGGTCACCTCGGCGGCGCCCGGCTCCCCGGCACGGGTGCGGCTCGAGGCCGTCGCCTCGACCTCCGACGGGTTCAAGCTGGCGGAGCTCGATCTCGTGCTCCGCCGCGAGGGCGACGTCCTCGGCCGTCAGCAGTCGGGGCGGCGCAGCTCGCTGCGGCTGCTCTCGGTGGTCCGGGACGTCGACGTCATCGAGGATGCCCGGGCGTCGGCGACCGAGGTGGTGGAGCGCGACCCACAGCTGAGCGAGAACGAGCAGCTGCGGGCCGCGGTCGGGGCGCTGGCCCGGCGGGCCGGGACCGACTACCTGGACAAGGCATGACGCGGATCATCGGCGGCCGCGCCGGGGGACGGCGGCTCCGGACCCCGCCCGGCTCGCGAACCCGACCGACCTCGGACCGGGTGCGCGAGGCGCTCTTCTCCTCGGTGGAGTCCGCCCTCGGCTCGCTCCAGGGGCTTCGCGTCCTCGACCTGTACGCCGGCTCCGGCGCGGTCGGGCTCGAGGCATGGTCCCGCGGGGCCTCGGAGGTGACGCTGGTCGAGCAGGACCGGCGTACGGCGGGAGTGGTTACCGCCAACGCGAAGGTCCTGGGCTGCACCGGCGTCGACGTCGTCTGCGGTGCGGTGGCCCGGCACCTCGCCGACACCCCCCGGGCCCCCTACGAGCTGGTGTTCCTCGACCCGCCGTACTCCCTGGCGACGGAGGCGGTCGTCGCCGACCTCGCCGCGCTCGCCCGTGGGTGGCTCGCCGAGGACGCCCTCGTCGTCGTCGAACGGGCGGCGCGCGACCGTGGGCTCACCTGGCCGCCGGGGTTCGACCCGGGCCGGGTCCGGAGGTACGGCGAGACGTCGCTGTCGTCGGCGACCTGGCGGGGGGACGGCTTTGGTACGGTCGCGACGCCCCCGCCCTACTCCTCCGAGGAGCCCTGACGTGCGCCGAGCCGCCTGTCCCGGGTCGTTCGACCCGGTGACCAACGGTCACATCGACATCATCGGCCGGGCGTCCCTGCTGTTCGACGAGGTCGTCGTGGCCGTCGGGGTGAACAAGTCGAAGAACCGGCTGTTCACCCCCGAGGAGCGGATCGAGATGTTGACCGAGGCGGTGCGCCCCTGGGACAACGTCAACGTCGACTCGTTCGAGGGGCTGCTGACCGACTTCTGCCAGGAGCGCGGCATCGTCGCCATCGTCAAGGGGCTGCGTGCGGTCAGCGACTTCGACTACGAGCTGCAGATGGCGCAGATGAACTCCAGCCTCGCGGCCGTCGAGACGGTGTTCGTGCCGACGAGCCCGGAGTACTCCTTCCTCGCCTCGAGCCTGGTCAAGGAGGTTGCTGCGTTCGGTGGCGACGTCTCCGGGCTGGTGCCGCCGCACGTCCTGGAGCGGCTCGGCCCGCGCCTCCGCGGCGAGTGACGGCTCGACGGTTTCCCATGGGATGCCGGCGAACTGGTGCTTCCCATGGGTTGCAACCCATGGGAGGCTCACAATCGCCGACATCCCATGGGAAACCGCACTGCCCCTCGGCCGCGTTTTGATCGAGCGGGGAGGGGACAGGTAGGCTGTTCTGCGGTCCTCGTGTCGACTCGGACGGTTCATGCCGGTACGGGACGGGGATCGTGATCTGTCCGCCGACGACGAAAGTGGACCCGTGCGTCTCGACCCGAGAGCGCCGCTCGTGCTCGACACCCGCGAGCTCGGCCGCCGCCCGGGGTCGGAGCGACGGGTCTCGCTGACGGCGCCGGCA
>DASSBB010000102.1:0-20164 GCA_035699145.1 Marmoricola sp.
GGCGCGCTGGTTCGCCGCCCTTCCAGAGGATGGCGACCGGCACCGGCTGTGGCGCTCGGCCTTCGGGCTGACTCCGGTGCGGCACCTGAGCGTCACCGCCGAGACCGAGGACGCGTGGGCGACCGCCGAGCTCGGCAACGCTACGCCCTGGGCGGAGGCGCCGTCGGTGCAGATCAGTCCGCAGCTGCGGCGGACCGGCGCCTACGAACGACGCGGCAAGGCGGTCCGAGTCGCCGACCGCAGCGAAGCGAAGGCACTCCTGGTCGCCCGGGCACGAGAGGAGGCCGAGCAGACGGCCGCGGCGCGACGCCGGATCCTCACCCACGGACCCCGGCCGCTGTCCGCGTTCGGCGAGCTCGACCCGGATGCCTTCCGGCTCTTCCTCGGGCTGCTCGGCGATGCGCTGGCCGCGATGGGTCCGCGCGCGGACACCGCTCAGGTGCACACCTCCGACGGCGAGCTGACGGTCACGCTGCGCCGGATGCCTGGGGCGGGGGTCGCGGTGATCCGCTCCGCCGACGGTGAGCTCTCCGGTCCCGACCACGTGGTCGACATCGCTTCGGCGGTCGACGAGCCGGTCGACGAGCCAGTAGTCGAGCCGGCCGACGAACCGGTCGACGAGCCGGCCAAGGAGCTCGAGGAGGCGTACGCATGAGCCGGATCGAGCTGGCGCCGCGGATCTCCGGCGCACTGGAGGATCGCGAGGCCGAGGGCCGCGCCCGCGCGTTGCGGGCGCTGCTGACGCGGCCGGTGCTGCGCGCGCAGACCGACGCCGATCTCTTCCGGTTGGCGCGACGGCATGCCGACGCGCTGCGGGAGTGGTTCGAGAGGGAGACCGGCTGGCGGCTCGTGGTGGAGTCGCAGACGGTCCGGCTGCTCACCGCCTACGTCCCGCAGGGGCCGACGGCCGTCGCGATCGCGCAGCGGCATCCGGCCCGCGCCCGCAAGGGTGACCCCGCGTTCACCCGACGCCGATACGTGCTGCTGTGTCTCTCCCTCGCGGTGCTGGAGCGCTCCGATCCGCAGGTCTCCCTGGGTCGGCTCGCCGAGGAGATCGTGCTCGCCGCGCGTCAGCCGGGGCTGGAGAGCGTGGAGTTCACCCTCAGCAACCGCGAGGAACGCTCCGACCTGGTGGCCGCGATCCGGCTGCTGCTGGGCTTCGGCGTGCTGGCCCGGGTCGCGGGGGACGAGGACTCCTATGTCTCCTCGGGCGGAGACGCGCTCTACGACGTCGACCGCCGCGTGCTGGCCACGATGCTCTCCACCGAGCATGGGCCCGGACTGGTCGGGGCGGCGCTCGGACCGGAACCAGCCATCGAGGACATCGAGGCCGCCTTGCACGAGCCGCCGCCGGCGTACACCGAGGACGAGGCCAACCGGCGGCTGCGGCACGCGGTGACGCGGCGGCTGCTGTGCGACCCGGTCGTCTACTACGACGAGCTGCCCGAGGCCGAGCGCGGCTACCTGCTCAGCGGGCAGCGGGTCCTCGTCACCCGCCGGATCGCCGAGGCCACCGGGCTGGTGCCCGAGCTGCGGGCAGAGGGGGTCGCGATGGTCGACCCCGACGACCAGCTCACCGACGTTCGCATGCCGGAGCAGGGCACCGACGGGCATGCCACCCTGCTGCTCGCCGAGCACCTGGCGGCCGCCGGCGCCACCGAGGTGGCCGCGCTCCGCCGCAAGGTGAAGGCGCTGGCGAAGGAGAACGCCTCCTACTGGCGCAAGACCACCCGTGAGCCGGGTGCCGAGAACGCCATCGTCGCCGAGGGGCTCGACCGGCTGGCCGGACTGGGCCTGGTCCGGGTCGAGGGCAGCGGAGCCGATGCCGTCGTACGTCCCCTGCCGGCGTTGCGCCGTTTCGCCGTGGCCGCCCCCACGATCACCGAGAGGAGGACCCGATGACGACCACCCAGGGAGCACCGGCCTGGTCCGTCCCGCACGGCGCCGACCCGGACGCGCTGCCGCACCCCACCACCGAGCGGTGGCAGCCGCTGCGGCTTGGGCTGGTCGACCTGTTCTACTACGACGACGAGCAGTTCTGGTTCCACGACGGCCGGCTGTTGCTGCGGGGCAACAACGGCACGGGCAAGTCCAAGGTGCTGGCGCTGACGCTGCCGTTCCTGCTCGACGGCTCGGTCCTGCCGCGCCGCGTCGAGCCCGACGCCGACCCGAAGAAGCGGATGGAGTGGAACCTCCTGCTCGGCGGTGCCCATGCTTCCTCGGAGCGCACCGGCTACTCCTGGATCGAGTTCGGCCGGGTCGACGCCGACGGCACCGAGCACTTCACCACGCTCGGGATCGGCCTGAAGGCCGCCGCTGGTCGCGGCATCGTCAAGACCTGGTACTTCACCACTTCCCGGCGGATCGGTGACCTGCGGCTGCTCGACGTCAACCGAACGGTCCTGAGCGCCGAGCGGCTGCGCGACGCGCTGGCCGAGGACGGGCAGGTGCACGCCACCCAGGAGGCCTACCGGCGCGCGATCGACGAGGCGCTGTTCCGGCTCGGGGAGGAGCGGTACGCCGCGCTCATCGACCTGCTCATCCAGCTACGCCAGCCGCAGCTGTCCAAGCGGCCCGACGAGAAGGCGCTCTCCGCCGCCCTCACCGAGGCGCTGGCGCCGCTCGACCAGGCGGTGGTGGCCGACGTCGCGGAGTCCTTCCGCTCCCTGGAGGAGGAGCGCGCCGGGATCGCCGATGCGCGCGACACCCTGAAGGCGGCCGAGGAGTTCCTCAAGCTCTACCGAACCTACGCGCGGGTGGCGGCGCGGCGGCACACCACGGCCGTCCGGCTGGCGAACTCGGCCTTCGAGCATGCCGGCCGCAACCTGCGCACCGCCGAGGAGCAGGTGGCCGCGACGCAGGAGGAGGAGGCCAGGCTCGACCTCGCCAAGCAGGATGCCGGGGAGCGGCAGGGTGCCCTCCAGGGCCAGGAGAAGGCGCTGCGCGAGAGTCCGGAGATGAGGGATGCCGCCCGTCTGGAGCAGGCCGAGACGGCGGCAGCCGACAGGGAACGAGCCGCGGTCGGCGCGGCGACCGAGGCGGAGCGGGCCCGCGTCCGGGCAGCGCGGGACGACTCCGAGGCCGCCGAGGCCGTACGCCGCCACGAGGTCGCCCTCACCGCGCTGGCTCGGCACGACCAGACCGCGAGCAGGCTCGCCGACCAGGCCGGTCTGGCGGCCGACCATCCCGCGATCTCCGGAGACGAGAACGCCGCCCGGCGGGCCCTGACCCGCCGTCGCGAACAGGTCGCGCACGTACGCCGCTTCGCCGAACGTGTGCGTGCCGTGGAGGCGGAGGCCGTCCGAGCTCGGAGCGCTCTCGACGTCGCCGAGGCAGCTGAGACGGCCCGGGCCGAGCAGCTCCGAGCGGCCGTGGCCGGGGTCGAGGAGGCGGTCTCCGGCTACCGCGACCGGGTGCGCCACTACCTGGTCGGCCTCTCCGTGCTGGTGCCTTCCTCCGGTCCTGACGAGCTGGCCCAGGCGGCCGAGGACTGGGGCCGCAGCCTCGACGGGGAGTCACCGGTCCGGGCCGCGGTGGAGACGGCGGCGTCGGCCGCGTTGGACGATCTGGGCCGACGCAAGGTCACCGCGGAGCATGAGCGGGACCGGCTGGACGAGCATCTCGGCGAGATCCGCGCCGAGATCGCCGACCTGGAGGCGGGGCGTGACCCGGAGCCCCCGGCGGCGCCCGGTCGCGAGCCGTCGGCCCGCGAGGGTGCCCCGGGGGCGCCGCTGTGGCGGCTGACCGACTTCGCGGACGAGGTCCCCGACACCGACCGGGCCGGGATCGAGGCGGCGTTGCAGTCGGCCGGACTGCTGGACGCCTGGCTGTTCCCCGACGGCACCCTGTCGGCCGACGGTGACGTCGTGCTCGGGTCGGACGGACCCGAGGTGCGTTCGGACGCCTCCCTGGCGAGGTTGCTCGCACCGGCCGTCGGGCCGGACGCCGCTGTGCCGGCGGCCGCCGTGGCGGGTGTGCTGGCACGCGTCGGGCTCGGTGAGGACTCCGGGGCCGCGCTGTGGGTCGACGCCGCCGGTCGCTGGGGCGCCGGGCCGGCCCGCGGCACATGGACCAAGGAGCGGGCCGAGTACGTCGGCGCCGGAGCCCGCGAGGCGACCCGGCGCCAGGCCCTCGCCCGGCTGCGCAGCGAGGAGACCGAGGTGGTCTCCGCCGTGGAGAGCACGCGTGCGCGGGTTGCCGAGATCGAGCGGGCCACCGCCGAGGTCGACGCGGAGCGCGCCGGCTACCCCGCGTCGACGGAGCGCGATCTGGCCGCGGCCCACGAGAGGGTCGCCGCCGCCGGGCGAGAGCTCGAGCTGGCCCAGGCTGCCGAGGCACGGGCCCAGCAGATCTGGGAAAAGGCCACCGCCGTGGCCGAGGAGGCCGCCGGCGAGCTGGCCGATGCCGCCGCGGACCTCGGCACCGGGACCACGCTCGCAGCGCTGGACGCGGCGCTGGCAGCGGTCAACGACTACTCCGAGGCGCTGGTCGTGCTGCGAACCGCAGCGCAGCGCGCGGCGGACGCGGAGGCCGCCCGCGAGGTCGCCACCGAGCGCGCCGCCGAAGCCACGACGGTCCTCGAGGAGCGCGAGGGTGCCGCACGCGAGGTGCGCACCGAGGCGGCCACGCTGCGGGCCCACGCCGACGCGCTCCGCGCCACGGTCGGGGCCTCGGTCTCGGAGCTGGAGAGACGACTCGGAGAGATCACCGTCGCGCTCAAGGCTGTGGAGATCGATCTGAAGCGGATCGTCGGGGAGCAGCTGGAGGTGGCGGGCCGGCTCGGCACCGTGGAGGAGAAGGTCCGCGAGCTCGGCACCCGCCGCGAGGAGGCGGCCATCGAGCGGGAGCGGGTGATCGGGGAGCTTCGCGGCTTCGCCGCGACCGGGCTGCTCCGCGTGGCGCTGGCCGACCTGGAGATGCCCGGCCCCGAGGTGCACGACGAGTGGAACGTCACCGCCGCGCTGGCCTTCGCTCGCGGCGCCGAGCACGAGCTCGACGGCGTCGACGAGAGCGACGACGCCTGGAGCCGGGCGCAGCAGCGCACGTCCACCGCAGCCCAGGAGCTCTCGACCCAGATGAGCCGCCACGGCCACACCTCCTTCCTGGACCCGCGCGGGGAGGTGGTCGTGGCCCGGGTGCGGTACCTGAGCGAAGAGGTCGACGTCGACCTGCTCGCCGTACGCCTGGCCGACGACCTCGAGCAGCGCGAGCGGCTGCTCAGCGCCCGGGAGCGCGAGATCCTGGAGAACCACCTGGTCAACGAGGTCGCCGGGGAGCTGCACGAGCTGCTGCTGTCGGCCGAGGCGCAGATCGACGGGATGAATGCCGAGCTCGCCGACCGCAAGACCTCCACCGGCATGCAGCTGCGCGTCCGCTGGCGCGAGCGGACCGACGGGCCGGCTGGCCTGGCGGCCGCGCGTGACCTGATGGTCCGCTCCGACGCCACCTGGACACCCGCCGACCGCTCGGCGATCGGGGAGTTCCTGCAGGCCCGGATCGCGGAGGTGCGCCAGGCCGACCCCACCGGGGGCTGGGCGGAGCACCTGGAGCAGGCACTGGACTACCGGCAGTGGCACTCGTTCGCCATCGAGCGCTGGCAGAACGGGAAGTGGCGCTCGGCCACCGGACCGGCCTCGGGCGGGGAGCGGGCGCTGGCGATGTCGGTGCCGCTCTTCGCGGCAGCGTCGTCGCACTACAACTCCGCCGGCCCTCACGCGCCGCGGCTGATCCTGCTCGACGAGGCCTTCGCTGGTGTCGACGACGACTCCCGCGCCAAGTCGCTGGGCCTCCTGGCCACCTTCGACCTCGACGTGGTGATGACCAGTGAGCGGGAGTGGGGCTGCTATCCCCAGGTCCCCGGCCTCGCCATCGCCCAGCTCTCCCGCGTCGAAGGTGTCGACGCCGTCGGCGTCACCCGCTGGCAGTGGAACGGCTCACGCCGCACCAGGCTCGCCGAGGTCGACGGCGCTGCCCGGGCCGGCGGCGAGGCCAGCACACCTCCGACCGAGGACTCGCTGTTCGGATGACCGTGGACCCGACGGCTGCGAGCGACCGGATCGCGCTGGACCGGCTGCTCGGCGTACCCGAGATGGCGTGGCTGCTGGCCCGGGTCCGCCCGCGGGTCTCCGCATCCCGGGGGTCGACCCTGGCCGGCGTCGTCCAGCTCGATCACCCGACCGACGCCCAGCGGGCCGCGGCGGTGCGGCTGGTGGGGCGACCACGACGGACCGGGTCAACCCTGCGGGTGGAGCTGGCCGACGTCGAGGCGATCCTGCGTCGTGGGCCGTGGCCGCCGGGGCTCGCGGACGCCGTCGAGACGCTGACCGGGCCGGTCGTCGACCACGCCGCCGAGCGCGACCGGGAAACGACTGCCTGGGCGGAGGCCGCGGAAGGACTCCGCGACGGCGCCGCACGCTTCGCCGGTCTCGGCGACTGGTGGGAGGAGTGGTGCGCGTCGGGAGGGCTCAAGCGGGCAGCGCGGGCGGAGGCTGCGCGGACGGGCGCTGCGCACGGCCCCGGGGTCGGCGCCGACCTGGTGGAGCTGGTGGCGGCGGTCCTCGCGACCCTTCCGTCCGCGGGGGAACCACTGCCGGTGCTGGCTCGGCGGGTCACCGGCGATGCGCACGCCCTGGACGCGTCCCGTCCGCTCGGCCGGCTCGCTGCCGCCGCCGTCGAGGTTGCCTTCGCGCCGGCTGCGCTCTCCAGTCGCGATGCCTGGGCAGCGGCCGGCGTCGTACTCTCCAACGTCGCCTCCACCGTGCTGTGCCTCGGTGTCCCGGGGGAGACCGGGACGACCGGCTCCGCCGCGCGGGCGACCGCGTCGGCGCTGGCGGCGATGCGGACGGCGCGGATGCCGCTGGTCCTCACCCTGGACCAGGTCCGCTCAGGCGGTGTCGCGCCACTGACTCCCGACCGGGTGATCCACGTCTGTGAGAACCCGACGATCGTCGAGGTCGTGGCGGATCGCTGGGGCCGGTCAGCTGCGCCGGCGGCTCCGGTGCTGATCTGCACCTGGGGCCAGCCGAGCACCGCCGTCGTGAACCTGCTCACGATCCTGACCGCCCGCGGCGCCGGGTGCCGTTACCACGGCGACTTCGACTGGCCGGGCCTGCGGATCGCGCAGGCCCTCCATCAGCGGATTCCGTGGACGCCGTGGCGTTACACCGCCGCGGACTACGTGGCTGTGGTTGAGGGCGACCCGCTCTCGCGCGCACTGGCGGGGCGTCCGGCTCTCTCGCCGTGGGACCCGAAGCTTTCCATGGCGATGGCGGAACATGGGCTCGCCGTCGAGGAGGAGGCGGTGGCGGAGATGCTCGCGAACGACCTCGTTACCGGTCATGACAGCGGTTGAGCCTCAGAGGGCGGGTCGCGTACGCGTGCGAGGGGTTCACTACTGCCACTCCCAGTGACGGCGCTGAGCGCCGATCGCCCAGGCGCTGATCCGGTCGAGGTCTGCGGTCTCGGGCAGGGGCGACCGGTGCTCGTCGAGCAGCGACCGTACCGCCGCTTCCAGGCGGGAGATCTCGGCGGAGACCTCGTCGCGGGCGACCTCACCGCGCTTGACCGCGAGAACCCGAGAGCGCTCGCGGTCCGGCATGGGCAGGCTGAGGTCGCCGGTGCTGGCGATCTCGAACCCTTGGTGGGCCAGGCGGAGAGCGTGGCTGCCGTACTTGACGTCCCATCCGAACTGCTCGATCAGCTCCGGCCGGTCCGGCACGTTGCGCTTGGACTGCCCGAGCATTCGCTCATGCTGAGAGCGCATGTAGCCCAGGAACCGTTCGACCGCGAGCTGGGAAAGGAACGCCCCGCGAAGGGCGCGCAGCTCCTCGCCGAGCGGCGTCAGGACGACGAGGGACTCCTCGGGTGCGTAGAGCGGCAGCATGACGCCGGAGGTTCGATGTAGATCCCCATCTCGTCGTGGTCGTCGGTGCCCTCGATGGCGATCCCGTGCACGCCGCTGCCGACGACCGAGCGCAGGATCTCGTTGGGGAGCGCCACGTTGGAGTCGCCGTGCTCGACGTTGGGATGCTCAGACATGGTCGGCACCGTAGCCGCGTGCGTCCTGTCGGAGAAAACCATTTGGCGAGCCCCGGTGCCGTCTCCACACTTGGTCACCGCGGCACCCGTCGCGAACGAGATCGAGGAGTCCTCATGATGCGCAGGGCGCAGAACCGGTTGGCCGGCAGGCCGACGGTCGGCTCGCCCTGTCCGCACCGGAGCCATTTCGAGAACGAGCCCCAGGGGGCTCTCATGTGATGCATCGATGCACCGCTTGAGAGCCGCCCGCTGCTCCCGCAGCCGGCGGCTCTCGTCGTTCCGAGACCCGGGCCACCACAACTGAAGACGTCGCAACGCGGAAGTGCCGGTGCGAAGACGAGGGTTACTTCCACTCCGAATGGACGGGTTGCGGGTTCGAGCCCCGCCGTCGCGGGCGACCGCGTCGTAGCTCAAGCAGGCAGAGCAGTCATGGCACCTTCGTCGACTTTGGTTCTCGGCACCCCGCGTTGCGCATGGTGTCCGGTCCCCGGACACCACCCATTCCAACCTGCAGCTCGACCCTCGGAAGGAGGGACCAGAGATGAGCAAGTTCAACCGGCGGGGCATTCTCCGCACCGGCACGAGCGCCGTCGCAACCGACGAGCGGACGAGCGGCGCGACCTTCGAGGGCGCACCGGGCTACGCCCGTGACGCGAAGGGCGAGCTGTTCCTGCTCGCGGTCACCTCCTTCGTCGCCGAGGACACGTTCTACGAGGCCGCCGCCGAGCGAGACGCACGGCTGCGGGAGCTGGTCGCGAAGGTCGCAGTCGGCGACGGCGACTGGGTCCTTCGGCTCGTGCGCTGGCTCCGCACCGGCGTACACCTGCGGTCGGTAGCCGTCGTGGTTGCCGCGGAGGCGGTCCGGGCGCGACTCGCGGCCGGGATCGAGGGCGGCAACCGCGCGATCGTGGACGCTGCTCTCGACCGGGCCGACGAGCCGGGCGAGTTCCTGGCCTACTGGGCCGGGCGCTACGGCCGCGCGTTCCCGAAGCCGGTCAAGCGCGGTGTCGCCGACGCCGCGGCCCGGCTCTACTCGGAGCGCTCGCTGGTCAAGTACGACGGCCAGGCGCGCGGCTTCCGGTTCGCCGATGTGCTGGAGCTGACCCACCCGTCGCCACGGGACGAGCGGCAGAGCACGCTGTTCCGGCACGCGCTGGACCGGCGTCACGGCCGGGACGACGTCGCTCCCGGCCAGCTCGGGGTGCTGCAGGCCCGGCGGCGGCTACTGGCCGTGCCGGTGGAGCAGCGGCGTGAGCTCCTCACCGGGGATGAGGGGGTGCTGGCACCGGCCGGGATGACCTGGGAGCAGGTCGCCGGCTGGCTGCAGGGTCCGCTCGACGCGGCGGCGTGGCAGGCGCTGATCCCCTCGATGGGCTACATGGCGCTGCTGCGCAACCTGCGCAACTTCGACGAGGCCGGTGTCCCGGACGAGGTCGCCGCACAGGTCGCGGCACGGCTGGCCGATCCGGACGAGGTGGCCCGCTCTCGGCAGCTACCGCTGCGGTTCCTCGCGGCGTACCGGACGGCGCCCTCGCTCCGCTGGGGCTGGGCGCTGGAGCGGGCGCTGCAGGCGAGCCTCTGCTCGGTTCCGTCGCTGGCGGGTCGGACGCTGGTGCTCGTCGACCGGTCCGGTTCGATGTTCACCGGGCTCTCGCGGCGCTCGGCGCTCACGCGAGCCGACGCTGCGGCGGTGTTCGGTGCGTCGCTGGCTGTGCGCTCCGAGGGCGCGGACCTCGTCGAGTTCGGCACGGACAACCGGGTGGTCCGGATTCGGCGCGGTGAGTCGGTGCTGTCCCTGGCGGGCCGGTTCGGCAACCTCGGTGGCACCAACACCGCGGACGCTGTTCGCCGGCACTACCGTGGCCACGACCGCGTCGTGATCGTCACCGACGAGCAGGCGTGGGGTGGCTGGCGGGGTGAGGAGCCGACGAAGGCGGTTCCCGAGCGGGTGCCGGTGTACACGTTCAACGTCGCCGGCTACCAGCACGGCCACGGGCCGTCGGGTGTCGGCAACCGGCACACCTTCGGCGGCCTCACCGACCAGGGCTTCGACGCGATCCCGCTTCTCGAGGCGGGTCGCGACCAGCGCTGGCCGTTCTAACAGGGTGCGGCGGGCCCCGCTCGTTCCAGGGCCCGCCGTACCCGTTCACCACTGACCCAGAAGGGAGCTGCCCGCTCGGGCAGACTGAGCGCGTGCTTCTGACCATCACGACCACCCACCAGCCGGCGACCGACCTCGGCTACCTCCTGCACAAGCACCCCGACCGTGTGCAGGAGTTCAAGCAGTCGTTCGGCACCGCGACGGTCTTCTACCCCGAAGCCACCGACGAGCGCTGCACCGTCGCACTGATGCTCGACGTCGACCCGGTCCGGCTGACCAGGTCGCGGGGCAAGAACGCCCCTGACTTCAGCCTCGCCCAGTACGTCAACGACCGCTCGTACGCCGCGTCGTCGCTCCTCGGCGTGGCGATGGCCGATGTCTTCAGCACCGCCCGCAGCGGCCGCTGCAACGCCCGGCAGGAGCTCGCCGACTCCGCGGTCCCCCTCGAGATCGTTCTCCCGGTGCTGCCGTGCCGCGGCGGACCGGAGGTCGCCCACCGGCTCTTCGAACCGCTCGGGTGGGCGGTCGAAGCCGAGCCCATCCCGCTCGACGACGCGTTCGCCGGGTGGGGGGACTCCCGCTACGTCCGGCTTCGACTGTCCGGCGTGGTCAGGCTCGCCGACGCGCTCAACCAGCTCCATGTCCTGCTTCCCGTGCTCGACGAGTCGAAGCACTACTGGCAGGGCACCGACGAGGTCGACAAGCTGATGCGCTCGGGGGAGGGCTGGCTCGCCACCCACCCGGACGCCGACCTGATCACGCGCCGCTACCTCGGCCGCCGCGGCGCCCTCACCCGCGTCGCCCTCGCGCGGCTCGCGGAGCTCGGCGACGAGGTCGAGGACGCGGTCGACCCGGCGGCGGACGAGGAGGTTCTCCAGCCGGCCGAGAAGCGGGTCCCGCTCAACACCCAGCGCCACGAAGCCGTGCACCAGGTCCTTCTCGAGCTGGGGGCCAGGTCCGTCATCGATCTCGGCTGTGGCCCCGGCCAGTTCCTCGACCGACTGGTCAGGACACCGGCGTTCACCCGGATCGCCGGCTCGGACGTGTCCACGCGATCGCTGCAGCACGCCGCCCGACGTCTCCACGCCGACCGGATGAGCGAGCGGCAGGCAGAGCGCGTGCAGCTGTTCCAGAGCGCGCTGACCTACGAGGACGAGCGGTACGCCGGATTCGACGCCGCCGTCCTCATGGAAGTCGTCGAGCACGTCGATCCACCTCGACTGGACGCACTGGAGCGCGTCGTCTTCGGTGCAGCCAAGCCCGACGCGGTCATCGTGACCACCCCCAACAGCGAGTACAACGTGCTCTACGAGGGCCTGGTCGGCATGCGGCACCCCGACCACCGGTTCGAGTGGAACCGTCAAGAGTTCACCGACTGGTCGGACCACGTCGCCGAAACCTACGGCTACGCGGTCGAGCGCCGCGGCATCGGCGAGGTCGACGACTCTCTCGGCACCCCCACCCAGATGGCGACCTTCACCCGAGGGGAGTCCAGCGATGACTGAGCACGGTGAAAAGCTGACGGTCACGGTCCCCGCCATGGGGCTCGTCGTACTGGTCGGGGTGTCCGGCAGCGGCAAGTCGACCTTCGCGCGCACCCACTTCGAGCCCACCGAAGTGGTCTCCAGCGACTTCTGCCGCGGCCTCGTCGCCGATGACGAGAACGACCAGTCCGCCACGCCTGATGCCTTCGACGTGCTCCACTACATCGTCGGCACCCGGCTGCGCCGCGGGCTGCTCACGGTCGTCGACGCCACCAACGTCCAGCAGCCGGCACGCGCGGCGTTGGTCAGGCTTGCCAAGAGCCACGACGTGCTGGTCGACGCGATCGTGATCGACGTACCTCAGGAGCTCGCCGTCGAGCGGAACAGGCAGCGCCCGGACCGAGCCTTCGGCAGCCGCGTCGTCGCTCACCAGCAACGCGACCTGAGACGGTCGCTGAACCGGCTCAAGAAGGAGGGGTTCCGCCGCGTCCACGTCCTGCGCGGGACGGACCAGGTCGACGCGGTCGAGATCGTGCGTGAGCGGCCGTGGAACGACCGCAGGGAGCTCCGGGGCCCGTTCGACATCATCGGCGACATCCACGGCTGTGCCGCCGAGCTCCGGACCCTGCTCATCGAGCTCGGCTGGAACATCTCGTACGACGGCGACGTCGCCGTCGGCGCGAACCACCCGGGAGGCCGGCAGGCGGTCTTCGTCGGCGACCTGGTCGACCGCGGCCCGGACACGCCCGGCGTCCTCCGACTGGTCATGGGCATGGTCGCCTCCGGCGACGCGCTGTGCGTGTCGGGCAACCACGAGGCGAAGCTGGTGCGCGCCCTCCGAGGATCCAAGGTCACCGTCTCGCACGGACTGGCCGAGTCGCTCGCGCAGCTGGACACCCAGACCGAGGAGTTCCGCAAGCAGGCGCTCGACTTCATGGACGGGCTCATCAGCCACTACGTCCTCGACGACGGCAAGCTCGTCGTCGCCCACGCCGGGCTCAAGGAGTCCTACCACGGTCGCTCGTCGGGACGTGTCCGCTCGTTCGCCCTGTACGGCGACACCACCGGGGAGACCGACGAGTACGGGCTCCCGGTCCGCTACCCGTGGGCCCAGGAGTACCGCGGCCAGGCGACGGTCGTCTACGGCCACACCCCGGTCCCGAAGGCGGAGTGGATCAACAACACGATCTGCCTCGACACCGGCGTCGTCTTCGGCGGCGAGCTCACGGCGCTGCGTTACCCGGAACGTCAGCTCGTGTCGGTGCCGGCCGAGAAGGAGTGGTACGAACCCGTCCGTCCGCTCGTCCCGGCGGCCGGTGACCGCGAGCCGTCGGTGCTCAGGATCGGCGACGTCGCCGGGACACGATGGCTGGAGACCACCCACGCCGGCAAGGTGAAGGTCCCGGAGGAGAACGCCGCAGCCGCGCTCGAGGTGATGAGCCGGTTCGCGGTCGACCCACGGTGGCTGATCTACCTCCCGCCGACGATGTCGCCGGTGGCCACCTCGAAGCTCGACGGCTTCCTGGAGCACCCGGCCCAGGCCTTCGACGAGTACGCCGGCTGGGGCGTCAGCCGCGTGGTGTGCGAGGAGAAACACATGGGCTCGCGCGCCATCGCGGTGATCGCCCAGGACGCCGATGCCGCCGAGCGACGGTTCGGCATCGGTGACGGGACCACCGGTGTCGTCTACACCCGCACCGGACGCCCGTTCTTTCCCGAGACCACCGAGCTCGTCGACCGGCTGCGCACCACGGCTGCGCCGCTGTTCGAATCCCTCGACACGGACTGGCTCGCCCTCGACTGCGAGCTCCTGCCCTGGTCGGCCAAGGCGATCGACCTCATCAAGGAGCAGTACGCGTCGGTCGGTGCTGCGGCGCGTCGCGTGCTGCCCGAGGCACTGGACGTTCTCGAGCAAGCCGCTGCTCGAGGCCTCGACGTCGGAAACCTTGCACGACGAGCCGAGCGCCGCCTCGAGAACGCGGAGGCGTTCCGGGACGCCTACGCGGCGTACGTCCATCCGACCGACGCGCTCGACGGAGTCACGCTGGCGCCGTTCCAGATCCTCGCCGCGGAAGGCAGGGCACTCGCACTGACCGAGTCGCACGAATGGCACCTGGCCGAGCTCGCCCGGCTGGAGGGCGACCTGATCACGCCGACCCGCCACCGGTACGTCGACCTCGCATCACCGGAGGAGCGGGAGGCGGCGACCCAGTGGTGGCTGGAGCTGACCGCGGCTGGGGGAGAGGGCATGGTCGTCAAGCCCGCGCACCTCACCGAGGGTCGGGTCCAGCCCGGCATCAAGGTGCGCGGCCGCGAGTACTTGCGCATCATCTACGGCCCTGACTACACCGACTCGCTCGACGTACTCCGGGAACGCCACCTCGGGAAGAAGCGCCAGCTCGCCCTGCGTGAGCACGGCCTCGGGCTGGACGCGGTCGCGGCGTTCGTCGGCCACGAACCGCTCTGGAGAGTGCACCAGCTCGTCTTCGCCGTTCTCGCGCTGGAGTCCGAGCCGGTCGACCCGCGACTCTGACGGAACAGGAAGCCGGCGAGCGCGTCGAAGGACTGCGACGGCCGGGCGTGAAAGACCCGTTGGCGAGAAGATCCCCGGGACCATTCAGTTCCAGATGCATGAGATCCGGTGAAACATCCTGCGCCTCGAACTGATTCGTATCAACCGGCCGGATCAGAGCCGACGGTCGTCACCGTCGACCTGGTGGCACGCAGAAGGGCTCCGCCTCCTGCACCTCCCGGACAATCTCGAGGGCGACCCAGCTCCAGCTGGTGAAGGTCCTCGCGGTCGTCGCGCGCCCACGCCGTGGCGGTCCTCTCGAGCACCTCGAGGTGGAACTGGAGTCCCCGGGCGAACCGGCCGACCGCATCGACCGATGAGGGAACGGACCTGAGGCAGCCATGGACCGCGCTTGTCGTCGAGCGGCCCAGCGGCGCGAGGCCACGCAGGGTGGCGGCGCGGATCATCGCTCCCGTGGGCGCAAGGTGGGCAGGAGCCGGTGTCACCCGCGGCCGATGATGCCGGCCTCACGTGCCGCGGCCACGGCTGCGGTGCGCGAGCTCACGCCGAGCTTGGGATAGATGTGGGCGAGGTGTGACTTCACCGTGGTCTCGCTCAGGTGCAGCCGACGCGCGATGTCGGTGTTGGCGCAGCCTCGCGCCACCAGGCCGAGCACCTCGAGCTCCCGTGCGCTCAGCGCGGAGTGCGGCTGCTGCATCCGCGCGAAGAGCCGGGTCGCGACCGCCGGCGCGAGGGCGGTCTGCCCGGCGGCGGCGGCGTGCACCGCTGCGGTGATCTCGTCGGGCGGCGCATCCTTGAGGAGGTACCCGGCTGCACCGGCCTCGATGGCGGCGACGATGTCGGCGTCGGTGTCGAAGTTGGTCAGCACCAGCACCGCGGGGGGCTCGGGGAGCGCACGCAGCTCCCGCGTCGCCCGGGCGCCCTCGAAGACCCGGTTGAACTGCAGGTCCATCAGCACGACGTCGGGGTTGACCCGACTCGCCTCGGTCACGGCCTCGGCCGTCGTCCCGACCGCGGCGAGGACGTCGATGGTGGGGTCGCTCTCGAAGAGGGCCGTCAGCCCGGTCCGCATCAGCGGGTGGTCGTCGACGATCAGCACCCGGACGCTCATCCGCTCACCCCGAAGCTGGCCACGACGCTGGTCCCGCGTCCGAGCCTGCTCTCCACCACCAGCGTGCCGCCCAGGTTCGCGGCCCGGTCGCGCATGGCGAGCAGCCCGAACGCCGGTTGCTCGGTCCGGCCCTCGAGCCGGGCAGGGTCGAACCCTTCGCCGTCGTCGACCACGTCGAGGATGATCTCGTCGTCCAGCCGCGTCAGCGTCACGTCGACCCGGGTCGCGCGGGCGTGCTGCGCCACGTTGGCCACCGCGCTCTGGGCGATGCGCAGCAGCCCCGCCTCGACGGCCGTCGGGAGCTCTCCGGTGTCCTGCGGCACGGTGACCTCGACGTGCAGACCGGTCGCGTTCTCCGTCTGGCGCCCCAGCCTCGCCAACGCCTCGGCGATGCCGCCGCTGCGCAGGGAGGGCGGCGCCAACGCATGGATGAACTGGCGGGTCTCGGCCAACGCGTCCGTGGCCGCGGTCCGGGCCTGCTCCAGCCGCTCCCGGCCGCTCGCCGAGCCGGCACCGCTGCGTTGTACGGCGTGCAGCAGCATGATGATGCTCGAGAGCGACTGGGAGACGGTGTCGTGGATCTCCCGTGCCAGCCGTTCGCGCTCCTCCACCACGCCGGCAGCCCGTTCCGCCCGGGCGAGCTGGTCGCGGGTCCGGGTCAGCTCCTCGATGAGCTGCTGGCGGTGGCGGACCTCGCGCGTGAGCGCTTCGTAGCCCAGCCCGATGACGACCGCGACGCCGGCACCGAGGACCGGCCCGATGAGTCCGGCGAGATCGAACCCTCGGTGCAGCCCGAACGCGACGACCGCGACGACCGTGGTCACGGCCACGGCCGTCGTACCCCAGCGGGCGCCGAGGAGCCGCAGGTAGAGGAAGAACAACGCGAAGACCAGGTACGTCGCCTCGACGCTGAGCCAGAGCAGCACCAGCCACTCCGCGGTCAGCACCCCGACCCACCACCAGCCGCGACGACCCGGCTCGGGCAGCGCCCCGGTCGGCCGGACGCCGACGGCGTACGTCGCAGCGAACAGCACCATCAGGCCGACCGTGCCCGTGGATCGGCCGCCATCGCCGCTGGTCGCGTTGATCGCGACCACCACGCTGAGGGCAGCCACGAGGAGGTGCAGTGACCACGTGAGCCCCGCACGGATCGGGCTGAGCCCGTCGACGCCTTCCCGGTCCCTCACGCGGTCACTCTAGGCCGCAGAGATCGCTGAGGTGTCATCCGAAAGGTGGAGCGGTGGATCGTCCCCACGGCTGCGAAAGAGCCTCCCCGCACACGATGGCGGGCCGGCCGGATGCCGGGATCGTGGAGAGCAGCACACGAGGCCGAGCCGCGGCCACGGCACCCCGGAGGGAACCCGCATGTTCGTCGCCTGGAGCGACCTGAGAGTGGCCAAGGGCCGGTTCACGCTGATCGGCGTGGTCGTCACCCTCATCACCGTCCTCGTCACCTTCCTCAGTGGCCTCACCGGCGGGCTCGTCCAGCAGAACATCTCCGCACTCACCTCGCTCGACACCGACCGCATCGCCTTCTCCGTTCCCGAAGGCGAGCCGGTCACCTACGCCGACTCGGCCGTGACCGAGGCCCAGGCGGCAACCTGGGCCCGTCAGGACGGAGTGAGAAGCGTCGACCCGCTCGGCATCAGCACCGCCAAGGTGTCTGCCGGCGACAGGCAGGCGACGGTCACGCTGTTCGGGGGAGGCCCCGCCTCAGGCACCGACGTCCCACCTGCGCCGGGTCGCGTCGCCATCACCGCCGACACGGCTGAGTCCCTGGACCTCGAGGCCGGCGACCAGCTCCGGATCGGTGACGCATCGTTCGTCGTCGACAGCGCCGAGGGGGACGCGTGGTACTCGCACATGCCGGTGGTCCGCCTCGACCTCCGCGACTGGCAGGAGATCACCGCGCGCAACGGAGCCCAAGCACCGTTCGCGACAGTCCTGGCGGTGAGCGCCGAAGGCGCCGACTTCACCCGTGCCGACGGCGCCGCCGGGACTTCCTCCGAGGGGCTGCTCACCTCCCTGACAGCGCTCGGATCCTTCAAGTCCGAGATCGGCTCGCTGCTCCTCATGGTCGTGATGCTGTTCGGGATCTCTGCCCTGGTCGTCGGCGCCTTCTTCACGGTGTGGAGCCTCCAACGCCGGCCCGACGTGGCGGTCCTCAAGGCGCTGGGCGCCACGAACCGGATGCTGACCGTCGACGCCCTCGGGCAGGCCGGCGTGCTGCTGCTCGTGGGAGTCACCGCCGGGATCACCCTCACCGCGCTGCTCGGCGCCCTCGCCGGCACCGCGCTGCCGTTCGTGCTCACACCGGTGACCACCCTGCTGCCCGGCGCGATCATGACCGGCCTCGGACTCGCCGGTGCCGGGATCGCGACCCGTTCCATCACTCACGTCGACCCACTCACCGCACTCGGGAGCAACCGATGATCGACCTCCACCACGTCACCCTCACGTTCCCCGACGGCGCGTCATGCGTCACGGCGGTGGACGACGTCACCCTGCACGTCGCGGCCGGTGAGACGGTCGGCGTCACGGGACCATCCGGGTCCGGGAAGTCCAGCCTGCTCGCGGTCGCCTCGACGCTGATCACACCCGACACCGGCACCGTGACCATCGGCGGCGTCGACGCGACCGCTCTGGACCTCGCCGAGCGCGCCGAGCTGCGGCGCACGAAGGTCGGGCTGGTCTTCCAGCAGTCGAACCTGATCGCGTCGATGACGGCGCTCGAACAGCTCCTGGTCATGAACGAGCTCACCACCGAGTGGCGCCGGCGCGCCAGGCGGCCGGCAGCCCGACGACGTGCTCTCGAGCTCCTTGAGGAGGTCGGGCTGACCCGCCACGCGCACAAGCGCCCGGCGCAGCTCTCCGGTGGCCAGCGGCAGCGCGTCAACATCGCCCGAGCGCTGATGAACCACCCCGCCCTGCTCGTCGTCGACGAGCCCACGAGCGCCCTCGACCAGGAGCGCGGCACCGAGATCATCGACCTCCTCCTGCGGCTCACCGCCGAGCACGGCGCCGCGACCATCCTGGTCACCCACGAGCCTCGCATCCTGCCGCGGCTGGCGAGCGCGCTTCAGATGGTCGACGGTCGGCTCACCCCGCTGCTGGAGCCCCTGAGCGCCCAACCGGCCTGAGCATCTGCTCCACCCCGAGGACCGTCAGGTGCCTTCCTCCGGGCGCGCTTCGCTGGTCAGGGCCTCACCGCGCCCCAGCTTGCTGTTGCGGTATCCGTAGAACGCGTAGATCAGCGCGCCGATGACCAGCCAGGCGACGAAACGCAACCACGTGTCGACGGAGAGCTTCGTGATGAGCCACAACGAGAAGGCGATGCCGACGAGGGGTGTGATCGGCATGAATGGTGTACGGAAGGTTCGCGGCAGATCCGGGGAGCGGTAGCGCAGCACGATCACAGCAGCGCTGACGACGATGAACGCTGACAAGATGCCGATGTTGGTCAGCTGGGCGACGATGTCGATCGGCACGAGGCCGGCGAACAGTGCGGCGACGACTCCGACGACCCAGACCGGACGCGACGGAGAATGTCGCTTGTTCGTCTGGGCGAACCACGCCGGGAGCAGGCCGTCACGGCTCATGGCGTACCAGACACGTGAGGCGCCGAGCGTGAACGAGAACAGGACCGTGATGATGCCGATGATGGCGCCGACGGCAATGACTTCGGCGAAGGCCGGCAGGCCCACGGCCTTGAACGCCTCGGAGAAGGCAGCCGACTCCGAGACTTCGGTGTAGTTCACCATGCCGGTCAGCACGGTTGCCGCGAGCAGATACAGCACCATGGCGATGGCGAGCGAGAAGAGGACAGCCTTCGGCAGGTTGCGCTCGGCATCCTTCGACTCCTCCGCCGCGGTGCTCATCGCGTCGTAGCCGAAGACCGCGAAGAACACGATGGCTGCGCCGCTGGCCGCGCCGCCGAAGCCGTAGGGGAAGTACGGGTCGAGGTTGTCCGGCTTGATGTAGAAGGCGCCGACCACGATGACGGCCACGACGATGGCGATCTTGATGAAGACCAGCCATGTCTCCACCCGGACGCTGGTCTGGATCCCGCGATTGAGCAGGGCCGCGACCCCCAGGCACAGGAGGATGGCGAACAGGTCGACCACATGGCCGTCGCCGGTGGCGGGTGCGCCCAGCATCCAGTGGGGAAGCTCGAGCCCGATGCCGTCGAGGAGGAAGCCGAAGTACTGCGAGACGCCGATGGCCACCACCGCCACGATGACGGTGTACTCGAGGAGCAGGTCCCACCCGATCCACCAGCCGACCGCCTCACCCAGGACGGCGTAGCCGTACGTGTAGGCCGAGCCTGCCTTGGGGATGAGGCCGCCGAACTCGGCGTAGGAGAGCGCGGCACACAGGCTTGCGATTCCGGCGATGAGGAACGAGATCGAGACCGCGGGTCCGGCGTCGTTCTTTGCCACCGTGCCGGCCAGCGCGAAGATGCCTGCACCGATGATGGCTCCGAGGCCGATGGCGGTCAGCTGCCACAGCCCGATGCTCCGTTCAAGTCTGCCGTCGTCATCCCCGTCGTCGATCGGCTTGCGACGGAAGATGCCCGAGGGCGGGCTCGACTGGGTGGTCATGGTGGAACCCCCGTTCTGCTCGGCAGATGACCCTGGACAATCTGCCACCTCGGCGGACCGCTGTCTTCCCTCCGCGCCTGCGGGCGGTTCCCACCGTCGACCATCCGGTGCGCTCGTCCGTACGCCGCCGGCGTGAGTCGGTCAGGCAGCGTTGAGGATGTCGGTGAAGTGGAGCTCCATCCGGCTCGGTCCCGGTGGTCGCTCCTGTTGTCGCAGGATCGCGGGTGTCTCGCGGCCGAGGACATGGGTGCCCTGGTTGTCGACCTGGTACCAGTGCCCGGTCGGGGTCCGCCACAA
>DASSBB010000103.1:0-37378 GCA_035699145.1 Marmoricola sp.
GCGCATGCCTCGACCGCAGGAGAAGTCGCAGGTTGGCCTGCGGCCGTGCGGTGGAGCCAAGGGGACTCGAACCCCTAACCCCCTGCTTGCAAAGCAGGTGCGCTACCAATTGCGCCATGGCCCCTGGGTGGCGGTGCGAGCACCGCCGCGTGGATCAGCTGTGTGTCCGCTTCACGTTGTCGGTGGCCTCGGCCCACAGCGCCTGCTCGTGCTGGGCGGCCTGGCTCTTCCTCGCGGCGACGACCGCACCGGCCGCGGCGGCGGCGAGGAGAAGGAGCTTCTTCATCGGCGGGTCCCTTCGGAACGGGTGGGGAAGACCGGGTGGTGGGCCTAACAGGACTTGAACCTGTGACCTCTTCCTTATCAGGGAAGCGCTCTAACCGTCTGAGCTATAGGCCCTCGTGGGTGGTTGCCAGGACGGGCCCGGCCGACGACGAAGGTTACCGCACCCCCTCGGCCGCTCCCAAACCGGGAGCCGCTCCGATCCGAGCGGCGGGAAGGTCAGCGGTCCTCCTCTGCGAGGACCACCTCGAGGCCACCGAGGAGGGCGGCCGCCAGGTTGTAGAGGAACGCCCCGAGGGTGGCGATCACGGTCACGAGGATGACATCGGCCACGGCCACGATGAGCGTGAATCCCATGACCCGACTCATCCCGAGGTAGTCCTCGATCCGGAACGGGTTGGTGGTGTCACCGAGCACGTCGTTGACGGACTTGTCGATCGAGCCCCACACGTCGGCGGCGCCGAGCACCGACCAGACGATGGCGACCGCGACGACGGTCACGATGCCGAGCGCGATGGAGAGGAGGAACGAGGTCTTCATCACCGACCAGGGGTCGACATGGGTGAGCCGGAGACGTGCCTTCCGGACCCGCGGGGCCGGGCGCGTGCCCGGCGTACTCTGTGCCGGTTTGCGCGCAGACGTGCCCTTCGCCGGCGGTGGCGCCGCCGTCGAACCGCCCTGTGTCGAGCTTTCCCTAGTGCTGGCGGCGTTCTCCTTCATCTTGCCGGACGTCGCGGCGAGTACGGCGGCGAACCGGTCGGCACCGCTGGGCCGCCGGCCCGCGCCCTCCGACGGCTTGCTGGACCTCCCGCCCTTCGGGTCGTCAGCACCCTCGTCGGGGACGATCGGCGCGGACGACGCGTACGCCTGGTTGATCCGTTCGGTCAGGTCGGCCTCAGGTTTCGACGCCGGTCTCGACGTCGGTCTCGACGTCGGTGGCGACGACGCCGCGGACGGGTCGTCAGGGCGGCGGTCTGCCATCAGGACTCCTCTGTCTCCGGGCTCTCGGCGCCGGGGGCTTCGGTGATCTCGGCTGTCGTCTCGGCGTCGTTGTCGACATCGTTGTCGGTGGGCTCGCCGTCCTCGACAGGCTCACCGTCCTCGATTGTCGCATCCTCGGCCAGCGCGGACTCGACGCTGCGAGCCACGACCGCGACCGCGTCGCCGGAGCTCACCCCGACGAACTTGACACCCTTGGTGTCCCGGCTGGTCGGCCGCAGGTTGTCGTCGATCGCGCTCCTCGTGACCTGGCCCGACTGCTTGATGCAGAGCACCTCGTCGCCGTCGACCACGATGAAGCCGCCCACCAGGTTGCCGCGGTCGTCGTCCTGCTTCATCGTCTTGATGCCGAGCCCGCCGCGCGTCTGGACCCGGTACTCCTCGATCCGGCTCCGCTTCGCGAAGCCGCCGTCGGTGATCGTGAAGACGTACTGCTGCGGGGTGCTGGCGTCCTCGTCCTGTGGCCGAATCACCGACATCGACAGGAGGCTGTCGGCGCCGCGGAACTCCATTCCCTTGACCCCTGACGTGGCCCGGCCCATCGGACGGAGCTGGCTGTCGTCGGCGCGGAACCGGATCGCCTGCCCCTTGCGCGAGATCAGCAGGATGTCGTCGTCCGGACCGCAGAGCTCTGCGCCGATCAGCTCGTCGTCGTCCTCGCGGAAGTTGATCGCGATGACGCCCGCCTGCCGCGGCGAGTTGTAGTCGCCGAGCCGCGTCTTCTTCACCAGCCCGGTGCGGGTGGCGAGGACGAGGTACGGCATCTGCTCGTAGTCGCGGATCGCGAGCACCTGGGCGATCCGCTCGTCGGGCTGGAAGCTGAGCAGCCCGGCCACGTGGCCGCCCTTCGCGTCACGGGACGCCTCGGGGAGGTTGTAGGCCTTCGTCCGGTAGACCCGGCCCGCAGTCGTGAAGAAGAGGAGCCAGTGGTGGTTGCTCGTCGCCATGAAGTGCTCGACGACGTCGTCACCGCGCAGTGTGGCGCCCCGGACCCCCTTGCCGCCCCGCTTCTGGGTCCGGTAGAGGTCGGCCCTCGTGCGCTTGGCGTAGCCGCCCCGGGTGATCGTCACGACGAGCTCCTCGTCGGGGATCAGGTCCTCCATCGAGAGGTCACCATCGGCGGGAATCAGCTGCGAGCGCCGGTCGTCGCCGAACTTGTCGACGATCGCCTGGAGCTCCTCGGAGATGATCTGGCGCTGCCGCTCCGGGCTGGCCAGGATGTCCTCGAGGTCGGCGATGACCCGTTCCAGCCGGGCGAGCTCGTCGATGATCTTCTGCCGCTCGAGGGCCGCGAGCCGGCGCAGCTGCATGTCAAGGATCGCGGTGGCCTGCCCCTCGTCGATGTCGAGGAGCTCGATCAGCCCGGCGCGCGCGTCGTTGACGTCGGGGCTGCGCCGGATCAACGCGATGACCTCGTCGAGAGCGTCGAGCGCCTTCACGTAGCCGCGGAAGAGGTGCGCCTGCTCCTCGGCCTTGCGCAACCGGTATCGGGTGCGCCGCTGGATGACCTCGACCTGGTGGGTCACCCAGTGCGAGACGAACTGGTCGAGCGTGAGCGTGCGAGGCACCCCGTCGACGAGCGCGAGCATGTTGCAGGCGAAGTTCGACTGCAGCTCGGTGTGCTTGAAGAGGTTGTTCAGCACCACCCGGGCGACTGCGTCGCGCTTGAGTACGACGATCAGCTGCTGTCCGGTGCGGTGCGAGGTGTTGTCCTTGACATCCGCGATGCCTTGGATCCTCCCGGAGTCCGCGAGCTCGGCGATCTTCATCGCCAGGTTGTCGGGGTTGACCTGGTAGGGCAGCTCGGAGATGACGAGCTGGGTGCGACCGCGGGCGTCCTCGTTGACCTCGACGACCGCGCGCATCGTGACCGAGCCTCGGCCGGTGCGGTAGGCCTGCTCGATTCCCTGGCGTCCGACGATGAGCGCCTTCGTCGGGAAGTCGGGGCCCTTGACCCGCTCCAGGAGCGCCTCGAGGAGCTGCTCCCGGGAGGCCTCCGGGTGGGCGAGCGCCCACTGGACGCCGTCGGCGACCTCCCGCAGGTTGTGCGGCGGGATGTTCGTCGCCATGCCGACCGCGATGCCGGCGCTGCCGTTGACGAGCAGGTTCGGGAACCGGGCGGGAAGGATCGACGGCTCCTGTGAGCGGCCGTCGTAGTTCGGGGTGAAGTCGACGGTCTCCTCGTCGATGTCCCGGACCATCTCCATGGCCAGCGGCGCCATCTTGCACTCGGTGTAGCGCATCGCCGCGGCCGGGTCGTTGCCCGGTGAGCCGAAGTTTCCCTGGCTGTCGACGAGCGGCGCACGCATCACCCACGGCTGGGCGAGCCGGACCAGGGTGTCGTAGATCGCGCTGTCGCCGTGCGGGTGGTACTGACCCATGACCTCGCCCACGACACGGGCGCACTTCGAGAAGCCCCGGTCCGGGCGGTAGCCGCCGTCGTACATCGCGTAGAGCACCCGGCGGTGCACCGGCTTGAGCCCGTCGCGGACGTCGGGCAGCGCCCGGCCCACGATGACCGCCATCGAGTAGTCGATGTACGAGCGCTGCATCTCGACCTGCAGCTCCACAGGCTCGATCCGCCCGCCGGTCGGCTGTTCGGTCGGGGTGTCAGTCATCCGTCATTCCTTCTCGTCGTCCGTCGATGTGGCGGTCGGTCTCGTCAGGTGGGGCCACGCCGAGCTCGACACCGCGCCATGCTGTCGCCGTGTCGTCCGGGAGCTGGGCGCGTGGTCACGCTCGGTGACGGGACGCCACGCCTCCTTGACGCATGGCCCGGCGCCGTTCCCGACGCGACCCCCGTGGCGACGGTCGCAGCTGTCGCGGGGCGTGCGTAAGGGAGGCGTGGCGTCTCGTAGCGAGACCGGACCACCGGCGAGGCCCCGGACGACGCGGCGACAGCACGCCCCGCGAGGGCTGCGGACGGCGCCTCGGTGACCGGAGCCGGGAACGGCGTCAGGACCTCAGATGTCAAGGAACCGGACGTCCTTCGCGTTCCGCTGGATGAACGACCGCCGCTGCTCGACGTCCTCACCCATGAGGATCGAGAACATCTCGTCCGCCTGCGCCGCGTCCTCCAACGTGACCTGGAGGAGGAGCCGGTTGTCGGGGTCGAGCGTGGTGTCCCACAGCTCGTCGGGGTTCATCTCGCCGAGCCCCTTGTAGCGCTGGACCGGGTTCTCCTTCGGCAGCTTCTTGCCCGCCTCCAGCCCCGCGGCCATGACCGCATCACGCTCGGCGTCGGAGTAGACGAACTCGTGGTCGTAGGGCTTGTTCCACCGGAGCCGGTAGAGCGGCGGCTGCGCGAGGTACACGTAGCCGGCCTCGATGAGCGGACGCATGAACCGGAAGAGCAGCGTCAGCAGCAGGGTCCGGATGTGGTGGCCGTCCACGTCGGCGTCGGCCATCATGACGATCTTGTGGTAGCGGACCTTGTCGAGGTCGAACTCCTCCTGGATGCCCGTGCCGAGCGCCGAGATGATCGCCTGGACCTCGTTGTTGGCCAGCACCTTGTCGATGCGGGCCTTCTCGACGTTGAGGATCTTCCCCCGGATCGGCAGGATCGCCTGGATCCGAGGATCGCGGCCGCCCTTGGCCGAGCCACCCGCCGAGTCGCCCTCGACGATGAAGATCTCGCACTCCTCGGGGTTCGTCGACTGGCAGTCGGCCAGCTTGCCGGGGAGCCCACCGCCACCGAGAAGCCCCTTGCGGGACCGGGCCAGCTCGCGCGCCTTCCGGGCCGCGAGTCGCGCCTGGGCCGCCGACATCGCCTTGCGGACGATGTCCTTGCCCTCGGAGGGGTTCTTCTGGAGCCAGTCGCCGAACTGGTCGTTGACCATGCGCTGGACGAACCCCTTGACCTCGGTGTTGCCGAGCTTCGTCTTCGTCTGTCCCTCGAACTGCGGCTCGCCGAGCTTCACCGACACGATGGCGGTGAGCCCCTCGCGGACGTCGTCGCCGGAGACCCGGTCCTCCTTCTTCTTGATCAGTCCCCACTCCTCACCCCAGTTGTTGACCAGAGAGGTGAGCGCGGCGCGGAACCCCTCCTCGTGGGTGCCGCCCTCATGGGTGTTGATCGTGTTGGCGAAGGTGTGCACCGACTCCGTGTAGCCGGTGTTCCACTGCATCGCGATCTCGACGCTGAAGCCCGTGGTGCGCTCCCGCGCCCCCTCGGCCTCGAAGTCGATGATGGTGGGGTGCGCCGGGTCGCGCCGGCGGTTGAGGTGCTCGACGTAGTCGACCAGCCCCCGCTCGAACTTGAACGTGCGCTCGAGCCCGCCGGAAGCCGCGTGGTGCGGCTCGGTGGCATCGTGGTCGCCCTCGTCGACGGTGGAGTCCTCGACCGCCTCCGCGATCTCCTCGGCCGCCTTGCGCTGGTCGCGCACGCAGATCTCGAGCCCCTTGTTGAGGAACGCCATCTCGCGGAACCGGTTGGTGATCGTCTCGAAGTTGTACTCCGTCGTCTCGAAGATCTCCTCGCTCGGCCAGAACCGCGTGGTGGTCCCGCTCTCGGAGGTCTCCTCGTGGCGGACCAGCTCGCCGTCCGGGACGCCGTAGGTGAACGACTGCGTCCAGCGGTAGCCGTCGCGCTTGATGTCGACCTCGAGCTTCCTGCTGAGCGCGTTGACGACCGAGACACCGACCCCGTGGAGGCCGCCGGAGACCTTGTAGCCGCCGCCGCCGAACTTGCCGCCGGCGTGCAGGACGGTCAGCACCACGGTGACCGCGGGGAGCCCTTCAACGGGGTGGATGTCGACGGGGATGCCGCGGCCGTTGTCGACGACCTCGACGCCGCCGTTCTCCATGAGCGTCACGACGATCCGGTCACAGTGGCCGGCCAGCGCCTCGTCGACCGAGTTGTCGACGACCTCCCAGACGAGGTGGTGGAGGCCCCGCTCACCGGTCGAGCCGATGTACATACCGGGCCGCTTGCGGACCGCTTCGAGCCCTTCGAGGACCTGGATCGCCGAGGCGTCGTACGTCGGTGTCACGGGGGTGGGCGCGGGAGCGTTCTCTTCGGACACGGACCGTCCTTCGTCTGGGGTGGCCTCCAGGGAATGGCACAACGAAGGTCGTCCCACTCAGGCCCGTGCCGGGGAACGACCTCTTTGACACTCTACCCGCTCACGGGCCTGAATCGGAGTTCTGGGCCACGGATTCCACCGACTCTCGAGGAGAAAATGTCGATTCTCGGCGCTGCAAGGGCGCTCACAGCCCCGGACAGGGGGTCGGATGAGTCCCCATACCGGGGAAGGAGCCCTCAGCCCCGTCGTGGAGCGCCCCCTGGGTGGATGGCTCACGCCGAGATGCTCAGCCGTAGGTGTCCCGCGGGCCACGACCGTCCCTGACCGAGCGGCGACCCCGTTTCCAGCTGAGTCCGGCCGGTCCTCGAACGTCGATCACGGTGACGGTTCCGTCGCCGAGCTCCTGGTTGAGCCGGCGTACGACGGTGCCGGCCAGGAGCCGCATCTGCGTCGCCCAGGCCGTCGAGTCGGTCTGCACGACGAGCCGGCCGCCGTCGTCCTCGCGGGTGAAGCCGACCGGGCGGGCGTGCTGGCCGACGTCGCGGCCGACGATGGCGTCCCAGCGGGAGAAGACTCCGTGCACGCGCACGTCGGTGCCCCACCCCTGCTCGGCGATCAACCGGCCGATCGTCGAGTCGAGCGGCTGCGGGTCCCGGTCGTCCGGATGCGCGCCCGAGGCCTGCGGGTCGACCCGCCGGCGGCCGCTCGATGCCCGCTTCGGCGTACCCCTTGCCAGCGAACGGGCGATGCTGCGGGCCAGCTCGAGCCCGCTCTCCTGGTGCTGGGGTTCCTCCGCCGGTCCGCCGGCCGGACCAGCGGTCACGGCTCGGCCTCCCGACGTACGTCGACCCGCTTCCCGGCGAGCAGCTCCGGCACGTCGGCCCAGACAGCCGCGGTCACCAGCACCTGCTCGGCGCCGGAGACCAGCTCCGCGAGCCGGTCCCGGCGGTCGGTGTCGAGCTCGGCGAAGACGTCGTCGAGGATCAGCACCGGGTCGTCGCCGTCGGCGCGGAGCAGCTCGTACGACGCCAGCCGCATCGCCAACGCGTAGGACCACGACTCGCCGTGCGAGGCGTACCCCCTGACCGGAAGAGCGCCGACAGCCAGGGCCAGCTCGTCGCGGTGGGGGCCGACCAGGGTCAGCCCACGCTGGACCTCCTCCCCTCGCCGCCGCTCGAGCTCCGCGGTGAATGCGGCCGCGACGGTCTCCCGGGAGGGGAGCGGGTCGCCATCGGCGCGGTCGGGAAGGGGGACGTGGGGGGCATAGCGCACGGTCGCCTCGTTGCGGCTCCCGTCCTTGGCCACCGCGGCGTACGCCTCTGCCAGCAGCGGCCCCAGGTCGTCGACGAGCAGAGCGCGGGCCGCGACGACCTCGGCGCCGAGCGTCACCAGCTGGTCGTTCCAGACCGCCAGCGTGCTGTCGAAGTACTCGCCGCCGCGGCGCCGGTCGGCGGCGGCGTTCTTCAGCAGTGCGTTGCGCTGGCGCAGCACCCGGTCGTAGTCGGCCCGCACGCCGGCGAGCCGCGGGGTGCGGAGCACCATGAGGTCGTCGAGGAAGCGGCGCCGTTCGGAAGGGTCGCCCTTCACCAGCGCCAGGTCCTCGGGAGAGAAGAGCACCGTGCGCATCAGCCCGACGAGCTCACGGCTGCGAGGCAGCGGCGACCGGTTCACGCGCGCACGGTTGGAGCGGCCGGGATTGATCTCGACCTCCAGGACCGCCTGGCGACCCTCCTTCACCACCGCCGCCCGGACGACAGCGCGTTCCGCCCCCTGCTTCACCAACGGTGCGTCACCGGCCACCCGGTGCGAGGCCAGCCGGGACAGGTAGTCGACCGCCTCGACGATGTTGGTCTTGCCCTGCCCGTTGCTCCCGATGAACGCCGTGGCGCCGGCGTCCAGGGTGAGCTCCAGCTCGTCGTAGGAGCGGAACGAGTGGAGGGTCAGGTGCGAGACGTACACCGGCTCACGTCACTCCTTGGCCGGCGTGGGGTCTCCGGCGTCGTCGCCCTGGGGCCGCTCGTCCGCCTGCATCTGGTGGCCGCCGAACTGGTTCCGCATCGCCGCGATCGCCTTCATCGCGGGAGGGTCGTCCTGGCGTGAGGCGAAGCGGGCGAACAGCGCCGCCGCGATCGCCGGCATCGGCACGGCGTGCTGGATCGCCGCCTCGACCGTCCATCGGCCCTCACCGGAGTCCTCGGCATAGCCCCGGATCCCTTCGAGATCCGTGGTCTCGTCGAGTGCCTGGACCAGGAGGTCGAGGAGCCAGGAGCGGATCACGGTGCCTTGGCGCCACGAACGGAACACATCGGTGACGTTCTCGACCGTGTCGGTCGCCTGGAGCAGCTCCCACCCCTCGGCGTACGCCTGCATGACGGCGTACTCGATGCCGTTGTGCACCATCTTCGAGAAGTGTCCGGCGCCGACGCCACCCGCGTGCACCCAGCCGAACTCACCCTCGGGACGGAGCGCGTCGAAGATCGGCTGGACGGTGGCGACGTCCTCGGCCGATCCGCCGGCCATCAAGGCGTAGCCGTTCTCGAGCCCCCAGACGCCGCCGGACACGCCGCAGTCGAGGAAGCCGATGCCACGCTCGCCGAGGAAGTCGGCGTGCGCCTCGTCGTCGCTCCACCGGGAGTTGCCGCCGTCGATCACGACGTCGCCCTCGCTGAGCAGCTCGGCCAGGTCGCGGATCGTCGCGTGGGTCGGCTCACCGGAGGGGACCATGACCCAGACGACCTTGGGCGACGGCAGCGCCTCGACCATCGCCTCGAGGGAGTCGACGTCGCGGACGTCGGCATTCATGTCGTAACCGGTCACGGTGTGGCCGGCCCTGCGCAACCGCTCGCGCATGTTGCCGCCCATCTTGCCGAGCCCGACGAGTCCGATCTCCATGCGTCCTGCCTCTCCTCGGTGGTCCTCCCCGGTGCGCCCGGTGGCTCCTGCCACCGTACGTCGCTCAGCTCAGGAGCCGGCGCGGCATGAGGAGGTACTGGAAGTCGGAGTCCTTCTCCCCGTCGAGCTCGGAGACCCCGGTGATCACCGCGGGCTTCGCCGGCAGCGTGAACGCCATCTCGACCACCGGGTCCTCGATCGCGGTCAAGCCGTCGAGGAGGAACTGCGGGTTGAAGCCGGTGGTGATCGGGTCTCCCTTGACCCGCGCCTCGATCCGCTCGGTGGCCACCGCCTCGTCGCCGTGGCCCGCGTCGAGGGTGAGTCCGTTGTCGTCGAACATCAGCTGGACCGCGGTGTTGCGCTCGGCGACGAGCGAGACACGCTTGACCGCCTCGATCAGCTCACCGCGCTGGAGCCGAGCCGTGGTCTTGTGCTCGGTGGGGAAGAGCGTCCGCACGCGGGGGAACTCGCCGTCCAGCAGCCGCGTCGTCGTACGGCGGACGCCGCCCGCCACCTCGCCCTCGAAGCCGATGATCCCTTCGCCTGCGCCGGTCCCGGAGAGCGCGATCGTCACCGTCGACCCCGCGGTGAGCGACTTCGCGGTGTCGGCGAGGACCCGAGCCGGGACCAGGGCGTGCGCCTCGGCGTCTGTCGCACCCGGGTTCCAGTCGAGCTCGCGCAAGGAGAGGCGGAACCTGTCGGTGGCGAGCAGCGAGATGTGTTCCCCGACGATCTCGATCCGCACGCCGGTGAGCACCGGCAGCATGTCGTCGCGCCCGGCCGCCGTCACGGCTTGCCCGACTGCCTGGGCGAAGACGTCGCTACCCACCGAGCCGGTCGACTCCGGCATCGACGGCAGCGAGGGGTACTCCTCCACCGGCATCGTCTGGAGCGTGAACTTCGCCTGGCCGCAGGTGAGGACCACCTTGGCGCCGTCGATCGCCATCGTCACCGGCTTCTGCGGCAGGCTGCGGCAGATGTCGGCGAGGAGGCGGCCCGAGACCAGTGCCTTGCCCTCGTCCTGGACGGAGGCAGGGATGGTGGCCCGCGCCGACGTCTCGTAGTCGAAGGTCGACAGCACCAGGCCGTCGCCGTCCTCGTTGGTCTCGATCAGGAGGCCGGCGAGGACCGGCACGCTGGGCCGGACCGGGAGGCTGCGCGCAGCCCAGGCGACCGCGTCGGTCAGGACATCACGCTCGACGCTGAACTTCACGGAGTCTTGCCTCCTGCGGGGCCGGCCGGCAGACCGGTCCGGGATCGGAACGACGAAAGAAGTGCGGGTGTGCATCCTGCCACGCGGTCATGTGATGCGGCAGGGAGGTCAGTCCCTCGGCAGGTTCTCCCCAGGTCGCGGTCGTTCGTGAAGTTCGGCGGTCGAAGGGAGACAGGAATTCTCGTACTCGTCGTAGCAACGGTGGAAACTGTGGACAAGCAACATTTTCGCAGGTCAGGCACTGAATTGCTGTCCACCGGCCCTGTGCAGGACCGTGCCCGAGTCGGCGGGTGGCTGTGCAACGCATGACAGGAGCTGGCCGTTCCTCCCCAGTTATCCACACGCGCTCCCGAGGCCGGACGGGCTTGTGCACAGCGTCCTCCCCAGCCGGTTGCCGTCGTACCGGTCATCCCTGGCGGGCCTGCTGCTTGATCCGGTTGGTCAGCTCGGTGACGGTGTTGAAGGTGGACCGGCGCTCGGCGAGCTCGGCCCGGATCCGGTTGTTGGCGTACATCACCGTCGTGTGGTCGCGGTTGCCGAACTGCTGGCCGATCTTGGGCAGCGAGAGCTCGGTGAGCTCGCGACAGAGGTACATCGCGATCTGCCGCCCCGTGACCAGGCTTCGCGAGCGGCTCGGGCCACAGAGGTCCTCGATCGAGAGGCCGAAGTACGACGCGGTCTGCGCGATGATCAGCGGCGCGGTGATCTCCGGCTCGCCGCCCTCGGGGATGAGATCCTTGAGGACGATCTCGGTCAGGGTGAGGTCGACAGGCTGACCGTTGAGGCTGGCGAACGCGGTCACCCGGATGAGAGCCCCCTCGAGCTCGCGGATGTTCGTCTGGATCTTCGAGGCGATGAACTCCAGCACCTCCGGCGGCGCGGTGAGCCGCTCCAGGGCAGCCTTCTTCCGCAGGATCGCGATCCGGGTCTCGAGGTCCGGCGGCTGGACGTCGGTGATGAGCCCCCACTCGAACCGGTTCCGGAGCCGGTCCTCGAGCGCCTCGAGCCGCTTCGGCGGACGGTCGGAGGTGATCACGATCTGCTTGCTGGCGTTGTGGAGGGTGTTGAACGTGTGGAAGAACTCCTCCTGCGTCTGGATCTTCCCCTCCAGGAATTGGATGTCGTCGATCAGGAGGACATCGACGTCGCGGTAGCGGCGGTGGAAGGTCGAGGCCTTGTCGTCGCGGATCGCGTTGATGAACTCGTTGGTGAACTCCTCGCTGGAGACGTAGCGCACCCGCGCCCCCGTGAAGAGGCTGCGCACGTAGTGGCCGATCGCGTGGAGCAGGTGGGTCTTGCCGAGCCCGGAGTCCCCGTAGATGAGCAGTGGGTTGTACGCCTTCCCCGGCGCCTCGGCCGCGGCGACCGCCGCCGCGTGGGCGAACCTGTTGGAGGACCCGATGACGAACGTCTCGAAGACGTACTTCGGATTGAGCCGGGTCTCCAGGACGTTGCCGGCCGGGCGGGAGGTGGAGCCGCCGGTCGACGAGGCGATGAATGGATCTGTCGACCTGTCAGGAAAGGTATCTGACGACTCATCGCTTTGTGGATTTGTCGACTTGCCGCGCGCTCCGTTCGGTGCCGCGTCCTCGGGAGGAGGCGTGGCCGCGGGCAGCTCTGGGTCGACGGTGACGATGAGCCGCACCGGGATGCCGAAGGCGGAGCCCAGCGCGTCCTCGAGCCAGGTGCGCAGCCGCCCCTCGACCCGGCCCCGGGTGAACTCGTCGCCCACGGCCACGATGGCGGTGTTCTCGTGCAGCCCGAGCGGCTTGCTCGCCTTGAGCCAGACCCGCTGGTTGGGAGGAAGGTCGTCGACCAGCTCCCGCCAGACGGTGACCAGCTCCTCGGCCGGCCGGTCGCCGGTCTGGTCGCCTCCGAGCTCCACGTGATCCCGTTCCTCCCTGGAGCCGTCTGCCGGTTCCGGTGCTGCAACTTTGTCGACGTTCGTCGTCGTCCGAGACGAGGCGGGCTAGCCCGCGGGCGTCATTCCACACCCTTATCCACAGGTTGTGCATGGTGGGTCGGGTCTGGTACTGAGCCGCTCCGCCTCCCCGTCGTACTCCCGTCCACCGCCGCTCAGGCATGCGAACCCGAACCTGCGACCCACGGGGGAAGAGGTGGCGCGAGGAGAAGGGGAGGGAACCGTGCGAAGAACCCGGAACGAGCCCCGACGCTAACAAGCGCCGACCCGGCGAGCAAGACGTTCTCCACAGGCCGGGACGTACGGGTACCGGGTCCCGGGACGGACCCGGAGGTGCCCGGTTTGACCCTCTCCGGGCAACCGCGTAGCGTTGGTCTGTCGGCCGGGTCGACTGGTGCCGCCTGTCCCCCGATTACTGGTGCGGACACGCCGAGCACCCCGGTCACCACAGCGTCCCAACATCGACATCCGGAGATACTCGTGAGCAAGCGTACGTACCAGCCGAACAACCGTCGTCGTGCGAAGACGCACGGTTTCCGCCTGCGCATGCGCACCCGCGCCGGCCGGTCCATCCTGTCGGCTCGTCGCACCAAGGGACGCAAGCGGCTCGCGGTCTGATGTGACCGCGGCAGCCGGACGCCCGCTGTGACCAGTCGGGCACCGTGATGCTCGCCCGAGCACAGCGACTCACCTCCAGTCAGGAGTTCGTCGCTGTCACCCGGCGCGGACGCCGTGCGGGTAGCTCGACGCTGGTCCTCCACGTCGTCGTCGGCGACGGGGAGCCGGACGGGCACCCGCCTCGGGTCGGGCTCGTGGTGGGCAGAGCGATCGGCAACGCCGTGATGCGCAACCAAGTGAAGCGACGTCTTCGACACCTCCTTCGGGAACGGCTCTCCGCCCTCCCGAACGGCACCCTGCTCGTGGTTCGGGCGCTGTCCCCGGCCGGCGCCGCCTCCTCCACGAAGCTCGCGGCTGACCTCGACTCGGCCCTGAGCCGCGTGCTGCACGTCAAGGGGGCGGCGTGAAGCAGCTCCTGATCTGGCTCCTCAAGGGGTACCGCTTCGCGATCAGCCCGCTCTACGGCCAGGTGTGCCGCTACCACCCCACCTGCTCCGCCTACGCCCTCGAGGCGATCACCCGGCACGGCACGATCCGCGGTGGCTGGCTGGCCGTGCGGCGGATCGGCCGGTGTCACCCATGGGCCGCCGGGGGGTACGACCCCGTCCCTGCCGCGGGCCCGCCCCGCACCCACGCTCGGCCGGGCCACTCGGCGCCGCGCCCCACCCGGACTCAAGGAGCCTGAGTGTTCGACTTCTTCGGAACCATCGGCGGCTACATCATGGCGCCGCTGTACTTCGTCACCTCCTTGGTGCTGTCGGCGTTCCACAACGTGTTCGGAAGCGTGTTCGGTGACGACTCCGGAGCAGCCTGGGCGCTGTCGATCATCGGGCTGACGATGGTGATCCGCGCGGCGCTGATCCCTCTCTTCGTCAAGCAGATCAAGTCCAGCCGCAACATGCAGCTGATCCAGCCGAAGGTTCGGGAGCTGCAGAAGAAGTACGCCCACGACCGGGAGAAGCTCGCCCAGGAGACGATGGCGCTGTACCGGGAGACCGGGACGAACCCGTTCGCGTCCTGCTTGCCGATCCTCCTCCAGATGCCGATCTTCCTGGCGCTCTTCCGGATGATCGACCAGGCGGCGAAGGGCAACAAACGCGGCGTCCTCACGGATGCGCAGGTCGACTCGCTCCGCCAGGCGAAGCTGTTCGGCGCCAGGATCGCCGACACCTTCATGAACGCGTCTGGCCTGTCCGGCGAGAACGCAAAAATTCTCGCCGCGATCCTCGTGGTCGCGATGACCGCCACCACGTTCCTCACGCAGCGCCAGCTCATGATGAAGAACATGCCGGCTGATGCCCTCACCGGCCAGTACGCCCAGCAGCAGAAGATTCTTCTCTACGTCCTCCCGCTCGTCTTCGCGGTCGGCGGCATCGCGTTCCCGATCGGCGTCCTCATCTACTGGACGACCTCGAACCTGTGGACGATGTGCCAGCAGTTCTACGTGATCCGGAGGAACCCCGCCCCGGGCACTCCCGCGGCCAAGGCGAAGGAACTGCGGGATGCGAACAAGCGGACGCGCAAGGGCGAGGTCGTCGCTCCCTCTGCGGCAGAGGCGCCCCGAGCAGCCGTGGAGCCGCCGCCGGCCCCGAGCCGGCAGCAACCGAAGAAGCAGTCCAGGCAGCAGCGCAAGAAGAAGCGGAAGTAGTAGCCGGCCGCACCGGCCCCTCTCTCGACCGCCGGGCTTTCAGGCCGGAGCGCGCCCCGATCCTCGAACGACCAAGCACCAGGAGACGACATGAGCGACCAGACGAGCGACCTGCCCGACACCGAGGGAGCAGCGGAGCTGTCCAACGAGAACGAGACGGAACAGAGCCGCGGCGACGAGTCCGTCGAGTCGTCGACTGGAGGCACCACGGCGAGCGCTGGTTCGGAGGACCGGCTCAAGCAGCTCGAGAACGAGGGCGACATCGCTGCGGACTACCTCGAGGAGCTTCTCGACATCGCCGACCTCGACGGCGACCTGGACATGGACGTCGAGGGCGATCGAGCCTCCGTCTCGATCGTCGGCGGCGACCTCGACCGCCTCATCGGGCGCAACGGTGAGGTGCTCGACGCTCTCCAGGAGCTGACGCGGCTCGCTGTTCTTCGGGAGACCGGGGACCGCTCCCGGTTGATGCTCGACATCGGTGGGCACCGCGCCGAGCGTCGGGCCGTGCTCGAAGGACTCGCGCGGGACGCCGTCGCCTCCGTCCAGGAGTCGGGTGAGCCGGTGTCGCTCAAGCCGATGACTCCGTTCGAGCGCAAGGTCGTCCACGACGTCGTTGCTGCGGCCGGCCTGGTCTCCGACTCGGAGGGCGTCGAGCCGCGGCGGTACGTCGTGGTGCGCCCGTCCTGATGGACGACCATGTTTCACGTGAAACACCCCCGGCGCCGAGTGTGGCGGCGGGGGTGTTCGCTTCCGCCCTACCGACGGCCGAGCAGTACGCCGAACTCCTCGCCACGGCGGGTGCCGAGCGTGGGCTGATCGGACCGCGTGAGGTGCCGCGGCTCTGGGACCGGCACCTCCTGAACTGCGCTGTCCTCACCGATCTGGTCCCTGAGGGCGCGACCGTGTGCGACGTCGGCAGCGGTGCCGGGCTTCCTGGCTTGGTCATGGCCATCCGCCGACCGGAGCTGCGGGTGACGCTCGTCGAGCCACTGCTCCGGCGGACCACTTTCCTGGAGGAAGCCGTCGGCGTGCTGGCACTATCCAATGTCGAAGTCGTCAGGGCACGGGCGGACGCCCTGCATGGAAGCCGCGAGTTCGACGTGGTGACATCCCGGGCGGTGGCCGCGCTGGACAAGCTGGTGAGGTGGTCACTCCCCCTGGTGCGACGCGGCGGGCTGCTGCTGGCGATGAAGGGAGCATCGGCAGTGGAGGAGCTCGCCGGCGCCGCCGCCGTCCTGCAGAAGCTAGGGGGAGTCGAGCCGGAAGTCGTCCACATCGGTTCGGATCAACTCTCTGTCCCCACCACGGTGGTGCGAGTGGAAGCCGCCGGAGCGCCGCCATTAGGTTTGGCCTCACAGCGTTCGACCGGGTCCGGCCGGTCGCGTGGGCAGCGGAAGCGACGTTAGACGAGGAGTCAGCACAGTGTCGGGTCGCAAAGCACAGGGTCCCGACAAGGTGCTCCCCGGCCTCGGCTGGCCCTTCCGCAGCCGGAAGCGCAGCCGCGGTCGCCTCGGCTGGCCCGGTTCAGCACCGGGTGATCCACAGGGTTATGCACAGGGTCGGATAACGCGCGCGGACGACACCGACTCCTCGACCGGCTTCGTGCCGGCTGCTCCTGGGGCTGCTCCTGCGGCCCCCCCAGCGACCTCCCCTGCGGCAACGGCTCCGGTTGTCGCTCTGACCGCCTCGGCCATGGTGCCGGCGTCTGCCCACGATCTGGCCGACGGAACGGTTCCGGACCCCGGACCGACCAACGGGACGGCGACCGCCGAGATGCCTGTTTCACGTGAAACATGCACCGTCGCGCTCGATCACGACGCCGCGCTGCCCGACGCGGTGCCCGACGCGGTGCCTGGCGCGGTGCCCGAGGCTGAAATGTCCACGGACTCGCTCCCCGAGGTCATACCACCCACCGCCGGGCTGGCCGGCGACGCACTCGCCATGGAAGACGCCTTCCGAACTTCGCAGGGGGAGGAGGATCCGTTTGAGGAGGAACCATCCATCCAGGCGCTTCCGCCTCTACCCTCCGTTTCACGTGAAACCATCCCACCCGCCCCGGTGCCACCGGTCGCGTCGCAGCCCGTGGCACCTTCGCCGCCCCTCACACCACCTGAGTCCGAGAACGGGCAACCGACTGACGACGCCACCCCGCTCGCTACCGCCGTGGAGTACTCCTTGAAGGTTCGTCAAGGACTCGCCGACCTAGAGCCGTTCCCTCGTCCCGCCACCACCCGGGTCATGGTCGTTGCCAACCAGAAGGGCGGGGTGGGAAAGACCACGACGACAGTCAACATGGCCGCGGCGCTCGCCCAGCACGGCCTCAGTGTGCTGGTCGTGGACCTCGACCCGCAGGGCAACGCCTCGACGGCTCTCGCCATCGAGCACCCCCGCGGGACTCCCTCGTCCTACGACGCGCTCGTCGACGGAAAGCCATTGGCCGAGATCGCTCAACCGAGCCCGGAGGATGCCCGGCTGCTCGTCGTGCCGGCGACGATCGACCTCGCTGGCGCCGAGATCGAGCTGGTGAGCGTTGTCGCCCGCGAGAACCGGCTTCGCAAGGTGATCCACGGCTGGGACCGGGTCGGGGATGGCGAGGACCGGTTCGACTACGTGCTCATCGACTGTCCACCGTCACTGGGGCTGCTGACGCTCAACGCGCTCGTCGCGGCTGACGAGCTGCTCCTACCGATCCAGTCGGAGTACTACGCGTTGGAGGGGGTCGGTCAGCTGCTCGAGACGATCGAGCTCGTCCGGGCGAACCTCAACCCGAAGCTGAGCATCACCACAGTCCTGCTCACCATGTACGACGCTCGGACCCGGCTGTCCGCCGGTGTCGCGGACGAGGTTCGCGAGCACTTCGGCGACCTGGTCCTGCGCACCGCGATCCCGCGAGCGGTCCGGATCTCGGAGGCGCCGAGCTTCGGACAGTCCGTGATGGCCTACGACCCGGCGTCCCCGGGAGCGCTGAGCTACCTCGAGGCGGCGCGCGAGATGTCCACCAAAGGAGTCCAGGGATGAACAACACGTCGCCGCAGCGTCGGGGGCTCGGGCGCGGGCTGGGCTCGCTGATCCCGACCGCGCCCACTCGCGAGGTCGCACCCGAGTCCGGCGCGGCAACGACAGCCGACTCCAGGCAGGACGTCGACCAGCCGCCGGTACCGCCCGCCGACTGGATCGGCCGGATCCCGGAGCCGGGCGTCGGCACGGCCCTGTCCGGGCACCCCGCCGACGAGCAGCACGTGGACGGGCAGGCGACCTCTGCCGGGCACCTCCCATCCCCCGCGGATGGCCAAGCCGTGAACGGACACGGACCCGGAGATCGGGAGCAGCCCCGCCCCGAGGGGCAGGCCGCCCACGAGCCGGACATGACGGAGCTGCGGCCGGTGGAGGGTGCCTACTTCGCCGAGCTCGATGTCGCCGCGATCGCCCCGAACCCCCGGCAGCCGCGCCAGGTCTTCGACGAGGAGGCGATGGCCGAGCTGGTGCACTCGGTCAAGGAGGTCGGGCTCCTCCAGCCGGTCGTGGTGCGCGCGACCGGGGACGAGTCCTACGAGCTGATCATGGGCGAGCGACGCTGGCGCGCCTTCCAGGAGGCGGGCCTTTCGACGATCCCGGCGATCGTCCGCGAGACGGGTGACGACGCGCTCCTCCGGGATGCGCTCCTGGAGAACCTGCACCGCGCCCAGCTCAACCCGTTGGAGGAGGCAGCCGCCTACCAGCAGCTGCTCGACGACTTCGGATGCACCCACGAGGAGCTCGCTGCGCGAATCGGGCGTAGCCGCCCGCAGATCAGCAACACCCTCCGGCTGCTCAAGCTGTCCCCACCGGTCCAGCGTCGCGTGGCGGCCGGCATCCTTTCTGCCGGCCACGCCCGCACCCTCCTCGGGATCCCCGACGAGGCTGCGCAGGACCGGCTCGCGGGTCGGGTCGTCGCCGAAGGGATCTCCGTGCGGGGCCTCGAGGAGCTCGTCGCCGTCGGAGAGCTCGGCGAGGAGAAGGTGGCGACGCCGCGTCGGGCGAAGTCGACGGCGCCCGCTGTCGTGGACCTCGCGGACCGGCTCTCCGACCTCTACGACACGAGGGTGAAGGTCGACCTCGGCCGGACCAAGGGCCGGATCACCATCGAGTTCGCCTCGCTGCCCGACCTCGAGCGGATCGTCGCTGCGATGGACCCGACGTACACAAGGCGACATGTCGAGGAGTGACCAAGCCGACAAGTAGCTTTGTCGACAAAGCGTTCCCTCAAGGAGCCGGACAGGTCCGGCCCCTGAGCGTCCACCTCGTCCGGAACCACGGGAAAGGCGCGAACAGGGTCATCCCTTCTTCTTCGCCGCCCGCCTCGCCCTGGCGCGCTCCGCGCGGCGGCGCAGCTCCTCACGGTCGAGCTCCTTGGCTTCGTCGGGGGTCGGCGCCGAGCCGCCGTTCGACGCGGGAAGCCACCAGGAGCCGGGCGGCTGCTCCTCGGCGGGGTACTCCTCGATCGCCTTGTCGAGCATCGCGGTCATCGCCGCATGGAGCTCCTGGGTGCGCTGGTGCGCCGAAGCCCCGCCGGCCTGCATCGGCTCGCCGATCGTGACGCTGATCGTCTTGTGACGGGAGAAGTCCTTGGGGTGATCCTTGGTGAAGAGCCGCTGGGTGCCCCACAGGATCATCGGGATCAGCGGCACGTCGGCGTCGTCGGCCATCCGGACGGCGCCGGTCTTCAGCTCCTTGACGAGGAAGCTCCGCGAGATCGTCGCCTCGGGAAACACCCCGACGATCTCGCCGTTGCGCAGGTAGCGCAGCGCCTCGTCGTACGACGCCTGGCCGTCCGCCCGGTCGACGGAGATGTGCTTCATGCTCCGCATGAGCGGGCCGGTGACCGGGTGGGCGAACGTCTCCTTCTTCGCCATGAACCGCGTGAGCCGCTTCGACGCGAGGGTGCCGTACCCCGCCATGATGAAGTCGACGTAGGAGATGTGGTTGATCGCCAGCACCGCCCCGCCCTCGGCCGGGATGTGCTCCTGCCCGGTGACCCGGAACCTGAAGTCCATCGCCTTGAACCAGACACGGGCCGTTCCGATGATCGTGTGGTAGGGCGCGTCAGACATGCCGCTCCTCGTGGTCCGAGCCCTCCCGGCGGGTGGGCTGCGGCCCCCAGGGTAGTCAGCGAGCGAGCGCCAGGCGGACCAGGTCGGCCACCAGCTCCCCGAGGTCGAGCCCGGCGGCCTGGACCGAGAGCGGGACCGTCGAGGTCTCGGTGAGCCCGGGCGCGACATTCACCTCGAGGAACCACACCTCGCCGGCGTCGTCGATGATGAGGTCCGAACGGGACAGGTCGCGGAGCCCCAGCGCCTCGTGCGCGGCGACCGCCACCCGGGCGCACTCGGCGGCCAGGACGTCGTCGAGCTTCGCCGGCACCTGAAACTCCGTCGACCCCGCGGTGTAGCGGGCGGTGTAGTCGTAGATGCCGCCGTCCGGGGTGATCGAGACGACCGGGAGGGCACGGGGGCCGTCGCCGGTGTCGACGACGGGCACCGCCACCTCGGCGCCGACGACGAAGGTCTCGACGAGCGCGGTGTCGCCGTACGCGAAGGCGTTGACCATCGCCCCCGGCAGCTCCGAGGCCTCGCGGACGACGCTCGCCCCGAGCGCCGAGCCTCCCTTCGCCGGCTTCACGAACATCGGCAGCCCGAGCGCGGACACCAGCCCGGCCATCACCGCCCCTGCGCCGAGCTCACGGAACGTCGCCGCCGGCAACGTGACACCGCGCGGGGTGCGGATTCCGGCTCGCGTCACGATGGTCTTCGCCACGGGCTTGTCGAAGGCGACCCGGCAGGCATCCGGCCGGGAGCCGACGTACGGCACGTCGAGCAGCTCGAGGACCTCGCGGATCGCCCCGTCCTCACCGGACTCGCCGTGGAGGACCGGCAGGACGCATGCCGGCCGCTCCTCCTGCAGGCGCGGCAGCAGCCTCGCGTCGACGTCACGCTCCTCGACCTCGAGGCCGGAGTCACGCAGCGCCTCGGCGACCCGTCGGCCGGAGCGGAGCGACACGTCTCGCTCGTGCGAGAGGCCGCCGGCCAGGACGAGCACCGGGCCGGGCGAGGATGGGGTCACGGGAACCTCCGGAGTCGGGCGGAGCAGGAGAACGGTCAGGTCAGGTCGGTGTTCGGGCCCTCGTAGCCCCGGTCGACGGCGTGGCTGCTGGTCCCGAACGTCTGGCGGAGCTCGAGCTCCTCCTCGATGACGCCGACCAGCCGGCGCACCCCCTCCCGGATGCGCTCCGGGGTGGGGTAGCAGTACGACAGCCGCATCGACTGCGCCCCGAACCCGTCGGCGAAGAAGGCGGTGCCCGGCACGTAGGCGACGCGGGCGGTCACCGCGCGAGGAAGCATCGCCTTGGCGTCGAGCCCGTCCGGCAGCGTCACCCAGACGTAGAACCCGCCGTCGGGGACGTTCCACCGCGCCGCCGCGGGCATGAGGTCGTCGAGCGCCTCGATCATCGCGTCACGACGCTCGCGGTACATCTCGCGGAACTGCTTGACCTGGCCCTGCCAGTCGTGGTTGCGCAGGTACGCCGAGATCGCCATCTGGCTGAACGCGGGCGGGCAGAGCGTCGCCGACTCCTGGGCGAGCACGAGCTTCTCCCGGACCGCGTGCGGCGCGAGCACCCACCCCACCCGGAACCCCGGCGCGAAGGTCTTGGAGAACGAGCCGAGGTAGATCACGCCGTCCGGCTCGTCGGCGCGCAGGGCCCGCCTCGGCTCGCCGTCGAAACCGAGGAGCCCGTACGGGTTGTCCTCGAGGATCAGCACGTCGGCCTCGCGGCAGATCTCGAGCACGGCGGCGCGCCGCTCGGTGCTGAGGCTGACGCCGGCGGGGTTGTGGAAGTTCGGGATCGTGTAGACGAACTTGATGGTCCGCCCGGACGCCTTCACGCTCGCGATCGCGTCGCGCAACGCGGAGGGGACCAGCCCGTCGCGGTCCATCTCGACATGGACGACGTCGCACTCGTACGCCCGGAAGACGCCGAGCGCACCGACGTACGACGGCGCCTCGCAGATGACGACGTCACCCGGGTCGCAGAAGATCCTGGTGACGAGGTCGACCGCCTGCTGCGACCCGACCGTGACCACGACGTCGTCGGGGTGCGCCTCGATCCCCTCGAGCCGCATCACGTCGCAGATCTGCTCCCGGAGGACGGGGTCGCCCTGGCCGGAGCCGTACTGCATGGCGGTCGCGCCGTTGTCGCGGATCAAGTCGTTGATCGCCGAGCCGACCACGTCGAGCGGCAGCCCGGAGATGTTCGGCATGCCGCCGGCGAGGCTCACCACCTCCGGGCGGCTGGCGACCGAGAAGAGGGCGCGGATCTCCGAGGCGGTCATCCCCTTGGTGCGGGCGGCGTAGCGGTCGACGTAGTTGTCGAGCCGGGTGCTGCTCCGCCGCGCCGGTGGCGCGGGGCGGTTGTCGCCGTCGGACATGGGTGCTCCTCGAGGGGCGGGACTACGATCTAGTATCCACCTCGGCCCTGCTCCGCCTCGGAGGTGCCCATGGCTCGTCGTACGGCCCGTCTCACCGTGGACACCCTGGCCGACCTGCCGTCCTCGGTCCGCTCCTGCCTCTTCTGGGAGCTCGACCCCGTGCAGCGCGCCCGGGTCGCGCGTGCCGGCGCCGAGGAGGCGGAGAAGGAGGCGTGGCTCTCCTCGGTGCTCCTCGAGTGGGGGTCGTGCGGGCGGGTCCTCTACGTGGAGGACGAGCCGGCCGGGTTCGTCCTCTACGCGCCGCCGGCGTACTTCCCCGGCTCCGCTTCGTTCCCGACCGCGCCGGTGAGCGAGGACGCGGTGCAGCTCGCGACCGCCGAGGTCTTCGAGGGGTACGACGGCGGGGGGCTCGGCCGGGTGCTCATGCAGGTGATGGTCAAGGACCTGCTGAAACGGGGCGACTTCCGTGCCGTCGAGTGCTTCGGGGTGTGGGGAAGGCCGCCGGCCGACGGGTGCATGCTGCCGGTCGAGTTCCTGCAGCGGGTCGGGTTCAAGACCCACCGTCCGCACCCGAAGCACCCGCGGATGCGGCTCGACCTCAAGTCGGTCCTCACCTGGCGGGAGGAGATGGAGGCGGCGCTCAACCGGCTGCTCGGCGTGGTCAGGCCGGGACGGGCGGCGGCGCCGGTCGCGCGCGACTCGCTGGAGTGACGGCTCACGGTGAGGCGTGGCGCAGCGCGCGGATCTCGTCCACCCGGAGGACCCCGGTGTGCGGGTCCGCCTCCGGCGCGAGGTAGAGCCGCTGCACGGCGACCACGATCCCCTCGGCCACCACGTCGCGGAACGCCGGGTCCGCGAGCCGCGCGGCGTCGCCCGGGTTGGTGACGTAGCCGACGTCGACCCGGACCGCGGGCATCCGGGTCATCCGGAGCAGGTCCCAGGAGCGGGCGTGGCTGCGCAGGTCGGTGAGGTCGGTGCGGGCGACCACCTCACGCTGGACCAGTCCGGCGAACCGCTCACCGACCGACGAGCGGACCCCGTGGTGCTCGAGCCCGTAGAAGTAGCTGGCGAGGCCGCTCATCCCCGGGTTGGTCGACCCGTCCACCTGGAGCGAGACCAGGAGGTGCGCGTCGGCGCGGTTGGCGAACTGCGCCCGGGTCGCTTCCTCGAGGTCGAGCGACGCCTCCGGAGTGGTCAGGTAGGCCTGGACACCGGTCGCGACCAGCCGGCCCTCCACCCTCCGCACGAGGTCGGCCGTGACCGCGTCGGCGAGCTCGCGCAGCCCGGCGTCGTCGACCAGGCACGGCGAGGGGTCGAGCACGACGACCTTCCCGGCGAGCTGCGGTCCGGCCCGGCGGATCCGCTCCTCGGCACGGAGCGCGTTGGGGCTGCCGCCCTTGACCATCGGCGCGAGCCGGGCGAGTGCCTTCAGCGTCGCAGGTCCGCAGGTGCCGTCCGGCGGGATCCCCACGTTGCGCTGGAACTCCTTGACCGCGGCCTCGGTGGCCGAGCCGAAGAGCCCGTCGACCCGTCCCACCTTGAAGCCGAGGTCGAGGAGGCGCCGCTGGAGCGCGATGACGTCGTCGCCGGACTGGAGGCTGCCGGGCAGGTGGACCAGAACCCGGTCGCCCAGCGTCCAGGTCGCCTCGTCGAGGGTCCGGTACGTCGCCGGGCCGACCAGCCCGTCGGCGGTGAGCCCCCGCTGCTGCTGGAAGGCACGCACCGCACGCTCGACGTCGGCGTCGTACAGGTCCGAGGCGTCGCCGACCTGCGGCTCGGGGAGGAGCCCCACCCTCGCCAGCCGGTCGCGGACCTCCGCGACGCCGGGGCCGCGGTCGCCGGTGCGCAGCGCTCTCGCCGTCGGGCGGGTCTCCGGCATCGGGCTCCTCACGGGGGTGGTACGGCGCTGCTTGCATCGTGTCGCCTATCGGTCCGGTGCTCAACCCCCCTCGCGGTGCGCCGCTCCGGCGACCAGAAGCACCGTGGCCCCCACCCCGGAGGGTGAGGGCCACGGTCGACGCGGGGTGCTCAGCCGATGTAGTCGGCGAGCTCCTTGAGGATCGCCGACTTCGGGCGGGCGCCGACGATCTGCTTGACGATCTCGCCGTTCTGGTAGACGTTCATCGTCGGGATGCCGGTCACGCGGTACTGAGCCGGGACGACCGGGTTCTCGTCGACGTTCATCTTGACGATCTCGATCTTGTCGCCGTGCTCCGCCTGGATCTCGGCGAGGATCGGGGCGACCTGGCGGCACGGGCCACACCACTCGGCCCAGAAGTCCACGAGCACGGGCTTGTCGGACTTGAGGACCTCGGCCTCGAAGTCGTTGTCGGTGACTGCCTTCATGTCGGCCACAGGTGAGGCTCCGTTCGTTTTCACGTCTTTCGACTGCTGGGACGGGTGGGTCGTCGACCCCTGACCACTGAACACCATGGCGGGGACACTTTGTTCCCCGCCGGTCACGCTCAGCCTACGGTGACGCCCTCCGGCGCGGTGTGCCCCTCGACGCCGGCCAGCTGGTCCAGCATCGCGAGGTGACGCTCGGCGTCGAGAGCGGCGGCGCAGCCGGTGCCGGCGGCGGTGATCGCCTGACGGTACTCGTGGTCGACGAGGTCTCCGCAGGCGAAGACACCGTCGAGGTTGGTCCGCGTCGACGGGTGGTCCACGAGCACGTAGCCGTTCGCGTCGAGGTGGACCTGACCGCCCAGGAGCTCGGAACGGGGGTCGTGGCCGATCGCGATGAAGAGCCCTGTGACCGGCAGCTCCCGGGACTCCCCGGACACCGTGTCGGTGAGCGTGACCGAGTCGAGCTTGTCACCGCCGTGGATCGCGGTGACGGTGCTGTTCCAGACCATCTCGAGCTTCGGGTCGGCGAACGCCCGGTCCTGCATGATCTTCGACGCCCGGAGCTCGTCCCGGCGGTGGACCAGGTAGACCTTCTTGGCGAACCGGGTGAGGAAGGTGGCCTCCTCGATCGCCGAGTCGCCACCGCCCACGACCGCGATCTCCTGGTCACGGAAGAAGAAGCCGTCGCAGGTGGCGCACCAGGAGACGCCGTGGCCCGAGAGCCGCTCCTCGTCGGGGAGCCCGAGCTTCCGGTAGCCGGAACCGGTGGCGAGGATGACAGCCCGGGCCTGGTGGACGTTGCCCTCGCCGTCGGTGACCCTCTTGATCTCACCGGTGAGGTCGACCTCGGTCACGTCGTCGGTGACCAGCTCGGCGCCGAACCGCTCGGCCTGGGCGCGCATCTCGTCCATGAGCTGGGGGCCCATGATCCCGTCCTTGAACCCGGGGAAGTTCTCGACCTCGGTGGTGGTCATCAGCGCGCCGCCGGCGGTGACCGCTCCCTCGAAGACGAGCGGCTTGAGGTTGGCCCGGGCGGCGTAGACAGCGGCGGTGTAGCCGGCGGGGCCGGAGCCGATGATGATGACCTGGCGGACGTCGGTGGCCATGGGGGTCCTTCGGGGTCGGGTGCGGTACGGCGTGCGGGAGCCGTGCGGGGACTGCAGGGTCTCCGGTGTCAACCGATCCTAGGCCGCGCGCATTCCCTTGCTCGGCGGGCGGGGGTCACGGCGCGGGAGCCGCCACCGAGCCGAGCCGCTCGCCGTCACAGCCGAGGACGGAGGCCCGCACGGTGCCGCCGTCCGGCGGTGCGGCGACCAGGGCGGCGCGGCGACCGTCGTACCGCACGAGGTACCAGGTGTCGTCCGGGCCGAGCCGGCTCGGGACGCAGGCAGCTGCCTTGGGGGGCAGGGTGCCCTTCAGGAGCTGGGCCGGGCCGTCGGTCGCTCGCTTCTGCTGGGCCGCGTCATCGAGGAGCCGGCTGACGTCCTCGGCGAGGTGGTCGGCGCGGAGCAGGGGAGGCTGATCGCGGAGGGCGGCCGCGTTGGCCGGTGCCTCGCCCGCCTGGCCGTCGGCGCCGTCGCGCCGGACCCGGTCGCCCATCGCCTGGCCGCCGGCGTCCGACCCGCTCGACTCGGCGCCGGCGCCTCCCGCCGCCTCGTCCGCGGAGCCGGCCGAGTCGGAGCCGCTCATCGTGACCCCGCTCAGCGCCGTGGTCACGCCGTACCCCCCGGCGACGACCGCAGCCGCCGCGAGCAGCGCCTTCGGCCACCGGCGGCGGCGTCGACCTTCCAGCGACGCTGGTGCCGCCGAGGGTGCCGGTATCGAAGCGGCCGCGTCTGCGTCGCGCTCGGCGACCAGCCCGGCCAGCACGTCGTCGAGCCGGGCCACGACGTCGGGCGGGGTCCGGAGCGGCCCTCCCGCCCCGGCGAGCAGCCGGGTGACCTCGTCCTCCTCCTCGGGCGTGAGATCACGCTCGTCGGCAGTCATGGCTGTTCACCTCCGGTCGTGCTGGTCGGGTGCGGCGGGTCCGGGTCGGTCGCCGGCGGGGCGCCCGTGGATGGGACGCGCGGAACGGTGTCGGGGTTCCCTTCCCCACGGAGCGGGGCGAGCAGGGGAAGCAACCTGGCGCGGCCGCGCGAGCACCGGCTCTTCACCGTGCCGGTGGCCACCTCGAGGAGCTCGGCCGCCTCCGCGACGGAGTACCCCTGCATGTCGACGAGGACGAGCGCGGCTCGCTGCTCCGGAGGCAGCGTGTCCAGCGCGGCGAGGACGAGCCGCCTCCGGTCGTCCCGCTCCACGACGTCGGCCGGGTCCTCGGCCTGCGGGGTAGCGGTGGCGGCGGAGCCTCGCCCCAGGTGTTCCTCGAGGTCGTCGGGGAGCGGCTCGGCGAGCCGTACCTTGCGCCGGCGCAGCCGGTCGAGGCACGCGTTGACGACGATCCGGTGCAGCCACGTGGTCACCGCGGCGTCCCCCCGGTAGGACTCCGCCCGGCGGAACGCCGAGATCATCGCCTCCTGGAGCGCGTCCGCCGCCTCCTCCGGGTCACCGGTGGTCCGGAGCGCCACCGCCCAGAGCCGGTCCCGGTGCCGCGCGAACAACACGCCGAAGGCCGCCGCGTCGCCGGCCACATGGGCGGCCAGCAGGTCATGGTCGTCCCGGGGAGGATCGTTCACGGCCGGACGGTCACCTCGGCGATGGCACCCCTGTACCCGCCGTCGGTCGGCGCGAGCGCCGTCAGCCACACCACCAGGTAGCGCGTCGTGACCGGCTCCTCCGCGGTGAGGGTGACCTCCTTCGAGACGCCGCTGCGGGTGTCGAGGGTGGTGAGCCCTTCGACGGCGGTGGGTGCCTTGCCGCCCTTGGGTGCGGCGAGCAGCTGCACGTCGTACGGTCCTCCGACCAGGGTGACCTCGACCTCGCTCACCTCGCTCGGTTCGCCGAGGTCGAGGGTGAGCCCTACGCCGGGGCGGTACGGCGCGAGCACCGGGCCGTCGAAGTAGGTCTGGGTCCGCCACGCGGTCGCCGGGTCGCCGTCGGTGGCGAGCGGCACCTGCTCGGGGTGCTCGCCACCGCCCGGGTCGCCGGGGTCGAACTCCTGGACCGCGGCCACGGTCAGCTCCTCCGGAGGAGGTTCCTGGCTCGGGGTCGGCGACGCCGCGGGCGGCGTGTCGTCGGCGGCCTCCCGGCCGCCGAGTGCGAACGCGACGACGACGGCGAGGAGGACGAGCGCCGCGACCGCCACGAGCGCGGCGAGCCGCATCCACGGGGCGCCCGGGCGTTCCTCCTCGTGCACGGGTGGCCAGGAACCGGAGTCGTCGCCGGGGTCGGGGCCCCAGTGCTCGGGTACGCCGCCGGGCCGGCGGGGGGCGCTCCAGGCGCCGGCCGCACTCCCGCCGACGACAGGAGCGGCGATGGGTGGCGCCGCGGCCGCCTCCTCCGGCGGCCAGCCCTCCGTGCCGAGGATCGGCTCGCGGACCGGCTCGGCGTTCGGGTGGGTGGGGTCACCGTCGCCCGAGCCGTCGCCCGAGCCGTCGCCCGGGATGTCCCCCGTCTCGTCGACCGGGCGGATCGCCGGCGCCGTCGGGTGCGCGTCGAACGCCCCGGCCGCGCCGCCCGGTGCTCGGGTCACGCCGGGGTCCAGGAAGACGGTCGGGCCGGACACGGTGACCGGGGTTCCGGTCACGTCGCCGAGGTAGTCGCCGAGCACCGCGCTGATCTGGGCCGCGGACTCGAACCGCCGGCCACCTCGCTCGCCCGCGTTGAGGATCTGGTCGCAGAGCCGGTCGAGCCGCTTCGGCACCCCCGGCCGCACCTGGCGCGGCCGGCAGATCCGGTCATGGTCGAGCGGTGCGTCCGGGAGCTTCGACTGCGGGAAGCCGGGCCACCGGCCGGTGAGCGAGGCGTAGAGCAGGGCTCCGAGGTTGGTGACGTCCGACTCGTGCTCGCCGGGCGGCTCGCGGTCGTCACCCTGGCGCTGGGGACGGCCGTGGAGCACCGCGTCGACGACGAAGCCGACCAGCTTCACCGACCCGGCGTCGGAGAGCATGACGTTCTCCGGCAGGAGCCGGCCGTGCGCGATGCCGTGCCGGTGCGCGACCGTGACGGCTTCGGCCACCTCGCGCACCAGCCACGCGGCCCGGCGCGGGTCCAGCGGCTCGCCGACGAGGAGCCGGTCGAGCGACTCGCCGGTGCCCCACTCGTGGACCACGTGCACGAAGGCGCCCTCCTGGAGGGCGTCGAGCACGCGCAGGATCCGCCCGTCGGTGACGGTCGCGGAGGTGCGAGCAGCGGTGAGCACCCCGCGCGACCGGGGGTCGTCGGCGTCGATGACGTGGACGGCGACGTTGCGGGCGAGGGTCAGGTCGGTGGCACGCCACAAGAGGGCGCCGGAGTGCTCATCCAGCAGATCGTCTAGCCGGAACCGGGAGGCGACGAGGCTTCCCGGACCGATCGCCCTCTGTGGCACACGGCTCCTGTCGAACGTCAGTCTCGGTCTCCTCCATGCTAAGCCGCGACCCGAGCCGCGTGCCCGGGGTCACCCTCGACGGCGTAGCCGGCCGGTGACGAGCCCCACCACCTCGTTGACCTCCCGAATCCGCATCAGGCGGGCGAGGACGACCAGCACCACGAGGTCGACGAGCCCGGTGGAGCCGAGCAGCACGAGGGCCTGCACCTTGCCGTCCCCGGTCTCCCAGAGGCTGTCCAGCAGGACCCGCCACCCCCACGCCGCCGCCGCCGCGAGCCCCGCCGCGATCCCCATCCGGACCAGGAACCGGACGAGCACCGGGGTCTCGAGGCCGCCGAGGAGCCGGCGCAGGAGCAGGTAGGAGAGGGTCGCGCCGACGGCGTACGCCGCGACGTACGCCGTCACGAGCCCGGGGGCGGTGTCGCTCGGACCCACCTGACGGGTCACGGCGACCGCCACCGCGATGTTCGTGGCGGCGATCACGCACTGCACCCAGAAGACCGTCCGCGTCCGCTCCAAGGAGTAGAACCCGCGGAGCATCAGGTAGTGCACGGTGAAGAACACCAGCCCGGGTGCGAAGAGGGACAGCGAAGCGGCGAAGTCACGGTAGGTGTCGGCCGCTGCGGCGTACCCCCACACGATGTTGGAGAGGGGGAGCGCGATCGTGGGCAGGAGCAGCGCGAACGGGAGGATCAGCGCCAGGGCCGTGCGGGTGGTGGAGGCGACCTGGCGACCGACCGCGGGGAGGTCGTCCGCGGCGGCCGAGCGGGAGAGCCGCGGCAGTGTCGCGGTCGCGAGCGACACGGTCGCGATCGAGTGCGGCACCATGACGAGGAGGAACGCGCCGGAGTAGATCGTGTAGCCGGTGCCCCCCGAGCCGCCGGCCGCGGCGCCGCAGGAGAGCGCGGCCTCGGCGGTGCCGCTCGAGGCGAGGCGTACGACGACGGTGTAGGCGACCTGGTTGACGACGACGAACGCGACGGTCCAGGACCCGAGCCGGAAGGTGTGCCCGAGGCCGCTGCCCCGGAAGTCGAACCGGGGACGGTAGGTGAACCCGGTGGCCTTCAGGTAGGGCACCAGGATCAGCAGCTGGAGCGCGATGCCGATGGTGGAGCCGAGCCCGAGGAGCCACTCCTGTCCCGCGGTGTAGCCGCCGCAGAGGGCGTCGCCCTGGGCAGCGCCGAAGACCACGAGGTACAACGCGAGCACCGCGACGGAGACCACGTTGTTCGCGATCGGCGCCCACATCATCGGCCCGAACCGGTCGCGGGAGTTGAGCACCTGGCCGACCAGCACGAACATCCCGTAGAAGAACACCTGCGGGAGGCAGAGCCGCGCGAAGTCGATGACCGACTCCCGCTGCGCGGCGAGCGTGTCGGTGAAGAAGGCGGGGTCGAGGTAGAGCCGCATCAGCAGCGGCGCCCCCAGGACCAGCAGCGCCGTGACGCCGGCGAGGAACAGTCCGGCCAGCGTGATGATCCGGTTCGTGTAGGCCTCGCCGCCGTCGGCGTCGTGCCGCATCGCCCGGACGAGCTGGGGGACGAGGACCGCGTTGAACACGCCGCCGGCGAGCAGGATGTAGAGCATGTTCGGGACGGTGTTCGCGATCGTGAAGACGTCGGCATGGAGCTGGGTGCCGAGGGCGGCGGCGAGCAACGTGGAGCGGACGAACCCGCTGAACCGGGAGACCACGGTGCCGGCGGCCATCACCGCGCTGGAGGAGAGGACCGACGGGGCCGTCGCCGGGTCGGGGCGCCGGTCTTCGCTCATTGCTGTCGTGCCTTGAGCAGGGGACCGTGGGTGCGCCGTCGTTGCCGCACCCGGCGGGTGATGCGGATGGCGACCAGCACGAAGAGGAGGGAGCCGACGACCCCCATCACGATCCAGAGGATGAGCCCCACCCGGCTGCTGCGGATGCTCAGCGTGGTCGGGTCGCCGATCTCGACGCCTTCGGTGGTGACCGGCTGGAGGGTGACGAGGTGGATGCCGATGTCGGTCGCGGTGGCGTCGATCCGCATCGCGCCCCGGCCGCGTGGCGGCAGCTCGACCGGGTCGGGAGTGGTGAGCGTCAGGTTGGCGTTGGGCACCGTGGCCCGCAGCCCCACGGTGACCGGCTGGTCGAGCCCGTTGACGAGGGTCACGTCGAACTCACCCGTGTCGCCCGACATCGTGACGAACGACGGGCCGCGGACGCTGATCCGGCCGAGCCACCCGGCCACGATCTCGGCGGCGTTCTGCGCCCGCTCGGCCGCGAGGCGCGGATGCCGACGGCTCCAGACCGAGGCATAGAGGAGCCCCTGCCGGGTGAGGGTCTCGTCCACGACGTCGTTCTCGGTGAGCAGCTGCGCCAGGGCTCGACCCGCGTCGGCGAGCCGCGCCGCCGAGGCGACGGTGACGAACGGGAGCTCCGCGGCCACCGCGGAGTCGGGATAGACGAGCTCCTCCGGGCCGACGCGCTCGGAGCCCTCGGTCGCCGGGGCGGAGAGCGCCTGGCCGAGCCCTCCGGCCGCCAGCCAAGGGACGTCGAGCCCGCGGAAGAACCGGGCGCGCTGCCACTCCGCTCCGGGGTCCCACCACGGGGGGAGGAGCCGCACCAGGGGCACGTCGCCGGCGTCCGAGAGGGCGTGCAGCGCGGCGTCCGCGAGCAGCCGCTGTCGTACGGCGAGCGCCGACCGGCGTGGGCCCGGACCAGGGCCCCAGGCGGCCTTCGAGGGCTGGACGACGATGAGCCGGCCGCCGTCGGTCCGCTCCAGGACCGGACCGGTGATGCCCTCCGGGAGCGCGGTGGGGCGCACCACGGCCGTGGTCTCCGGGCCGACCTCCTCGAGGAGCACGTCGGGAAGCAGCCCGGAAGGCGGCACGAGGGCAGGCGTCGACGAGACGTCCCACCTCTCGAGGACCGCGACGCTCGCCTCCTGGGCGGTGACGAGCTGTTCGGGAAAGCCCCGACGAACGGAGGCCGCGGCGTCGAGGTCCCCGTAGGGAAGCGCCATCACCGCGGACGTGCCGAGCTCTTCGGCGAGCATCGCGAGCCAGTCGCGGGCCGCGGCCTGCTCCGGCGTCTCATCCGGCTCGGGCTCCCCGTCCGGCGGCGGCTCCTCCTCGCCGTCCTCGGTGCTCCCGTCCCCGTTCCCGCTGTCCTCCGTGTCGCTGTCCTCCGTGTCGCTCTCCTCGGTCTCGCCCTCGTCGGTGCCCGGCTCGGCCGGTTCCTCGTCGGGCCCCGCCGCCGGGTGCGGTTCGAGCCCCGTCTTCGGGTTCCCCCGGGCGACCGACTGGGCGGTGTCGAGGAGAGCGGGATCCACCACCCAGGTGAGCGGCCTTCCGTCCGCGGTGGCGCCGAGGTCGAGGAGCCGCCGGAGCCGTCCCTCGCTGAAGGTCGTCTGCCACCTGTCGAGGAACCTCAGCGTGCCGTCGGCACTGCGGACCGTGGGCCTGCGCAGCTGGACCCCCAGGGCGAGCGTCGCGCTGGTGTCGTCGGGGACGAGCGGCAGGAACGTGCAGGCACGCCCGTCCGCACCGTCCACCCGGCCGGCCGAGCTCTCCCCGAGCACGTGGATCCCCACCTCGTAGACCCCGGGCGCGCCGGAGAGCTCCAGCGCGCTCCGGGGGACCGTGATCCGGAACCGCGTGCTTCCCCCGGGGTTCAGGTCGGGCACCTCGACGAGCGGGTCGATGATCCGGGTGCCGGCTCCGATGCACCCTCCCGCGGCCGCCGTGGTGAGCTCCGCGGGGTCGGTGATCGGCTCGGTGGAGCGCAGGAAGTAGACCTTGAGGTTGCCCCACGGCTCGTCCGAGCGGTTGCTGATCGTGCCGGCGGCGCGCACGTCGCCGCGCTCCGGCACCGTGCTGGGGGTGAGCCGGTCGATCACGACCCGGAGCGGATCGGCCGCCGGGGAGTCCGGGTCGGGCTCGTCCTCGGGGGTGGTCGGTGCGGTGGGAGTCGGGTCGGTCGGTTCGGGCCGGCCCGTCGCCTCCGTCGGGCTCGGTGCGGGCGGCTCCCCGCCCTGGACCGGGGCCGGCGCCGCGAGGAGTGCGGCCAGGGTGGCGAGCCCTGCTGCCCACGCGGTCGAGGCGCGTCGGCTCGCAGGGCGTGTCACCGGGTCAGGTTATCCACGCCCGGTCGCTGCCCGGCGTACCCCGCCGTCGTGGCCCGCTCCCGTCGAGAGCCGCGCACCCGCGCCGTCGCCCGCCGACTTCCGTCCGGATGGACGCGAATTCCGCCGCACGTGCGCGATCGGTGTTCGCAGACGGGTCCGGACGGACGGAGCTCGGCGGGTGAGCCGGACGGCGGACGCTGTCCGGGCCGAGTCGGGCGGGCCACCTAGAGTGGTGTCCCGTGCCCGAGCCGACCCCCGCCGACGAGCCGCTCTCCATGGTGGAGGTGCAGGCCCGGGCCGAGCGCGAGCTCGACCGGGTCGCGGAGGTGCTCCAGCCCCTGGGCGAGCTGTTCGCCGGCGCCGGGGAGGAGCTCGCCCTGGTCGGCGGCCCGGTCCGCGACGCGATGCTCGGCCGGCTCCAGAACGACATGGACCTCACCACCTCGGCGCGCCCCGGGACCACCGAGCGGCTGCTCAAGGGGTGGGCGGACGCCATCTGGGACATGGGGCGCGAGTTCGGCACCATCGGCTGCCGCAAGGGCGGCTGGACGATCGAGATCACGACGTACCGCTCCGACACCTATGCCGCCTCCTCGCGCAAGCCCGACGTCGTGTACGGCGACACGCTCGAGGGCGACCTCGGCCGGCGGGACTTCACCGTCAACGCGATGGCGGTCGCGGTGCCCGGTCGCCGGTTCGTCGACCCGTACGGCGGGATCGTCGACCTCGCCCACAAGGTGCTCCGCACGCCGGGGCGGCCCGAGGACTCGTTCTCCGACGACCCGCTCCGGATGATGCGGGCGGCCCGGTTCGCCGCCCAGCTCGGGTTCACGGTCGCTCCGGAGGTGGTCGCGGCGATGACGGCGATGGCGGGCCGGATCGAGATCGTCTCGGCCGAGCGGGTCCGCGACGAGCTGGTGAAGCTGGTCTGCGCGCCGTACCCCCGGCTCGGGCTCACCCTGCTCGTCGAGACCGGGCTCGCCGAGCGGGTCCTCCCCGAGCTGCCCGCGCTCCGGCTGGAGCGCGACGAGCACCACCGGCACAAGGACGTCTACGAGCACACGCTCACCGTCCTCGAGCAGGCGATCGACATGGAGCCGCGGCTGCCGGGCGGCGGGCCCGACTTCGTCACCCGGTTCGCCTCGCTCATGCACGACGTCGGCAAGCCGCGGACCCGGCGGTTCGCCGACGACGGCTCGGTGACGTTCCACCACCACGACGTGGTCGGCGCCAAGCTGACCCGCAAGCGGATGAAGGCGCTGCGGTTCTCCAACGACGACACCGAGGCGGTCTCGTCGCTGGTGGAGCTGCACCTGCGGTTCCACGGCTACGGCAGCGGTGAGTGGACCGACTCCGCGGTGCGCCGGTACGTCCGCGACGCCGGCGGGCAGCTCGCCCGGCTGCACGTCCTCACCCGGGCCGACTGCACCACGCGGAACCGCCGCAAGGCGGAGCGGCTGCGCCGGACGTACGACGAGCTGGAGGCCCGGATCGAGCAGCTGGCCGAGCAGGAGGAGCTGGAGGCGATCCGTCCCGACCTCGACGGCAACCAGATCATGGAGCTGCTGGGCATCGGTCCGGGCCGGGAGGTCGGCGCCGCCTACCGGCACCTGCTCGAGCTGCGAATGGACCGGGGCCCGATGTCGCCGGAGGAGGCGTCGGCGGCGCTGCTGGAGTGGTGGTCCTCGCGCTAGCCCGCGACGTCATCCCGACTGGTCGTCGGGGCGACCGCCGGGGATGACGTCCGCCGGGCACCCCCACGGGCGTCATCCGGGCTGGTCGCCGGAGCAGCCACAAGGGATGACGTCCGCGGGGTCATGGGGCGCCGCGTGGCGAGCGGGCGTAGGCGAGGGCGGTCAGCAGGTAGCCCGCGGAGAGCACCCCGAGCACGGCGTACGACCGGCCGTCCCCGGGCAGCACCACCGCGGCGGTGGCCGCCGCCGCGACGAAGGCGACGTTGAAGAGGACGTCGTAGAGCGAGAACACCCGTCCCCGGAACACGTCGTCGATGCCGGTCTGGACGAAGGTGTCGACGCAGATCTTGATCCCCTGGGACGCCAGCCCGAGGACGAACGCCGCCACGAGGATGCCGCCCTCGGTGTAGAGGCCGGCCGGGTAGAGCTGCACCAGCCCGGCCAGGACCAGCAGGGCCAGCACCCAGGTGCGCGGTGACACCCGCTCGGTCACGATCGGCGTGACCACCGCGGCGGCGACGAAGCCGGCACCTCCGACGAGCGCGGCGGTGGAGAGCCCGCGGAAGGCGGCCTCCGTCTCCTCCGGGGTGTGGAAGTGGTTGCGGTAGAGGAGCACGAGCGCCACCGACGAGATCCCGAACCAGTAGCGGTGCGAGGCGATGACCGCCAGCCCGGCCGCCGGCACCGGCCGGGACCTCAGGTGCCGGAGCCCGTCGACCAGCCCGGAGACCACCCCGCCGAGCGCATGCCGCACCGCGGGGCGCACCTCGTCGAGCTCCGGCCCGAGCAGCCTCCGGGGGATCCGGAGGGCGAGCGAGCCGGCGACGCCGTACAGCACCGCGGCGGCGAGCAGCACGGTGACGTCGCCGTCCCAGCCGGCGCCCCGCCCGGCCGCCCTGGCCACCCCGCCGACGCCGAGCCCGACGATGAATGCCAGCGTCCCGGCCGTCGGGGTGAGCGCGTTGGCAGTGAGCAGGTCGTCCGGCTCGACCGTGTGCGGAAGCGCCGCCGACAGTCCGGCGAGCAGGAACCGGTTCACCGAGAGGCAGAGCAGGACGACACCGTAGAAGACGAGGTCCGGGAGCCCCGCAGCGACGACGGCCGCGACGACCGCGGCGATCGCCACCCGGGCCAGGTTGCCCCAGAGGAGCACCTGCCGGCGGGACCACCGGTCGAGGAGCACTCCGGCGAACGGCCCGAGGACCGAGAACGGCAGCAGCACGACCGCGAGCGCGGCGGCGATGGACGCCGGCGACGGCTGGTCGTCGGAGAAGAGCGCGTACGACGCCAGCGCCACCTGGAAGACACCGTCGGTCAGCTGGCTGGCCACCCGCACCGAGAACAGCCGCCGGAACCAGACCCCGTGCAGGAGCCGGACCAGGTGGCGGAGCGCGGACATGGGGTGATCCTGCCGTGGATCCGGGACGGGGAGCGCCCCGCCCCTACGGAGGGGACGGGGCGCCAGGGTGCTGCCGGCTCAGGTCGTGACCGGGTCCCCGTTGAGCATGCGGAACGTGTACGCCTGGGCGAGCACGACCACCGGGATCGCGACGAGGAGCCCGACCACGCAGGCGCACAGGCCGACGACCCAGGCCGCCAGTGAGGCGAGGAAGAACAGGAGCAGCACGCCGAGGTTGTTCTTCACCATGGTGAAGCTCGACTTGATCGCGGTCACCGCGTCCTCACCCCGGTCGATGATGAAGTAGAGCGTGTAGCTGGTGAAGAAGAGCACCGCGATGCCGGGCAGGATGCAGAGCAGGATGCCGACGAAGGTCATCGCCCCGATGATCAGTGAGGCGATGATCACCTGGCCCCAGTCGATGCCGCTCGTCGCCGACCCGAGGTCCAGCCGGCGCCCCCTGGTGACGTCGAGCGACCCCTTGACGATCACCGACTGGACGATCAGCTGCACCGCCCAGCTGAGCGCGGAGAAGATCGCGCTGAGGAGCAGCGCGACGCCGAAGAAGCCACCGCTCAGGTCGTCGTCCGCGGCGGGTGTGACCAGCCGCTGCAACCCCTGGACGATGCCGGCGCCGACGAGGAGCACGAGCGTGACGAGGACCAGGGGAGCCCAGTTCGCCCGGAACTTGTCGAAGGCATAGCTGAACGCCTTGCCGACGCTGTAGCCACCCGGCCCGGCGGGCCCCCCGGGACCGGGCGGGTAGCCGTAGCCCCCGGGTGCTCCTGGAGGGGGAGGCGGCGGCGCGCCGTACCCTCCGGAGCCCGGCGGTGGCGGCGGGGGCGGCGGGGCCGAGCCCCAGCCGCCTCCCGAGCCGCCGGGCGGCGGGGGCGGCGGTGGTCGTCCGGGATCACCGGAGCCCGGAGGCGGCGTCGAACCGGAAGGGGACGAACCGGAGTCGGATGCTCCGGGGGTGGACGATCCCGGCGGGTAGTCGCTCATGGCGAGGAATGTAGCGAGAACGGGAGCTCGGGACGGGGACCTGCCGCCCGGGGACGCGCGAGCCGCGGACCCCGAAGCGAAGGGTCCGCGGCTCAACCGTCTGCAAACCGGCGGATGTCGGGCGGGTCAGCTCAGCGGTCGACCTCGCCCTTGATGAACGCCTCCACCTGCGCGCGGCCGAGGTCGTCCGGCATCTGCACCGGGGGCGACTTCATGAGGTACGTCGAGGCGGACAGGATGGGGCCGCCGATGCCGCGGTCCTTGGCGATCTTGCAGGCGCGGAGGGCGTCGATGATGATGCCGGCGCTGTTG
>DASSBB010000104.1:0-11606 GCA_035699145.1 Marmoricola sp.
CGGCCGGGCACTGCGCGGTGCGGGCGACGGGGTCGGGCGCCGCGAGCTGCTCAGCTACCTGCTGTTCGACGAGGAGTACTTCGCCGCCGGGATCGAGCTGGGGCGACGGACCGCCGAGGCGACTCTCGCCATGGGTTGGCACCGGTGAGAAGGCGGGACCGACGGAGGCCCCCGCCGGAACCGGTCGGGGGCCACTCACACCGTCGGGCTGACAGGATTTGAACCTGCGGCCTCTTCGTCCCGAACGAAGCGCGCTACCAAACTGCGCCACAGCCCGTGGAGCGTGGGGAGTCTATCCGAGCATCGCCGCCCGCCCGAAATCGGGTCAGCGATCCCCCCGGTGCGTCAGGCGGATCAGCGTCGCCTCGGGGCGGCACAGGAACCGTCCGACCGTGTACGGGGAGGTGCCTGCGCCCGCGGAGACGTGCAGCCACGACGAGCCGAGGTCCCCCGGTTGCGACGCGGCGGGGTGCCGGTGCAACCCCCGGGCGCGGCCGGTGTCGAGGTCGCAGTTGGTGACGAGCGCGCCCTTGACCGGCAGCCGCAGCTGACCGCCGTGCGTGTGGCCGGCGAGGATCGCGTCGTACCCGTCGGCGGCGAACTGGTCGATCACCCGCAGGTACGGCGCGTGCGCGACCGCCAGGCGCAGGTCGGCAGCCGGATCGGCGGGGCCGGCGACGGCGCCGAGGTCGTCGTAGTCGAGGTGCGGGTCGTCGACCCCGGCGAACGCGATCTGCACCCCCTTGACGTCGAGGACCGCGACACGGTTGCTCAGGTCCTCCCAGCCGGCGAACGAGAGCCGGGCGGCGAGGTCCTGCCACGGCAGCTGCGACGTGCGGTGGTGCCGCCTGCCATCGTCCGGCAGCAGGTAGCGGACCGGGTTGCGCGGCGTCGGCGAGAAGTAGTCGTTCGACCCGAGCACGAAGACGCCCGGTCGTGAGGTCAGCCTGCCGAAGGCCTCGAGAAGCGGTGCGACGGCGTCGCGGTGGGCGAGGTTGTCGCCGGTGTTGACGACGAGGTCCGGCTCGAGCGCGGCGAGCGACGCGACCCACGCGCGCTTGCGCCGCTGGTACGGCGTCAGGTGCAGGTCGCTCAGGTGGAGCAGCCGCAGCTCCGGGGCTCCGCTGGGAAGGACCGGCATCGTCACGTGCCGGAGGACGAACCAGCGCGCCTCCCACCACATGTAGCCGTAGCCGGTCGCACCGAGCCCGAGCACCGCCGACGCGCCGCGTCCGAGCCGGCGCCTGGTGGCGGGCGAGGGTGGCTCGGGGACGAGGGGCGTCATGGCCACAGGCTGCCACAATGGTCCACATGAGCGACCTCAAGGAACGGCTGCGCACCGACCTCACCGCCGCGATCAAGAGCCGGGACGAGCTCCGCTCCTCGACACTGCGGATGGTCCTCACCGCGATCACCAACGCCGAGGTGGCCGGCAAACAGGCCCGCGAGCTGAGCGACGACGACGTCATCGGGGTGTTGAGCGCCGAGGCGAAGAAGCGGCGCGAGGCGGCTGCGGCGTTCGAGGACGCCGGCCGCACCGAGAGTGCCGCCAAGGAGCGTGCCGAGGCCGAGGTGCTCGCCAATTACCTGCCGGCGCAGCTCGACCCTGAGGAGATCTCGGCCCTCGTCGCCGACGCGATCGCGTCGACCGGCGCTGCCGGCGAGGGGATGCGGGCGATGGGCAAGGTCATGGGCGTCGTCACCCCGCAGGTCCGAGGCCGCGCGGACGGCGGCGCGGTCGCCGCGGAGGTACGGCGCCGGCTCGGCGGCTCCTAGAAGGCTCGACCAGCACGAGGGGCGGCTGAACCCAGCACGAAGGGCGGCTGAACCCAGCACGAAGGGCGGCTCGGCGGAGGGGGTCAGCCGCCGCCGCGGGGCTGCTTGCCGTTGCTCACGAAGATCGTCACCGGCGACCCGGTGCCGAGCTTGGCGCCGGCGACCGGGTCGGTCTCGGCGACCATCCCCTCGGCGAAGGTCGAGCGCACGAACGACCCGATGCTCGGCACGAACCCGGCCTCCCGCAGTCGCACCGCCGCGTCGGCGGGGTCCAGCCCGCTGACGGAGGGGACGTCCACCGGCTGTCCGGAGATCGCCGTCGGGTCGGGGTCGGTGAACTCGGCGTCCGGCAGGAAGTCGTCGATCACCTGCATGGCGCCTGCCCAGATCGGGCCGGCGTAGGTGGAGCCGAACGCGCGGTCGATGTACTGACCTCCGACGTACTGACCGTTGAGGGTGATCCAGTGACCCAGCGAGTTCGCCCCGGCGAGCATCGCGGCGGTGGCGAGGTTCGGCGTGTAGCCGACGTACCAGACCGCCATGTTGCTGTCGATGGTTCCGGTCTTGGCGGCCGACGGCTGGGAGAGCGCCAGCCCGTTGTCGTAACCGAAGCCGCCCGGCTCCTGGACGCCCGCAAGGATGTCGTTGACGGCGTCGGCGACGGCTGACGGCATCAGCTGCTGGCACTTGTCGGGGTAGTCGGCGATGACCTTTCCCGACGAGCTGAGGATCCGCTCCACCGGCCGGGGCTCGCAGTACTCGCCCCGGGCTGCGAAGGTGCCGTAGGCAGCGGCCATCGTGAGCGGGTCGGTGCTGGTCACGCCGAGGGTGAAGGAGGGAACGACGTCCGGGTCGACGATGCCCATGTCCTCGGCCATCGTGATCGGGTCGCAGAGCCCGGTGCGGGACTCGAGCTCGGCGAAGAAGGTGTTCACCGACTCCCGCGTGCCCGTGTAGAGCGTCTTGACCCCCGAGCTGGTCGAGTTGCTCACTGACCAGTCCTCGCCGATGTACGGCCCCTCGCACGTCGTGAACTCGGAGTCGTCCATCACGCGGCTCGGTGGCGAGTCGATCCGGGTGTCGAGCGCGATCCCCTGTTTGATCGCCGCGGCGAGGACGAAGACCTTGAACGTCGAGCCGGCCTGGAACCCGTTCGCGTCGCCGTACCTCTTGGGCACGACGTAGTTGAGGTAGGTGCGCCCCTTGGACTTGTCGGCGCCCATCGGGCGCGACTGCGCCAGCGCCTTGACCCGGCCGGTCCCCGGCTCCACCATCGCGAGGCCGCCGATCGCCTGGTCGGTCGGGTTGACGCGCTCCCTGAGCGAGCTGTCGGCGGCGCGTTGCATCCGCGGGTCGATCGTGGTCTCGATGGTCAGCCCGCCGGCTTCGAGGAGCTGCTCGCGGTCCTCCTTGGTCCGGCCGAGGGCCGGGTCCTGCATGAGGTACTCGCGCACGTAGTCGCAGAAGAACTCGCCGTTGGCGCCGAGGCAGCCGTTGCGGGTCGGCTTCACGTGGAGCCCGAGCCCCCGCCGCGACGCCTTGCGTGCCTCACTCATCGAGATGACGTTGAGGTCGGCCATCCGGGCGAGGACCACATTGCGCCGCTGCTTCGCCTCCACCGGGTTGTTGGTCGGGTCGAACTGGGTGGGGTTCTTGACGATGCCGGCGAGCATGGCCGCCTGGCGCAGCTTCAGCTTCTTCGCCGGTCGGGAGAAGTAGTGCTGAGCGGCGCTCTCGATCCCCCAGGCGCCGTCGCCGAAGTAGGCGACGTTGAGGTAGCGCTCGAGGATCCAGTCCTTGGAGTACTTCTGCTCGAAGGCGATCGCGTAGCGGAGCTCGCGGATCTTCCGCTCGTAGGTGTCGGCCTGGGCGGCTGCGATCTCCTCCTCGTCGCCCTCCGCCTGGTTGATCAGGGTCTGCTTCACCATCTGCTGGGTGATCGACGAGCCGCCCTGGACGACCCCGGAGCTCGCCTGGTTGGTGATGAAGGCGCGGAGCGTGCCCTTCAGGTCGAGGGCGCCGTGCTGGTAGAAGCGGTAGTCCTCGATGGCGACGATGGCCTTGCGCATCGCGAGCGAGACCTCGTTGAGCGGCACGTTGACGCGGTTCTGCCGGTACCAGGTGGCGAGCAGGCTGCCGTCGGCGGCGAGGACGCGGGTGCGCTGGGCCAGCGGCTCGGCGGTCAGCTCGGTCGGCAGCTCGTCCATGGTGTCCGCGACGTTCCGGGCAGCGAACCCGGCCACGGCGGCGAACGGGATGGCCAGCCCGGCCACGAGGGCGCCCATGAGGGCGGCGACGCCGACCATCACGCCGAGGTGGCTGAGGACGTTGGCGACGGAGGAGCCGAGGTGACGCGAAGACATGGGCTCAAGGGTACGGGAGCGGACCGAGCGGGAGGCGTTGTGGGAACAGTTGGCAATGGCGCCACTCGCGGTCACGAGCGGCGCGGGGGTCGCCGATCCACGGCCTAGCCCGAAGGGGCTAGGGACCGTCCTGATCTGGACGTCACACCAGCCTCAGGAGTAACATTAGTGTCGTTTGATCCCCCGTTTCAGGCCCTTCGTCCACTGTTCGGTCATGGCATCTAGTCACAAGTGACCATGCGCATTTGCTCCCTGTGTGTCTGTCTGGTCAGGTGTCCAGGTCTTTAGAGTTGGAGCCCTGGGAGAGAGCTTCTCCTCAGCCCGTTTGGGAGAGCGGGTCAGAGAAATGGGATACGAACATGACGTGGAACGAGGACTGGGCTTCCGCTGCCCAGTGCAAGCAGGCCCGCCCCGACGAGCTCTTCGTCCGAGGCGCCGCCCAGAACCGGGCCAAGATGATGTGCGCCGGCTGCCCCGTGAAGACGGAGTGCCTGGCCGAGGCCCTCGACAACCAGATCGAGTGGGGCGTCTGGGGCGGCATGACCGAGCGTGAGCGCCGCGCCGTCCTCCGCAAGCGCCCCAACGTGACGTCGTGGCGGCGGCTGTTCGAGACCGCTCGCGAGGAGCACGAGCAGCGGCACGCCGTTTCCGCCTGATCCCAGGCCGTGGGGTGGTAGGTGCCCGCGAGCCGAACGGCTCGCGGGCACCGCGCCTTTTCGACCGGCATCCTCGTCGTCACCCGCTCACGGGGAGGCCAGCAGCGAGCCGACCTCGCGCAGCCCGTCGAGGTCGTGGACGTCGGTGCTGAGCGCCGGCACCACGACGGTCGGCACGTGCGGGTGCGCCGCCTGGAACCGCTGCCGCAGCCGCAGCTCGCGGGCCGCCCGCCGGATCCGGTCGGCGTGCAGCCGCAGCAGCCCGGCGGTGACCCCGGAAGCCGCGGCACCGGACCCGAGCCGCTCGGCTCCGGCGATCGCCGTCTCGGCCGAGAGGCCGTCGACGGTCCGCGTCGCCCGGTTGACCACCAGCCCCGCGAGCGGCATCCCCTCCGCGTCGAGCCGCTCGACGAAGTACGCCGCCTCGCGGAGCGCGTCCGACTCGGGGGCGGCCACCACCACGAAGGCGGTCTCCTTGGTCTGGAGGAGCTCGTAGGTCTGTTGCGCCCGGTTGCGGAACCCGCCGAAGAGGGTGTCGAACGCGGCCACGAACATCTGCAGGTCCTTCAGCACCTGCGCACCGACGACCTTCGCCATCGTGTTCGTCACCGCGCCGACCCCCGCGGTCATGAGCCGCGCCGGCCCCTTGGCCGGGACGAGGAGCAGCCGGATGAACCGGCCGTCGAGGAACCCGGAGAGCCGCTCCGGGGCGTCGAGGAAGTCGAGCGCCGAGCGGGCGGGCGGGGTGTCGACGACGATGAGGTCCCATCGCCCGGCCTTCCGGGCGTCCCGGCGGAGCTGGCCGAGCTTCTCCATCGCCATGTACTCCTGGGTGCCGGCGAACGAGCTGGAGAGCGTCACGTAGAACGGGTTGTTGAGGATCGCCCGCGCCTTCTGCGGGCTCGCCTGCGCCTCGACGACCTCGTCGAAGGTCCGCTTCATGTCCAGCATCATCGCGTCGAGCGAGCCGCCGTTCGACGCGTCGACGCCGGGCACCGGGCGCGGGGTGTTGTCGAGCTTCTCGATCCCCATCGACTGCGCGAGCCGGCGCGCCGGGTCGATCGTGAGGACCACGACCTTCCGGCCCCGTTCGGCTGCGCGCAGCGCCAGCGCCGCCGAGGTCGTCGTCTTGCCGACGCCGCCCGAGCCGGTGCAGACGACGACCTGCGTGCCGGGATCGTCCAGGAGGGCGTCGACGTCGAGCGCCGGGCACTCGCCGAGGTGGGAGGCGAGCGGGCCGACCCGGTGCTGGCTGCGGGTGCTCATGCGGGGTTCCCGCGGCGGTGTGAGCGCAGCGAGCAGCGTCGTGGGGTGTTCATGCCATCCCCTGTTCGCGCAGCTCGGCCGCCAGCTCGTAGAGCCCACCGAGGTCGATGCCGCCCGCGAGCCGCTCCAGCTCGTAGGTCGGCACCCCCAGCCGGTCGATCCGCTCCCGCTGCTCGTCCTCCAGCCTCCGCCGCTCGGCGTGGTCACGCGCGTCGTCGAGCAGCCCCTCGAGCAGCTCGGGGGTGGTGTCGATCCCCACCCTCTCCAGGTCCGCCTTGACCGCGCTGAGCGGGATGCCGCCGGCGAGGACCGCGGCGCGGGCCTCCTCGTCCAGCTCCTGCGGGCGGGCCAGGTTGACGACGACGGCACCGACCGGGAGCCCGTTGGCGCGGAGCTCGGTGATCCCGTCGGAGGTCTCCTGGACCGGCATGTCCTCCAGGACGGTGACGAGGTGGACGGCGGTGCGCGGTGACCTCAGCAGCCCCATCACGCGTTCGGTCTGTCCCTTGACCGTCCCCATCCGAGCCAGCTCGCCGAACTCCCCGTTGACGTTGAGGAACTGCACGATCCGTCCGGTCGGCGGCGCGTCGAGCACCACGGCGTCGTACCGGCGGGCCTTCTTGTTGCGCGAGTTGCGCTCGACCGCCTCGTAGACCTTGCCGGTGAGCAGGACGTCGCGGAGACCGGGCGCGATCGTGGTGGCGAAGTCGATGACGCCGAACCGGTCGAGCATCCTGCCGGTGCGGCTGCCCAGCCGGTAGTAGAGCTGGAAGTACTCGAGCATCGCGGACTCGGCGTCGACCGCGAGCGCGTAGACGTCGCCGCCGTCGTCCGGCCCCTGGGCGATCCGGCGCTCCTCGTAGGGCAGCGGCGGCACGTCGAAGAGCTGGGCGATCCCCTGGCGCCCCTCGACCTCGCAGAGCAGGACGTCCTTCCCGCGCGAGGCGAGGGCGAGCGCGAGGGCCGCCGCGACCGTCGTCTTGCCCGTGCCGCCCTTGCCGCTGACGACGTGGAGCCGCACGTCGGACCAGTCGGTGGAGCTCTCCTCACTCACGCTTCCCGAGCGTACTGCCCGGCGCGCGGCCTGCGCGTTGTCGTAGGGTGATCGGCGTCGACGGAGAGGTGTGCCAACCATGGACAAGGTGGTCTCGAGCGCGGCCGAGGCGGTCGCCGACATCGGCAACGGGTCGTCGCTGGCGGTGGGTGGTTTCGGTCTGTGCGGGGTCCCGTCGGTGCTCATCGAGGCGTTGCTCGACGCCGGTGTCACCGACCTGGAGGCGATCTCGAACAACTGCGGAGTGGACGACTGGGGGCTCGGCCGGCTGCTGATGGCCAAGCGGCTCCGCCGGATGGTGTCGTCGTACGTCGGAGAGAACAAGGAGTTCGCCCGGCAGTTCCTCGCCGGCGAGCTCGAGGTCGAGCTGACCCCCCAGGGCACGCTGGCCGAGCGGATGCGGGCCGGCGGCTCCGGCATTCCCGCCTTCTTCACCGCCACGGGCGTCGGCACGCAGGGCGCGGAGGGCGGGCTGCCGTGGAGGTACGCCGAGGACGGGTCGGTGGCCCTCGCCTCGCCCGCCAAGGAGGTGCGGAGCTTCGAGACCGCCGAGGGCGAGAAGGAGTTCGTCCTCGAGCGGTCGATCGTCGCCGACTTCGGGCTGGTCCGGGCCTGGAAGGGCGACCGGCACGGCAACCTCGTCTACCGGATGTCCGCCCGCAACTTCAACCCGCTCGCCGCGATGTGCGGGCGGGTGACGATCGCGGAGGTCGAGGAGCTGGTCGAGCCCGGCGAGCTCGAGCCCGACGACGTCCACACGCCCGGGGTGTTCGTCCAGCGGGTCGTCGCGCTGACGCCGGAGCAGGCCGCCGACAAGCGGATCGAGAAGAGGACGGTGAGCAGCTGATGGCGTGGACGCGCGAGGAAATGGCGGCGCGGGCGGCCGCGGAGCTGAGCGACGGCTCCTACGTGAACCTCGGGATCGGGCTGCCGACGCTGGTGCCGAACTACGTGCCGGACGACGTCGAGCTGGTCCTGCAGTCGGAGAACGGCATCCTCGGCGTCGGCGCCTACCCCACCGAGGACGACGTCGACCCGGACCTCATCAACGCCGGCAAGGAGACCGTCACGCTGCGGCGGGGCGCCTCGTTCTTCGACTCCGCCACCTCGTTCGGGATGATCCGCGGCGGGAAGATCGACGCCGCGATCCTCGGCGCGATGCAGGTCTCGAAGTCCGGCGACATCGCCAACTGGATGATCCCCGGGAAGATGGTCAAGGGGATGGGTGGTGCGATGGACCTCGTCCACGGCGCCAAGAAGGTCATCGTGCTCATGGAGCACGTCGCCAGGGACGGCTCCTACAAGATCGTGGACGAGTGCTCGCTGCCCTACACCGGCAAGGGCATGGTGCAGCGGATCATCACCGACCTCGCGGTCATCGACGTCACCGACGACGGGCTCGAGCTCGTCGAGTGCGCGCCGGGGGTCAGCCGGTCGGACGTGGAGGAGGCGACGGAGCCGCCGCTGCGCTGAGGGCCCTACGCCGCCAGGGCGGCCAGCACCTCGGCCCAGGCCGGGGCCCCGGGGTCGATGAGCTCGAAGTGGCCCACTCCGTCGAGCCGTCTCAGCGCGACGCGGTCGGCCGCCTCCGCCCAGCCGCTGTTCCCCACCGGCACGTGGCCGTCGGCGGTCCCGTGCAGGATGACGACCTCCGGACGGTCGATCGCAGGACGGCCGAGCCGGCGAGCCGGGTCGGCGGCGGCGTACCGCTCGGGGTGCTCGGCGCTGGGGCCGCCGAGGAGCGCCCGCACCGCGCCCCCGTCGAGGTCGCGCGCCTCCGCGTCGAGGAGGTCGCCGACCGGGGCGAGCGCGACGACCCGCTCGACCGGGAGCCTCTCGGATGCCAGCCAGAGGGCGAGGTGGCCGCCGGCGGAGTGGCCGACGAGGAAGATCCCTTCAGGAACCGCCACCCCCAGCTCGCGGAGCAGCCGGGGAAGCGCGGTGACCGCCGTCCGAACGTCGTGGGCGGTCTGCGGCCAGCCGCCCGCCGCCTCTTCCGCGGCGCCGGTCCGGCGGTACTCCGGGGTCGCGACGACGTACCCCTCCTCCCGCAGCGCCTCGGCCATCGGCCGCGTGTGCCGGCGGTCCCACGCGGCGCGCCAGAAGCCGCCGTGGACGAGGACGACGAGCCTGCGCGGCGTCGTGGCCGTCAGGTGCAGGTCCACGAGACCGTCCGGGTGGTCGGCGTAGCGGACCACGGCGTCGGGGAGCCCGCTCGCGCGGGTGAGTACGTCGGTCACCGGCTCATTCTCCCCGGCGACGGGTGTCCTAGAGTCACGTCATGACCAAGTGGGAATACGTGACCGTGCCGGTGCTCGTCCATGCGACCAAGCAGATCCTCGACAACTGGGGCGAGGACGGCTGGGAGCTCGTCCAGATGGTGCCGGGGATGAATCCCGAGAACCTCGTCGCCTACCTGAAGCGGCCGAAGTCATGAGCACCCCCGAGGAGCGCCTGGCCGAGCTGGGGTTCGACGTTCCGGAGGTTGCCAAGCCGGTCGCGGCGTACATCCCGGCGCTGCGGTCGGGGAACTACGTCTTCACCTCCGGCCAGCTGCCGATGCGTGGCGGCGAGCTGATCACGACCGGCAAGGTGGGCGGCTCGGTCACGCCGGAACAGGCCGTCGAGTGCGCGCAGCAGTGTGCGCTCAACGCCCTCGCCGCGATCAAGGCCGAGGTGCCGCTGGACCAGATCAAGCGGATCGTCAAGCTCGTCGTCTTCGTCGCCTCGACCCCGGAGTTCACCGGGCAGCCGCAGATCGCCAACGGCGCGTCCGAGCTCGTCGGCGAGGTCTTCGGCGACGCCGGCCGGCACGCCCGCTCCGCGGTCGGCGTCCCGGTGCTGCCGCTCGACGCGCCGGTCGAGATCGAGATGATCGTCGAGGTCGGCTGAGTGGATCCCTCCCGTCGGCTGCCGGACCACCTGGTCGAGGCCGCCCGCGGTTTCGCCGACGGCAGCCGGACGCCGGTCGAGCCCAAGGACGCCAGCACGGTCGTGCTGCTGCGCGAGGGCGACGGCGGCGAGGGCGGTCTCGAGGTGTACCTCCTCCGGCGCACCGTGGGGATGGCCTTCGCCGGCGGGTTCTGCGTCTTCCCCGGCGGTGGCGTCGACCCGCGCGACTTCGATCACGAGGTCGGCTGGGTCGGGCCGTCGCCGGAGGAGTGGGGGTCGCTGCTGGGCAGCTCGGAGGAGCACGCCCGGGCGCTCGTCTGCGCCGCGGTGCGCGAGACCTTCGAGGAGTCCGGGGTGCTGCTGGCCGGGCCGACCGCCGACACCGTGGTCGGCGACACCACCGGAGACGACTGGGAGGAGGACCGCCGGGCGCTCGAGGCACGCGAGCTCTCGCTCACCGACTTCCTCGACCGGCGTGGCCTCAAGCTGCGGACCGACCTGCTCCGGTGGTGGGGGTCGTGGGTGACGCCCGTCTTCGAGCCTCGGCGCTACGACACCCGGTTCTTCGTCGCGGTGCTGCCCGAGGGGCAGGTCACCCGGGACGTCTCCTCGGAGTCCGACCACGTCGTCTGGATGCCCGTGGGAGAGATCATCGACGCGGTCGACGACGGCCGGCTGGCGATGCTGCCGCCGACCTACGCGACGTGCCTGGAGCTCTACGGGTTCACGTCGGTGGCTTCCGCCCTGGCCGCCGCCGCGGAGCGGGACCGGACGCCGATCCTCCCGGAGATGCAGGTCGACGACGAGGGCGGCATGCTCCGGCTGCCCGAACGGCTGGTGGCCCTCGGGGAGTCGGTCGCGGCCCGACGGCAGGCAGCCCGGTCGTGACCGAGTGGGCGGGCGGGGCGTTCGGGGAGCGGGCCCGGTGCGTGCTGGCGCCCAACCCCGGCATCATGACGCTCGACGGCACCAACACCTGGGTCCTCCGTGAGCCGGGTGCCCGTCGGTCGGTGGTGATCGACCCCGGCCCGCTCGACGAGGGGCATCTCGAGGCGGTCGCTTCCGCGGCCGGCGAGGTGGGGGTCGTGCTCCTGACCCATGCCCACCTCGACCACTCCGAAGGAGCGGCCGCCTTCGCGGGGCGGGTCGGCTGCGGCGTACGAGCCCTCGACCCGTCGTACCGGCTCGGGGGTGAGGGGCTCCACGACGGCGACGTCGTCGCGGTCGACGGGCTGGAGCTGCACGTCGTCGGCACCCCCGGCCACACCTCCGACTCGCTGTCGTTCGTCCTGCCCGCCGACGACGCGGTGCTGACCGGCGACACCGTCCTGGGGCGCGGCACGACGGTGGTGGCCCATCCGGACGGCAAGCTCGGCGCCTATCTCGACTCGCTCCACCGGCTGCACCGGCTCGCGGAGGCTGCCTCGCTGCGTCAGGTCTGGCCCGGCCACGGCCCGGTCATCGACGACGCGCTCGCGGCCCTCGACCTCTACCTGGCGCACCGGTCCGAGCGGCTCGAGCAGGTCCGCGAGGCGCTGAGGCTTCTCGGGAACGACGCCACGCCGCGAGAGGTCGTCGAGCACGTGTACGTCGACGTCG
>DASSBB010000105.1:0-25057 GCA_035699145.1 Marmoricola sp.
CCGCCCGCGACCTGGAGACCGGCCGCGAGCTGACCGTCCGGGCCCGGGTGGTGATCAACGGCGCCGGGGTGTGGACCGACGAGATCCAGGAGATGGTCGGCGGCCGCGGCGTCCTCAACGTCCAGGCGAGCAAGGGGATCCACCTCGTCGTGCCGCGCGACCGGATCCGGTCCGAGTCCGGGATCATCCTGCGCACGGAGAGCTCGGTGCTCTTCGTCATCCCCTGGGGACGGCACTGGATCATCGGCACGACCGACACCGCGTGGGAGCTCGACAAGGCGCACCCGGCGGCGTCCCGCACCGACATCGACTACCTGCTCGGGCAGGTCAACCGGGTGCTCCGGGAGCCCCTCGGCCACGACGACGTCGAGGGCGTGTACGCCGGGCTGCGACCGTTGCTCTCCGGGGAGTCGGAGACCACGAGCCGGATCTCGCGCGAGCACATGGTGGTGACCCCGGTGCCGGGGCTGGTGCTGGTCGCCGGCGGGAAGTACACCACCTACCGGGTCATGGCCGAGGACGCGATCGACGCCGCGGCGCACTCGCTCGGCCGGCCGGTCCCGGCCAGCATCACCGACCGGGTGCCGCTGGTCGGCGCCGAGGGGTTCGAGGCGAGGACCCACCAGGCGGACGCGCTCGCTGCCGCCTCGGGACTCCACCGTGCCCGGATCGACCACCTCCTGGGCCGGTACGGCGACCTCGTCGACGAGCTGCTCGCGTTGGTCGTGGCCGACCCGGCGCTGGGCCGTCCCCTGACCGGCGCGGAGGACTATCTCGCGGCCGAGGTCGTCTACGCGGTGACCCATGAGGGAGCCCGCCACCTCGACGACGTGCTGACCCGGCGTACCCGCGTCTCGATCGAGACGTTCGACCGGGGCGTCGCCGCCGCCCGACCGGCCGCCGAGCTGATGGCCGGCCCGCTCGGGTGGGACGCGACGGCCGTCGACAGGGAGGTCGACCACTACCTGAGGCGGGTCGAGGCCGAGCGGCGCAGCCAGGAGCAGCTCACCGACCATGAGGCCGACGAGGCCCGGGTCGGGTCGAAGGACGCGCTCGGCAGCTGAGGCGACCACGGCTGCCTCTCCACACGACTTCGACGTCCTCGTCATCGGCTCGGCCGGTCAGGACCACGGGGTGACCGGCCGCTCGACCGGCTCACCGTCGAGGACCAGGTCGAGCCGCTCGGTGAAGAACGCCACGAGGTCGCGCACGGGCAGGGCGTCGTTGAGCGGCTCCTCGTAGCTCCAGGCGACGGCGCGGAGCACCTTGTCACCCACGAGCGCGTCCCAGTACCTCGCCCGGCCCTTGTAGGCGCAGACCGTCCGGAGCGCGCTCGGCTCCAGCAGCTCGAACGCGACGTCCTCACGAGGGACGTAGTAGCGCACCGGCAGCGGGGTCTCGAAGAGCAGCGTCGGCCGGCGGCAGTCGGCGAGCGCGACACCGCCCGCCGACAGCCGGACGTGGCGGCTGCTCCGCAGGCAGTCGATCCGGTCGAACGGGTCGTGCGGGTGGCCCATCACCGGCTGGTCCTCCTCGAGCCACCGGGTGAAGGCGTCCCAGTCGAGGACGACGTACCCGTCGAGGTCGGGGTCGTCGGCGGCGAACGCCGCGCCCGGCAAGGTCGCCGACGACGTCTCGATGCTCAGCGAGCGACCGGGACAGGAGTGCACGGTGAACGGTGTCCGCGGGTCGAGCACCGGGGCAGCTCCCTTCCCCATCTGGACCGGCCGCTCCGCGCCGGCCGTGCCCTCGAACGGCACGAGCCGCCCGGCCACGTCACCGTCCGGGACGGCGTACGACGGCACGACCCGGCGTGGCTCCCAGACGAGCACGGCGCGGGTGCTGTCGACAACCGTGGCGCCGTCCGACTCCGCCCGGACCCGTCTGCCGACCGGATGGATCCGCAGCTCGGGGACGGCCCCGTGGACGAGGTCGGCCATGCGCACCGCCATCCCGCCAGCCTGCACCCCGCCGGCCTGCCGAGCGTCGTCCGTACGGACCTGATCCTCGGCCCAAGGGCCCGATCCGGGCGACGGGTCGAGAGCAGGTGCGCGACCGACGCCCCCGAGCCCGGCCGATAGACTGCGGATCCGTCCGGAGCCCCGAAAGGTCCGCGCTTGAGCACCGAACACGACCTGGTCCTCGTCGTCGACTTCGGCGCGCAGTACGCCCAGCTCATCGCCCGCCGCGTCCGGGAGGCGCGTGTCTACTCGGAGATCGTGCCGCACTCGATGCCGGTCGAGGAGATGCTGGCGAAGAACCCCAAGGCGATCGTCCTCTCCGGAGGCCCCTCGTCGGTCTACGCGCCCGAGGCACCGCGCGTCTCCGACGAGCTGTTCACGGCCGGGACGCCGGTGTTCGGCATGTGCTACGGCTTCCAGGCGATGGCGCAGGCGCTCGGGGGAGAGGTACGACGGACGGGCCGGTCGGAGTACGGCCGCACCCCGGTCGTCGTGGCCGAGCCAGGGACGCTCCTCTCGGAGCTGCCGGAGGAGCACCGGGTCTGGATGAGCCACGGCGACTCGGTCGTCGCCGCGCCTTCGGGCTTCACGGTGCTCGCCTCGACCGACGGGTCGCCGGTGGCGGCCTTCGAGGACGTCGAGCGGGCGCTCGCCGGCGTCCAGTGGCACCCCGAGGTGCTGCACACCGAGCACGGCCAGGCGGTCCTCGAGCACTTCCTCCTCCGGATCGCCGGGTGCCGCCCGACGTGGACGATGGTCAACATCGTCGAGGAACAGGTCGAGCTGATCCGGTTCCGCGTGGGGGACCGGCGGGCGATCTGCGGACTCTCCGGCGGTGTCGACTCCGCCGTGGCCGCCGCGCTCGTGCAACGGGCGATCGGGACCCAGCTCACCTGTGTCTTCGTCGACCACGGGCTGCTCCGCAAGGGCGAGGCCGAGCAGGTCGAGCGGGACTTCGTCGCCGCGACCGGGGTCGCCCTCCACCTCGTGGACGCGCAGAAGCGGTTCCTCGACGCGCTCGCCGGGGTCCACGACCCCGAGGAGAAGCGGAAGATCATCGGCCGTGAGTTCATCCGGGTCTTCGAGCAGGCCGAGCTCGAGATCGTCGGAGAAGCGGCCGCGCACGGCGAGAAGGTCGAGTTCCTGGTCCAGGGGACGCTCTACCCCGACGTCGTCGAGTCCGGCGGCGGCTCGGGCACCGCGAACATCAAGTCCCACCACAACGTCGGCGGGCTCCCCGAGGACCTCCAGTTCCAGCTCGTCGAGCCGCTCCGCGCGCTGTTCAAGGACGAGGTGCGGCTGGTCGGCGAGCAGCTCGGGCTGCCGGCCGAGATCGTCTGGCGCCACCCCTTCCCCGGCCCGGGCCTCGGGATCCGCATCGTCGGCGAGGTCACCCACGAGCGGCTCGAGCTCCTCCGCGAGGCGGACGCGATCGCGCGCGAGGAGCTCACCAGGGCGGGGCTCGACCGCGACATCTGGCAGTTCCCGGTGGTCCTCCTCGGCGACGTCCGGTCGGTCGGCGTGCAGGGCGACGGCCGCACCTACGGCCACCCGATCGTGCTCCGGCCCGTGACGTCGGAGGACGCGATGACGGCGGACTGGGCGCGGCTTCCCTATGACGTGGTGGAGGCGATCTCGACGCGGATCACGAACGAGGTCCCCGAGGTCAACCGGGTGACCCTCGACGTCACCAGCAAGCCGCCGGGCACGATCGAGTGGGAGTGAGCCGGTTCGGGAGGCGGCTGGAGGGCACAGCGCCCTCGACGCCGAACAAGGCAAGCAATCATGTCCGCGCCGATGGAGACCGTGCTGCTACGAATCGACCGGCCACGACTACGAGTCCAGGCTGGAACGGATGGTCCCAGTCGCTTCAGCTCGCAACGGCCGCCCGAGAGGTCGTCGGCGACTCGGGAAGGGCGCGTGCGCGCATGACCGCCACCACCGCCGCTCCCAGTCCCAAGAGGATCGGTACCAGCAACCAGACCAGGATGGTGGCGAGGGCAACCCCTCCGAGAACACCGAGTACGGCGCCGAGCGCGCGATGCTGCTCCATGATGACGAAGCCGATCGCTCCGAGCAGCACGACCGCGAAGAAGCAGAGGCCGAACGCCTGGTCGCTCTTCGTGTCGGACCAGAACTCGGTGTCGAAGATCAGGGCATAGGTCAAGGTCACGACGCCGAGGAGTCCGAAGAAGCCAAGGACGTAGGTCGAGATGACGCTCAGGAGCCCGAGTCGTCCGCCGGGGGCTCGCAAGGAAGTGTTCATGGTGACCCCCTGACTCGGTGGACTGTCGTGGCGGATCCGTCTCCTTTCACGTTCCTCCGTGTACAACGGCCTGAACAGCCCGTTTCTGTCGTGGTCTAGGCGTCTGCGTCGCCGCCGAGCGCGGCCCGACGTGTGCCAGGAGCCGGCCAGGACGTCAGCCCCTCGTCGGGCGACGAAGCCGATGCCGTCGGTGACGGAGAGGAGCTGCTGCACCTGTTTCCCGACCTGTGTGCTCCTCGGCCGTGTTCACGGTCCTGGAACGATGAGGAGCTTGCCGGTGGTGCGGCGTCCGGCGAGATCCTCGTGCGCTTGGCCGGCCCGGTCATAGGGGTACCGGCCGCCGATCCGCACTGACAGTCGGCCGTCCGCTACTTGACCGAGCACCTCCCTGGCTCGCCACGACAGCTCCTCCCGCGTCGCGATGTGATGGCCAAGGGAGGGGCGGGTCAGGAACAACGAACCCTTGCTGTTGAGCACCTGCGGGTCCAGCGGCGGCACCGGCCCACTGGCCGCTCCGAAGAGCACCATGGTTCCTCGCACACGGAGACAGTCGAGACTGACGTCGAAAGTCGATCGGCCCACGCCGTCGTAGACCACCTCGACGCCATGTCCATCGGTCATCCTGCGGACCTCGGCAGCCACGTCGGCGGTGGTGTAGTCGATCACCTGCTCGGCCCCTGCCTCCGCTGCCAGCGCCGCCTTCTCCGCCGTGGAGGTGGTGCCGATGACGTGCGCGCCCTTGCCGCGGATCATCTGCGTCAACAGCAGACCCATGCCCCCCGAGGCCGCGTGTACCAGCGCAGTCTGCCCCGCCTTGACGGGGAACGTCGACTCACACAGGTAGTGAGCGGTCATGCCTTGCAGCATCACGGCCGCGGCGGTGTCCAGCGCGACCGCGTCGGGGACCGGCACCACACGGTCGGCTGGTACGACGACCACCTCGGCGTACCCACCTCCAGACACCATCGCCCAGGCGACGCGATCACCTACCACGACGTCGGTGACCCCCGGCCCCACGTCGGTCACCGTGCCAGCCCCCTCCGAACCTGCGAGGAACGGCGGCTGTTTCGGGTACGCTCCCGTGCGCTCGTAGATGTCGATGAAGTTGACGCCCGACGCTGCGACATCGACCTGCAGTTGTCCCGGGCCAGGCTCAGGGGTGTCCAGGTCAGCGACACCTAGAACCTCGGGCCCACCATGCCGTTCCACCATCACAGCTCTCATGAGCCTCATCCTGCCTGACGTCCACGCCGATAGAGCTGCCCACAGCGTGCGAGGCCTGGTCCCCACAACGATCCAGTCAGATGTGCGCGGCTACGGACGCTGCGATATCCGATTGCGGCGGGTGGGACGATGTCCTGATGCCCGTAGTGCCCGACGAGCTCGAGCTTGAACGCGACCACCTCGCCCGTTCCCGGGAAAATCTGGCTCGGATGCGTGAGCGCACCGCGGCCCTGGACTCCTCAGCTGCCGGCGACTGGGTGAGCCAGCTGGTGCTCGAGTCCACGATGTACGCGCGGATGAAGGCGCTCGAGGACGACCCGGGCGTGCCGCTGTTCTTCGGCCGGCTCGACTACGAAGCCGACCACGTGGAGAGCGGCGCCTCCTTCCACATCGGCCGCCGGCACGTGACCGACGAGGACGGCGAGCCGATGGTCGTCGACTGGCGGGCCCCGATCAGCCTCCCGTTCTACCGCGCGTCGCCGCGCGCGCCGATGGGGGTCCGGCTGCGCCGGCGGTTCGGGTTCCAGCATGGCCGGATCACCGCGTTCGAGGACGAGCGGCTCGGCGAGGGCACCGGGCAGGAGTACTCCCGGCTCCTCGAGGATGAGATCGAACGTCCGCGGGTCGGGCCGATGCGCGACATCGTCGCGACGATCCAGCCCGAGCAGGACGTCATTGTCCGCGCCGACCTGGCGACCTCGGTGTGCGTGCAGGGTGCGCCCGGGACCGGCAAGACCGCGGTCGGGCTGCACCGAGCGGCGTACCTGCTCTACGCCCACCGCGTCCAGCTCTCCCGGCAGGGGGTGCTCGTCGTCGGCCCGAACGCCAGCTTCCTCAGCTACATCGGCGACGTGCTGCCGGCGCTCGGGGAGATCACCGCCGAGCAGACCACGGTCGCCGGCTTGGTCGAGGCGACGCTGACCCGTGCGGACGCCCGACATGCCCTTCGCGGAGAGGACCCGGCTGAGGTCGCGACGCTCAAGGGTGACGCGCGGATGGCCGAGGTGCTGCGCCGGGCGGTGTGGGGACACCTCACGACGCCGACCGAGGGGCTGGTCGTGCCGCGCGGCGCCAGCCGCTGGCGGGTCCCGGCCTACCAGGTCGAGGAGATGCTCGACGAGCTGCGCCGCCGCGGGGTCCGGTACGCCGCGGCGCGCGCGATGCTCGCCCAGCGGCTCGCGCACGCGGTGCTCGTGCGCATGGAGGACGCCGGCGAGGCTCCCGACGACCGGGTGCAGGACGCCGTGGCGCGCAGCCGCCCGGTCAAGGCGTACGTCGACGGTTGCTGGCCCGCACTGACCGCGGACCGGCTGGTGCACCGGCTGCTCACCGACCGGGAGCTCCTCAGCCTGGCGGCCGACGGGCTCCTCGACGAGGCCGAGCAGCAGGCGCTGTGCTGGCCACGACCCCCACGGTCGCCGCGGTCGGTGTCCTGGAGCCTCGCCGACGCCGTGCTCGTCGACGAGGTGGCCGACCTGCTCGAGCGCACCCCGTCCCGCGGCCACCTCGTCCTCGACGAGGCGCAGGACCTCTCCCCGATGATGCTGCGGGCGGTGGGCAGGCGCTCCACGACCGGGTCGGTGACCGTCCTGGGCGACCTCGCGCAGGCAACCACCCCGTGGGCCACCCGGAGCTGGGACGAGGCGCTGACCCACCTCGGCAAGCCGGGGGCGCACGTCGAGGAGCTGACCCGCGGGTTCCGGGTGCCCGGCGAGGTCATCAACTTCGCCGCGCGGCTGCTCCCGGTCATCGCGCCGGCGCTGCGCCCACCGACCTCGGTGCGGCGCACCGGCGGTGACCTCGCGCTGGTCCCGGTCCCCGCCGCGGTGGCGGCAGCGGCGTCAGCGGCCTCGGTCGAGCGGGTCGGGTCCACCGGCATCATCGTCCCGGACAGCTCGGTCGACGAACTGACCTCAGGCCTCAACGACCAGGGGGTCGCCCACGGCATCCTCGGCCGTGGGGACCCGATCGAGCGGCGCGACCCCGTCGACGTCGTCCCGGCGTCGCTGGCCAAAGGGCTCGAGTTCGACCATGTGGTGCTTGCCGACCCCGAGGGCATCGTCGCCTCGCAGCCGGACCGTCGGACCGGGTTGCGGCTGCTCTACGTCTGCCTGACCCGGGCGGTCACCAGCCTGGTCGTGCTCTACGACACCGCGCTGCCGCCCGAGCTGACCGAGCAGCCTGGGCGGACCGACTGATCATTCAACGGCCGGCCTGGTCAGCAGGGCCCTTTCCCAGGCTCACTTGCAGCACAGCAGGCGAAATGACTGGATGTGCACGACTCGCGACAGGGTTGGGTTGCCACGGCGGCGCCACGACTGCTCCAGCGCGGGTGCGTGCGTGTCCCTCGGTCCGGGCGAAGCAGCCCTGATCGGTCAATCAGCAGCCGGGGCTGAGGCCAGGACGGCGTCCATGGCGGCGATGTGCGCGGGGGTCGAGCCGCAACAGCCGCCGACCAGGTCGATACCGAGCTCGGCCAGCCGGGTGGCGTGCGCAGCCAGGTCGCCGGGGGTGGCGTCGTACTCGAAGCGGTCGCCCACCAGCTGGGGGAGACCAGCGTTGGATTGGGCGACCAGGAGCAGGTCACCGGTGCGGGCCTGGACCATCTCCGCGGCGATGATCTCCATCTCCTCGGGGCCGCGGCCGCAGTTCGCGCCCACGGCGTCGGCACCCGCCGCGGCCAGGTGCGCCACGGCGTCGCCCGGACGGACGCCCATCATCGTGCGCACGTTGGTGTCGAAGCTCATCGTCACGGCGACCGGAAGTCCGGGCGCAACCTGCCGCGCCGCGGCGAGGGCCGCGTCGGCCTCACCGAGGTCGCTCAGCGTCTCGACCAGCACCAGGTCGATCCCGCCCTCGACCAGTCCAGCGAGCTGTTCAGCGAACAGCTCCTGCGCCTCCTCATGCGTCAGGGTCCCCAGCGGCGCCAGTAGCTCACCCGTCGGGCCGAGGTCTCCGGCGACGAGCAGCCCCCGCTCGTCCGCAACCGATCGCGCAAGCCACGCCGCCGTCCGGTTCACCTCGCCGACGCGGTCGCCGAGCCCGTGCAGGTCCAGGCGCGGTCGCGTTCCTCCGAAGGTGTTGGTGGTGAGCAGCCGCGCCCCCGCCTCGGCATACGCCGCGTGCGCCCCGCGGACGGCGTCGGGGTTCTCGAGGTTCCACAGCTCACCGGGCGCACCGTCCTCCAGGCCCCTGTCTTGCAGCAGCGTGCCCATCCCGCCGTCGAGAAGGACCGGACGTTCCGGGCCCAGCAGCGCCGCCAGCCGGTTCACCGGCCCAGCCCATCGAGGTAGTCCGCGATCCGGTCGGCCGGCCACTCCGCGTCGAGCTCGGCAGCGACTCGGCCGAGCACCTCCGCCGGCGTACCGTCGGCCGTGGTCCAGGGCGTCCGTTCCCAGCCCGCGAGGTAGTCGTCGGCACCGGTGTCACCGAGCCGCATCGCAGCCTCATCGATCGCCGCTTGGAATCGCGGTGCGAGCTCGGACTTCACGGTCTCGTCGCCCGTCCGGGCCGCGACCATCGACGGGAGCTCGCGCCATCGGGTCACCTGGTACTCCGTCATGCGTCGGAGCCTAGTCCGAGGCTGTCAGGTGCCGATGGAATCGTCCGCCGTGGGTATCCGCTCCATCGGCCTGCCTTGACGATGCACAGGCGGCGTTGTGACCCACCTCCGGACAGGCAACGATGGGCCGTCCGGACGGCGCGCTTTCGCGCGCATGCTTGTGAGCGGGCGCTTGCGGGGACACGTCATACGCACCGGCTGTCCTGGCGGCCAGTGCGGATGACGTCACGAACAACGTCATGGTTTCCGGTTGCCAGGACAGCCAGGTTGTATGACGTCCCCCCACTCCGGAAGCGGAGGCGCCAGAACATGCCGCTCACAGCCAACGCTATGGGGGAAGGAAGCGACATTCGCTGCAAAACGTGCGACAACTGGCCCGCGACAACGACGTCTTCCGCATGGACGACGCTCGGTGCGCCGGTCCGCGCGCGCTCGGAGTCCACGTCGCCGACGTTGCATCGGCAGCGGGTCTGGGTAACCTGCCCACCATGACCGACGACGAACGACTGGTGAAGGCGGCTCGCCGCCTCTCGGAGAGCCTGTCCCCGGGCGATCTCGACCACGTGCTGGAACGGATCACGGCCGCGGCGGTCGAGCTGATCCCGGACGTGGACTACGCGAGCATCACGATCCAGCGCGCCGACGGCACCCTCCACACCGCCGCACCCACCGACGAGCTGCTGTGCGAGCTCGACGCCGCGCAGTACGAGCTCCAGGAGGGGCCGTGCTACGAGGCGGCGGTCACCACCTCCCACGTCACCTCGCAGGACCTCGCCAACGACGAGCGGTTCCCGAAGTACGGCGCGGTCGCCGCCGCCGCCGGCATCCACTCACAGGCGGGCATCCGGCTGTACGACGTGCCGGGGTCGGGACAGGGCGCCCTCAACCTCTACTCGCGCCGGCCCGGCACGCTGGGGGAGCTCGGCTCCCTCGGCGCACTGTTCGCCGACAAGTCGAGCACGGCGATCGCCTACGCCCACGAGCTCGCGGGCGAGCGTGAGGCTTCGCGGACGCGGGAGAGTGTCGGCAAGGCCGTGGGGGTGACGATGGAACGCTACGAGTTCACCGACGAGCGGGCGTTCGCGTTCCTCACCCGGCTCGCGCAGCACCATGGCGTGCCGCTTCCGGTCGTCGCGGACGCGATCGTCTCCGCGAGCCGGACACGGGGAGACGGCTGAGGAGCCGGCGGGCCCTATGGCCGCGACGACCCCTGACCTGCTCCCTGACTTCTCCCTGAGTTCGGCCGCGCCGCCTCGTTCTCCGCCGTCGTTCGTCCTTATGATGCGTCGACACGCAGGGTGAGGGGGATCGGAGATGGCCGGGATCGCGGCACAGCTGCAGACGGCGGTACGGCGACGGCTCATGCGCCGGGTGGGGCCGATCGACCTGTCGCGGGTGGACCGCGTGCCGGACCGGCTCGTCTGGCCGCTGATGAGAGGACGGTTCGACCCGCTGCCGCGGCTCGGGAGGCTGCGCGACCGCACCCCGGTGGCGAAGCTCACCTCGTTCCTCGGGCTCGACGTCTGGCTCGTGACCGGCGACCCCGAGGTGCGCGAGGTCCTCGCCCACACCATCGCGTTCAGCAACGACATCCGGCCCTATGTCGGCCGTAGCGGCGATGCCGCCTCGGGGGACATCGGCGGGCTCGGTTTCACCGACGCGCCCGACCACACCCGGCTCCGCCGGCTCCTGACCCCTGAGTTCACGATGCGAAGACTGGCCAGGATGGCCCCGCGCATCTCCGCGATCGTCGACGAGCGGCTCGACGCGCTCGCCGCGAAGGACGACTCCGCCGACCTGGTGCGCGACTTCGCGTTCCCGGTGCCGTTCCTCGTCATCTGCGAGCTCCTCGGCCTGCCGGACGACGAGCGGGAGACCTTTCGCGCGCTCGCCTCGGCCCGGTTCGACGTCACCAAGGGCGGGACCGGGGCGTTCGGGGCGATCTCCGGGTCGCGGGAGTACCTCATGGACTTCACCCGTCGCCAGCGGATTGACCCGGGCGACGGGCTGGTCGGCCAGATCATCCGCGAGCACGGCGACGAGATCCACGACTTCGACCTCGCCGGCCTCGCCGACGGCGTCTTCACCGGCGGGCTCGAGACCAGCGCGAGCATGCTCGCGCTGGGCACCGCGGTACTCCTGGAGCACCCGGACCACTACCGCCGCCTCGGGTCGGAGCCGGCCGCGGCGCCCGCGGTGGTCGAGGAGCTGCTCCGCTACCTCAGCGTCGTGCAGGTCGCGTTCCCGCGGTTCGCCAAGGCCGACATGGAGATCGCAGGGGAGCGGATCAGGGCCGGGGACGTCGTGATGTGCCACCTGACCGGAGCTGGCCGCGACCCGAGGGTCGGGGCGGACGACCGGTTCGACCCGACCCGCGACGTCCAGGTCTCCCACCTCGCCTTCGGCCACGGCTTCCACCGCTGCGTGGGCGCCGAGCTGGCGCGGATGGAGCTGCGGATCGCGCTCACCGCGCTGGCCCGCCGGTTCCCCGACCTCGCGGTCGGCACGCCGGAGCTGGAGTTCCGGCGCAAGTCGATCGTCTACGGCGTCGAGTCGCTGCCCGTGCGGCTCGGCGTGGACGCACTGGCGCCCCGCAGCTGACGTCCGTGCCGGTCCGTGGGTCAGCCGACCCCGGCGTCCGGGACCAGCTCGGTGCACTCGAGTGCGAGGAACAGTGCGCCGGTCACCGAGGCGCGGTCGCCGAGCGCTGCCGGGACCACCAGCGTGTGCGTGGCCACCGACGGAAGAGCGTGGCGGCGTAGTCCGAGCCGCACGAAGTCGAGGAGGAGGTCGCCGGCCCGCGACATGTCACCCCCGATGACGATGGCACTGGGGTTGAGCAGGTTGGCGAGCATCGCCAACCCCCAGCCGAGGTGCAGCCCGGCGTCCTCGAGGATGCGTACGGCGGCCACGTGGCCGGCGCCGGCAGCCGCGATGACGTCGTCGAAGGTCGCACCCGGCAGCTGCGGGGAGGCGAGCGCCTCCGCGGTGCTCGTGGAGGCGTAGGCCTCCAGGCAGCCGCGACTTCCGCACCGGCACAGCGGCCCCTGCTCGTCGAGCGTCAGGTGGCCGATCTCGCCCGCGGTGCCACCTGCGCCGCGGAACAGCTTTCCGTCGACGACGAGACCGGCGCCGACGCCGGAGGAGACCTTGACGAAGGCCATGATGTCGTGGCCGACGCCTGCACCGATCCGGTGCTCGGCGATCGCGCCGAGGTTCGCGTCGTTGTCGATGTGCACCGGACGGCCGAGCCGCTCCTGCACGACGTCGTGGGCGTTGATCCCGACCCACCCCGGGAGGATCGCCGAGGACATCACCAGCCCCTCGTCGGAGATCGGGGCCGGGATCCCGAACCCGACGGTGAGGATGTCGTCCCGGCTGCTGCCGGCGTCGGTCAGGAGCTTCGCGAGAAGGGAGTCGACCAGGGCGAGCGCATCGCCGTACGGGTGGTGGGCATCGAGCGGGGCGCGCTCGCTGGCCAGCACCCGGCCGGCGAGGTCGCCGAGGGCCACCCGGAGGTGCCGGTGGCCGATGTCAACCCCGGCCACCAGCCCCGCCCGACGGGCCACCCGGACCGTCGTACCCCGTCGGCCGCTGCCCAGCGTGGTCTCGACCACCCCGGCGCGCACGAGGTCGCGCACGACGTTGGAGACCGTCGCCGGAGCAAGCTGGAGGGTCCGCGCGATCTCCGCCTGGCTCACCGCGTCGGTGCCCCGCTGGAGCAGCCCGAGCACGCGGCGCTGGTTGGCGACCCGGGGGGACACCGGGCCGGTGGAGACCGACATGAGCGTCACTGTGGATCAACCGGCGTCTAGTCGTCAAGGCATTCATGCAACAGAGTGACGGTCAGTCGTTATGACTCCGTAGCGTTCGACTCTTGACGGCTAGCCACGCGATGCGGTCCACTCTCTCTCGACAGGCATGTGACACGGGCCACCCCGGCCCCGACCTAGGAGGACCCCGTGCGGGACAACATTCGTCGAATCAGCGGTCTCGCGGTGGTCGCGCTGACTGCCACCGGCGCCCTCGCCGGCTGCGGCGCGAACGACGCCGAGAGCGGCTCCGGCGGGGACGGCGCCAGCGACAGCGCCAAGACGATCGCCTTGCTGCTCCCCGAGTCGAAGACCACGCGCTACGAGTCCCAGGACAAGCCGCTGTTCGAGGCGAAGGTCGCTGACCTGTGCGACGACTGTGAGGTGAAGTACTACAACGCCGACCAGGACCCGGGCAAGCAGCAGCAGCAGGTCGAGGCCGCGATCACCGACAAGGTCGACGCGATGGTGCTCGACCCGGTCGACGGCGAGGCCGCCGCCAGCCTGGTCGCCGACGCACAGGCCGCCGACATCCCGGTCCTCGCCTACGACCGGTTCATCGAGGGTGCGGACTACTACATGTCGTTCGACAACGCCCAGGTCGGCACGCTCCAGGCGGAGGCGCTCCTCGACGCGATGGGCGGCAGCGGGAGCATCCTCATGCTCAACGGCGCCCCGACCGACCCGAACGCCGCTCAGTTCAAGAAGGGCGCGCACGCCGTCATCGACGACAGCGACGTGGAGGTCCTGGCGGAGTACGACAACCCCGACTGGAGCCCCGACAACGCGCAGTCGTGGACCAGCGACCAGCTGAACAAGTTCGACCCCGCCGACATCACCGGCGTCTACGCCGCCAACGACGGACAGGCCGGCGGCGTGGTCGCCGCGATGACCGGCGCCGGTGTCGCCCGCGACGCCCTGCCACCGATCACCGGCCAGGACGCCGAGCTCGCCGCGATCCAGCGGATCGTCGCCGGCGAGCAGTACATGACCGTCTACAAGCCGATCAAGACCGAGGCAGAGAAGGCCGCTGAGGTCGCCGTGCAGATGGCCAACGACGAGGAGATCTCCGGCACCGAGGACTTCGAGGGCGTCGCCTCGTTCATCTTCGACCCGATCGTCGTCACCGTGGACAACATCGCCGACACCGTGGTCGCCGACGGGTTCCACAAGGTCGAGGACATCTGCACCGACGACTACGCCGACGCGTGCGCCGAGGCGGGCCTCAGCTGATGACCAGCACCCTCACCGAGGGCGCCGGGACGCCGGTCAGGGAGAGCGTCCTCTCCCTGACCGGCGTCTCCAAGCGGTTCGGCGCCGTGCAAGCGCTCACCGACGTCAGCCTCGAGGTCGCCGCCGGTGAGGTCGTCGCCCTCGTCGGCGACAACGGCGCCGGCAAGTCGACCCTGGTCAAGATCATCGCCGGCGTCTACCAGCCCGACGCCGGGACGATCGAGATCGCCGGGAGGCGCGCGTCGATCCACTCCCCGGAGGACGCGCAGGCCCTCGGCATCTCGACGGTCTTCCAGGACCTCGCGCTCTGCGACAACCTCGACGTCGTCGGCAACCTCTTCCTCGGCCGGGAGGTGACCCGCAAGGGGCTCCTCGACGAGGTGACGATGGAGAAGGAGTCGTGGCGGCTGCTCCGCAGCCTCTCGGCGAAGATCCCGTCGGTCCGGATCCCGATCGCCGCCCTCTCGGGCGGGCAGCGGCAGACAGTGGCCATCGCCCGCTCGCTCGTCGGCTCGCCGAAGATCGTGATGCTGGACGAGCCGACGGCCGCCCTCGGTGTCGCCCAGACCGCCGAGGTGCTCAACCTCGTCGAGCGGCTCCGCGACCAAGGGCTGGGCGTCATCCTCATCAGCCACAACATGGCCGACGTCCAGGCGGTCGCCGACCGGATCGTGGTCCTTCGCCTCGGTCGCAACGGCGCCGAGTTCCGCATCGAGGACGCCACGACGGAGACCCTGGTGGCCGCCATCACCGGCGCCGACGACAACGTCGTCACCCAGCGTGCCGAGCGCTTCCGTCCCCAGCCCGAGGAGGGCAGCCCCTGATGTCCCAGCAGCAGAAGGCACCTGACCAGCCCGGCCCCGCCGTACCCGTGCCGGCGGACCTCGCCGACGAGCGGCTCATCCAGGATGCCGGTCTCGGCGGCGCGCTCCGCGCCTTCGGACAGCGGATCCGCGGGGGTGAGCTCGGCAGCCTGCCGGTCGTCATCGGGCTCGTCGTGATCTCGATCGTGTTCTACGTCCAGGAACCGATCTTCCTGTCGTCGCGGACCCTGGTCGGCATCACGCTCTTCGCGGCGCCCGTCGGCATCATCGCGCTCGGGGTCGTGCTGGTCCTCCTCCTCGGCGAGATCGACCTCTCGGTCGGCTCGGTCAGCGGACTGTGTGCCGCGGTGCTTGCGTGGGTGATCGTCTACCAGGGTCAGTCGCTCGTCCTCGGGCTCCTCGCCGGGGCCGTCACCGGGGCCGCGATCGGCGTCCTCTACGGGCTCCTCTACACGAAGGTCGGCGTCCCCAGCTTCGTGATCACCCTTGCCGGGCTCCTCGGGTTCCTGGGGCTGCAGCTCTGGGTGCTCGGCAAGAACGGCACGGTGAACCTGCCGCCGAGCTCCGGGCTGATCGAGTTCGCGCGCCGTTCGTTCGTCGACGGGGTCGCGGCCTACGTCCTCGTGGTGGTCGCCGTCGCGGCGTACGCCGCCGCAGAGCTCTTCTCGATGCGGCGCCGGCGGGCGGCCGGGCTCTCCGCGCCCGCCCCCGTGGTGCTGGGCGTCAAGGTGGCGCTCATGCTCGCCGGCGGGCTCTTCCTCGCCTACTACCTCGGCATCGACCGGGGGTTCGGCTACCTGCCGCTGTTCTTCGTGGCGCTGGTCGTCCTGTTCGACATCGTGCTGCGGCGTACGACGTGGGGGCGGCACGTCTTCGCCGTCGGCGGCAACGAGGAGGCGGCCCGCCGCTCCGGCATCAACGTCGACTTCATCTACATCTCGGTGTTCACGCTGACCGGGCTGCTCTCCGCCGTCGGCGGCATCCTCGCCGCCGCCCAGCTGACCTCGGTGTCACAGGCGAGCGGTGGCACCGACACCAACCTGACCGCGATCGCGGCGGCTGTCATCGGCGGCACCAGCCTCTTCGGCGGCCGAGGGTCGGCATGGGCCGCCCTGCTCGGCATCATCGTGCTCCAGTCGATCCAGGCCGGGCTCAACGTGGTGGGGGTGGACAGCTCGGTGCGCTACATGGTCACCGGTGCGGTCCTCCTGCTCGCTGTCTCCATCGACTCCGTCTCCCGGCGGGCCAGGTCCAGCAGCGGCCGCGGCTGACCGCGTCGAACCGTCATCCGTTCTCGGTCTCGGCGGTTCGACGGGGTCGCCGTACGCTGCCGTCGTCTGGTGAGGTGTTTCCATGGAGATCTGGGTCAACCCCGCCTGCTCGAAGTGCCGCGCCGCCACGGAGGCGCTCGACGAGGCCGGCGTCGCATACACCGTGCGCCGCTACCTCGACGAGCCGCCAAGCCGCGCCGAGCTCGAGGACGTGCTTGCCCGGCTCGGGCTGGAGCCGTGGGAGATCACCCGCATGGGGGAACCTGAGTCGGCTGCGGTCCAGGGGCTTCCTCGCACGGAGGAGTCGCGCGGCGAGTGGCTGGAGGCGCTGACAGACCATCCCCGACTGATCCAGCGTCCGATCATCACCGCCGACGACGGCACGACGGTCGTCGGCCGCGACCCCGACTCCGTGTCCCAGGTCCTGCCCTGAAGGCCGACCCCGACTGGTGAGCACCGCCATCGGGCGGCCGGTGCTCCTCGCCGGCATCCGGCATGAGCACCCGAGCCGGGAGGGGAACCCTCGCCACACCGTCGGGCCCTTTGGCCGCTGGGCGTCGCCTGGTGGGCCGGAGGAGGATGCTGCCATGCACCAGGGCGGCGGGGACGGCAAGACATCGGAGACCAGTGCCGTACCGAGCCAGGCGACCAGGAGCGTCCGAAGCGTCCACGCCTTCGGCGACGATGCGCTCGGTGGCCACGACGCCACCGCGCTCACTGAGCTCGTGCAGAGCAGGCAGGTCAGCCCGCGAGAGCTGGCGTCCGCCGCCGTGGCGCGCGCCAACCGCATGCAGCCGTTCGTCAACGGTGTCCACTACCCCGACTACGAGCGCGCGGTCGCGGAGGCAGACGGCCACGCCGACGGTCTGCTCGGCGGCGTCCCGACCTACGTCAAGGACAACGTGGACGTCGCCGGACTGCCCACGAACCACGGCACGGATGCCTTCACCGCGCGAGCGGCGAAGCGGGACAGCCCCTTCGTCACCCAGCTGCGCGCGTGCGGCATGACGATCCTCGGCAAGAGCAGGTTGCCGGAGTTCGGCTTCAGCGCCTCCACCGAGTACCCCCGCGGAGAGCCGGTCCGGAACCCTTGGCACCTCGACTACTCGGCCGGCGCGAGCAGCGGTGGCTCGGCAGCGCTCGTGGCCAGTGGCGTGGTGCCGATCGCCCACGCCAACGACGGCGGCGGGTCGATCCGCATCCCGGCGGCGGTGTGCGGGCTGGTCGGGCTGAAGCCGACCCGCGGACGGTTGGTCGACGACCCGCTTGACCGGCAGATGCCGGTGCGCATCGTCAGCCAAGGAGTGCTCACGCGCAGCGTCCGGGACACCGCCCGGTTCCTCGCCGCGGCCGAGGCGTTCCGGCGGTCCGCGAAGCTGCCGCCGACGAGGTACGTCGAGGGCCCGAGCCGCACCCGCCTCCGCGTGGGACTCGTGCTGAGCTCGGTGACGGGCACACCTACGGACGCCGAGACGCGTCGAGCGGTCCTGGACACGGCGGCACTCCTCGAGCATCTGGGCCACAGGGTCGAGGAGACGACGCTGCCGGTCTCTCCCAGCTTCGCCGAGGACTTCGCGCGCTACTGGGCTCTCCTCGGGCTGCTGGCTGTCACCACCGGGAAGGCCCTGGACAGGCGGTTCGACGTCGCCCGCACCGACAACCTCACCCGGGGCCTTGCAGCCCGGTCCCGGCGGGAGCTGCTGCGGACGCCTCAGATGGTCTACCGGCTGCGGAGGACCACGGCGAGGTACCGCAGGGCCTTCCAGCAGTTCGACGTGCTGCTCTCACCCGTTCTCACCCACACCACCCCGCTGCTGGGCCACCTGGCGCCGACGCTCGAGTTCGACGAGCTCTTCACGCGGCTGGAGGCCTACGTCGGCTTCACTCCGTTGAACAACGCTGCCGGCAGCCCCGCGATGAGCCTGCCGCTCGGCACGACCACCCGCGGCTTGCCCGTCGGCATCCACCTCTCCGCCGACCTCGGCGACGAGCGAACCCTGCTGGAGCTGGCCTACGAGCTGGAGGAGGCGCGGCCGTTCCCGCGGATCCAGGACGTCGCCCCCCCGAGTGCCGCCGCGGTGGTCCCGAGGCCACGTGAGCAGTACGACGCGGAACGCCAGCACGGCGGTGAACGGCCGGTTCGCCGCCGTACCCCCGCGAGCTGAGCGGCCGATACCGACTACGCGCGGAACCAGTTCCGCCCGGCCTCGGACCGCGGGCTTGGCCGGGGGAGGGCCGTGGTGGTCAAGAACTGGGCGTCTCATTCGGGGTCGCCGACCCACACTTTGGCGGAATGGCGCTGTGGCGCGGGACCGGGCGAGATGGAACCCCGGTCGATCTGTGTGACAGCAGGGTGCGTCACATCGCCGGCAGCGACGCGTGATACTCGGCGAGCACCGCGCGATCCCCGTCGGCATAAGGACCGAGAGTGCCTCACCGCCACCCCTACAAGGCGTGCTCCGAACCTTGTGCGAGCGACTGGACCGATCTCGCCTCGGTAATCGGGTCGGCGTGACGGTGGACAAGCTTCCACTCCCCGTCCTCACGACGGAAGACCGTCGTCACCCGGAGGCCAACCGGCACCTTCTCGGTGGCGTCCCCGATCCTGACCATGTTGCGCTCTATGCCAACCTCGTAGGCGAGATCGGCCGTCTCGACCACCGCGATGCTGTCGAAGGAGTAATCCTGGCCGTCACTGATGAGCGAGGCTGCGTGGTCCATGTGCTGCCACACCGCGTCCAGGCCCTTCGCGCGGGGGGCCCGAGCGGGTTCGCCAGCGTTACGTCGTCCCGTGCTGACCACAGCGGCTTCTGGACCTCTGGGTCACCCTGGATGAACGCCTCGACGGACCTGTGATATCGATCCCTGAACTCGTTCAGCTCCGACATGATGGCGCCTCCCCGACTAGCAGTCCGAAGACCAGAGTGTCAACGACACCCGTGTGCGGCAATGGCACCAGGAGATGGCTCTACATCGGCATGGCCCGAACTGCCCTCGAGTACCGAATGTGCCGCGTCATGGTCGCGGTCGCAGCCCGGAGATGGTGACAAAGTGCGGACCGCAGTGACATATTGATGAGAGACAGCCTCTCGTGAAAGGTCGAGGTCATGTCGCCACGGGATTACTCGATGGCTACCCGGGCCGCAGCCAGTGAGGCGCGACGGGCGGAGATCGTTTCGCGTGCCATCGAGCTCTTCGCTGAGCGGACCGCAGCGGCGACCACGATGGAGGACATCGCCCACGCTGCCGGGGTGGCGCCTGCCACGGTCTACCGGCACTTCCGCAACTTCGACGCCTTGGTACAGGCGTGCGCCGAGACCGCGTTCAACATTGTCGAGATCCCGACGCCAGAAGTTGCCGTGGCTCCCTTCGCGGACCTGCCGTCACTGGGCGAGAAGCTGATGCGGTTCATCGAGATCGACTGTCACTGCTTCGAGCGCGCCCGTACGTGGTTGACCGCTGAGCGACGGGAGCGACACCTGCCGGCATTCGACCGTACGGTGAGCCGGGAGGAGGCCGCCCTCGAAGCGATCGTGACGGGTCTGCTGAAACCCGTCGGCGCCGACTCTGTGATCTGTGCGGTTGTCGTTGCGTTGGTCGATTTCCCCTTCTGGGACGCACTGCGCCGCGGCGGCGTACCGGCCAACCACATCCCCAACCTGCTCTTCGACCTCGTCTCGGACCAACTGCGACGCTCAGGCATCAAGGCGGAGCGTCCCGACGGAAAGGACCAGCCATGACCGCTGTCGAGGCCTCCCACCTCGTCGTCCCACCCGGGCACGGCGAAGGCACCTGGCACCTCGATGTCCTGTGGAACTGGAAGCTGCCCGCGGCGCTCACCGGTGGCGCGTTCTCGCTGTCAGAGCAGCTGCTGCCACGGGGATCGGCTCCGCCAGTGCACCGGCACACCCGCGAGGACGAGGCGTGGATCGTCCTCGACGGCGAGGTCTCGTTTCTCCTGAAGGGGGAAGAGCACCTCGCCGGCGCCGGCACCTACGTATATGGACCTCGTGGACACGAGCACACGTTCCTGGTCCGCTCCGAAATCGCGAGGATGGCCACGCTGTTGCTGCCCGGAGCGTGCGAGGAGTTCTTCCACGCCACGGGCCACCCGGCGACCGCTCTCACGCTGCCCCCGCCGGCGCAGCCTGACATGCCCGCACTGATGGAGGGCATGGCACGCTTCGGCATCGAGATGGTCGGACCGCCGCCGCAGCTGTAGCGCCCCAACCATGGAACGGCTGAGTCATCGGAAGCCGGCTCATCATCGTTGAGGTGCTTTCCCGGCGCTATCAGTCTTCGAGCTCACGCGGCGGAGTGACGCACCGCTAATGGGCCGTGACCCTTGCCGGTTCACTCGTCGGCTCCGAGCATCAACAACGACGGGACGCGAAGGATGCCAAACGATCAAGGCCTGGGACGAGGCGGTCGATCTGGGCGGGAGTGGCTCCGCCGTCACTCCGACCTAGCGACGGCGGCTGAAACGGATTGCGAGCACAACAACAGCAACCAGCAAGAGCAACAGCACTAGCAGTTCGACCGGTCCGATGTTCCCCATATGGGGCAGCCTACGCACCCGAGCTCTTGAGGACGACCACATCCGCTTCCGTCGTCCGATGACGATCGGTGTCCACGATGCACGAGATCTCACGAGTCGCTCAGTCGAGACCCGACCATCGCACGCCTACATCGACGGTTCCGGAGCGCGTCTTGGCCCGGTCGACCGACAGCCGGGCGGCTGCACAGGCGTTGGGGGACGCAGGTCAAGCGGCGAGGAGTGACGAGAGTTGAGCGGCGAGGATCACCGCTCCCAGCAGACGCCGGAATGGGGTCGCGCCGCGAACGACCTCGTCGAGCGCCCACACGAGCAGCGCTCCGCGGCGGACGCCGCCGACCGCGGTGGCGTGGTCGTCGGACAGGTCGAACCACCCGAGCACCAAGGCACCGATCCACACGCAAAGCGCGGGGTTCGGAAACTGCCACAGGATCAAGCGCCCGTCCGAGGATCCGAACCACCAGGAGCCGGATCTCCTCACATGGGCGCAGACATCGCGGATGGTCGCCAGGGCCATCGTCCGACCGTACCCACCGGCATCGCCAGATCACGCGCGTCCGCACGCGGCGAAGTCGCACTTCTAGCCTGCTGATCGCGTTCGTTGCGGCCGCTGACCGGGCGAGTGACGACATGGAATTTGTCGAGGCTGTCTCCATCGACTGGGACGAATGAGACGCGGAGACATCGTCACCGTCGCCGGCGGGGTCCATGCGAGCAATCCGCGGCCAGCCCTGATCGTCCAGGACGACCGCTTCGGTGCGACTGACTCGTTGACGGTCTGCCCATTCACCAGCCTGGAAGTCGAAGCGCCCCTGCTGCGGGTGCCGGTCGCTGCCGACGAGCGGCACGGGCTTGGCCACGACACCTTCCTGATGATCGACAAGATCACCAAGTCCGGCGAAGCAACGTGCACGCGTTGGTTGGACGGCTTGAGGCAACGATCGTGGTCGAGTTCGAGAGGCGACTCCTCGCCTTCGTAGATGAATCCGCGCGTCAGACCCGGCGGTGTGACGCACGCCTGCTGGATTTGGGCGCGGTTCCGGCCTACGGCCGGACTGTGCACCTCGGGGGCTGCTAACTGAAGGACGCGGTGCCGTGTTCGACGGTTGTTGCAGCGCCTGCTGACGCGGTCTCGCGCCTCCCCGATCGATCGCTGAACGCGGCGGCTGCCAGCAGACACAGGCCGGCGGTGGCGGTGAGCATCCCGGAGATCGCCTCCCACCACGGTTGCGAGTCGTAGGGCCCTATCGCGTAGGAGAAGGCGGCCACCAGAGGGCTGGCGAGGACGAGCCAGACCGCGGCAGCTCGAGCCGCCCAGCCCCGGGCGGTGACCGCCCACCGGATCAGCAGGATGGGGGGCACCAGGAACCATACGAATAGAGCCAGGTCGGAGGCGAACGGATGGACGACGGAGCCGGTCAGTCCGGAGCGGAGAGTGGCGGCACCGACCGCCACCAGGGCCAGCGCCGCACCAACGACGGCCGCAGCTGCGAACACCCCCGGTCTGCGTCCGGTGAACGCCCACGGCAACAGCACGAAGGCGAGCGCGAGGACGAGTAACGACCACCCGGCCAGCTGCGCGGCATCGCCCACGGGCTCCCACGGGGCGCTAGGCGCCACAAAGTCGTAGCGGTGGTCCTGGAGCAGGTCACAGCCTCCACCTTCGACCTCGCCCCATGAACAGGCGCCGGCCCAGCGCTGCCACGATCCGGCGTACATCAGTGCGCCGGACAGCCCCAGCAGGGCCGCGACCGCAGCTCTCAGGACCCGCAGCTCCATGGTGCCCCCCGTTCTCACGCACCAGTGTGCGACTGTCGCCGGCCCGTGGGAAGGGCCGTTGTGGTGCGTCGCCGTGGCAGAGGCGGAACGTCGTCTGCACTGCACGGACGTTCGGGGGCGCGGCAGGCGGCGGAAGGGCTCACCTCCTGTCACCCGTTGACGCCTCATCACTACACATCGGCCGGAGCCGCGCCGCGATGGTTCAGCCGGTTCCCTAGGGTGGCGGCTAGACCAGATGGCCTGACAGCGGCTCGTCCGCTTGAGCCGCATCCCCGGGGCGAGAAGAGTCCTCCTTGTCAGCAAAGCGAATCCGCCACGCGGCTACCGGTGCTGCCGCGGCGGGCTCTCATCGAGGAGGAGAAGCCATGCTGGACAACGGAACCGTGACGGCCAACATGCCCGCCGCCGACCTCGCGCGCGCTCGTGCGTTCTACGCCGACAAACTGGGGCTCGTCCCCTACCAGGAGATGGAGGGCGTCATCCTCATCTACCGCACGGCCGGTGGCTCGACGTTCAGCGTCTATGAGACCGAATACGCCGGACGGGCGGGTCACACGATCGCCCAGTGGCACGTCGACGATGTCGAGGCCGCCGTGCGCGACCTCAAGTCCAAAGGCGTGAGGTTCGAGCACTACGACGACATGCCCGGCGTCGAGTGGAACGACGACGTTGCTTCCATGGGAGACATGGGCAAGGCCGCCTGGTTCAAGGACAGCGAGAACAACATCCTGTGCCTCGACGACGGTTTCCCCGGGGAACGGGTCGACTAACGCGTCAACTGGTTTCGGGGTCGACGCCGACTTGCGGCTAGGACGCAGGTGTCGCGGGCACTGAGCGCCTCATGAGAGGCTGCCAAGTGCGTCCTTCGAGCCCGACGCTTCGCGATCTGCATGCGGAGGAGGTAGGCGGGCGTGGGTGGGACCCAGCCCAGCTGCTGGGCCATCCCGAGGTCGTCCCGGTTCGCCCAGTGCTCCCGGATGAGTCCGTCCTCGAGCAGGAACCAGTGCGACTGCGTGGCCGCGAAGACCTTCCCAGTCGGCGGGAACACCGTGTCGACCGCGCCCGAGTCGTCGTACACGACCCAGGGTGAGGTGTGCCGCCCGTTCATCGTGGAGTTGACTGCGACGAGGTCGCCGGCGGCGACGGCGTGGTGGATGTCGTAGCGCAGCTCAGCGAAGGCGGCGCGGAGCCACTGCGCCGTCGACCAGAAGCAGTCGGGTCCAGGCACGCGAGAGCTCGGCGGCTGGACCCGGTTCTCCCGGTCGCGGGCCGCAGGGTGGTAGAGGTTGTCGAACTCGGTGCGTTCGCCGGCGGCCATGGCGTGGATGCTCCGTATGACGAGGGCAACCGGGTCGACGGACACACCAAGTGAGCTATCACGCATGACGACCACTCCATTCGCTACAGTTGATCTGTACTGAAAGTGTGAGGGCTTGGATGAGCAGCGTCAAGAGGCCGTACGACGCGTCGGGGCGACGCGAGGTCGCTCGTGCCCGACGACAAGCGGTGGTGCTGGCCGCGCGGGACCTGTTCGAGCGTGAGGGGTATCGGGGCACGACGATCGCCGCCATCGCCGCGGTCTCCAGCGTGTCCCCGGAGACGGTCTACAAGTCGTTCGGGAACAAGGCTGCCCTCGCCAAGGCGGTGTTGGACCTGGCCCTCGCCGGAGACGACGCCCCCGTCCCTGTCCGCGACCGACCGGCCATGCTGGCGATGCGGGCGGAGCCCGACGTGCGTATCAAGGTCGCGATGTACGTCGACGGGCTCGTGGAGCGACTTCAACGCTCGGCCAAGGTGCAGATCATGGTCCGCGACGGCAGGCACGTCGACGACTCCCTCGTCCCGGTCTGGAACCAGCTTCTCAACGAGGGCCTTGCCGGGATGGAGATGCTCGCACAGCACCTTCTCGAGACCGGTCAGCTGCGGAAGGATGCCGACCCGGCCGGGGTCACCGACCTGCTGTGGAACTACCTGGCCATCGACCACTATGAACGTCTGGTCCTGCTCCGGGGCTGGGAAGTCGCCCGGTTCCAGCGTTGGCTCGCCGCGGCGATCACAGACTCGCTGTGCCGTGAACCGCACCAGTTCCCGGCCACGTGAGGGTGGGCAGGTCCTTCGACGGAGCGGACTCAGTTCGAACGGCAGGTTTCTCGCTGAGATTTCCTGCCGTTGGAACTGAGTGGGGCGGTGGCGCGGTGGCGCGAGCCGCCGATCGCGCGGAGCACGTCCTCGTCCGGCAACAGATGGCGATGCCGTGAGGGTCGCTGCAGGTAGCGTCTTTCTGGGCCGGAGTGACGCCCATCGAGGTGCACAGGACCGACACGCTTCATAGCGAGCCGCTGCGACGATTCTCAGTGCCGGGCGACGGCGCCGTAGGTGGTGGTGCGCTCCCGGACGGGGCGGCCGACGCCGGCGGCGATCTCGGTGATCTCGGCGACGGTCTTGGCGGAGCCGTGCTCGGAGCCGGCCATCCGGGAGATCGTCTCCTCCATCAGCGTCCCGCCGAGGTCGTCGCACCCCGACTGCAGCATCTGCCGCGTTCCCTCGACACCGAGCTTCACCCATGACGT
>DASSBB010000106.1:0-17008 GCA_035699145.1 Marmoricola sp.
GGATCGGCCCGTCGGCGACGTGCCGACGTGCCGACGTGCCGCCGAGGACGTGGGCGACCCGGCGGCGACCCACGTGCGCACCGACGGCCGGGGTGGGCACCTGGTCTCGGGCGTCGTGGCGGTGGATGCGGACGATCTCGGTGGCACCGGCCGGGATGCCGGACGGCTGCGGCTACGCATGCTCCTGCTGCACGAGCTCGGGCACCTCGTGGGTCTCGGGCACGTCGAGAACCCCCACCTCGTGATGCACGAGTACGTCGTACCGGCCTCCGACGAAGCGCCGGCCCACCGGTACGGCGACCGGCTCGGTCTCGCGGCCGCGGGCAGCGGCCCCTGCTGAGTCTTCGCACCGCAAGGGGACGCGGGTGGACGCTCAGTGCGACGGTGACGAGGTCGCCGCCCACTGGTCAGCCCACCTGTTCAGGGGGCCGAGGGCTTCCACCAGCGCCAGCCCGTGAGCTGTGAGGTGGTACCCCCCGCCTCCGTGTTCGACCAGGTGCAGCTCCCGCAGCTCGCGCAACCGGGTATTCAAGGCACCGGGATTCGACTCGCAAGCAGTGACCAGTGCCCGGAAGGTCAGGCGGCGACCGTCGCGAAGCTCCCACAGCAGGCGCAGGGCACCCCGGCGGCCCAGCGCATCGAACAGCACCAGGATGGGCCGTCCGGTTGTCGTGCCGCGAGCGGGGTGGCCGACCTTCAACTCTTCCACGGAGACTCACCATACGCTATTGATTTCATAGCGATGAGGCACTACTGTGCGACGCGTGACACGCTACGCTTCTTATAGCACTCGGATGCCGGCGGCGCCCGAACCCCTGGACGATGACATCCGAGCCGAGCTCGACCGGGTCATGCGGGGGAACCCGCCCTTGGTCTTGTTCACCACGTTGGCCCGCGATCGTCGACTGTTCTGCAAGTTCTTCGGTGCAGGGCTGCTGGACCGGGGGAACGTGACGATCCGCGAGCGCGAGATCATGATCGACCGCACGACGGCGTTGTGCGGGGCCGAGTACGAGTGGGGCGTGCATGTGTCGCGGTTCGGTGCCTCCGCAGGGTTGACGACCGCCCAGATCACCTCGCTGATCCACGGGGATGCTCGCGACGAATGCTGGCGTGAGAACGATCGGGTCTTGATCGACCTCTGCGATGAGCTTCACCGGACCTGCGGCGTGAGTGACGAACTGTGGGCGCGGCTCACCAGCAGGCACTCCGATGAGGCGATCCTCGAGCTGCTGCTGCTCGCTGGGTTCTACCACACCACGTCGTTCGTGGTGAATGCACTCACGCTTCCCCTGGAGGATGGCATGGCGCGGTTCGCGTCGTTCCCGCGGCAACCACCCGACGCCCACACAGGACCATCGTCATGGGCGTAGTGCACCAAGGGGACCGGGAGTACCTCATCCCCCTCGCCGACCTTCGCTGAATTGGAGCTCGAGATGCCCTCGCCCTACCGGCTTCTTCAGTTGGCGCTGTGCGCGTTCGGCGCCGTGAGCCTGCTGCTCTACCCGCTGGCAGTCGTGTGGCCCTCAGGATGGGCATGGCATGACGGTGCGCCGCACGAGTCCCAGTACTTCATGATGATCGTCGGAATGTATGCGACGCTGGGCGTCTGTCTGTTGAACGCCGCGCGCAGCCCAGGAACCAGCCTCAGCCTGATCTGGTTCAGCGTATGGTCGAGCGTCGTCCACGCCGTCATCATGACGGTGCAGTCCTTTGGCGACGGAGACCACACGGGGCACCTGCGTGGAGATGTGCCTGCCCTGCTTGCGGTGGCGATCGTGCTGGCGGTACTCGTGCGGTCATCTGGCTTGACGCAGCGGCCCGTACGCCGCCTCGGGATCGGCGGCGAACGAGGAACAAGACCGGAGCCCATCACCCACCGATCGTCGGCCACGCGGCCACAGGGTGCCTGGGCCAAGATCAGAGCTTGGGGCACTCCACATCGGCAAAGACCGACCAGCAGATGTCGTTGCGGCGGGCTTGGTCCTCGAGCACAAGGTCTCGAACTCGGCCCGGAAGCTGTTGCCGCTGCCACTGACGCTCCACCCGGGCGGCCTCAGCGTTGTCCGGATGAGCAACCTGAGCGGCCCTGATCGCGTAGGCGGCAGCACCGAGGTCGTGTTCGGGAACGTGACCGACACAGGCGGCTTGACCCGCGGCATACGCCGCGAACCGCGCCGCCCCTCGCAGCGGTCGGGCCGCACCCATAGCGTGGCCGCCCAGCGCCCGAGCCTGCATCATCTTCATTCGACCGTCGGCCCACGCACGGGCCGCCTCGATCGCCAGCCGCGGACGAGGATCTGCCGTCACTTCCTCCTCGAAGAGGTGCAGCACGTGCTCAGCGCAATCGGCAGCCCAGACAGCCAGAAGCTTGTGATCAGCGTCGGTGAGCGTTCCGCCTCGACGGATCGTCACCAAGCGTGGATCACGGACGCTGTGCAGGATCACGCGATCAGCATGCCACTCCCCGACGCCACCAGCTGCAGTCGTCGCGCCGTGGTGGCGCTACCTCGAGTGGACCACCAGCGCCGATCCACCGCCGCGGCGGGTCGGCTCGGCCACCGCGACCATCCGCCGTTTGCCGCGGAACTCGATCGCGGTCAGTGCGCCGATCTCGGCGGCGGAGGTCCCCGGTGCCCCCGGGGGTGTGAACGTGTGGCCGAACGGGGTCAGCAGCGGGCCGTACCGGTCGATGAACGCCTGCTCGGCGCTGACGGTGGTGCTGTTGCGTTGGGATGCTCGTGGCTCGCGCACCGACCGGGGCAGCGACAGCTCGCGGTCGACCCGGTTGAGGATCACCTGCAGGACCGTGGTGATGATCGAGGCGCCGCCGGGCGACCCGAGCGCCAGGAACGGCCGTCCGTTGCGGGTGAGGATCGTCGGGGACATCGACGACCGAGGCCGCTTCCCACCTTCCAGCCGGTTCGGGTCCGTGGAGCTCCAGGCCAGGCTGAAGTCGGTGAGCTCGTTGTTCAACAGGAACCCGCGGTTCGGCACCAGCAGCCCGGCGCCGCCGGTCTGCTCGATGGTCAGGGTGTACTCCACGACGTTGCCCCATCGGTCGGCCACGGTCAGGTTCGTGGTCTCCCGGTTCTCGGTCTCCGGCCGCTGCTCACCAGTCGCCGGTTGGGGCGCCTCGCACACACCGTCGTACGACTCGACGTTGCCCGGCGTGTACGGAACGCTGGTCGTGGCCATGTCGATCTCGCAGGCCCTTTCGGCGGCAAACGTCTGGTCGAGCAGCCGGCGGACGGGCACCGGGGTGTACGCAGGGTCGCCGAGGTAGGCGGCTCGGTCGGCGAAGGCAACCGCACTCGCCTCCAGGTAGCTGTGCAGCAGCTCGTCGAGGCCGGACGGCTCGAGCTCCTCCATGATGTTCAGCGCCTCACCGACCGTGGTGCCGCCGGAGGACGACGGCGGCATCCCGTGCACCTGGTAGCCGCGGTAGCCGACCCGGGTGGCGCGCCGGACGATCGTGCGGTACTCCACCAGGTCGCGCGGCCGCATGAACCCCTCCGGAACGGGCAGCGTGGCGTCCGGGCTCTTCGGCGGCGACTGGACGACCGCGGTGATCTCCCGGCCCAGCGCTCCGCCGTAGAACCACTCGGGACCGAACCGGCCGAGCCGGCGGTACGTCCGCGCCAGGTCAGGGTTCCTGAACCGCGTCCCGACGGCCGGCGGCTCACCGCCGGGCAGGAAGAGGTCTGGCGTGGTGGTGTACGACTCGAAACGTGGCTGGTTCTCGGCGGTCTGCAGCTGGAACGTCTCGTCGACGACGAACCCGCGCCTGGCCAACCGAGCGGCAGGGGCGAGCATCCGGCGCAGGCTTCGGCTGCCCCACCGGTCGAGCGCGGTCTCCCAGGTGGCCAGTGTGCCCGGCACCCCGACCGACCGGCCGCTGGTCACCACCTCGTCGAACGTGAACCCGTCGAACGCGGTGCGCGGCATCGACTGGGGCGCGGTCTCCCGGCCGTCGATCGTGGTGACCCGGCGGTTCTTGGCGTTGTAGAAGACGAAGTACCCGCCGCCGCCGATCCCGGCGCTGTACGGCTCGGTGACCCCCAGCGCCGCGGCGGTTGCGACCGCGGCGTCGACCGCGTTGCCGCCTCTCTTGAGGACGCGGAGTCCGATCCGGGTCGCTTCCGGGTCCACGGAGGTGACTGCTCCACCCGACCCGCGGCTGACCGGCGTCCGCTCGGTGTACGGCGCCCGAACCGGCGCCTCCGCAACCGCGGTGCCGGGGGTAGCGGTGAGTACGAGGGCGCCGGTGGCGAGCAGAGCGGTGACCGCTGCGGCCCTGCGGCGGCGGGTGGTGGGAGCTGCAAGGTTCATGGGGCCCTCCGAGCGGCGGCTGATCCGAAGGTTCCACCTTCGACCCCGCCGACTGGTATGCGCAATACGTCGCCCTCAGCGGATTCGGGTACCGCTGCTGCGATCCTGTCGCGCCCGCGATCATGTGACGCAGTGCGCAACCACCGCCCGCGTCAGCCGATCTGCTCGAACAGGGACACGATGATCCCCTCCGGCCCACGCACGTAGGCCATCCGCACGCTGTCCTCGTGCTCGCCGATGCCGCCGACGAGCCCGTACCCGTCCGCAGCCACCGCCTCGACTGCCGCTTCGAGGTCTCCGACCTCGAAGGACACGTTGCGCAGGCCAAGCTCGTTGGCCATCGCTGTCGGGGATCCCGGCACGTGGTCCGGCGTGACGAAGCTCGCGAGCTCCAGTCGGGACCCTCCGTCGGGCGGCCGGAGCATGGCGATCTCACAGTGAGCGCCCGGGATGCCGCAGACGGTCTCCACGAACTCGCCCTCCACGGAACCTGTGCCCTCGACCTCGAGACCCAGTCCGACGAAGAACGCCGTGGCGGAGGCGAGATCCGCGACGGTGATGCCGGTGTGGTCGAAACGTTGTACGTGTGCCATGGACCTATCCTCCGAAAGTTGCCTTGCCATTTCGATGCTTGCACGGCGCACACCCGGACCAGCGGCACGGGCGACACGCTCGCCGGATACGTCGCCCCTGAGGTGTCGCTCGTCACCTGGGTCGGTGACCAGGGCGGGGCGCCTTGTCTGTAGATTCAGCCACCGTGTTCGCAGCTCTTGGTCGTCTCACGTCCCGTCGTCCATGGTTGGTCATCGCCGCCTGGGTGGTGATCGCGGTGGCCGTGGCCATGCTGGCCCCACCGCTCGAGACCACGCAGGAGGAGTCGGAGTTCCTTCCCGACCACTACGAGTCGGTCCAGGCGGCCGAGCTCCAGGCCGAGAAGTTCCCCGGCGCCACCACGCCGGCCGCGCTGCTCGTCTTCGAGCGCGAGGACGGGCAGCCGCTGACCGAGGAGGACCAAGCCGAGGTCGATCGGATCGCCGAGGAGCTCGGCCCCGAGCTTGGCGAGGACACCTTCGTCCAGCGGGTGGTGACCGTCGGCCCGGACGGGCAGCCGAACGTCTCCGAGGACGGTCAGGTGCAGATCGGCATCGTCGGGCTCGCCGAGGGGTCGACCGGGTTCGACGTCCAGGCCTTCGAGGACGCCGAGGCGATGCGTGACGACATCGCGCAGTTGAGCACCGACCTCCAGGTCCAGACAACCGGCCCTGTCCCGCAGGGCTACGACTCGCAGGAGTCGAGCGCACGGTCACTCGCCATCGTCGGTATCGCGACCGTCGTCTTGATCGTGGGGCTCCTCGCGCTGATCTTCCGCAGCGTCATCATCTGCCTGATGCCCGTGGTCGTGGTGACCTTGGTGTCGGTGGTGGCGAACGGGCTGATCGGCTGGGCGAACGAGATCTTCGGCCTCAAGGCGGACGCCTCGATCGAGACCATCCTGGTGGTCGTCCTCTACGGGATCGGCACCGACTACATCCTCTTCTTCCTCTTCCGCTACCGCGAACGGCTGCGGCAGGGTGAGGGCACCCGGGCGTCCGTCGTCCACGCGCTCGAGCGCGCCGGTGAGGCGATCGCCTCGGCCGGTGGTGCGGTGATCGTCGCCTTCCTCGCCCTGCTGTTGAGCTCGCTGGGGATCTTCCAGGCCATTGGACCGGCGTTGGCGATCGCGGTGGCCGTGACCCTGCTCGCGGCGCTCACCTTGGTCCCGGCGGTCGTGACCGTGCTCGGCCGGGCGCTGTTCTGGCCGTCGAAGAAGTGGCGGACCGAGCCCGAGGCGGCCCGGTTCGCCAAGATGGGCGGCGCCCTCGGCCGCCGGCCGGGCAGCTTCGCCACCGCGTCGGGCCTCCTCATGGCGGTCCTCGCCATCTTCGCCCTCCAGTTCAACCCGTCGTTCGACTTCACCGCCAGCCTGCCCGACGACGTCGAGTCGACCGAGGCGCTGGAGACCTTCCAGGAGCACTTCGCCGCCGGGGCGAGCGAGCCGGTCCCAGTCATCCTGGTGTCGGAGGACGGCACGCTCGACCAGGCCGAGCTCGAGACCTACCGCACCGAGCTCGAGGGAGCGGACGGCGTGGCCCAGGTCTTCCCCGCCCAGCCGTCGGAGGACGGCACCGCCGCCCAGTTCAGCATGGTGCTCGACAACGACCCCGCGTCCGACGCGGCGCTCGAGGCCGTCAGCGGCCCGATCCGCGACGTCGCCCACGACACGGCGCCGGAGGGCACGACGGCGTACGTCGGCGGCACGCCGTCGGTGTTCGCCGACCTGCAGGAGGCGATGGCTCGTGACTACAAGGTCGTGTTCCCGGCGGCCGCGCTGGTGATCATGGTCATCCTCGCCCTGCTGCTGCGGAGCCTGGTGGCGCCGCTCTATCTGATGGCCGCGGTCGGTCTCGGGTTCGCCGCAACCCTCGGGGCGACCGTGATCGTCTTCCAGCACGTCATGGGCGAGTCCGGCCTGATCTTCATGCTGCCGATCTACATTTACCTGTTCGTGACCGCGCTCGGGACCGACTACAACATCTTGATGATCGCGCGGCTGCGTGAGGAGGCGCGCGAGGGCCGCGACCCGCGGGCAGCGGCCGCGGAGGGGGTCAAGCACGCGGGGCCGACCATCGGGGCAGCCGGGGTGATCCTCGCCGGCACGTTCGCCTCACTGATGCTGAGTGGCAACAGCCTGTTGACCTCGATGGGCTTCGCTCTCTCCTTCGGCATCATCATCGCGGCGTTCGTGATGGCGATGTTCTTCACCCCGGCGCTCACCGCGCTCATCGGCCACGCCGCCTGGTGGCCCGGACACGGTGACGAAAGGCCGCCGTCGGAGCTGTCGGAGGACTCCGAGGAGTCCCTCACCAGATCGTGACGTCGGACTGCGCGATTACGCATGCGCGGCTCCACTTCAGCGGCGCACGCGAACTCCGCCGGATAGCGGGTTCAGCACACGCGGCGCTGTGCCGCGACCGGCAGTGTGACACGACGCGCTTCCAGGACATCGCTGGCCGGTCAACGCGCAGGAGTGAAGAGCGCTTGACCCCGGCCGAAGCCGTCGACGGCACAGCAATGTGAGCCGCACTGGAGCATGGCGGTGTCCGTTGGCCTTCCGCGATTCGGTCGCGACATGGCGGCAGTCCTCTGAGTGCGTGTTGTCCGCGGTTCCGGCCGGATCGATGAACGGCAACCCGCCGTGGACGGCCTCGCTAGTCCTCCTCCGCCTCGAAGAGCGCCTGGCGCTCACGGGCAGCGGCCATGGCGGCCATGAACTTGGCATCGTATTCAGGGTCGCCTACTGGGATCCTCGCGACGACGTGTTCATCGAGCACGGTGGCTCCTCCGACGCTCACCTTGTTCACCGCCACGCGCGTCTCGCCGTCAACGTCGTAGTGAACGGTCAACCAGCGACCGATGCGGGTTGCGTTACGGCCCTCCGCGGGGCGGGTCAGCAGCCGGAGGATGAGGTAGGTGATGAGCCCGAGCAGTCCGAACACGAAGGCCGCCTCGAGAAGCACCATGTACTCATTGTGCGAGCCGGGGCCGGTCGAGCCAAGCACGCCGCCCGAGGCCGAGTTCGGGGCCAGGAGGCCACACCGCTGCGGGAGCCTCGTGACGACGTGGCTACTGTGGTTCTGGATTCGCGGAGCCGAGCTGGGCGGCACCACTCCCGATGCCTCGGTGCCCGGGTACTGCCGCGTCCCGCAAGAGCACGGTCCCGACGAGAGCCCACGCAGCCCCGAATGGTGCCGCGAGCAGGATCCTCGTGGTCTGCTCGTTTGCGCCCAACATCAGCAGCGCGGTCACGACCAGGAGAATGGCCAGCCAGGTTGGCAGCAGCCGGGACTGCGCCACGAGGCAGGCCGTGAGTATCGCCGCGGCAACGCACAGCACCACGCCGGCAACCACGAACCCCGGCATGGCGTCGTCCATCCCGGGAACACCAAGCGCGGCCAGGAGGGCCCCGAGCACCAGGAGGCCGCCCCCGGCGGCACCAGCGAGCGCCGCGGCGCCGCCGAGACGCACCGACGTGGCGGAGCGGCCGCGCTGGCTTCGGGCGACCACGAGGATTCCTAGTGCGCTGGCGACCACGAGAGCGAACGCGGCGACGACCAAAGCGCTGGCCAGTGGCGACCAGACGCGTTGGGGATGGGTCAGGCACTCATCCCCGATGCAGCCCCTCGGCAGCGCGGCCAGCGCTAAGCAGGCGGCAAGCCAGACGCCGCCTCCCGCGACGGCACAGGCGCCGGTCGCCGATCTCAGCCAAGTCGCGGTCATCTGCGTCCTTCCCACCGGAAGTATCTGCCAGCCCATCGCGTCGTCCAACCGATTTCTGTCGCGGCAGCTGGGTGAGGGGTGGCGGCAGCGAAGTCGCCTCCCCACCAGTTGCGTGCCGAGGAGTTCCAGCAGCCGCTCGCCCGAACAATCCGGAGCGGTTGAGCGTGCATCCTGACGAGGCACCGGCCCCATGAGACCTGCCCATTCTGGAGTGAAGCGCTGTCCGGTCTACGTCGAGCTCAACGGACCTGGCACCCGGCGTCGGCGAGCGTCCGCTTGACGTCCCCGATCCTCAACGTCCCGAAGTGGAAGACAGTGGCGGCGAGCACGGCATCGGCGCCGGCGTCCACGGCAGGCGGAAAGTGCGACAGCGCCCCGGCGCCGCCGCTCGCGACCACCGGGATGGAGACCTCCCTGCGGATCGCCCGGATCAGGTCGAGGTCGAAGCCGTCCTTGGTGCCGTCGGCATCCATGGCATTCAGGAGCAGCTCGCCCGCCCCGAGGTCTGCCGCCCGAGTCGCCCACGCCACTGCGTCGAGCCCGGCACTCTGCCGACCTCCGTGCGTCGTCACCTCGAAACCGCTGTCGGTGCCGGGGGCCCGTCGGGCGTCGACCGACAGGACGAGCACCTGACGGCCGAACCGGTCGGCGATCTCGGCGACCAGCTCCGGCCGGCGGATCGCCGCGGTGTTGACCGCCACCTTGTCGGCACCGGCACGAAGCAGCCGGTCGACGTCCTCGACCGAGGAGACCCCGCCGCCGACCGTGAGCGGGATGAAGACCTGCTCGGCTGTGCGCGAGACGATGTCCAACGTCGTCGCCCGACCCTCGTGGGAGGCGCTGATGTCGAGGAACGTCAGCTCGTCGGCGCCCTCGGCGTCGTACGCCTTCGCCAGCTCCACGGGGTCGCCGGCGTCGCGGAGCTCCTGGAAGTTGACCCCCTTGACCACTCGCCCTGCGTCGACGTCGAGGCACGGGATCACCCGGACGGCGAGGCTCACGGCGTACGCCCGGCGGGCAGGGTGAGCGCGAGCGCGTCCTCCAGGGTGAACCGGCCTTCGTACAGAGCCGTTCCCACGATCGCGCCCTCGACCCCCTCCGACACCAGCCCCTGAAGCGCGGAGAGGTCAGCGAGCTCGGTGATTCCGCCGGACGCCACCACCGGGCGGTCGGTCACCGCGCACACGTCACGCAGCAGGTCGAGGTTGGGACCCATGAGCATCCCGTCCTTGTTGACGTCGGTGACGACGTACCGCGCGCACCCCTCGGAGTCGAGCCGCGCGAGCACCTCGTAGAGGTCGCCGCCCTCGCGCGTCCATCCGCGCGCCGCCAGCGTCCGGCCGCGTACGTCGAGGCCGACGGCGACGCGGTCGCCGTGCTCGGCGATCGCCCGGGCGCACCACTGAGGGTGCTCGAGGGCCGCCGTGCCCACGTTGACCCGCCGACACCCGGCAGAGAGCGCCGCGTCGAGCGACTCGTCGTCGCGGATGCCGCCGCTCATCTCGACGTTGATGTCGAGGCGGCCCACGATCTCGGCGAGCAGCCGCCGGTTCTCCCCTCGCCCGAACGCGGCGTCGAGGTCGACGAGGTGGATCCACTCCGCGCCGCGCGACTGCCAGTTCAGCGCAGCCTCGACGGGGTCGCCGAAGGCCTTCTCGGATCCGGCAACTCCCTGGACCAGCTGGACGGCGCGGCCGCCCTGGACGTCGACGGCAGGAAGGAGCTCGAGGTAGTCGGCCATGGCGAAAACCCTAGGGCACGCCGGCGGACGTCCGTGACCAGCGCCGGCAGCACGAGAACGAGCCCGGCCGCGGCCACACCGACGAGCGCTCCACGCGCCCCGAGCTGCGTCGACAGCGGACCGGCCAGCAGTGAGCCGAGGGCGATCGCTCCTACGTTCAGCTGGTCGTAGACGCCGAACACCCTGGCCAGGGTTGCGTTGTCGGTCCCCCGCTGGAGCAGCGTCACCGCGGCCACCTCCGCCACGAGCGTCGTACCCCCGGCCACCGCGACGAGCGCGAGGCCGACCACGGTGGCGCCGACCGCTCCGAGCGCGAGCAGCGCCCCGCAGAAGCCGAGCAGCGTCACCGCCAGCACGGTCGAGGTACGGCCTCCCCGGACGAGCCGGTTGACGACCCCCATCGACGCCAAGGCACCCGCGGTCAGGGTGGCGTTGAGTCGGCCGAGCGGCTCGGCCCCGTCCGGCGCGGCGTCGGCGAGCAGCACGATCGCCACGACGAGGTAGCCGTAGAGGAAGTTGTCGAGCACCGCCAAGGTCATCGGTCCTCTCACCTCCGGCCGCCGAGCGACGGTTCGCACCCCGGCGACGAGGTCCCGGAGCCAGCCGGTCGCCTCGGCTCGAGCCGGCCGCGCCAGCCGCACGGCCGCGGCCGCGAGACCAGCGACCACGAAGAGGGCCACCGCAGCCAGGACGGCCCCCTGGGTGCCGGCCTCCACCAGCACGAGGACCCCGAACACCCCCGGACCGGCGATCCAGGTGACGTTCTCGACGCAGGTGACCAGTGCGTTCGCCGCCGGGAGGTCGCGGTCCGGGACGCACTCGCGAGTCGCTGCGGCGAGAGCCGGGTACGACGGCGTGGCCGCGACTGCGACCAGCGCGGTCACGACGACCACCAGGCCGACCGGCCACCCCAGGGCGGTCCCGACGAGGACGACGACCGTGAGGCCGGCCCGCACCCACGCGGCGCCGGCGAGCACGGCGCTCCGCGACCGGCGGTCGGCGAGGACACCGGCGAGCGCGGAGAAGAGGGCGTACGGCGCGAACGCCAGCGCGAACGTGACGGAGACCCAGAGTCCCGACTGCGTCTCCGCCAGCACGTGGACCGCCACCGCGAGGGTCAGGACGAGCTGTCCGACGGTGGCCAGCCCGTGGGCCAGGCACAGCCGGCGAAACGCTTCGCTCGCCAGCGCCGACCGGAACCCCGGCGGCTTCACCGATGGACCTCGCGGAGGGGTGCGAACCCGTTGAACCCCACCGAGGAGTACGTCGTGGTGTAGGCGCCGGTCGCGTGGAAGAGCAACCGGTCCCCCACGTGCAGGTCGAGCGGCAGCTCGGGGCGGTGCCGCTGGTAGAGGACGTCGACGCTGTCGCAGGTGGGTCCGGCGAGGACGACGTCGCCCACCGGCCCCTCGACCGGTCGGCCGTCGCGGAGCGCCGAGATCCGGTAGCGGATCGCCTCGCCCATCGTCTCGGCCAGCCCGGAGAACAGCCCCACGTCGACGTACACCCAGCGCCGGCCGGCGCGCTCGGAGACGAGGACCACCTCGGTCTCGAGGACGCCTGCGTCGGCGACGAGGGCGCGGCCCGGTTCGGCCATGAGCGTCGGGCGGTCGGTGCCGAGGTGTCGCTCGACCGCCGCCATGATCGCGACCCCGAAGTCGGCAGCTGCGGGCGTCGGCTGAGCGGCGTGGGCGGGAAAGCCACCGCCTATGTCGACGACGGCGAGGTCGGAGCCGAGCGCGCGGAGGGCGGCCCGGAGCCGAGCGGTCGTCGCCAGCGGCTCGTCCCACGCCGTGACGTCGTGCTGCTGGCTCCCGACGTGGAAGCAGACGCCCACCGGGTGGCCGTGGGTGACCGCCCGGGCGAGGAGGCGCCCGGCCGTGTCCTCGTCGCAGCCGAACTTCTGCCCGAGCGCCCAGTCCGCGCCGGCGCCGCTCGTCGAGATCCGCACCAGCAGGGTCGCGCCCGGTGCGAGCGCCAGCAGCTTGTCGAGCTCCGCGTCGCAGTCGACGGAGAACCGGCGCACTCCGCGGGCGTAGGCGTACGCGATGTCGGCGGGCTTCTTCACGGTGTTCCCGTAGGAGACCCTGCCCGGGTCGGGGTCGACCGCAAGGACGGCGTCGATCTCCCCCGGGCTCGCGACGTCCCAGCAGGCGCCCAGCCCGCGCAGCGCCCGGAGCACCGGCTCCGACGGGTTCGCCTTGACGGCGTAGTGCAGGGCGACGCCGGGCAGCGCCTCGTGCAGCTCCCGGTAGGAGCGGTGCACCACCGCCAGGTCGACGATGAGCAGCGGTGTGGTCGTAGCGACGGTGCGGTGCCGCCCGGGGGTGCGCTGCTCGGGTACCCGCGCGAGGAGGGGGGCAGTCGTCACCGAGGGCTCCTTCTGTCGGCCGCCCCCACGGGCTGCCGTCCTGGCCAGGAGGAGTCGGCGGCTCGGTCGGTGATACCGCCACCCGCGCCTCGTCCGATTGGCCGCGTCATATCCCGCGCGGCCAATCGGACGAGGCGGGAAGCGTCAGCGGCGCGAGAAGAGCAGCAGCCGCAGTACCGGGAACGCGAGAACCGTCACGACGAGGGCTCCGAGACGGGACTCCCAGTCGGGGCGGGCGATCCAGACCAGCACGTTGAGGAAGAGCAGTACGGCGACCAGGGCGGCGTCCTGCCGCCGTCGGCGCTGGGCGAGCACGCCGCTCTGCCGTCCGGCCGGCCGCACCCGCAGCCGGTCGGTCGTCCGAGCCCGGAGCGCCCGGCTCCGCGCCGCCTGCCGCTCGCGGCGCTCCTGCTCGGCCGCCCTGGCCGCCGCCTTGAGCCCGGCCTCGTGCTCGCGGAGCTCCCGGCGGCGAGCCCGCTCCTTGCTCATCGCGGGCGGCGCCGCGGCGGAACGTTCACAGGGACTCCACCCAGTTGCGGAGCAGGGCGGCCCCGGCGTCCCCGGACTTCTCCGGGTGGAACTGCGTGGCGGACAGCGGCCCGTTCTCCACCGCGGCGACGAACCGGTCGCCGGCGTACTCCGTCCAGGTGACCCGCGGTGGTGTGGTGCGCCCCTTGGTGCGGAGCACCCAGTCGCGGACGCCGTAGGAGTGCACGAAGTAGAACCGCTCCTCCTCGACGCCCTCGAAGAGCATCGAGCCCTCGGGGACCTCGACCGTGTTCCACCCCATGTGCGGGACGACCGGTGCCCGCAGCCGTTCCACGACACCGGGCCACTCCCCCAGTCCCTCGGAGTCGACGCCGTGCTCGACGCCGTGCTCGAACATCACCTGGAGACCGACGCAGATGCCGAGCACCGGCCGCCCTCCGGCGAGCCGGCGGCCGATGACCTCATGACCACGGACGGCGCGGATCCCCTGGACGCATGCCTGGAACGCGCCGACGCCGGGTACGACGAGCCCGTCGCAGTCGGCGGCCTTCGTGCGGTCCGCGGTGAGCTCGACCTCGGCGCCCGCTCTCTCGAGTGCGCGTACGGCGGAGCGCACGTTGCCGAACCCGTAGTCGAGGACCACGACCTGCTTGGCCGCAGCGGCTGCGGTCACAGGGTGCCCTTCGTCGACGGCACACCGCTCTCCCGCGGGTCGAGGGCGATGGCATCGCGCAGCGCCCTCGCCACAGCCTTGAACTGCGTCTCGACGATGTGGTGCGGGTCGCGGCCGGCGAGGACCCGGACGTGGAGGGCGATCTGCGCGTGGTGCGCGAGCGTCTCGAAGACGTGGCGGGTCAGCGAGCCGACGTACCCGACCCCGGAGCCGCCGATGGTGACGAACTGCTGGCCCTCGGGCTCCCCGGTGTGGACGCAGTAGGGACGGCCCGAGACGTCCACGACCGCCTGCACCAGCGCCTCGTCGAGCGGGACCGTCGCGTCACCGAACCGGCGGATCCCCCGCTTGTCGCCGAGCGCCTCGAGCAGGGCGTCGCCGAGCACGATCGCGGTGTCCTCGACGGTGTGGTGGCCGTCGATGTGCAGGTCGCCGTCGGACTGCACGGTGAGGTCGATGAGCGAGTGGCGGGCGAGCGCGGTCAGCATGTGGTCGTAGAAGCCGACGCCGGTGCTGATGTCGGCGCGGCCGGTGCCGTCGAGGTCGAGCTCGACGAGGACCTTGGACTCCTTCGTCTGCCGCTCGATCCGGGCAATTCGGTTGCCTGGGCGGTTCCCGCTCATCCGATGACCTCCAACAGGGCGGCACGGAACGCCGCCATCTCCTCAGGGGTGCCGATCGACACACGGAGCCACCCCTCGGGACCAGTCTCCCGGATCAGCACACCTCGCTCCACCAGCCCCTCCCACACCTGCCGCCGGTCGGCGAACGTGCCGAACAGGCAGAAGTTCGCGTCACTGTCGGCCACGGTCAGCCCGAGCCCGCGCAGCCACTCGACGGTGGCGTCGCGCTCCAGGCGCAGGTCGTCGACCCGCGCCAGCAGCTCGTCGGCGTGGCGAAGCGCGGCCAGCGCGACCGCCTGGGTGACCGCGGAGAGGTGGTAAGGCAGCCGCACGACGCGGATCGCGTCGCAGACCTCCGGGCCGGCGGCCAGGTAGCCGACCCGTCCCCCGGCCAGCGCGAACGCCTTGCTCATCGTCCTTGTCACGACGAGGTTGGGGTGGTCGGGCAGCAGCTCCAGGGCGCTCGGCGTCCCCGCCCGGCGGAACTCGGCGTACGCCTCGTCCACGACCACGACGCCGGGCACCTCGTTGCCGGCTGCGGCCTGGCAGAGCGCGGCCGCGGTCTCGAGGGGCAGCGCGGTGCCGGTCGGGTTGTTCGGCGACGGCAGGAGTACGACGCTCGGCCGCACCTCCTTGACCAGGGCGACCGCCCTCGCCTCGTCGACGCCGAAGTCGTGCTCGCGCTTGCCGGTCGTCCAGGCGGTGTTCGTGTCCCGGGCGTACTCCGGGTACATCGAGTAGGTCGGCGCGAACGAGAGCGCCGTGCGCCCCGGCCCGCCGAAGGCCTGGAGCAGCTGGAGCATCACCTCGTTGGAGCCGTTCGCAGCCCACACCTGGTCGGCCCGCACCCCGTGGCCCAGGTAGCCGGCGAGTGCCTCCCGGAGCTCGGTGAACTCCCGGTCCGGGTAGCGGTTGAGGGTGCGGGTGGTGTCCGCCACGGCGGCCGCCACGTCGGCCACGACCCGATCGGAGGGGCCGTAGGGGTTCTCGTTGACGTTGAGCTGGACGGGCACGTCGAGCTGCGGCGCGCCGTACGGCTCGATCCCCCGCAGCTCCTCCCGCAACGGGAGCCGCATCACCGGTCCCCGAGCCGCACGCGCACGGCGGCGCCGTGCCCGGGCAGGTCCTCGGCGTCAGCCAGGGTCACGACGTGACGAGCCACGTCGCGGAGCGCCGCCTCGGTGTACTCGACGACGTGCACCGCCTTCCGGAACGCCCGGACCGACAGCCCGGAGGAGTGGCAGGCGCAGCCGGCGGTCGGCAGGACGTGGTTGGATCCGGCGGCGTAGTCGCCCAGCGAGACGGGGGCGAAGGCGCCCACGAAGACCGCTCCGGCGTTGCGCACCCGCGCCGCCCACTCGGCCGCGTCACGTGTCTGGATCTCGAGGTGCTCCGCGGCGTAGGCGTTGACCACCTCCAGCCCCTGCTCGAGGTCGTCGACGAGCACCACCCCGGACTGCTGCCCGGTGAGGGCGGTGCGGATCCGCTCCACGTGCTTGGTGGCGGCGACCTGCTCGTCGAGCTCGGCGCCGACCGCGTCGGCGAGCTGTTCGCTCGTGGTCACCAGCACCGAGGCCGCCAGCGGGTCGTGCTCCGCCTGGCTGATCAGGTCGGCCGCGACGTACGCCGGGTCGGCGGTGTCGTCGGCGAGGATCGCGATCTCGGTCGGGCCCGCCTCGGAGTCGATCCCGACGACGCCCTTGACCAGCCGCTTGGCGCTGACGGTGTAGATGTTCCCGGGCCCGGTCACCAGGTCGACCGGTCGGCAGGTGCCCGCGCCGTAGGCGAACATCGCGATCGCCTGCGCGCCGCCGACGGAGTAGACCTCGTCGACCCCGAGCAACGCACAGGCGGCGAGGATCGTCGGGTGGGGAAGCCCCCCGAACTCCTTCTGCGGGGAGGACGTGAGCGCGATCGAGGCCACCCCGGCCACCTGGGCGGGCACGACGTTCATCACGACGCTGGAGACGAGCGGCGCGACCCCGCCGGGGACGTAGAGGCCGACCCGGTCGATCGCCACCATCCGCTGCGTGACCCGGCCGCCCGGCACGACGTCGGTGACGACGTCGTCCTCGAGCTCCGCCTCGCAGGTACGCCGGAGCCGGGCGATCGACTCCTCGAGCCCGGCCCGGATGTCGGGGTCGAGCTCGCGGAGCGCCTCGGCGATCGCCTCGGCGGGGACCGCGATGTCGTCCTGCTCCACGCCGTCGAACCGTGCGGAGAGCTCCAGGACCGCCTCGACCCCACGGTGCCGCACCGCGTCGACAATCGGCCGGACCACCTCGAGGGTGCCAGCCACGTCGGTGTCGGCACGGGGCACGACATCGCGGTAGTCGAAGGACTGACCGGGGGCGCCGCCAGTTGCGGAGCCACGGAGGTCGATGCGGCGGATCATGGCCCTCAGTCTAGGTGGGTGCCGTACCGAGGCGGCCCGGCGGTCGCCGCGTCCGATTGGCCGCGCG